>JBCDBK010000030.1:0-51492 GCA_039184115.1 Planctomycetota bacterium | reverse complement strand
TGCCGAAGAACTACTCGCCCGTCAGCTGGGTGCCACGCTTTATACGTGCAAACCCATTCTCGGTGACTGGTTGAATTCTCTCCCCTCGGCAAGCAAACATCGTCAGGATTTGCGCGTTCACGGTCCGCCGCGTGCATCTCCTAGAGGCCTGCCGAGTCGCGACATTGCTAGCGCCCCACCTCACCACACGCAGTCTTGAACAGTAACGTCACTCTTTTTGGAGAAGTCTCATGGTCAGCACAACACAGCAAGTTGCTAACGATATCTCAGATCTTTACGACGATGCCGCGACCTTCGTCCGTATTCGTCCGCAGCGCAATACCCCAATGCCGGTCGGCAAGTCTCGCGCAGCGGCGAAAGGCCGTCGTCGAAGTACGCCGCCGAAAAGGAGTCACAAGGCTCCCTCTCATTGTCGCGGCGCAGCAGCACGAAGAAATCGAAAGTGGAAGTAAACCGGTTTCGGACCGGCTTTTCATCTCACGGCAACTCATCGAAGGAAACCAGCAGATGTCCAAGCAGCGAGTTTCGATTAGCGTTATTGGGTGCGTTTCCGCGTTACTGATTTTCGCGTCAGCAGCGCAAGCAACCGTACTCTTTGATAACTTCGGCGTAAACGATACCTACAACCTCGGCAACGGGGCTCAAGTGATCGATGACGGCGGCTCGTCAATTCGACAAATCGGGGCGTCGTTTGTGGTGCCGAATACTACCTATCCCTGGCGATTGGATTCCATCGAGCTGCCCCTGTCATTACAGCTGGGCACTTCGAACAGTTTCGACGTGGAAGTGCAAGCAAACTCGCCAGGGTTGAATCCACCGTTGGATACGCCCAACGGGAGCTTCATCAATTCGGGCCTTGGCCTGGCGACGCCGGTGACTCCTACACCGTCGATTCATACGGCGAATTACTCTGGAGCCATGCTGCAGCCCGGAACCAAGTATTGGGTTGTGGTTGACGGCAACCAAAACCGCGGTGTCTGGCACTACAACGTTTTGGGACAGAATCGCCATGCAGTAAACCTCTCGACGTTCGGGTGGAGTACCGGCAATGGTCCGAACTTTCCTAAGCCAGCGTTTCGCATCAACGCGACGATCGTTCCTCCGGAATGCTATCTTGAAAATCACAGTTTTGAGTCTTCGGAGTTCACTGCCGGTGGTCCGCCAAACGGATTCTTGGACTGGGCAGGTGATGCGTCGCATATCACTGGGCCAGCACTTGGAATCACGCCGCACAGCGGGCAACGCATGCTGCAGTTTGACGGCACGACACCGCTGGGTGGATCGCCTGGTACGGTTGGCTCTGAAGTCTGGCAGTTAGTCGATGTGTCGCACTTATCGACGCAGATCTCCGCCGGCAACGTGTTTGCGGATTTTGAATACTACGCGAATCGAGTGGCGGAGGAACCCGACGGGCAGTCCGTGGTCGACACACTGTTTTCGGCACGCATTCAGGCGAACGCCGGGTCTGCAGCGGCATTCCCGTCGAACGTGAATAACTTCCTGAGCCTCTCAACGAGCAATCTCATCAGCGACAACGACGAGCAAAGTTGGCAGCGGCTGAGCACGTCGATGCAAGTGCCGGCTGGAACGACGTTTCTAGCAGTCCGCGTAGCCGCCGTTGAGAACGTCACTAACGACGGGACCAACGAATTCGCTGGACACTTTGCCGACAGTGCGTGCGTGAACATTCGCGTGGTTCCCGAACCTGCCACCTTCTACCTCCTTGGCGCTACACTCGCCGTTCTGCTCACAAGGAGGACACTGCCTGCATGACAGAGATTTACCAGTTCCTTTACGACTTGAACTCTCAATACCTTTTCAACTTGGAGAAGTCTCATGACTACTTTTATGAATCGCAACTGTCTGTTTGCATTGCTGTCTCTCACGCTCGTCTGTTCCCAATCTGTCGCGTTGCCGGTGAAAGTCGTCCACGTAGATACGCCGGACTGCGACCCACTTTTTATTCCGAGCGAGGGCGTGCACGAGATTGGAGATTTCACCGTTTTCCCATCCGACGAAGCGTTGTTCGCTTCTGATCAAGGGTTTTCGCAGTTCCCTCCATGTCCAGCGAGCAATTCGACAACTTTGGCCGATCCAATTGTCGAAATCCGTAATCTGTCTGGCCGCGATTGGATCGAGGTTTGGTATGTCGCGAGCCCCGAAACCACCATCACAAACTTTGATGGCGAGGCCGACGATATCTTGTTCGCGCCGCTGAACGAAGCCTTTCGCATCGACAACGACATCAGAGATCCGGGCGGTGTCCATCACTCTTTGATCTTCGAAAGCATGACACCGGATGGAATCTGGGAAGCCGGCGAGTCGTGGCGCTTCGTCTTGCAGGACTATATGAATGCCCTCGGCCTGCCCCCGTCAGCGATCAATTCCTTGGGCGTCGGCAGCGCGTCGATGACCGATGCGACGGGACTGGCAACTTCTTCCGGCAGCATCATTGGCATCACACTCATTCCAGAGCCCAGCACCGGTTTGCTTTCAGTTGTCGGTTTGTTGGCAGTCGCTTCGCGACGGTTTGGCACAGGCGCCTAGCTGCCTGCCAGATTGCATCCGTCAACGTCGCTACGTTTCCGCGTGGATGACGCAAGTAGCCAAAAGTGAGTTTCAAGCGAAAGAGCTAACTTATGAGAATCAAACTTTTCCCCACACTGTGTTGCTCATCACTCTTGCTGCTGGCAATATGTCCAGCGGGCGTTGACGCGATGCCGGTGTTAATGAACTCGTCGCTCACCGGTCCGGTAGCGACGGGCACCGTGCCTCCCGATTGGTTCCTGTGGCAGAAGACGCCAGATACGGTTGACGCAACCGGCCCCTTTAATAACACGGGCGTTAACTGGACACTTTCGCCAAATGGCGGAACATTCGTTCGCGCTGGCGGGAGTGATTTCCCCAACTCCGAAGCGTTTGCCCAAAACGTCACGGGTCTGACCATTGGGGCCACTTATCAAGTGACGTTTCATCAGACCAATCTTGGTTTTGAGAATCCCACCAGCGGCGCTTGGAACGGCGAGGATGGGTTTTGGGAGTTGGTTGTGGACGGACTGTCGTCGGACACGTCGACGACGTTGTCCAAACAGGCGGTTGCCACCAATCCTATCGTGTGGACCGGCGGCACAATGAGCTTCGTCGCGCCCAACACGACCGCAGAGTTGGCATTCGTTTCGCGTGCAGTCGGAACCAGTGGACTCGCCGCCTACATGGGAATCGACGGCATTCGAATTCAACCTATTCCCGAGCCAACCGCCATCGTCCTACTTTGTTTCAGTTTGGCTGCACTTGCAGCCAAGCGTCGCTAGTTCTCTGAATCCTTCAGTACCATTCCTTCAACCTGATAGAAGACTCATGAATAAAATCAAATACCTTTTCGCACTCGCAGTTTTGGCACTCGCCACTCAACCAGCTCACGCGATTCTCAACGAGTTTAGCGTGGCGGACGGTTACTCTGGCGCTTTCTCGACGCGATTCTGGACCTACAACCCGCTGTGGTCGTTTGATGGCGGAACGCTCAACAACAACTACGTGGCACAGCACGGATATAACGCCGGTTTCGCGCTGGCAGAGCCCTTTGCCATGGTGGTTAGAAACGACAACGCGGCAGGAAACTATCTGTTTTCCTACAGCTTCGAGCCGGGCGACATCGCAGGACTCAATCCAACGTCTGTGGGATCGAACATCCTGGTTCTCGAATTCGACGTATGCGTGGTCACTGGGCAGAACAGTGGGACGGCGAACAACGCGCCGATGATGACGATGGACTTTGGCGGCACACGCGCCAGCCCAGGGATGACCATTGCCTTCAACGACTCCAACCGTCTGATGTGGTCCGACGCGGCAGGCAATCTAAACGAGTTTGCTGGATATACGCACAATCAATCCGGATGGGATCGCATCACACTGAAACTAGATTTCGACGCCGACGTCTACGATCTAAGCATCACACCACTGAGTCCGCCGACGAGCCCGCCCATTCTTACTGGCAGCAGCACCTACATCCCCGGTGCGACCATTCCAGTGGTCTCCGGCGTCAGCTTTACGAATGCTCTCAGTGATATGCAGAACCTCTATTTTGAAACGTTTACCGATCCCGAAGACGGTGCGGGCTGGCACAAACTGTTCCTCGATAATTTCGACAGCATGTTGATGAACGGAATCGTGCCCGAACCCGGAACCGTTTCACTGGCGCTGTGTGCGGTTTGCTTTGGGCTGACAGCACGCCGAACGGCGCATCGGTAACCAGTTCTCTAATTCCTCCCACTTAGTATTTCGGAGAAACACCATGAAATTCAATATCGCACGCATTGTGCTCTCGGTAGTTGCCGTCGCGTTGCTAGCTCAAGCCAGCATTGCCCAGGGTACAGCTGGCTCCCCATCGACCGTGCACGTCCACGATCCGTCAAGCAATACGTTTTGGGTCGGCGGCCCTAACGACACCATCAATGGCCCAGGGCCGATCCCAATCGATCTGGACGCCAGCGGCGGCCCGTGGCGCAAGCAGTTTTGGAGCAGCCCGATCACCGGCTTTGGTGGCGGCGGAATCTTCTACGAAACAATTCTCAATGTAGGCACCGAACCGTGGACCGACTGGCACGAGATCAACGCGGCGCTCGGCTCACACGGTGCCGCTTGGGGACCCTCGAGCGTTTCAGGCATGTGGATCGATGGGGTGCCGATTACCTACTCGCAGTCAGTCAGCGGAAGCGTGCTAGACATCGACAATTTCTCGCAACCGGTCTTGCCGGGGCAGGTGTTGGAAATCGAAAAGCAATTCGCCGTCACAACGCTCAATTTCTCTCCGCCAAACACGCTGGCGTACACACTGCTTGAGTACCCCACGACGATTCCAGAGCCAGCCACTGCGCTACTCGTCGGAACTGCCATCATCGGCTTCGTCGTGCAGCGTCGTCGATAGATTTTCCAGCTAGCTGACTTCTCATTCGCATAATTCGACCAACTATCACTGAGGAATACTCATGTCTTTCAGCAATACTTGCCGTTTCGTTACCCTACTCGCAGCATCTACCCTTGTCGCCATGCCCTTGGCCAGTGCCGGCAAAATCGTTTCGTTCGACTGGACGGACGGCATTGTTTCGATCGCAGGTATCGAACCTCCCTTTGATCTGACAATCAACAACGATGACGTTGTCGACGATTCACCAAATGTGATGGAAGTGCGCCAAAAAGACTTTCGTGGTGTCGAACACATCGACATCGTTTTTGAAGTGATGAATACCGATGGAGTTACGGAGTACTCATTTATCGAAGGTGTTCAAAATAGTTCCGGATTCGATTGGGAAAGTTATCATATCCAGCTTGGCTTCGGCACCGGAGCCGACTTTGTCCTGTCGACGCCGGGCGACGGACTCGACTTCGATGCTCCGCTCTACAACTCAACGATTCAGTTCGACCCTGCGCCTGGATTCTCCTTCCCTGACGTGACGATTGTCAGTGAAGACTACATCTTTGCCGATGGCGGACCTGGTCAGCCTGATACGTTTTACAACGAACCGTTTGTCTTCTCGATCGACGTCCCCGATGGTATTGACACGTTTACGCTACGCCAGTTTCCCATCGCCGTTGTGCCAGAACCTAGCGTGATGATCCTGATAGCTCTCGGGGGATGCGCGGCTCTCGCGGACCCGGCACTTTATCTTTGCCGGATGACCCAATAGTGGGTCTGACGCTATTCAACGACCGTCGCTTGCGGGCGTTCTCCCGTGGGCGGCGGCTTTCAGGCTGTTTCGCTTTGAAAAAAAAGCCAGATTCGACTTCGTCGCCAATCCGCTAACTCTCTCGTGAATGGCTTTGCGATTCGCCTAAGCACCTGAAGTCGCCCACGTGCTATGATTGTGCAAAGGTCGCCAGTTGGGGAAGGTAGTATCGAAATAGCCTAGCTGAGCCGAAATTAGGTGCCCCAACGAAAGCGCTACGTAGAGAGAAGGCCGAGTATTATGGACATGCCGATTGGCGCGACCCTCAAGGGTGGCGGTTGCGAATTCCGAGTGTGGTGCCCAAATGCGGAGTCGGTCCACGTGCTGTTGCAATCTGGCACCCATTGGGACCACAACTCGTCCTCGCAGGAGTCCTTTGAACTAACGGGTTCAGCCGATGGCTACTGGACCGGCTTAGTCAGCGGAGTCGAAGCCGGACGGCTTTATCGTTACCAAATCACAAATAGGCGAAGAACTTTTGAAAGACTCGATGCAGCCGCTCGCGACACGATACACTCGCAACTTACCAAAAATCATCCCGCGAGCGAGAACGCGTCCATTGTCGTCAGTAACGAACCGTACTCTTGGACTCCTTTCGAAACACCTCAGTTTAGCGATTTTCTGATTTACCAGTTTCACTGCGGAACTTTCGCTGGTCGCAACGATCACTTCGATAAAGAGATCGCATCGTTCTCTGATGTCGAAAGCAAATTCTCCTACATTCGTGAATTGGGGTTCAGCGCCATCGAACCATTGCCGGTGCAGGAATTCTCGCAGAGTCGATCCTGGGGATATAATCCGGCGGCCTTCTTCGCTCCAGAATCGGCCTATGGCCACCCGCAAGACTTGAAACACTTCGTAAATGCCGCTCATAAACATGGCTTAGCGGTGATATTCGATGTGGTCTACAATCACGCGGGCCCACAAGACAACCTGCTATGGCAATATGACGGCTACTCGGATCACTCCGATGAGCATTGCGGCGGCATCTATTTTGAGAATGGTCCATGGACGGACTGGGGTCGCGGTCCCGCCTGGCATAAGCGGGAAGTGCAGGAGTACTTCTTCCAAAATGCCTGCATGTACTTTGACGATTATAACGCAGACGGTTTGCGTTTCGACGTGACCACTCAGATCAATGGCAATCACCTACGCGAAGTGATGTGGCGACTGCAGCAGCGTTACCCTTCAAAGTATTTTATCGCTGAGCACCTGCCAGCCGATCCTTGGATCACAACTCTAGGGAACTTCGATGCGAGTTGGCTGGCTAGTTCGCATCACGAGATGCAGCGCGCCCTCAACGGCGATCGCCCAATCGACCGCGTGAAGTCCTTTCTCGGCTGGGACGGTTTTTCGCACGCTTGGAATCTCGTGAAGTACACACTCGGTTCACACGACGATGTCGGAGACGACCGGAATGGAAATGCCAAAGACGGACTCACTAATTGGGACGCCCGGCACCGCTACTTGATCGATCAGTATGGCGGTCGGCACAACTGGCACGCTCGCGCCAAGTGCCGAATTGCTTGGACATTGAATGTCGCGATGCCTGGCACGCCTATGATGTTTATGGGCAGCGAGTGCCACATGGGTTCGCCAACAGTCGCTTGGGGCTATTGGCACGACGGCCAGGACAACAACGGCGACCATCGCTTCGATTGGGGAATTGCAGGCGACTCTCTCGGCATCGAGATGAGGCGTCTCGTCGGTGCGGTCAATCACTTGCGATGGGAGAACCCCGCGCTACGGAGCGACTCGCTAATCGTTACTCACGAAGACCATAGCAACCAAGTGATCGCGTTCAAGCGATGGCAGGATGGCAACTTGGTACTCACCGTTGTCAACCTCGGTGAAACTAACTTCAGCGGACATTCCTACGGCGTCTCGACAGACAATCAGTGGGGGCAATGGACGCAGATTCTCTGTAGTCAAGACGCCGAATTCGGCGGGTGGCACGGATCCGGCAACGCGTACCACCAGCCCCACACCCAGGCCGACGGGCGGATCTACATCAATCTGCCAAAGTGGAGTGTGGTCATGTTCCGCCTCAACTAAGTCTGCTGTTGGCGCGTGAAGGCGCGATGGCAAACATCGTATCCAAACGGTGAATCCGCGAACGCCCACACATCAGAAACTCACTTAGAACGACGAGTTTCGTCGCACTGTTGGCGAGAACAGAAGGAATTCTGCGAGCGATGCCCGATTGTCGCCCAGAGTTTTGAATTTGAGCTCTAGTTTGCGGCGCCGATCTAGGGTGAACAATAAGCGCGGATCGCCGTGCACCGCCAAATGTGGTTTCAAGGCGGATTGCTTCGATAATCTCTCTGTATGCGCGCCGAAACATTGCATGGTAAGTTGTTGGTTGATCCGTCGTCTAACTATGTGCTCGACGCAGACTTAGATCGCCGCCTAGTCCAGCAACATATCGGAGAACCGTGCCATGTCAGGCGACTCTGAACATAAACCCGCCAACGATGTTCGTCGGCACTTCAGCCGCGAGAAGTTGGCCGTCAAAGTAGGCGTTCTCGCGGTTTTCGCAGTAACAATTGCGATCGCATACGCGCTGCTTGGCGATGCACTGGCGCTGCAAAACCTGGCACAGCATGAAAGTCAATTGCGCAACCTTCAGGAGCAGAGTCCGTGGCTCGTCTACGGAGCGGCCTTCGTTACTTACGTCGCAGTGACGGGCTTGTCGCTGCCGGGCGCGGCCGTATTGACACTAGCCTATGGGTGGTACTTCGGTTTCCGCGATGCGACGATCCTCGTTAGCTTTGCCTCGACTGCGGGAGCAACGCTGGCATTCCTGCTCAGTCGCTTTCTGTTTCGCGGTGCGATCCGGCTGCGATTTGGCGATCGCTTAGCCAACTTCAACCATTCTCTCGAGCGCGAAGGCCCTTTCTTTCTATTTACACTGAGACTGATTCCTGCCGTTCCCTTTTTTGTCATCAACGCGGTCATGGGACTCACACCAATCAAGACGCGTACCTTCTGGTGGGTCAGCCAGCTAGGCATGCTTGGTGGCACAGCCGTTTACGTTTACGCCGGCGCATCGGTCCCCAATCTCCAGGCACTCGCCGACGAAGGAATCAGCGCCGTTTTCGGACCGAGTCAATTAGTGCAGATCTTTGGAGCCTTCGCACTACTCGGCGTTTTTCCGCTAGCTGTGCGCTATGCCTTCAAGTACCTCGATAAGAACAAGTCGGATGAGACCGATTCAAGCAACTCCGGCAATGGCCAAGGCGATGCCGGTTCGTCGATCCCGGACTCCATTAAAGAGCATCAAACAGATGTCGCCGTCAACCGCGTTGCCCTGACGATAAACTAGCGCGATGCGGCGTTGATTCTCTTTGAATCCTCCACCATCGCCAAGCGGAATCACTGTCACCGACTACGACCCATGAACAGGAAGCTCAGAAGTGCAACACGACGTCGTTCAACTCACACCATTCGACGAATACAATCAGCAGTTAGAGTCTCATGTTCATCCACCAGAGTGGACGAATCCGGTTTCTGACCAAGCCTACCACCTCGTTGTGATCGGTGCCGGCACGGCAGGTCTCGTCACCGCTGCAGGAGCGGCAGCTTTGGGCGCTCGGGTCGCCCTTGTAGAACAAGAGCTGATGGGTGGCGATTGCCTCAACGTTGGCTGCGTGCCATCTAAGGGCGTGATTCGTGCGGCGCGCGTCGCCGCCACCGTCCGCGACGCCGACGCATTCGGGATCCATCCTTGCGAAACCCGTGTCGACTTCGCGTCGGCCATGCAACGCATGCGGCGGCTGCGTGCCAAGATCAGTCCGGCTGACTCGGCGAGACGGTTCAGCCAACTTGGCGTTGATGTGTACTTTGGGCAAGGATCATTCTTGGACGACGGAACGCTCGCCGTGGCTGCAAAGGATGGGCCTTCAAGCACGCTTAAGTTCAGCAAAGCCGTGATCGCCACCGGCGCACGGGCATCCGCACCGCCAATCGAAGGGCTCGCCACGGTCGCATATCTGACCAACGAGAATCTCTTTTCACTGACAGAACTACCTCAAAGGTTTGCGATTGTTGGAAGTGGCCCGATCGGCAGCGAAATGGCGCAGTCGTTCGCGCGATTTGGCAGCGAAGTTTTTCTATTCGAACAAGCGGATCGTATCCTGACACGCGAAGACGCCGATGCAGCGGCCGTAGTTCAGAAGGAGTTCGAGCGCGATGGCATTCATCTGATGCTCAATAGTAACGACATTAAAGTGTCGCCGGCAGACGAGGGTAGGATCCGAATATCCGTGACACGCGTCGGTCGGCCCGAAGAGGTTGTCGTCGACAAGCTATTGATTGCTGTGGGACGAGCACCCAATACCGCAGGACTCAACTTGGAATCGGTCAATGTCGCGCACGACCGCACCGGAGTGTCCGTCAACGAGAATCTACAAACGACCAACCCACGAATTTATGCGGCAGGCGATATCTGTTCGCGGTACAAGTTCACACACGCCGCCGACTTCATGGCGCGCATTGTTATTCAGAACGCGCTGTTCGCCTTAGGTCCGTTTGGCAAGAAAAAGGCCAGCGATCTCATCATTCCCTGGGCAACTTACACTTCGCCAGAGATTGCACATGTTGGTATGTATCAACACGATGCGGAGAAAGAGGGCATCGAAATCGACACTTACATTCAGCAGCTAGCGGACGTCGATCGGGCAATCCTTGAAGGTCAAGACCAAGGCTTTGTAAAGATCCATACTCGAAAAGGTACTGACGAAATTTTAGGCGCGACGATTGTGGCGGAGAATGCCGGCGACCTGATTTCAGAAATCACTGTCGCTATGACGCATAAGATTGGTCTGGGCAGAATCGCAGCTACGATCCACCCGTATCCAACTCAGGCGGAAGCGATCAGGAAATTGGGCGACCAATTCAACCGCACCAAGCTGACCAGTACCAGTCTCCGTTTGCTGAACTTCCTGCGGCGAATCAACGTTGGGAGCTGACCAATCGCCACGACACTTTCGACTCGATCCTTCGCGGCGGTGACCATTCCAACCGCCAATTCCGTCATAGTGGTATGTAGCACACCGTATTGGAAAGCAGAATCATTATAAAAATCAGGCACGCAACCATCGGGCCTAAATAGATTCGTCCAGTCATCAAGAAAAAGTACCGATGCAGATATGGCAAGACAAACATGATTGGCACTACGGCGAACAGCAAATTGACATACAGCCATCCATCGGTCCAGTAGACGGTACCAGTGAGTGCGAACGTCGCGTACTGAATCAGTTGGATTAAGAAAAGACCCAGCGTGTTGGCCAAACCGGCTAGCAACATACTTTTCCACGGCGCATCACCCTCGATTCGCATCGCACCATTCACGCGCAGAGAGTTTGAGAGAAAGAAGATAAAGAAGATCGGCACGTACATCAGCAGAAGCACAAACATCACCGGCTGAAAGACTCGCGCACCAAAGAACACAAACCGATAGTCGACATGAAACACGTAGTAGACAAGAAACAGCAAACCAAAGAACATCGCAAACAAGCAACAGGCGAGGATCAGGGTCGTCGCCAGCTCTTTGACATGGGTTGTAGCGCCCCACACCTTTGGAACAACGCCATGGGCTTTCCCGTAGTACGCGTAGGTGAGAAAGAACAACAGAAATCCCACGACACCGTTGAGCGCCGCCCAGAGCATTACGGCGTTATTCATTCGCTGAGGAAAAAACCAGGTCTGCTCACGGCTGGAAGCCGCCACAAATAATTTCTGCGATAGCTCGGCCATAGGAATATAGCTGCAGCAGGCGATCAGTGCTGATAGGACAAACATCCCCCAGAAGATTGAGCTTCCTTGCCCGGCGGGGCGGGGCAGGGCGGGCGGTACCTCGTGCACAAGCGTGCGAAATGGCGGCAGCTGCAGCAAAAGTCGCGCCAGTGGCACCAGCGACACGAATGCCGCAACTGCAGCAATCAATGTGGAGAGTTCCTTCCAGATCCAGATCTGATCATCAATAGCCAATTCTGTGTCCCAGTCAAACACATGCTGGAAGTACTCGAGTTGATTGGCCGTCGCTTCAAGACTATACGGCTGGAAGGGATGTAGTAAGCGCTCGTTAAACATCACCCGCGCGGATCGATTGCTCGCAGAGCCGTAGAAACGCCCGATCTCGACCTCGTCGACTATCGGCACGTTCGCATCTCGGGCTGAATTGACGAGTCGCAGAGACTCGGGAGCAGTTCGCATATCGCCGTTCTTATGCTCGTTCCGAAAAGCGCCTTCGTCAAATAGGGCGTAGCTCGCACCCACGTTGGAACGGACATGCCGCAAAACTTTGTCGGTCAGCGTGAGTACATAGCCGGAAACAAAAACCGAATGTAGCTTGCTCGATTCTCCCGACTTCTTAGCTTGCCTGCCAAAGTAACTCGCGCCTCGAATCGCAGCATTGCCGCCCGCCGAATGACCAGTGGCTGCAATTCGGCTCTTGTCGACATAGTTCAAATTTGGCGTATTGGCGGCGTACTCCACGACCGCGAACATGCCGTAGCCTTCGGTGGTCGCAGCGCGACGACTCATGGAAGAGCTTGAACCACCTTGCGCATACGGATCGATAGCAATGACCACGATACCGCGACGAGATAGCTCAAGGGAGATGTTCGACAGCGTCTCTTTCGAGCGCTGAAAACCAGGAATGACGATGACCAGTGGCGCGGGGTCGTCGCTGGTCGCACTTCTGGGCTTAAATAGGTCGGCCGACAGCCACTGTCCGTTTTGCGTCGGAATCGTGATCGATCGCACATCGACACGTCCGCCAGAACACTGCAACCAAGAGGCGAAAAAGCTCGCCGCTAGAACGATCGCGACCAGGATCAGCACTTTACGTGCGTGGTCAGTCGTATTCTGCTGGCCTCGATCCATCGTTACTCTTGGCATAGATGCTTCACGGCGTGCGAAGCCATATGCGTATTGCTGTGACCAACGTTGGGCACCACTTCGAGCTGCCAACGGAAGGATAGATTCTGTTCACGTGCGCTGGCAAGCGCCTCGCGAAACAATTTCAGCCCTCGGGCGAAAACATGTGGGCCTTGTAGCCTGGCTTCCTCACTATTGCTTAGTGGTTTCGTGCGAGGGTCGAGGTCGCGATCTCCGAGTAGGATCACCAGTCGTTTGTCATACCACTTTGCGAGGGACGTTCGATCGATCGTCACACCGGCAATTCCGAACGGATACGCAGCGTCGATGTCTGGCAAAGTCACAAATGCCGGATTGGCTGCAACTGCACGGCCAACTCTAGCTCTGGGATTGAAGAGTAGATATCGATGCACAAATCCCCCACCTGCAGAATGGCCGTAGAGATCGTAGGTCTCGCGATTCGACCCGTACCTTTTGACGAAGTCATCGAACACTCGCTCGATCGATGCGAATAATCGCTTGGCTATGGGTTGCTCAATTCCCTCGGCATCGACGACGCCGCCGAGGTTGTAATCGTACTCCGTGGGAAAGCTCGCTATCGGCGCGCCGATGACGAGCGTGATGAAATTATTAGCGACTGCTAGATCATGCCATTGATCTCGATAGTCAGCAGCATTGCGTTTCGCTCCAGGGATCACCATGAGGATCGGTGCGTGCCTGTCGGCACCTTTTGGAATCGTAAACAACACTTCCAGTGGCGGCCCATCCCAATCAGCAAACCGATACACACCGTCTACCGGCCATTTGGACCCTTCTGCTGATGTCGCTGGGATTGATAAAGTCGCCACGATTAGTAGCGCCGACTGCAGGATTCTGCGCCGTGGGAAGCAAACACGCCGCAAGCTGCAGCTCACGTCACTGCGGGTCACCGCTAACATGTTCTCATCGCCGTTATTCGCTTCTTTTGGTAGGCGATTAGGATCGACGGTTCTACTTGGAAAAACGGAATGCGACCGAAAATCGCCTGCTCTTCCGCGTCTGTAACAGATTTTCACGGCAATACTAGATGCTTCTTATTTGGAGACAGGCTATGATGACATGCTGGTTGGCCGGCGCTTGGCGCCCGCCTTCTCGTCGCTGCAATTACACTTAACAGAGGTAGGCGTTATCGTTCTCTCGATGGCGGTACCTCCAGACGGCAGTGTACCGTATCAGACACTTTTCGAACGAACTCGTCTGCATTTTCAATTCATCTTTTCGACTTAGCTTGAGGGAGGGTCTCATGAGATCTGGACTGGCTGTGGCCTTACTGGTTAGCTTTGCATTCGCGCAGGCTGCCGATGCCACAATTCTAATCAATGAAATGCTGATCAATCATAGCAGTTCCGCGACAGCTGCCGATCAAGATCGCGAGTTCATCGAACTACGCAGTACGACCGGTGGCATCGAAACGATGACTGGTCTGCACTATATCTACATCGAAGGCGACGGAAACAACTCGGGCGTCGTCGATTTTGCATTCGACTTGAGTGCGCTTTCGACCGGCACCAATGGCCTAGCCGTGCTTACCGACGGTCTTCTGGCTTGGGATCCGGCAGCCGATCCGGCAACACCAGTCACCGCCGTCGAATTCACCAATGACGATGGCGGCGGCGACGACCTAGAAAACGGCTCGTCAACGCATCTGATTGTTGCTGGCTACACGGGCACACCTGGCGTCGACCTAGACACCGACAACGACGGCACGCTTGATTCGATGCCTTGGACCAGCGTGATCTCTGCGGTAGGTTGGAAGGAATCCAGCACCGGCACCGAGAATACTTATGCTGCAGCGCTCGGCGGTATCGAATTTGACGGTAACGTGCTGGGCTCCGACCCAGACGCCTTTATCGCGGCGCCCGATGGCAACTTCGTCATCGACTCGTTTACCACTGACGATGACACGCTGGACGATGGCCCTTGGGGCATTGGCGGTGGCGGAGCCCTCGACGACTCGAATAACGTGGTCGTGCCTAACCCAGCCTTCACGCTGACCCCAGGAAGTGCAAATACGCTCAACGTCGCAATTCCTGAGCCAACATCGATGGCTCTTGGAGCGTTTGGGCTCGGCGCTTTGCTAATCCGCCGTCGATTGGCCGATTAGACTGCCCGCTGGGTTCAACCAGCGAACGTCGCGTAATTTGTTTCGGTTAAGTAGATCGGTGCTCTGCACAGTGGGTGCAGAGCACCTTACCTTTTCGTATCAAGCCTCTCGCTCATCTTGGTTACCTGGGCTATGAAATCTCGTTTGCCTTTTGCGGTTTTCCTGTCACTGTCCATCGCAACGTTGCCATCTTGGTCGCAAGCGGGTGAGCAAACGCTCGGCACCGTCGACGCCGATACCTACATTGCGCTCGATGCTAATGCTGACCCCGCGCCGGCCGACATTGACAACGGAAGCTCGACGTTTCTTGAGGTCCGCGGCGGTGATCCGTTCAATCTGAACAGCCTCACGTCGAAGACGCTGATTCGCTTCGACCTGGGTGCTTCGCCTACGATCGATCCGGACTTGCCGTATTTCTTTGAAGTCACGACCGACGACGCGCGTAACTCCAACGACACGTTTCGCCTGTACGCCATCAACGATGCACCAACACAAGCGTTTGAAGAGGCAACGTTCACGTGGAACCTGGCGGATGCATCCGCGCCGAACGCTTCCGCCGGCCTCAACAACTTTACGGCCGCAGGGCCGCGAATTGGTACTTTCTTCGCGCCTGAACCTTCGCAGGCAGACGCGGCTGTTGGTGTGCCGATTCTTGGTTCGGACATCAGCACGTTTGTGAGTGGAAATACGTTCGCCACTTTTGGAATCACCAGCACCGAAACGAACCGTTTGCGTTTCAACAGCAAAGAGAATGCGAACGTCGCACCTCGTCTCTACACATTCGACGCGCTCGACTCCGCGAGCAACGGCGCAACCGGCAACGCTAGCACTTGGACCGGAGGCGCACCGACGGCTGGGAACCTTTACCGAGTGAACTCTGGCCACACCGTGTCGGTCGCGGCGGGAGCATTCGCGGGTGAGGGTATCGTCGTGCAGGACGGCACGCTCGACTTTTCGTCGGGAGTGATCGCCGACATTCCGCTAATTCAGGTCAATGCCAATGGCAACCTCTCAAACTCCGGTGGTGGCAGCGTCGAAATCGGAGATGGCTCGCTCTCGCGGAATGATGCACGCTTCCACGGCGGACTGGTCCTGAATCGCGATCTTACCTACACAGCCGCAGCTGGCGACGACTTGACAGTGAACCTACCAATTCGAAGCACGCACGATTTCACCTTCCAGGGCGGTGCCGGATCCGACCTGACGATGCGATTCCCCCAGGCACATCGGGGGACCATCAACTTCAACGGCGCCGGCGACAACGTCGTGCTGACGGACGATGAGGGAATCGGCGGCACACTAGTTATGAATTCCACCGGCGCCAACACGGTGGTGTACTTGAGCCAGGATACCGAACAAGAATTCGGCTCTGGCACGATTCGTTTTGACCAACCGGGCACGATCGACCACAGCGGCAGCCAAGATCGACTGCAGGGCGAAGCCTTTCTAGAGGTAAATGCTCCACTCACAATTGACATGAGCAGCACGTTTTCCAACAACGAACGTCGCTACCGCGTGACGCGTGATATCGCGGGAGCCGGAAACGTATTGTTCAAAGGCACGCCGACTGCGCCCTCGGGCGAGCTGCCAAATACGCTTGAGTTTAGTACCGAGAGCGGTAACGAAACCAATAACAAGACGGCTGATAACTTTACCGGCACACTGACCACCGAAGGCTTCGCCATCGTCCGTTCTCGACTGTCCATGCCGGAGGCGACGATCAATGTTGCTGCGGGTGCGGAATTGCAAACCGGCTACTTGCTGGCGCCGGAAGAACGCGTTCGCTTCGGCGAAATCAATGTGGCTGGCGAGTCGTCAGCTGGTGCCGGCGACAGCGGCATTCTCACCGTCGGTGCTACGAACAATGACACGACGAACTTGCTCTCCGAACAACATCGAGACCAGCTGCTTGTGCTCAGCACCACGACCAATGGATCCGGCGACCTGAATCTTACGCCAGACGATGGTAGTACGAAGGGATCGATCACACGCATGACGATTCAAAGTGATCCGGCAGGTGGGCTGTTCGATCAGATCGAAGTGCAGGGCGACGCAACTTTGGGCGGCAAACTGCAAATCATCGTCAATGGCATCCATCCGACACAAGACGGAGAACCCGGCGAGCTATCAGGCAGATACGACACGCCGACAATTGGAGATACCTTCGACATTATCTACGCTGGCGGCAACGGGCTGACCACCAGGACGGCCGACTTCGACGGCATCAATGGTGTCGACTCCGCTGATTTGGCAATCTGGGATACCAATTATGGCACCCCCACCGACGCCACGAATGCGACGGGCGACGCCGACAGCGATGGCGACGTCGACGGCAGTGACTTTCTTGCTTGGCAAGATGAGCTAGGTACTGGCATTCCAACCGGCACCATCAGCGGCACCTTCGACGAGATCGAAGTGCTGGACGCCGCGTTTGGTGTATTCGGAAGCTACACGTTCGAGTTAGACTACAGCGAAGTGAACGCTCAGTTCCCAAAAGTCAAGCTTGTGCTGACGGGCTTCAGTCCGATCTCGGCGCTGGGCACGGTTCCCGAACCTTCGTCGGTCGTGCTCCTGGCGATCGCTGGTCTGCTGAGCGGTTCGCGTGCCACTCGTCGTTACCGTTAGTCGACTGTTTTCCTTACCTGTTCTTTGTCATGAAGAGGATTTGAGACATGGAACCAACAGTTCTTCAGAAGCAAGTTCGCGGATTCACTCTCGTTGAACTCCTCGTGGTGATTGCCATCATTGGAGTCTTGGTGGCACTGTTGCTTCCGGCAGTGCAGGCCGCGCGCGAAGCAGCGCGACGAACGCAATGCATCAACAACCTCAAACAGGTTGGCTTGGCGATGCACAACTACGAGTCCGCGCGCGGAGTCCTACCAATGGGCGACCTGCGGCAACGCACCGCGGCAACCGGTATCGATTCGCTGGGCACGTGGATTACCCTAACCATGCCGTATATGGAAAACGGCAACTTGTACCAGAGTATGGACCTAACCAAGCCGTACTACGAAAACGGCTTCGCCGACGGCGATCAGACTCCAAATCACCACGTGTTCTTGGAAGGGCACCAATGCCCGTCTGACATCGAGGTGGATCTGATTCAGTGGAACAATGCCCGTTACGGTGCACGCGGCAACTACGTTGGCAATGTCGGTTGGTCTGACCGCGATCATGGCATTTGGGTCGACGACCCTGATTGGCGTCAGGGAGAACGACCAGCGTTTGCCTTGTTTCCGAAAGGGGCTTTAAGGTATCAAAACGACAACGGTCAAACCCGCGTATCAAACCTACTTGCATTTGGACCGATGATGATCGCCCGCGGCATGAGGCTTCGGGAAGCAACCGATGGCACAAGCAACACCATTGCCGCTTCAGAGATCATCAAGTTTGAAGGTGACGACACGAGAGGCGCGCTGCATTTTGGTGGTGGCGCTCTCTACATGCATACCTATCCTCCGAATTTCCAGGCCGACTCTGATCAAGATTACGACCGCACTCGTTTCTGCGGTGATCTTACGCCACAAGAAAGCAACTGTGTCGAGACCGGTGGCTACGAGGGCTGGCACAGGTTGACCGCCCGCAGCAACCACCCTGGCGGCGTACATGCATTGTTCTTGGACAGCAGCGCGCGGTTTATTTCAGACGATGTCGAAAGCCTGTCGCTGTCGGACCTCGACACCTTTCCCAGCAATCGTCGTTTTGCCATTTGGCAGTCGCTTTCCACCTACGACGGCGGCGAGACCGTATCGCTGTCGGACCTGTAGGCGGAAGCAGCAAATTAGCCCGATAGTCCGCCGCAATGCACCGCAATGCACGGCGGCAGCAAAGTGTACTTGATTTTCGACAGAGGCAGGCGTTGCGATGCAGACTATTGAAAGGAGAATAGTCGCTCGTTGGTCCGTCGCTGCTGCACTGCAGCGGACCTTGCTGCTTCTCTTCCTTGCGATCGCCGGCGAGGCGAACGGAGCCCATTTCGAGGTGTTGATGATCGGCAACAGCTACACCTCAGGGACCGGCGCCAGCGGAGCTGGCAATCCAAGCCTGGATCTCCAGGGGCTCTTCAACGCCGACGGCAACCACTCCGCCACGATCACGCAATACACGGTGGGCGGCGGAACGCTCAAGGGACGAGTAGGTGATGCGGCAGTCACTGGGCCAACCGGTCTCATTCACAACCCGGCGAACGATTGGGATGTCGTCATCCTACAGGAACGAAGCGATCGGCCTGGACTGGCGATAAAGAATGGTGGATCAAACCTGACCAATCTCTACGCAGGCGGTCCCGTGCTGATTAACGACCATGTCAAGGTAAGCCAGACGAATGCCGAAGTCGTCCTCTTCAACACATGGGCTCGATTCCCCGGCAATCAAGACCTGGTCGATGATTTCAACAATGATCCCGACGAGATGCAAAGCTTCACCAACCAAGGTTACGACCGCATTCGCGTGAACCCTGGATTCTGGGACCATTCCGATGTGACGTCGATCGCCCGCGTGGGTGACGCCTGGCAAGCATGGTACGACACGCACGGTTTTGCCAATGCGACGGCACGACTCCATCGCCCCGATGGATCTCATCAAAACGACCTTGGTGCTTACCTGTCTGCAGCTGTACTGTTTGAGCAAATCACCGGGACAACGTCGGTTGGAAACGCGTACGCAGGGTCAGTAAGCGGCAATCTCGGCGACGAGTCCATCGTCTCGCTGCTGCAGCACCAGTCAAGCGCCATCACAGGCGTGGCAGCAGCCGAAACCGCCGACTTCGACCAAGATTTCGACGTCGACGGTTCCGACTTTTTGCGTTGGCAGGAAGGATTTGGACTCGCACAGTCAGCCGAGTTGACCGACGGTGATGCGAACGCGGATGCTCAGGTCGACAACCTCGACTTAGGCATCTGGCAGGCGCAGTTCGGTAGCACGGCTGCGGCGAGTTTGTCTGCGCAATCAGTTCCCGAACCGACTGCCCTGCATCTGTTGGGCGTGGCGACGCTGCTTGCCACTTTAGTGCGACGCGGATAGGCGCCAGCCGTTAGCACCTGGGGGGATCTCATCGAACAGCCGCTCGAAATCGATACGGAGCGGTTCGAGTTGAGCGACGAGGCGCAGATAGAATAGCCACCGCAAGCAGTGCGAAACCGGCTGGCTCGGGTACGCCAGCCAATGAGCCAAAGCTGGCGTTCGACGATCCATCCGCGATCGCAGTTTGCCAGCTTAGAAAATCAAGGCCGTCAACAAGCCCATTGCCGCTTGCGTCAGCGCCCGTCGCTGCGCTGACCGTAGATCCATACGAGTCTTGCCAGAGCGTGTAATCTGCCGCATCGACCACGCCATCAAGATTGAAGTCGCCAAGCAGATCGACAGCCGCTTGACCAGCGGCGATTCCGGTCACGCTTTCAATCCAGTCGACGTAGCTTGAAGTACGGATGTAACCACCCACGTCGCCGAAGTCGGCATCCACCTCGCCGTCGAAGGCCAGACCAAAGGAAGTGACTCCCGCCAAATAGTCGATACCATCGACCTCGATGAACATCCCACCACCACTGTCACCCGCAGCCGTCATATACTCCAATTCCAACGGTGTGGTGCTTCCCCATCGACTATCAAAACTGTTGCTTGGGTTGTCGAAGTCGGTAAACAGAATACTGTCTGCGTACGCACGCACCCGGCGATCGCCTCCCTCTGCATCGATGTTGTTGTTGCCAGCGCGTTTAACACTCGCCGAGCCGTCAGAGTATCCGCTACTGCCGGTGCCTGTGGCGCCAAAGCCAACCAGCGTCGCAGCGAATGCTTCTTCGTCGGCCATGTCGTAAAGGATTGAAGGTGCGACGTCGAGCACATCAGCTGCCAATTGCACCAGCGCTAAGTCGGCGCCTGCCGAAAGATCGCCTTCTGTGGCAGTCCACTCGGGGTGAATCACAAACTCGTCAGCGAAATAGGTATCGCCCCCGGCAGTAAAACTCCAATTGATGTTCCCGCCGCCGGCAAAGTCGACCCCATCCGCCACATGCGCTGCCGTCAGCACCCAACCATTGCCGATGTAAGTTCCGGAGCCGAGATAGCTAGTACCGCCCTCCGACCAACGCACCAAGCCGACCGAATCGTACTCCGCTTGGTTGGCCAAATTTCGGTACCGAGCATCGTCGACGCCATCGAGAATCGTGCCACCAATGGCCGTTATTGGCGAAATTGCGATGACAACGCAGATCAGCGCATGGGCATACAAGCGCATACCCAGACCTACGCGACTGACTCTTCGGACAGTAGCACTTAGAGGTACCATCACATTAGTCCGGCATCAGCACCAACGCGAAGTCGGCGACAGATCATTGGTACGCCAAACGCCACAAACAGGGCCCATGTTGCCGGTTCCGGGATGTTCACCGCCGTGACACTCGTCGCGAAGGCAGTCGAGCTCGTCGCCGACTCGACAGGTTCGTCATCCACGAAATCGTCTGCCGGCGAGCCTGCAGTGGAAATTTGATCGAAGTAGGTCAGAAGTTCGTCATTAAAGGTAACGGCGTTTGGCAAGAACTCATCCAGGTCGGCTTGCCTCTCACGCAGATCGTCGATTCGCCCACCCAGATGATCGATGCGCCACTGCAGCAGATCATCGAGGGGTAACAGGCGACTCTCCGCAAGTTCTTCGTTGTCTTGGAAATCCATTAACAAGTCTTCGAGAGACTGTATTCGCTGGTCAACGAAGGAAATCACATCGTCGATGCCATCAACGCGTCTTTCGAGTCGATCGAGATAAGCGTCGTGTCGATCGATGAGTGTCGCGACATCGTCGACAACTTCGGTGTACTCCTCGGACGCGAAGAAGTCTTCGATTGCCTCAAGCCCGTCCTCGTACTCGGCCATTAGATCGTCGAAGCGATCTTCGAATCGCGTCTGCAGATTCTCGCCAAAAAAGTTGCCTCCAAGGAGGCCACTTTGACGTAGCTCAAAACTTGCGAATCCGAACCGTATAGACAACGCGTCCGCCGATGCGGATGTTAGAACGAGAATCAGCGCGGTTATCACAGCACGAAACATGGAATGGTTCCTCCGTCGAAATGGAATATGGCAATGGTAATTTTGCACCCAACAAGTGATTGTCAGGAAAAATCATCGCCTCGCGAACCGAAAGGCGCGAAAGATCCGACCCCGGCCCGACCGGAAGTGGTAGTAACCTGCGCTTTGTTCGCCGGGCGTGAGATTGACGTCGCCGGCGACGCTACCTTCGGTGACCGAAATTCGAGTTTCGTCGTCCGAGTTGGTGGACGTCACATTGACGTCGGCACCAACGGTCGCCTCGATCGAGGCGCTGTTGTCTCCCTCTCCCAGCCGCGCGTAGATGTTGTCGGCGACATCAGCGCTCTGTGCGACCGTCAAGGTGTCGTCGCCGTCGCGTCCGGTGAAGCTGAATGAGCCACCCAATATGCCGTTGACGGTGGCGGTGTTGGCACCGTCGCCGAGTCGGAGGTGGACGTTGCCCTCAACGGTGGCGTTTTCGTCGATCGTCACGATATCGTCGCCATCGCCCGCAGCAACTCGCAGCCGCCCGTCAATCGACCCGGAATGAACCACCTCGTTGTCGCCGTTGCCCAATCGCAAGGATGCGTAGTCAAGGGTTGAAGTGTCGGTGAGAAACACCATGTCGTCCCCGCCTCCCGCAGCGACATAGAGACGTCCGATGTCGCCATCCACGGTTAGCGTGTCGTCGCCGTCGCGTAGCCGCACCCAAGCCCACGAGTCGATCGTTGTCGAGAGCTGCACGTCGTCGGCACCATCGCCGCCTCGATAGAAGAAACTCCTCGCGGAACCACCGGTCACCGTGAGCGAGTTGTCACCCTCACCGAGATCGGCGTAGATTCGATCCACGACTTCCTCGCCCAGATCAATCGTAACGTTATCGTTCGTCGCTTCGATTGTTTCTTCCAGCGAGATTCGGATGTCGTCAGTGACGCCCTGCAACTCGGACGAGTCGGCGATCACGACGCCACCCTCGCTAACTTGGTATAGCCCAGCACCCACCGCGACAATCTCGATGTCGCCCTCGGCATCGCCACTGATCACCAAGTCGCCGTCGTCGACTACCGCGCTAGCGGCTAAGCAAATACGCGACTCCAAGCTTTCTGCCTTCATTTGCTTCGAATTTCTCATCTCTGTGCGGCCTCCAAGACGTCTGGCAATCGACCCAATCGCGCAACCAGCAGTTCGAAATCTAGCCCGAATCGAACCTGAGCCGGTGCGCAGCCGACCTTAAAATTCCCCTTAGCTCTACAGACGGAAAGTCTCCGCCCTGCGCCACGGATTTCAATAATTTTTTATTGGGCGCCAGTTGCGGTCACTTGGGAGAATGGGGCAGTTCTGAGAACCGGAACTCTTTGCTGAGGCCGGGGTTACAGTAATTGGAGGTGTGGCGGCACATAGAGAATCAGCGCATCGCGGCAGAGGCCATCGACGTCGCAATAGACGTAAACCTATTGATAGGAAATATTTAGGAATTCCAGTGACGGGGCCAACCGTTTCCTGTCTTACGACGTAGGGCAGTTATGCATGCATAGTTTTCCTTACCACTCGGCGAAAACATCGATGGCAGTTCGCAACGCAAGCTTGACGGAACCAGACCGGCCAGAGTCGCTTGAGCACGGCGAATCTGCCGATATTGTCGCGCTGATTCAGTCGGCCCAGAATGGGGACGCGGTGCGATTGGGCGAATTGCTGCAGGTTTATCAGAATTACCTATCTGTGCTCGCTTCCTCTCAGATCGACAGACGGCTCCGACCACGGGTTAGTCCGTCGGACGTCGTCCAAGAGACGATGCTCAAGGCCCACCGAGCATTCGCGGACTTCCGCGGTCGATCGGAGCAAGAACTGCTCGTCTGGCTGCGCCAAATTTTGCTGAATAACCTAGCGACATTCGTCGAGCAACACCTGGTCGCAGCGAAGCGCGACGTCCGTCGAGAAGTGTCCATGCAGCGGTTGGGCGCCTCGCTGGAAAAGTCGACCCTGCAGCTGGCATCGCTGCTGCCGGCGAATGTGAGTACACCGAGCGTCTCGATTCAGAAACGCGAAGACGCCGTTGTGCTAGCCGACCGTATCGCAGCCCTGCCTGCCGATTACGCTGAGGTACTCATGTTGCGGAATATCAGAGGGCATGCCTTTGGCGAAGTCGCAAAGCTCATGGACCGATCGGAAGGCGCCGCTAGAATGCTTTGGCTTCGCGCAATTGAAAAGTTGCGCGAAGTCTATCGAGGGGAATCGAGTGATGAACAGTGAAGATGGAAAACAACCGCTCGCTGATGCACTGCCGGTACATCGGCAAGAACGGCTGGCCGAGATTCTCGACGGCTATCTGGTTGCGACGGAACAAGGTAAGCCCGTCAGTCCCGAGCAACTCCTCGCACAACATCCTGACGACGCTGTCTACCTGCGCGAATACCTCAGCGGCTTGAAGCTCTTCCATGATGCCGCACACGACGTCACCAATCTGACTGCGGCCAGATCAGATTCGCTGGTTCACCAGCGGCCTGGCCAGACCATTGGCGATTATCGGCTGCTGCAGGAGGTCGGGCGAGGTGGCATGGGCGTGGTCTACGAAGCGGAGCAGATTTCGCTGCAGCGCCGCGTCGCGCTAAAGGTGTTGCCCTATGTGGCCGCCAGCAACGATAAACACCTGCAGCGTTTCCAAGCCGAATCATTAGCAGCTGCGTCGATTGAGCATCCCAACATCGTTCCTGTATACGCGATCGGCGAGGAACATGGCGTCCACTTCTATGCGATGCAATTCATCGAAGGCAATTCGCTTGCTGAGCTGCTCGACGAACAGCGCGGTCCAACACGCAGTTACGGAAGCACGACGACCATCGCTGCCAGCAAAGGGCTCTACGCAGGACCCTGGATTCATCCGCGCGAGCGTGACGAGATTCCGGCATCGAAACAGGCCGAGTCTTGCATTTCGTTAGATGGTCGATGTCTCCGGCAGCGCATACAAGATGTCGCGCGCCTCGGTGCTCAAGCCGCCGACGCGTTGCAAGCCGCGCACGAGTTCGGCGTCGTCCATCGAGACGTGAAACCTTCCAATCTCTTAATCGACGAATCCGACAAAGTTTGGATTACCGATTTCGGACTAGCGCGATGCCGCGAGGGATCGGGGTTGACGCAGACAGGCGATATCCTTGGCACGTTGCGCTACATGAGCCCCGAGCAAGCCAGCGGCGACGGAAAAATTGTCGATCATCGCACTGATATATTTTCGTTGGGTGTCACACTGTACGAAGCCGCTTGCCTCCAGCACCCACTCGGCGAAAACGACTTGGCGACCTTTGCACACGGACCGCGACGCACTATGCCACTACGCCAAGTGGATCATCGCATTCCCGCGGACTTCGAGACGATCGTCTTGAAGATGCTGAGCGAAGTGCCGACCGAGCGCTACTCGACAGCTGCAGAGGCTGCTGACGATCTGCGCCGATTCCTCAGCGACGAGCCCATCCACGCGCGCCGACCGAGCCTGGCAACCCGCGCTGGTAAGTGGGCCAAGCGTCACCGATTGCCTGTGATTTCCGCAGTTTCGGCACTCGCGGTAGCATTCGTCGCACTGTCGGTCGCGTTGGTGCTGGTGTCGCGTGAGAAGACGCATGCCGTCGCTCACTTGAACCAGGCCAAGGCGAATTTAGAGCAAACGCGCGAAGTGCTAGATCGCTTTGGTTCGCGGCTGGCAGAACAACTGGCTTCGATACCAGGCGCCGAAGGTGTTCGGCTGCAGTTGCTGGACGAAAGTTTGGACTATTACCAACAGTTTGCCGAACAAGCTGCCGACGATCCTGCGCTCGCATCCGAAGTTGCGCTGGCAAATAGCAAGATCGGCGAGCTCACCGCCCGCACAGGCGATAAACTCGACGCCCTCCAGTATCACCAGCGCGCCAAGACAACCTTGCAACGACTGCGTCTTGCTGATCCCAACAACGGCGACCTCGCTCGGAGTCTGGCGATCAGCTGCAACAATATCGGGATTTTACTTGGTGAGCTGGGCCGCGACAGCGAAGCGCTCGAGTTGTGCTCGCAAGCCGTCGCGATACATCAACAGCTAATGGTCCAAGAACCTGAGTCCGTCGCACATAAAGCTGATCTTGCCGCTGGCTACACGAATTTGGGCTTGGTGCATCGTAGCCAGCACTCACTTGACGAGGCGACAAGTGCATTCTCCGAAGCCGTCCGTTTGCAGCAGCAAGTTGTCGCACAAACGGAGAGCGAGGATGCACTTCGCCAGCTGGCGTTGTGCTACAACAACCTAGGTTCGATTCATGAGTCGACGGATTTTGAAGCCGCCGCTCGCTACTACGGTCAAGCGATCGCGATGCAAAAGTCGCTCGTCGAACGCGAGCCTCTTAACCTGCTCTATCAGAAAGATCTCGCTGGCACTTATAACAACCTCGGATACCTTGCCGCGCGCGGTAAAGACTGGCAGAACGCCGAACTTTGCTACCGCGACGCAATTCGAATTCAAGAACATCTGGTCCGCTCCGCGCCAATGATTGCGAATTATCGGCGTGACTTAGCAGTCAGCCAGAATAATTTGGGAATGACACTGACGCAGAAGGGCAAGTATGCCGACGCCAAGGAACTGTTCGCGAGTGCCGGAAAATTTCAGCGGCAACTGTTGGAAGCCACCCCAGACGACACGCTGGCGTTGGCAAGCCTAGGCGGAATCTACAACAATGTTGGTGTCTTGCTGGAGCGGCAGCACGACTACACTCGCGCAACCAAAGCTTTTGCCCAAGCTGTGCGTTATCAGACGCAGTCGTTCGAGCAAGTTCCCGCCAGCCTACAGACTCGCGAGCGTCTGAGCAATCACTTGTTCAATCACGCGCGTTGCTACTTTCGTCTTGGCAACATCGACGAGGCCCTCCGATTGGCCGTTGAACGTCGAGACCTTTGGCACGATTCGCCTGAGCGTCTGCTAAACGTGGCCAAGCAGTTGCTTTCCTATCGCTCACCCTCCACAGCGCTTGCTGACCAGCAGCTTCTTGCCACCGCACTCGAGACACTGGAGCAGGCGATCAACGAGGGCCTCTCGGTTGATCGGCTGCGTGACGGTTCGCTAGATGCGCTTCGCAGCAGCCCAAGATTTCAGACCCTAATTGTTGACACACCGCCACGCGTATCTCAAAACGCAGTGACAGATACTCCACTGTCACAGGGAGTAAATTGACGATGCCTCGCAAAAAGTCAAAACGCCGATTATCGAGCAAGTCGAAAGCGACACCGAGCCCGGCAGGTCGACGGCTCGGCAGTAGCATCGAGCGCCTCGAAGACCGCATAGCACTAACGGCCGATTTCGGAAACCTGGCGATCGCTGCCGAACTACTCGAGTCCGGAGCCTTCGCGGAGCTGCGTTCTAACTGGGCGCAGAACGAGGAGCTTTCGGCTAGCCAGATCGGCGAGACCGTCGCCGCGGCATCATTCGCATTACCACAGTCGTTTGAGTCTTTCCCTGAGGTGCTCACAGCTTCGGGACGCCCTATTTCCTCCGCCGAACCGGCTCTGCGCGACCGTATTGATAGCCGAGTGAGCGCGGATCTTTCTAGTTATGCCTCTCAGTCTGCCAATCACAAGCATCAGTTGGATCATCAACCCATCGACAAAGCGAGGAGTTCACGAAAGATCGCGAATAACTTTGACTTGAGTCGACGTGGCGATCTGAGGCATCTCGCGATCAGCACAATTGTAGCCCATTACGACTTCAATTCGCGATTTGATTTTACCGAGGCCTACGGCACTGGACAAACTGCACCGCTTTCTACGTCCCAATCTTCGTCGTCCGCACTGAACCTAAATAGTTTCAGCCACGAAGCTGCACTGTCATTGCCGTTCGGACTGGCGATGGATACGTCCTCGGGAGTCGCGTTACCGCCGCAGCTGTCAAATCCACAGCCGGGCCTGCTTGAAGTTTCTGCCATCAGCGAGACTGTCACCAACAACTCAGGTGTCATCGTCGAACCCGACAGCTTCACCGACACGGGTTCCAATTCAACTTACACGGACGCCCTTGTTTCGGTTGATCATGTCGACATTGTCGCTGAGGGTTCGGTCAACCCGTCATTCAGCACTGAAAATACTAATGCTACTAAGCCGGTGATCACCGAATTCACGGCCGGTGGGCTGGTCACGATCAGTGATCTCGCTGACAACGGCAAAAGTGAATCTGCGCGAACCGAGACCTCTGAAATCGAGCGAGTAGTAAACCGCATCCTAAGCAACCTGCACTCGCCGTCTACACGAGCCGAGCACGAAAACGAAACCCAAGCAACCGGCGGCACATCAGATGCCTCCGACCTAATGTCGGAAGGTGGTATGGTCCTTTTGGACACCGCCAGCGGCACGGTTCAGGGTGGCGAGCTGCTCGTACTCGACGAAGCGTTCGCTGAAATTGGCGAGTTGTTCGACATCGACGTGCGGATGAAACCGACCATTGGCGTATACCGAGCATTCGACGTCGCCGCTCCTGAAGACAATTTCGATCGCGAGCTGAGTCGTTCTACCGCGCAGACGAATCTTGAGTCGAGCCATTCGACAGAGGCAGAAGCATCTTCTCAGCCATCACGCTGGGCACAATTTACTGAGCACGCTGCCGGCGGTATGTTCGCAGCCATCGCCGCTGTGCGCGTCCGCAAGAATCTGCGCCGACGGCGACAACACCGTCCCGTAGAAGCTAAGTAACTATCCCAAATCCCCCTCGCCAGTTATCGGGGGAGGGGGTTCTTCAGCTGCTAGGATAAGCTCTAAGTCGGTTCATTAGTTTCCTCGCCGTAGCGTGCGTTGGTTCCTACCAACTCATTCTATCCGCTGCCGCAAATCGTAGGCCTCTCTCACTGCCACGTCACCGCAAACTGGTAAGCTACGTGATTCGGACTGGCCAACAATCGGGTGCGAGTCTGTGCCCGTGCCCTGGTAAAATAAGGGTGCGGTGCAGTACGCAAAAGTGGGCCAACATGCGAGTTCTATGGCAATTTTGTAACGCGCTTCGCTACACAAATTTACAAAATTCTGGCTCGATTGCGGACCGAAAACTTCGCAAACTCCTGTCGTAAGGTCACTTGCGAATTGCATCGCCTGCCAATCGACGGCAATTCTGTAATTTTGCAATGCGACATTTGAATTGCGTGCCTATATCACTCTGGAAAATGCTTTAATCTACGGGGTCCACCCGTTTTAGAGTGGTCGGTTCTGTAACGGTCAATTTTCAAAACTGCTCAGGTTCGTTGAGCGATGTGACGCCCGCCCGTGGAAGAAAACGCCTGTCGTCGTACAAGTCATTTAGATGACTAACGACTCGTAGATGAGCCACTGAAACAAAACATTCGTCGCCGCCATGCGAAGGCCAAGCGTATCCAGCCCAAATGTAGAAGGCCCCGAGAACTGAGAGTCATTTGGAGCATCGGCTGATTTTCTGAGGCTGGTTCGCGTGTCGGCGGACATTTATAAATAGTCGTTGTATCATCGATAACGCAAGCCTACGGAGACCACCATGTCGGACGACAAGAAGCTACCGTTGAACCGTCGCGCATTTTTGCAAGAAGCGGCAGCCGTATCAGTCGGCACTGCAGCAACGATTCAGGCTGGCAGCTCTACATGTCTTGCGGCCGATTCGCAATTCGCCAAACGCAGTCTCGCGTACGCATCGATCGGTACCGGAATACGCGGCAAAGGACTGGTCAAGGATGCGTCGAACTTTGCGAGCTGCAAAGCAATCTGCGACGTTGATGAAGCGCATCGCCTGGAAGCTGAGCAGTCTTTGGCGGAACACTGCAAATCCAAAGAGCGCCCGCCGATGACGCCAGAGTTGCTGAGCGATTATCGTCAAGTGCTGAGCCGCGAGGACATCGACTTCGTGACCATTGGCACACCAGATCACTGGCATACGAAGATTGCCATCGAAGCGATGAAGGCCGGCAAGGATGTCTACTGCGAGAAACCCCTGACGCTAACGATCGAGGAAGGTCAGCAGATCCTCAAGACACTCGAAGCAACGAATCGAGTCTTTCAAGTTGGCACGCAGCAGCGTTCTTCTAGATTGTTCCAGAAGGCCGTTGCTCTGCAACGTGCCGGGAGAGTTGGCAAAGCGAAACGCGTGACTTGCGCTCTCGGTGGCGCGCCGAGTTCTGGCCCATTGCCTACCTGCGAACCACCTGTCGGCTTCGATTGGAACCAGTGGCTCGGGCCCGCACCACCAGCCACTTACCGGCAGGATAACTCGCCAAAATCGGGCGGCTATGGAAGCCAGTTTCCGCGTGGCCGAGGACATGCTCACTTTCGCTGGTGGTACGAGTATTCCGGTGGCAAGCTTACCGATTGGGGAGCCCACCACGTCGACATCGCGATGTGGGCGCTGGATAAGTCAGATGGAGGCATTGGCCGATTTACGTTAGATCCGTTGTTGATCGAACATCCCGTCGACTTCGCCGAGGGCATGCCTGTGCAGGACGACCGATTCAACACAGCTACTCGATTCCATGTGCGTGTGACTTTCTCGGACGGCGTCGAACTCGACCTCCGACATCACGCCAACGAAGACCTTGGATTCGGCAACGGCATCATGTTCCAGGGCGACAAGGGGCGTTTTTTCGTCAACCGCGAAAAGCTGACTGGCAAGCCTGTCGAAGAACTAGAATCCAATCCGCTGCCGGCAGAACTATTCGCTTCCATCCACCCGGCACTCGCGAAGGGTAACTTCTGGCAGATGAGTAACTTCATCGACTGCGTGAGGACCCGCGAGACGCCGATCTCGGACGTCGCATCGCATCATCGTCACCTCACCGTCTGTCATGCTGCAAATATTGCCCTCAGGCTGGACAGAAAACTCGTCTACGACCCTGCCGTCGAGCGATTCGTCGACGATGATCAAGCAAATTCTTTTTTGCGACGAGAGCCACGCCAAGGATTTGAGATTCTCGGGTAGAATAAGGCTCGCCTCAACCGCAAGTGCGTTCGTCTCTGAAAACTCATGCGGATGTAACCCGTCGTGATTCCGCAACTCTTCAGTAAGACCGATAACAGCAACTCTTGAGGAACGCATGAGACTCTTCGTCCCTGGATTACTTCTGCTCGTAATCACCCGGTGCGTAGGACTGCCTGCGGCTGAAAAGCCCAACATCCTATTCATCATGTCCGACGATCACGCGGCACATGCTATTGGTGCCTACGGAGGTAGGCTCGCGGAGCTAGATCCGACGCCGAATATCGATCGCCTCGCTCGTGAAGGCGTTCGACTTACCAACTGCTTTTGCACGAACTCGATCTGTGTGCCAAGTCGCGCGACGATCTTGACGGGGCAGTATAGTCACGTCAATGGCATCAAGACTTTGAGCTACTCGCTCGAACCCGCGCGGCAGTCGCTGCCTTTGGAGATGAAACAGGCGGGCTACGAAACAGCGATCATCGGCAAATGGCACCTTGGTGCCGAGCCTGCGACATTCGATCACTACTGCGTACTGCCTGGACAGGGCCTGTACTTCAACCCTGTATTTCGGGTGCGCGGCCCCAACCCATGGCCGGAAAACGCGTTTCGCCCGCAGCGCTACGACTCGATTCACTCTTCCGACGCGATTACCGATCTTTCTTTGAAGTGGCTGAAGCAAAGGGAGCGAAAGGACAAGCCATTCTTTCTGATGCATCACTTCAAAGCACCACACGACAACTTCGAAAACGCCGAAAGATATGACTGGCTGTATCAAGACGAAATCATTCCCGAACCACCAAGTCTTACTAATCGCGGCAATCACGGACCGCTCGATCGCGCTCAGTACGGAACCTCGGTATCGAAACGCAACGAGCGGCGTAACATGGGTCATCACATGTTTGTTTCGCAGGACCTCGAAGCCGACGAGTACACAAGCATTGCTTATCAGCGTTACTTGAAAAAGTTCTTGCGCGCAGTTCGAGGCGTCGATGACAACATCGGTCGGCTGATGGAGCACCTCGAGAGTACCGGCGAACTCGAACGAACGATCATCATCTACACAGCCGACCAGGGCTTTATGCTCGGTGAGCACGATTACATTGATAAACGTTGGATGTACGAAGAGTCGCTGCGAATGCCTTGGATCATTCGATATCCAAAGCAATTCTCGGCCGGCACCGTCGTCGATGACATGATCAACAACGTCGACTTTGCGCCGACACTACTAGAATTGGCCGGCGAGCAGAAGCCAGTCGAGAAGTGGCAAGGCCGGAGTTTCGTTTCAAATCTCGAAGGCCACACGTCACCAGAGTGGCCGACCGCGACGTATTACCGCTACTGGATGCACATGACGCATCACGACAACCCAGCGCATTATGGGATTCGCACTAAGGACCACAAACTGATCTATTTCTACGGCCTTCCGTTAGACGCCGTTGGTGCACTTTCTGAGCCAACGCCGGCTCATTGGGAACTCTACGATTTACAAGACGATCCACACGAGATGAACAACGTATACGCCGACCCAAGCTACGCGCCCATCGTCAAAAAGTTGAAAGCACAACTAAGCGCACTAAAGCAAGAAGTCGGTGACAGTGATGCCAACTACCCGGAGCTAAGTGCTGTTGCTGGATCACTTGAACCGGTCGATGCTGGAGGCCAATAATCTGCCAGCAGAAAGATGACACCAACGCTTCCAGCTTGAGCCTCGTCGTTCGTTGGCCAATGTAACTTCGGCTGTAGACTCAGTCGCCCCAGGATACGCTCCCGCCATTCATAGATCGAAACTCAGATCAAAGCCTTCAAACTCAGCTAGGGCGGCGTCGATCGCCGACGCATCGTCTGACTCCGCGACCGAGGTTTCTGGCGACGAATGGCCTGCTTGATGACCTGACTCAAGCGGTTCCCCCGCAGCGTCATAGATCAAATTGAACTCGACCAGCGGCGCCACAGCCTCATCGCTAGAGTCGCCCGACGAATGCGCTACAGCAGCCGAAAGAACACCAACCAGATCTCCCAAACCGCCGTCCGCACTGCTCGCCGCTAAGCTGCCTGGTCCAACGGGAAGAGGATCGAGGTATTCAACCTTAATCCGATCCGTCGTGACGGTTGCCGCGCTATCAGTCCAACGTGATGCGAGATAAGCATCCGTGCCGGTGTAGACAAACGATTCCAATGCCGCAGGCTTATCGATAGCGGCACTGGTAGTGAACCCGGTGTCGAGATTCTCGATCGTCAGTTCTGTTGCCGTCCAAGTGTTCGTATTCGCATCCGCCAGCTGAGCTTTGTACGTGAAAAGCAAATTGTCCGAAACCAGATCGTTGGTGCCGACATCCAAACCAATGTCATCGCCATTGGCAAACAGAGCGAAAGCATTATCCGCACCGTTGGTCCCAGATCGCGTAATGTCGGTAAATAGCTTCAACGAACCGCTGTTGGCCGGATCGAATGGGCTGTACGCCGCTTTGAAGCCCGCGGTCGGAGTCGCGTCAAATCCACCTGTGGAGAAGTTCTCGCGGAAGCCAGTTAAGTTAAGGGCGCGATTCGCAAAAGCATCGAGCGTGAACTGATACTCGTGTTCAATGGCGATCACGTCACCTTCGTTGAACCCAGTTCCCACACCATCAGTCGCAGAACCAGCGATAGATCCCGTCAGACCAACGTTGTAGAGATTTCGCAAAAATGGTCCGCCACTTGTGACGGTGCCGCTGCCAGTTTCGTCAACTGTGGCGCCGGTCTGCCCGAGCCAGCCATTCTGAAACTGCAGGTTGCCCGCAGCAAAGCCGTCAGCTGCTGTGAAATCCGTCTCGTAGGCAAACACGCTCACCGGCGGAGGTGTGAGATACTGAAACAGCACACGATCGACACTGGTATCAATGGCACTTCGCGTCCAAGTCGATCCGAAGAACGCTTCCTGAGTCTCGGCGTAGGTGAAACTCTCGAGAGCGGCTGGCTTGTCAGTGGAAGCGAGCGTCGAGAAGTTGGTGTCGAGGTTGGTAACGCCAAGCTCCACCGTATTCCAGCTGTCGGATCCCTGATATTCGACCGTGTAGGTGAATCGCAACCGATCGGACACCAGATCGGGCGTCGTCGCATTCTCGGGATCGAGCCCCAAATCAAATCCGTTGGCGAACAGCGCAAAGTCGTTGTCCGCACCATCGAATCCATTTCGGTCGAAGTTAGAAAACAGCTTCAGCGCTCCACCAGTCGCAGCCGCGTCGAAGTTGCTGTAAAAAGCCTCCATGCCGATCGTCGGAGACGCATTGAACGGTGCCAGACTATCCACGGTCGTATTGAAGTTCGGGCGAAAACCCGTTAAAAACAGCTCGCGATTGGCGGACGCATCGAGCGTGAACTGATAGTCTTGTTCAATGTGAATCTGATCGCCAATCTTAAACCCGTTACCCGACTCGTCGGTCGCGTTGGCAGTCACGCCTGTAGCCCCGGTCGAGAAGAGGTTACGCAGGAACGCACCGCTGGAACTAACGGTTCCTGTACCGGTCGAGTCGACGGTTGGGCCCGCTTGTCCCAGCCAGCCATTTTGGAATTGCAAATTGCCATCGGCGAATCCTTCTGCGGCCGTAAAGTCCGTGTCGACACGTGTGAACACATCGAGCTGGGCCGGAGGTGCCATGACATACTCAAACTTCACTCCGTCGGTCGTGCCCGTGAAGCCTGCGTTGCCGTTTATGGCAAGCTGCTGCGAATAGAATGCGTCAGCACTGGCAAATGTGAAGGACTGCTCCGGCCCTGCGTAGGCGAATATCGCTTGTGAATCTAAATTCTCAACAGAGAAACTGTCGACCGTCCAGTTTCCAGCGCCATCGGTGCTAGCCTGATAGACGATCCGCAGATTGTCTGAGATCAAGTCGGGCGTGCCAGCTGTTGGATCAAGCCCAACCAAAGCCGCGTCGATAATCAGCGCGTCGGCAAGATCTGCACCGTCATTCAAGTCTGGGAAGAGCCGAATACTGCCGTCTGCGAACGCGCTGTACGTCGACGAGAATCCTTGCTGAGGCGACGCCTCAAAGCCATTGTTGGCATTAGGGCCTTCGTCTCGGATGCCAACTGTGGCAAGTCCGGTATTGACGTTGCTGGCGAGATCGAACTGATAGTCGAACGTAATTCTCAGGCTATCGTCGGTATCGAATCCCGCCACGCTCGGTACACCCCCTTGGCCACCGGTCGCTCCGATGCTCCAGGCGTTACGATCAAATGGTCCGCCCACGGACGAGGCGCTGCCCGAACCACTCGAGTCGACCTGCGCCGACGCTTGCCCTAGCCAAATACCACTGCTCGAGCCAAAGGGTTCTTGGAACTGCAGATTGCCATCAACATAACCTTGATCGGCCGCAAACGTGGTATCAAGAATAGTCACGACATTATCATCGGCCGGCGCGCCCGAGTTGCCCAAGGTGCGTTGCCAGATAAGAAAGTCGATACCATTGCTGTCGCCGTCGCCGTTGGCGTCGGAATCGCCGTTTAGGCCGTAATCGCCCTGCCACTGGACGAGGTCCGCACCATCGACGGTCAAATCTCCATTAAAGTCGCCCGCAATATCACCGGTCGCCAAGACCTCGAAGCTATTGAACTTTGTGTTGAGGTCCGACAGGATCTGCACGCCGTTGATCGTACCGCCAGGGCCGCCGGCAGTTGGAATCGTGTTAAGCCACTCAGCGCTATCAAAGTTGTTGGGCGACTGGCCCGCTCCGAAGCCGCGATTCGCCCAGAAGTAGGTCTGACCTTTGCCAGCATTTTCCTTCGCGAAGTAGTCACCGCCGCCACCTTGGCCCGATGGCGGAAATTGGGCACTCTCAAACACAACGTTGTCGATGAAGTAGTTGTCTTGCGTCCAACTCGCAGGGTCGGGATTGTTGCCGACGAAATTGGCCGACGAACCGTTGTCTGCCCAGCCAAGCTGGAAACCAATGTTGGGGTTGCCCATATCGGCCATCACAGCCAGCCCGCGAATGAAGTAGCTGTCTTGGGCGCCTTCTTCTACAAATCCAGCCCAACGGCCCGCACCCAGCACCACGTTCTCGTATGCCGTGGCTGACATCGTGAACGCGTCCCAGTCCAACCCGTCAACGCCTGGGTTCTCGATAAAGTTATGAGCCGCCTCCAGATCGTTGGAGCCCAGCGACCAGATCGCACGCTTTACTGTTCCGTGGATGTAGTTATTGGTGATGGTCGTGTTGTCGATATCGAGGCCGCCGGATCGCGCGACAATGCCTTCCCAGACGTTTGCAATTTCAAAGCCATCGACTTCGACATTGTCAGAGTCGTTGCCGATATATATAGCGGGTGTGTGAGGCGCGGTCGAACTTAGATCCGGATTGCTATGCAAGAGCGCATTGTTGACGCCGATGAGCTTCACATTGTCCGCATTGGTCAGACGAAAGATCGCGTCATCACCGTTCTCCGTACTATGTACATCTGGCGAAGTAAATGCACCTTGTTTGAAGATGCTTCCGTCGACGTAGATGTGAACGTTGCTCGGCACTTCGAAAGTACCCGTAACGGTGAGGTCGCCCTGAATGAGATATTCGTTCGGACTGCCAACCGTGCCTGCAGTGATCGAAGCAAAGCCGGCCTCGCTCGTAATGACCTGCGCGGTAGGTGGAGCAGTCTGCGTCGTCGCGATCGCGTTAAGCGTGTTTATTAACGCGTCGTCAGCAAGTATTGTGCTGCTGTAGGGATTATTGTTGATGAGATCGATCGCGACTTGAGAAATTCCCGCCTGCTGAAAATTTGCCGACAGCACGACGCGATCTTCAAGGTTCTCAAAACGAGGATGTCTGGACTTCGCATTGCCGTTTAACTGAGAGCGTAACTTGCCCATTCTGATAGTTTCCCTCTTAATTGGTGTCGCTGCAGACGAGCAGTCATGGTTCCGGTTGGTGCGTCTAGCGAACAGAACAGAGTAGTAGTGCAACACAGAGTAGATTGACGCACGACATGCAACATTGCTAGCTCTTACGCACGGCGATTGTCGCTACGCGGTCCGCCATCTTTATTATGTCGATGTGACGCGAAATAAGCCCACAAATCTTCTAAGTCGAGCTATCAGCGACACTTCCGCACTGAGCGGCGACTTACCACGACCCACGAAATCGCCTGTCGACTAAGGTAACGTGACGCCTCTGAGACGATCGCAATCGAGAGGCCCGCCAACATTAGCAGCACTGATTCGGCCTCTGGCACCAGGCTTGCCGCTGAGGATGGCAAGCTCGATTGAGCCGCAAGGAGTCGCTGTAGCGCAAGAAAATCGGCACCGTCGGAATCGCCATCAAAGTCAATATCGCCCAGTCCATAGTGGGAAGGGCCTCCCTCACTGAGCTTCCAAAGCGCCAGGTCATCCGCATCGATGTCGTCGTCCAGATCGAAGTCGCCAAGCCCGACCGAAGTGCCGCGCAGTTCCGTCAGCCAGTGCTCGACATCAGCCATGTCAATCGCACCGTCGGCAGTAAGATCGAATCGACTATCAGGGCCCGCCGCTCCAAATTGCGCGACCAGCAGGCTCAGATCCTCACCATCAAACGCACCGCTGCCGTTGTAATCTCCGATTGCTCGTGTCACGTTCAATACGGCGGTGACAAGCGTTCCACCGCTACCGACAAAGTCCACAGAAACTTCGTTATTTCCGTGCACCAAAAAATTCAGAGGTACGTCGATAGTGCGGGTAACGATGTCAGTGTCATTGTCATCGAAGTTGAGTACGCCGGCGGGCACTTGAATAAAGTTGTCATTCACCACCACGAAGAAACTCTCTCCAGGGGATTGGTCCTCGCGGTTGAAAGTGACTCGCGCTTGGGCAAAAAGTGCATCCTCGGTGTCGGCGAGAATATTGATAATTTGTGATTTACCAAGTGAATCAAGTGCCGATTCGACTGCATCGCCGTAGAATGTTCGCTCGTCGGTTACTAAGTCGTAGAGTTCAGGGCCGTCGAGCGTTAGTGTGAGGACTCCGCCTTCTTCAGAAGCTAGCGTAAGATTCTGCCATGTCGCGGTCACATCCAGTCCACTTTCGTAGACACCGCTTGACCCGTCCCAGAAGATTCGGTCGAGCGAAGCGGAAGTCACGCTATTCGAGCCGGCGAGCGCCTGCAAATTGAGCAAATTGTCGGACTTCTCTAAGTTATTCAAGATCACGTACAACTGGTTGCCGTCGCGGAAGGCAAAGCTCTGAAGGTCGGGATTATCAGAATCGACCGGAACGTATTTTCCGCTCACATCGTTCATCATGCGGAACAGACCTGCGACGATGGTTTCGTGCCAGTCGCCAGCCGCGTCCTGCTCCCAGAAGACGTTGTCACCTTCTGGATGTGTCGGGACATCGCTTCTCCAATCCTTCGGAGAAACGAACGGTGTCGCGTTGATGATTCGGTCAGGTCGACCCATAAAGACCATCATCTTTTCGCGGATGTTGCGTACAAGGTCCCACTGTTGCTCGGGCTTCTCATAGTCACCGAAGCTACCGTCTGCCATGTCGGTTCGATTCCACGAACCGTATTCGGTTATCGCGAATGCCTTGGGATCTCCAAACTTTTGGTGGCTATAAGATTCGTATAGGTCCATGATGCCCGACACGTGGCCAGGGGAGCCAAAAATCCGTTGTGAGTAAGTACCGTTCGGGGCGACGTCGTACCGCTCGTAGGGATGAATCGTCCAGAAGTCCAACTCAACAGATTGACCGCTGGGCGTCTGCCAATTCGCCATATCGTCCATTAGCTGTCGAGACCGATCCCAACCGTTCGTTCCAGATCCGAGATCGTCGCAGCATGAGGGACCGCCGATTTTTGCCTGCGGGAATACCTCCTTCACCTGCTCGGTGACCACCTGATGCATCTCAATGACCTCGTCCCACTGACTCTGTGTGGGACTTGGCCAGTTGGGCTCATTCATGACTTCCAAGTAGAAGCGGTCCTTATCGATCGGCAAGAATCCTTGATTTGGTCCGGTGCCGTACACGACCTCTTCCAGGTAGACATTCAGAAAATCCGCATACGCCTCGTAATTGGTCGGCATATCTGTGCCACTGTCCAAGAAGTCTGGCCAGAATCCACCGTTTCGCCCTGATTGTATGAAGATAGGACTCGCCACCTTTGGATTCGTCTGAGAAAGCTCATGCTGCTGCCGTAGTGACTCCCAACGGCCACCAACCCAGGAAAGATTTGATGGGAAGGAATTTCCATTGAATTTCTTGCCCGTTACAAAGGCGCGGTAGCTGTCCCGTTCGTCAGGCTGATTGCCTTGCTGAATTTTATTGATCAGCGCTGCGTGATCGAAGAATCCTGGCCGACTCGGATCCTCGGCATCTTCCGGATTGGACGTCACGTTGCTTGAGATAAACGCGTCAAGCTCTGTGGCCACGCGACCTGGGGCAGCGTTTAGTCCATCTGGCGACCAGGCTTGTTGACGCAGGTTGCCAAGGTTTGTGTTGGTTGGACCCTGAAGCGTGCCAGAGTAGTTGAAGTACTTCGCCCGGTCGAGCACGCCAACTCCTCCGATCGCGCGCTGAACGTTGGCGCTAACGACGAGGCTGGTCTGAGCGGATGTCGGGCTGGAAATGCCCAGAGCGGCGAACAAACCGACGATAACGGCGGTTAATTGGGGCCAGCTGCGCGGCACACCAGTCGGTTGCTGATATTCCATTGCCTTCTCTATTTCCAGTTCCCAGCGATTACGCTGTCGCAATGAGAACGAACACCGCCGGCCGCTGCCCGGTCGGCCGGCGGGTCAGTTTCCGCGAGTCTCGCGGGGTAACTTCAACTGCGTCGACGCAGCTGGCATATTGCGGCCACACCAAATAAGCACAAGGCAGCCGCGCTTGGCTCGGGTACGGCGGCGAGCGAGGCGAGTGCAGGGACGCCTTGGCCGTAGTTCGTCTGCCAAGCCTGGAGGTCAGCTGGAGTCAGGCCGTCTTGCTGCCACTTCAAAAAGTCAGCACCGTCAACGTCGCCATCGCCGTCGAAGTCACCTTCAGGGCCGGCGACGGACGAGGTGTACGTGAATGTGACAGCATCGGTCGAACCCGTGCTGTTGCTGCCGCGAACTTGGTGCATGCCCAAAAACGCCTCACTGCCTGAACCTGCGACGGTTACGGTTTCCAACGCATCGGGATTGTCAACGCTTGCGATGCCAAGCACAGTCGCGGTGTCAACGTTCTCGACGATCATTTCAGTCGCTGTCCACGTGTCTGCACCGTCGTACACGGCTTCCCAAGTGAACTTGATTTTGTCTGAAACGAAATCAGTCGGATTGGTGTACGCCACTCCGTCCCAACCATTGTCGACACCGACGTCCAGCGGTTCAATGAATAGTGCAAAAGGGTTGTCGGCTCCGTTAAACCCGAGGCGAGCGAAACTGCTAAACACTTTCAGCGAGCCATCTTCAAAACTGTTGTAATCAACCTTTGTCCCCAATACAGATCCAGCCTCGAATCCACCGAGTACAAAGTTGGGACGGACACCAGTTTGTAGTAGGCCGACATTGCCAGCCACATTGTCCAAGTCAAATGAATACACGTGCTCAATCCGCAATACGTCACCGATGTTAAAGCCAGCGGGCTGCGGATGACTGGCACCGCCTCCCTCCGCACTGCCATCGCCGCCTGCCATTCCACCGAGTGCCCCGACGTTAAAGATGTTGCGTTGGAAGCCACCGGTGATCGACACTGTGCCGGTACCGGTTGAATCTACCTGAGGAAGGTTCTGACCGAGCCAACCATTTTGAAACTGGAGATTGCCGTCGGCGAAGCCTTCGGCTGCCGTAAAATCCGTGTCGAGGACGGTCACCTGTCCCCACGACTCAGCACCCAATGTTGCGAGACCGAGCAACAGGCTCGCGCCCAAGATAAGGGTAGTTTTCATAGCTTATGCACCTGACTATAGCGTTGATCGTTGGAGAAGTTAGTAACGTTCAAAATCTGCAATTTAGAAATGCGGCGATCGATCGATCATCTCGACCGCCGCATGTTTAGCTACGGAGGACACTCATCCGAATTAGCGGCGTCGAATGACTGCAGCCACGCTCGCTAGTCCCATCAAAATCAGCGAACTTGGTTCAGGAATTGCTGTGTACTCAAAACGCATGCTATCCGAAGTCGTACTGGTACCGTTGAAGTCTGTCAGTCGTTGAGCGAAGAATGCCTCGGTACCCGTATAGACGGAGGTTTCTAAGGCGGAAGGATTCTCAACGGACCCTTGTGCCACGATGGCACCGCCGTTGTCCAAGTTTCTGACGATAAGTTCGGTAGCAGTCCATTCGTCAGTGCCGAAGACCGCTGTGTACTCAAATTCTAACGTGTCGGTCACGAGATCTGTTGCGCCACCATTTCCTCCGGAATTGAAACCACCTTCGGGGCCCGTGACGAATAGAGCAAAAGCATTATCGGCACCGATGAAGCCTTGACGAGTCAGGTTCGTAAACACCTTGAGGCTGCCGTCGGCAAAGCTGCTATAGGCAACTTTAAATCCATTGGTTGGAGCCGCGTCGAAGCCGCCATTGACAAAGTTAGATCGAAAACCGACGGTGCTAAGAGCTTGATTTGCAGCCGTCGCGAGTTCGAACTGCAGCGTTGTTGTGATCTTGATTTCGTCGCCCGTTTGAAAGTCGGTACCCGTTTCGCCACTGCCATCGCCGCCTGCTACGCCGCCAGTAGCTCCGCGATTGTTCAGTGTGCGAAGAAACGCGCCGCTAGATGTCACAGTGCCAGGTGCGTCGGAATCGACAATGTAGCCGGTTTGACCCAGCCAGCCATCTTGAAAGCGCAACTCACCGCCATCTACGAATGGATTGCCGTTGTCACTGCGGGTCGTGTAGTCAGTTTCGTAGATCAGAGTTGCAGTGCTACTGCTGGTCAGCATGGCGGTTAACGCTGTGGCAATTGCTGCCACTTCCAAAAATTTTCTCATTAGACAAGGTCTCCCTCTCAAGAACAAAAAATCGATCGTTGGAAAAGTCAGCCTGACCAATCAGAGCCACCGGCCAGGCGGAAAAGTTGCTAATGGGTGGGCGTAACGCCTACCCAATTCAATCTCTTATGTAGCGAATGAGTCGTAGGTGATGCTCAAAAACGAAAAGTTCTCGGAAATCGGAAGACGACGTCGTAATTTGCGGGCATCCGTCTCACACTAGGATCAGTGCGGTTTCCACGCTCTCTACTGACTCGCCCCCTGAGTGGCTCTCGTAGATTCGGGTCGCTTTTTTCCTGACCAATACGCATCGTATTCTGCGGCATCCACCTCTTTCGGCGTTGCGACCGCAATCATCCGCTGACCTTCGACGCCTTTCGCCTCAAAAATCACCGCTTTGTTTCCTAGGCCGTTGACTCCGTAGCGGATACGGAAAGGCTCGCCATCTCGGTCGCTGACAAAAAGGTCGTCGAGCGAGTCACGATCGATCTTCATCAACTTCAGGTTTTTCTCGTACTTAGGTCTCAGCAGGAATTCCTTGAACTCAGCTTCATCCTTGGGACCCCGGTACTGGTTGTAGTGACCATACAGCGAGTAGCAATTGTAGAGCTGCTGGATTCGCGACTTGTTTAAAGCCGCAACTCCATCTTCGATCGTAGTGTCGCGGCAGCCACTGCTCATCGAGAACAAGCAGGCGGTAAACAGAACTTTGTAAACCCGAGAGCTAAGCAGTCCTTGGTTCATACGATCCACCTAATTCCTCGATTGCCAAGATCGCTCGCACGCCATTGATTCTCCAGCTAGCTGAACCGCTTAGAGACTCTCTGTGTCGACCACGCGACCATCGTCGGTAATGCCAAGCGCATCAAGCAGCAAAATGTCCATTTCAAGCTGCCAACCAGTGACCGATCCGTCGCCCATAGCCACGTTAAAGACACCTGGATGAGCTGAGCCGAAGCCACGCCCCCCACCCCACATGCGCTCTGAAAGTGGCGTGGTGTCAGGGGCCAGCGTATCTTTGTTTCGATTGTTTGGCTCGTGGCGGGCCTGCCGGGTGTTGCTTCCGTGCGCGCCGTTATAGTAGCCGCCTCCAAAGCCCCGCACATCCCAGAAGTTCTGCACAACGAGCGTGTACTGATCAATGAACTTCGCCTTTTCACCGAACATCACGGTGTTGGAGGTTCCATCAGGAATCGAAGTTACCTTGCGAAACTTGAACAACTGCCCACTGCCCGTATTAAGCTGCGCGATCTTGGCAATGATCCCTGTCCAAACAAGGCCATTAATCTCGTCATCATACGGGTCGGAATTGTGCTGCCACTGGGCCCAACCAGGTGGAGACCCCTCGAATGGCAACACATCCGCGTTACCACCGTTCTTGAACGAAGCATAGTCAAGCACGTTGCGCGTGATGCCAGCACCATTGGTCACCGTACCCGCAATCCCCCGCGACGGGCAGTGAAACGCATCGACCACAGCTTCGCCCGCCAGATCTGCCGCATCTCCCCCAGATGCAAACAGCGTGCTTCGCAAATCATAAATCTGCTGCTGCTCCATGAATGGCAGTATCTGATATGCCCAGCCTAGATTCTCGTGCGGATACGTGGGCGAAGCGCTAGCGGGGCTAAACCACGTCGACCAATCGACTTCGCCGGCGGTTGGATAGTATCCGTAGGACGACTCGAAATTTAGTGCGGCTAACCCAAGCTGCTTCATGTTATTGACGCACTGAGTACGACGTGCCGCTTCTCGCGCTGCCTGTACGGCGGGCAGCAAAAGCGATACTAACACGCCAATAATCGCGATTACGACCAACAGCTCGACGAGCGTAAAGCCTGCGGTCGTGTGTCGAGGCCGACGAAATCGGCTAGTCGCGAAGACTTCGTGTTTTTGGATCCGTAAACACATAGTTTTTGTCCGTATCAGTGAGCAATGCAGTCCGAAAAGCAAGTCGAAAGCGGCACAAGTGGAGGAGATGGCACGGCACCGCGTCGGCATAGTTCGACGTGTTACTAGCGAATGTGCCACCGACTTTCATAATGCCAAGAAATCCCGATAAAGTCGAAAAATGTGGCAATTAGCCTCGCATCGGCTATTTCTTCGGCCATGTAGGCACCCGTTTCCGCAAGAAAACTCACCTCGCTCGCAATCCCGCTCAAAAACGCGTGCCTGTAATTCGTGATAGTATCAGATTTCAGGCGTCATGGGGGGGCAAGGCAGCACATTAGTACATTGACAAAGACGAAGCCCATTGGTCGCAACTAAAAACACGGCATGAGGCTCTCTCCATGATGGCAGACGGCGAGTTAGGGCAGAATACATTCGATGAGTTTTCTCGAAAAATCCACACGAACCATATTTTCGCTGCCCTTATGTCGTTGTTCGCTAGCACCACCGCTCTCATCAACTAAGAAGTGCCTGTTGGTATTGGCCTTATTCATCCAGTCGGTAGCACTGTTGTCAAACGCGAGTTCGGCCGAGAAGATCGAGCCGCAGGACTTGCCAGGCACAGTCCGGGTTGACGGTAACGAGCCGAAAGTTCACGGACAGGTGCATGTGGACATTACGAGGGGCCTTAAGATTGGCGGCAGCGAGCGGCTGCGGCGTGAAGCGTACTTCAACGTCCACAGCACTCCGGGTGAGTTTTCCGCCGACGAGACTGACTGGCTCGTCGGTGAACTGCAAGCCAACTTTGGCCGCTCGATGGGCACAGTGTCTTCCTATATCCACGGGCTTGTTGAGGACCCCAGTCGTCCGGGATTCGCAGATCCGAAATTTGCCGCTGAACGTGCCAAGACGTTCGCGTCACGACGTCGACTCGACCAGGGCGTCGACCATGTACGACTGGTAAACTCGGTCCATCCTTACTCGTACTACGGCAAGCCGGACGAAGATCCCGAGTCGGCAACGTTTATACCTGGCTCACACGAAGCGGCAGCAGAGTTGCTATCGATATTCTTCCAAGCGACTTCCATCGATACTGAGCCCTACTTTGAAGTTGCCAACGAAGGTAATGTCAAGGTTTCAGGGCTAGGAACTACTTTCGCTGACCTTTGCGATCTGCATGCCACGGTCGCACGCCGTTTGCACCAGGACGTTCCCGGACTCAAGGTTGGCGGTCCAACCGCGGCCTGGCCAGCCTTCGAAGTTAACAACTTCCGCGTCTGGCGAGAGCAGATGGGCATGTTCATTGATCGCGTCGGCGACGAAATGGACTTCCTTTCAGTGCATCTCTACTCGACGCACTGGGATGATAAGCTGGTCACGCGTTTTGGTGCCAATATTGACGCGATTCTGGATCTTATGGAGAACCACTGTGTCATTCAACACGGAGCCGTCAAGCCGCTACTTATATCGGAGTGTGGCACTGGTTTGCGGACGGGAGAACAGATCGCGGAAGAGTACTCAGCGAAGCGTGACTGGCTAATCTTGCGCGGAGCCAACCACGTCCTTATGAACTTGATTAAACGTGATAATCGAATCCTAAAGATGATCCCGTTTATTGTATCTAAGGCAACGTGGTTTCGTGCCGACCACCCCTACCCGTGGGTATTATTCCATCGCAATGGTTCCGAGTGGACGCCTACACATCTGGCGAAGTGGCTTGAATTTTGGAAGAACGTCGACGGTCGGCATTTGCCTACCAGCTGTTCGATGCTCGACGTCCAAACGCACGCCGTCCTCGACGATTCGTCAGTGTTTCTGGTGCTCGACAATTTGACCGATTCTGACGTCCGGCTAGACGTAAATGCGTCCACCGACAGAGATGTGGACATCAACTCTGCCTCCCTCGTCCGGCTGTATTGGGACGGCCTGGAGCCACGCTTGGAACGCCGATCGCTCGCAAGAGAACAATGGAAATGGCACGAACTAGCACCTCACGAAACACGGATCGTTCGCTTGGAATTGAGTTCTACTCCAGCCATGGAATCGACGATTGTCGAGTCGACCTACTATGGCAACAAGACCGTTGAGGAAGTTGGCAGCCGACCCTCATACTTTCAGATCAAGCGTCCGTCGCTCGCTATCGCACCAATCTCTGCTATGCTACGAGTGGGCTTCGGCAGAAGCAAAACTCTGTCGAAGCAATTGACTGCCGAAATAAACGGGCATCAGCTGGAAGTGCCTTTGGACGAACGCGGCGAATGTGACTTGCAGGGAGACCAGATCTTCACCACCAAAGAGATTCAGGTTCCGGTGCGATTTCTGAAGAAAAGCAATCGAATCGCTGTCCATTTCCCCGAAGCTGGCGGGCATGTCAGCTCTGTAGTGTTGGTCGTCAGGGAAGAACAGGAACTGCTTGGTGGCGGCGTTGCAGAAGCTCGACCATACGATCGAACACGGGAGTAGCGATCTTCAGACGCGGGACAAGTACGAGCGTTTCCGCCTCGCCGACATAGGAGCAGTGGCAGACAACGTACGGCAGTCAGTCTCAGGCTCACACAGCAACGCGAATCCCCGGCTACGGCTAACCGCTTCGAATGACATTAGCCTAATTGCCACAACAGTTTAAGGCGATCACGTCAGTACCATGCAGCCCGCAGATTGATCACTGCTTTCGCCGGCGATACGGGCCGCTGTCTACCGCCGAACCCTACATCGGAGATTTCTCGTCCCTTTTCTTGAATATGGGACATTAGTGTGTGAATTGCGTTGGAATACCCACTGAGCGTCATTCGATGCCCAACAGGCGAAGAACCAAACAGCATGGACCTAACTGATCACGAAAGATTTGTGGCGCTGTTCGTCAGACACCAAGCGGCTATTCACTCGTTCATCCTGACCATGCTTCCGTCGGTCGTGGACAGCGAAGAGGTTCTGCAGGAATCGAGCATGACGATGTGGAAGAAGTTCGATCAGTTTGAGCCCAACACCAATTTCCGAAATTGGGCGTTCCAGATTGCAAGGTACACGACCTTCAACTACGTCAGACGCCTTGGCCGGGATCGGCACTTATTCAACGAGAGCATGATGAAGCAGATCGCTGACTATGCTGAGGAACAGAATGAGGAACTGGAGAATCGGCGACGTGTCCTCCGGCAGTGCATCGCGAAGTTGGAACCGCGTGACACAGAGGTTCTGTCGAATTGCTACTCAGAAGACTCGACAATTGCGGCGTACGCTGAGCGAGTGAACAAAACCGCCAACGCGGTCACTAAACAACTAGGCCGCATTCGCCGTTCGCTGCTGAAATGTGTGCGTCGGACGCTAGGGTTGGAGGGATTCGCACAATGACTTCGCAGAACGACAGACTTACCGAACGTCAAGTCTTGCGACTCGTCGACGCATTGATCGACGGCTCGATTCGCGACGAAGACTTTCAACGGCTATCGAAAGCTGTCGGTGAGCATCCAGAGGTGCTGGAAACATACGTTGATTACTTGAATATCCATAGTGCGCTACGTCAGAGGTTCCATTCGCACGCGACCGCTGAAGGTGATCGACTGGACATACCGGTCGGGGACGATGCCGCAAGGCTACGTCCTAAGCAGTTCTCTGCAGCGATCAGAAAACAATGGAAGTTCTACTTGGCTGCAATAGCCGCCACCTTAGCGACAGCCTGGGCTGCAGCCCTCTATCAATCGTCTCCCAACCGAGATGGGCGATCGATTCTGCCTCAGGACTTCGCACAGCGTGACTCAGCAATCTCGTCCGCAGTTGAGCCGGTCGAAAGCGTCGCGGTCCTGACTCGCTTGGTCGACGTAGAGTGGGAAGATGGCGTGAAGGCAAAATCTCTAGGCGCCCCATTGCCTCGGCAGCGTCTGAAGATCAAATCAGGGCTCGCACTCGTGGAATTCTATTGCGGTGCTGCCGTGATTATTGAAGGTCCAGCGGCGTTCGACTTGGTCGCGCCAGATCGGGGCTTTGCCCATTATGGCAAGCTACGTGCTCACGTTCCCGCGCGTGCTAGAGGATTTACGATTGGCACGGAGTCAGGCGACGTGGTGGACTTGGGAACCGAATTTGGTCTGGACATTTCCACGACGGGTCAGTCCGAAGTTCACGTCCTCGATGGAGAAGTGGACTTCCACGACGCGGAAAAGACCGATGGTGCTCCGCACCGTCTCGTCGGCGGGCAGGCGATCGAATTAGCGCTCGATGGCGCGCCACATCGACTGATCTCTTCCGACGCGAGTCGATTCGTCGGACACAAACAGCTCAACGCGCGGGCGAACGAACAGCACCGCGACCGGTATCAGCAGTGGCTTGACTACCACACTCAACTCAGGATGGATCCGACCCTCGTCGCGGACTATGTGTTTGACAACACCGAAGGCTGGGGCCGCACGCTGGTAAACGCTGCAACGAGCGCCGACGAGTCAAGCTATGGAGCGATAGTTGGTGCAAGTTGGCAACGTGGCCGCTGGCCCCAATCGAAAGCACTGAGCTTTGACTCACCAAGCGATCGCGTCAGAATCAAGCTGGACGGCGAGTTCGATTCACTCACTTTGGCTACCTGGGTGAACGTCGCCGAACTGGCTGGCAAACGTTCTGTTGCCTTGTTGCATCCGGAAATTGATCTTAGCAGAAGCGAAGTGGATGAGAGGCAGCGTTTCATTCACTGGACGATGAATCCCACTCCGTCGGGTGCCGTGTTGCACTTTGCGGAATCGCATGGATTTCGAACACTTGATCGCAACCACTACGGTTCGGTCGCTCATGGAGTAAGTAACCAGGATTTAGGAAGCTGGATTCACTTGGCTCTGGTCTACGATAGCAATGCCCTTGAAGTCTCGCACTACTGCAATGGCGAGTTGATCAAATCGGTTCCGATCGAATCACCACGCATACTCGCGATTGGCGTCGCGGATCTGTGCAATTGGCCTTACAAAGAGTGGGCAGCCAACACTCAGTTTGAGTTCCGAAACATGAATGGCCTCATGGATGAGTTCGTAGTGTTGGGACGCGCACTTTCTATTGACGAAATCAGAGAGATGCACGTAATCGGTCAGCCGTAACACCCTGGCCCGATGTTCTCGCCATCGCCCATCATCCTCTGCACGACCTTTCAAGTTTGACCCATGCGATTGTTCGCCCGTATCTTTCTGCTTTTTCAACACGCCGTCTTCTGCGGAGCCGCAGTATTTGCAGACGGCGACGTCGCGCCCGGGAAACCTGGGGTAAACGAGCACGACGCTTGGACGCGAGATGGTGATCTGGGCGAGCTTCCGACGCGCATAAGCGACGCGCTCCCACTGTCTGATCAAAGTAACGCAGGGAAGTGGACGGCATACGAACCAATGACGGATGAGTTTACAGATCCCGCTTTGGACGAGTCGAAATGGCTGCCACGACATCGAAGTTGGCGCGGTCGTCAGCCGGCATGGTTCTCTCCGGCTAATGTGCAGATTCGCGACGAACAACTGCAACTCATCATGAAGAGAGATGAGCCGCCCGAAGACCTGCGGGAGCGCGGATACCACACTTACAGCTCCGCAGCAGTGCAGTCGGTAGAACGCGTTAGGTATGGCTATTTCGAAGTGCGCGCACAACCGATGGCGTCTGCCGGGTCGAGCTCATTTTGGTTTGCTGGCTCCGGCGACGGCTGGCGAACCGAGATCGATGTGTTCGAGCTGGGCGGAAAAGCAATTGGCTTTGAGCATCGTTACAACATGAACCTGCACGTGTTTGCCACGCCGACTGAACAGCGGCATTGGAACGTCGGCGACCACTGGCTTGCACCCTGGCAGTTTGCCGAACAGCTTCACGTCTACGGTCTGGATTGGAACGACCGCGAAATCGTTTACTATGTCGACGGTGTCGCTGTTCGGCGTGTAGAAAATACACATTGGCATCAGCCGATCTACATGATCTTCGACTCGGAAACCATGCCCAATTGGTTGGGGATGCCCAAAGACGAAGATCTTCCCTCGATTTTCAAAATCGACTATGTGAGAACCTGGAAGCGTGCGGCAATGACACCTGAGGTCAAGAGTAGCGGACTTCAACGAACCGAAATCAAGTAGCCATCCCTGTAGTTCAAAAACACCAATGCCTAAATCGATTACTTTTCTCGTCACGACAATCATCGCACTCGGATGCATTCTGCCTCAATGTTCGTCCTGTTTGGCGGAGACGGCGATTGACAATAGCACGAAAGTCGAAGAGGCACTAGAACTCGTCAACGGCGTGGTCGAAGCTGGCCCCTATGCGGCGACGTGGAAATCGTTGGAAGAATACGAGATTCCCGAATGGTATCTCGATGCGAAGTTCGGAATCTTTATTCACTGGGGGGTTTATAGCGTGCCCGCTTATGGCAACGAGTGGTACCCCCGACGTATGTATATCGATTCCGGCACTGGCGACAAGAAAAGCCCGTTTAATCACCACATTGAAACCTGGGGACCCCAATCCAAGTTTGGTTATAAGGACTTCGTCCCACTGTTCAAGGCAGAACGTTTCGATCCCGCGGAATGGGCGAAACTCTTTGAAGATTCCGGCGCTCGGTATGTGGTACCGGTCGCAGAGCACCACGATGGGTTTCCGATGTACGACTGCTCGTTCACTCCGTGGAACGCAGCAGAGATGGGACCCAAGCGAGACGTAGTCAAAGAGCTAGCAACAGAAGTGCGCTCGCGAGGTCTGAAGTTTGGCGTTAGCAGCCATCGCGCCTTCAACTGGGCCTACTTTGTCCGTCGCGATGATTTTGACACTGCTGATCCAGAGTGTGAATCGCTTTACGGAAAGTCTTATCCCTGGCTAGCCACCGAAGACGCCAAGGATCATCGCAGCCCTTGGCCGCCGATGGACGAAGACTTCAAGAACGATTGGTTGGCTCGAACAGCAGAGCTTGTGCAAGAGTACGATCCCGACCTCGTTTGGTTTGATTTTGGCATTGCACAAGACCGCTCGAAGTCGCACGCAGAGAACCCTTTCGCGGACTACCTGCAGCGTTTTGCCGCTTACTACTACAACCACGCTTTGCAGCGCGGCGGCTCGGCAATTATCAACTACAAGTGGAACGCATTCCCAGAAAGTGCGGCTGTACTTGACTTGGAACGGAGCAAGATGGACGAAATCCGGCATCCGTTCTGGCAAACGGACACGGCGGTGAGTTCTTCATCGTGGGGCTATACAGAGAATCAAAAATACAAGACGGTCGACCGGCTAATCGACGACCTAGTGGACATCGTCTCCAAGAATGGTTGTTTACTTCTGAATGTCGGACCGCGTTCCGATGGCACGATTCCCGAGGAAGACCAGAGAATTCTTCGAGAAATCGGGCAATGGCTGGCAGTAAATGGCGAGGCAATCTACGGCACGCGTCCGTGGAAGACCTACGGTGAAGGGCCAACTGGCACCGCAACTGGCCATCTATCCGAGTCGAAGAATAAGCCCTTCACCGCGAAGGACTTCAGGTTTACCAAGAAGGGAAACGCACTGTATGCGATTGGTTTGGCCTGGCCAACCGAACCAATTGAGATCGCGTCCCTCGCGCGTTCCACTGACAAGTTAGGTGACGAGATTGCTAAGGTAACATTACTCGGCAGCGACGCCACCATCGACTGGAAGCATACTGCTACAAGTCTGACGATTGACCTGTCGAGCGTAGCTCCTCAGCCCAACGCGTACGTCCTCAAGGTGATGACGAAGTAGTGCGGTGGATACTGCCCGCAGTAGAGCAGGAGACATTAGGCGGGAAACACAACTAGCATTCCTGTCAGAACCGGTTTCTTCTCCGGCATTCGCGTGTGGTGCACGACAATGGCCTAGGTAACAGCAAAGTGCGTGCCCTAGCAAGAATCAAGTACAGCATCGATCCGCCGGAAGTCTAAAAACTTTGGCGTGATCGTCGCAAGAGCTACCGATGACACCTGAATAGTGAAAGCATAGCCCCCGCAGCGGAACAACTAGCGCGACATGAATCATCTCTCTGTT
>JBCDBK010000029.1:0-51788 GCA_039184115.1 Planctomycetota bacterium | reverse complement strand
TCGTTATCGTTATTTGCTAGCACGACATCGTGGAACCCCACCAGGTCGAAGCAATTCTGTCGAACAAGGATGATCGACGTGTCGAACCTACGACGTACCGATGGCTCAACCGATTCGCACCAGCGCTCTGCTGGTCAGGTGGCGAGTCAGGAACCGATTGTCTTGGCGCGGCTGCCACGGATCGGATCGCCCAACATCGCAGCGACTGTCACGCCTGTTGCTCAGGCCCCAGCTCCACCGCCGGCCGAGACCCTGCCTCAGCTCGAGTTACGCGACCAAATCAGCCAGCGCATCAAGTTGCATGTGGCCACCGCACCGGCGGAGCCTGGTACTCCGCCGAGTTCGCCGACGACTCACTTTGCTGATCGCAAGCATCCGACGCATTCCGAGCCGATCCTACGACAGCCGGCACCCGACTCGCAGCGAAGCCGCTCGCGACGACGGACCCATTCGTCCACTAGTCGGCCCCGTTCTGACCAGCTCCGTTCCGATTCGCGACCGGCAACTCTGGGTGAAAAACTATTCCAGTTGCACGGTAGCCTTTCGCCACATGCCGGGTTGATTGTCGCACTCGCGTTGATTGCGTCTGCCGCCTTGTTGTATTGGATGATCGTTGGTCCGACGCAAGCACCGGCACCCGTTTATCAAGATTTTGGCAATGAACTCGAACGCAACGGGTTCGGCGCGATCGCCAGTCCCTCGGGTCGAGACTATGCGACGCAGTTTACCGCCGAGCTTCCGCAGGCAGAAGCTTCGCCGTCCGCGAGCGAACGCTGGAATCGCGTTGACGCGGCCGCTCCAATGCCTGCGGTCGAGACACCCCTTCAGTTGCCGAAGCCGACTCTCGAACCGGCTCAGCGGTCGTCGCCGACGGCTAGCAGTACGTCACCTTATCCCATGTCAAGTTTTCCGAATCAGTTGGACCTGACCAAAGCGATGCAAACGCCCATGAGCCCAGCATCGTCCGACGTCGCCCGAGGACTACCTGAAGTCGCCAACCGCAACACCGGCTCGACCGCACGGTAGCCAACGCACGGATCAAAGTCATGAGTCAAATCGACGAAGCGTTTATTCAGGCTTACGCGGCGCCGCAGCAGCCCACCAACCTACCAGGGGCCGGTGAAGTGCCGATTGCTCCGCCACTGACCGGCTTGCACGGCGGGCCGCACATGCGCATGCAGCCCACAGAGTCGACTGCAACAGCCGAGCCCGTGGTCTTCACGCCAATGCCACAACAACCGCGCACAACGCAGGTGGTGCAGCCTCAGGCGACTCACACCAATACGTGGACACCGGAGCCGATTCCAGCCCCGCATTATCCCACGTCGGTCCAGCCGCCGGTTGCGCAGCATGCCGTTGCTCCGCCGCCCGCCAAGGTGAACAATTCCATTAGCGCCACGCCCCCTCCCAGCGTCACACCACCGTCGACCGAACGTCGACCCTTGTCAACTTTCGCTGCGCCCGAGCCAGCACCGACGACGGCCTTTCAACCGGTGTTCGAGGTCGATGCTTTTCGTTGGCCGAAGATCACCGACGACTTGCTTTCGCACCACAGCGACTTGTTGATTCCCGTCGCCGAGCATCTGCTGGACGTATGCGAACAAGGCCGTTCGCTGGTCGGAATCGCTGGCACGCGGCCCAACGTGGGGTGTGCCACGCTGTTGCTCAGCCTGGCGCGACTTGTCGCAAGTGTCGAAAAGTCTGTCGCGATCGTTGACGCCAACTTTGCCAAGGCAACGTTGGCTAGCGACTTGGGACTCGAGTTTCAGGTGGGCTGGGAGAACGTGCTTACCGGCGAGTTGCCGCTTGCTGAGTGTGTCGTCAAGTCACTCAACGATCGGATGGCACTCTTGCCACTGGCAAACGCACAAGCTCATGCAAACGAATTACTTAACAGCATTCACACTTCAGTGACGGCAGGTGTCTTGCGTTATCACTACGATCTTGTGCTGTTCAATCTTGGCGCTGCAGGTCAGCCACCACAGGACTTTGCCGCCGACGGAGTCGTGCAGCAGTGCAAGCTTGATGCAGGCATCATCGTGGCGGATAGCGAGCGAACCGGCATCGATCCGATGGACACGCTTATCTCGCTGTTTGGCAGTAGGTGTCTTGGTGTGATCGGTAACTCTGCCGCCTAATTCGATCGCGGCGCCAATTTTTTATTCACGACGGAGCGAGACGCATGTACGAAGAGTACTGGCAACTCGAATCTAAACCGTTCGAGCCCAATCCTGCCGAGCCATTTCGATTCGTCGCGCCGTCGCAACAGGCAGCACTGCACAAGCTGCGTTACTCGATCGATAGCCGTCGTGGTGCGGCGCTGCTGGCCGGACCTTCGGGTGTTGGCAAGACGTTGCTCGCCGATATCTTGGCGCAGCAGCTTGGTGACTCGATTGGCCAGTTTGTTCGCCTTGTGTTTCCGTTGATGTCGAGCCGCGATTTTCTCGTCTACCTCGCCGAGCAATTGGGCGCGCCGTCCGTCGATCCGCCACAACTCACGATCGAAGAGAGCTTACGGCGGCTCGAACAAACGTTCGCAGATAACGTTGCGCGCGGTCAACACGCGGTAATCGTCGTTGACGAAGCCCACCTGCTCGAAGATGGCGGGTTGCTCGAGACACTGCGTTTGCTGCTCAACTTACAAGCGAATGGTCAGACGGCATTCACGTTGTTGCTGGTGGGACAGACTTCGTTGCTCTCGGCCATGACTCGCAACGCCACGCTCGACGAACGCCTCGACATCAAGATGCTGCTGCAACCGCTCAACGCCGACGAGACCACCGACTACGTCAACCATCGCTTGCTCGCTGCCGGTGCGACGCGGCAAATCTTTGCCCCCGACGCCTTGCAGGTCGCGCATCAACTCACCGGCGGAGTTCCCAGGCTGCTCAACCGCCTATGCGATCTTGCGCTCGTCGTCGGCTTCGCCGGCCAGCAACACACTATCGACGCCGAGCAGCTGCACGCGGTCAACAACGAACTGGTCACGGTGTCGGCCGCGGCGTAATCTTGCCACCGGCTCACGAGCTGGGCGTACTCTGCAGATTCGTGTGCATGCGTTAGTCATAGCCGGCAGCGGAATCGACCCCAGCGCTATGGTGCGTCGATCGCGCGACGGAATTTATGATTACGCTTGAATCAATGCTTGAGCGAGCTTCAGACTAACCGGCATCTGGCCCTTATTTCCACGCAGGACGATGTCTCCTCGGTCGCTTAGCAGGCCGACGATTTCAAGCAGAGAAGGTTCGATTCGACATGCGCACGGAAATACGCCAACGGCGTATCATCTCTTAGCCCAGGGTCGCCGCGTAGCGGCGCACCCTGGGTCACCTTCATCATCGATTTGTGGCCGAGCAATACGTTTTGCTACTATCGGCATTCTGTCGAGGCCGAAATCAACCGCGGATTATTGGGCTTCGACTACGTGCCTACGACCAAATACCTCGTCGCTCGGCCCGTTTTTCTCTCGAAGCTAACCCAGGGTAGCTCGCATTTGCTCGCAACCCTGGGCTGTGATGTGAAACGCCGTAGGCGTTTTCTTGTGCGCATCGGATTGACTCTTCTACTGGGAAAACGGCTATTTGTCATATCGCCTTTGGCACTTCACGCCGAACGCATGAACCTGCGTACTGGAACACATCAATTTGACGGGTGCCTCGAACGCAGGGTTGCCATAAGGCGACGATTGACTTCGTTCACTTCTTCCCAGTCAATGTCCTTTCGATATGATTTCAGCGTCACTAGCTTTGGCACCGCCAACAGCTGGCTGGTGTCGCCGTCGAAGTGAACTTTGACAGCGAATTCAAAGTCGATATCCACAAGTTGCTGTGGCGATTCGATATCCGCTGACCATCCTTGGTTCTTATGCTTGTTGAAGTACGGCTTCAATTCGTGCCACGAGGACGGCCAGAGTTCGTCAGTTGAACACATGTAATCGGTCAGCATTACATGGGTTAGATTTAGGGCGTAGAAGTCTTCCATAGAATCGTAAGTACGATTTAAACTGCGAAGCGCCGAACCGACAATGGCCGCCAATACCGAGGCGACTGCGACAAATACGAAAAGTGTTCGAGTGCTAAAACGCAAAATACGCCCGTACTTAGAATTGGTTCTACAGTTGTATAGTTCGTTATTTTTGCTCTCGCCAGATTGTACCTTTGCGGTCTGCGTCTCGCCAAACAACGATTAGCTCTCAGCCGGCAGGAGTAGCGAGTCTACATGTCCACGGGCAGATTCCCGTAGATTCTCTAAGACTCATAGGCTTGTGCAGCATTCTCCGAAAGAATCAGATTCCACAAGCGCCGCGACTCGCCGACGCTGCAACTACAATCTCTGGCAATCCGGCAATTTGCTCAAGTGTGGCCCGTCGAACTGTTTGCAACAGATACGCAATGCTCGAACGTGCGTTGCTGAGTCGCGCTAAGGCCGGGCGATCTTCTTCTCCGCCCGCGCATCGAGAAACAAAAACCCGACGGTCGTCACTGTTGCGATCACCGCGACGGTCAGCAGCACCTGCAGAAACACCGTCCAGCCGTAGTCCTGGGCGATCGTGCCGCCGAAGTAGTTGAATAGCAGTGCCAGGGCGTAGCCGAAGATGTCGATCACCGCGATCAGAAAGCCGCTGTGTTTACCACCAAAGGCGACCGAGAAGATGCTCATCGGTACGTAGTACGCCGGCGCTATCGAGAAGCCAAAAGCGAACAGCGTGACCACCGCCATGTTTTTACGCATCGCTTCGGACAGATCCAGCTCAGGGAAACTGAGCATGGTGAGCACACATCCGCACGCAAACAGCAGCATAGCGCCCAACACCCAGACGAGTTGCGACTTCGAGAAGCGATCGTAAGCGATTCCGGTGGCGATCAGCGCGACGAACATTCCCGCGATGAACGAAGTCGACGCCATCGACGCGCCGCCTTGCGAGACCGCCAAAGTTTCGCGCAGAAAAATGGGGATGAACGTCAAGAAATCGACCAGCACGGTCAAGCAGCCCACGCTCGCGCCAATCAGCCAGAACCGCGCGCTCATGACGAACTTCACACAAGCTGCAGCGAGCCCCAGACTGTCTAGCGGATGCGTGCGCGACTCGGTGGCATCTTCGTCGAGTGGCGGCAATCCAACGTCCTGCGGACGTTCGCGCAACAGCAGCAAGGCTGCTATCGCGATCATTCCAGCGATACCGGCGGTCAGAAAGAACGCTGCCCGCCATGACGTGTATTCGATCATGCTGCCGACCAACAGCATCGCGAAAATTGTGCCGACGCGTGAACTGGTTGAGATGATGCTCCACATCCGACCATGTTGGTTGGGTCGGTACCAGTGGCAGATGAGCTTCGCCATCGATGGCCAGCCACCCGACTTGCCAAACTGGCCAGTGAAGTGAAACACCTTAAACATAGTCAGCGACGAGACGAGCCCAAACGCGACATTCGACAGCGCTGTCACGCTCAGCACCAAGAAAAACATTAGCCGTCCGCCAAGTCGGTCGGCGCCCAACCCGTAGACGATCTTGCCTGCGATGGCACCCGCCGAGTGCCAACTCATCACTTGACCATACGTTTCTTTATCGAAGCCGAGCGTCGGGTCTTCGATCATCGCGGGGCTGGCGGCAATCAGCGTATTGCGGCACAGCATCAGCGCCATATATCCGGCGTACATCGTGAGCAAAATCGTCAGACCCCAGCGTTTGCGCTGTGGTTCGATGTCACCAGCGGCTGCCATGACGCCCATCATAGCACGCGAAACCGCGACGCAGAAGCGATGGATTGGTCCGCGAATTGCGCGCAGATGCGCGAACAGGTGTCCATTCGCGTCACTCGCGGGTCATGAGCTTTCAGAGGCTGCAGCAGACAGGCACCAGCGCTATCGCCGTGCTTGCCCTTTCGCCATTGCTAGGAACTCGCGCGCCATTTCGGGTCGGTAGCGATTGTGATACTGCAACCGATTGAGCCACTGCGAGATTTCTTGCTGCGAGGGTTGGCGGTTGGTGACCAACTGGAACATGCGACGCACATATTCGGTGTCGTCGGCGTTCGACTGATAGTAGAACTCTGGTGTACTCAGTATTTGCAGCTGCGCATCCGTTAACGAGCCGCCGCGGGCCAGGTGTTGCTGCCAGACGTACATTTCTTGATCGCGCGGTTCGCGTCGCAGATATTCGCGAAACCAGTTGGCAATTTGATCGATGCCGCCGTTCTGGTAAGGCTGCCCGCCGCCGCTCGGAAAAGTCGTCGCGGTCGACTCGACCAGCAGTTGCACGTTTTGACTCGGATTGTTGCCAAACACGGGCGCATCTTGCCGCATTGCGTAAATTTGCCGGCCGCCCGAGGTAATGTTCGCATGCAAGACATAGCTGCGGCGCGAGTCGATCTGCGTGGGATCGTAGTCGAGGTTGAATTCAATGGGCTGTCGCGCAGCGGTGTAGGATTGTCGCGTCAGTGTGATCGGACGGGTGTTGTTGTAGCTGAGTATCTCACGCAGCTCGATGTTGAGTATCGCGTCGCGTGGTAGTGCTGAACGATCGCGATAGGTGACCGTGCCGGTGATGCCTTGGTGACGGGGATCGAGTTGAATAGGCAAGTTCGTCAATTGACCGTTGCGGTTGTTTTGTACCAGCACCCGCACCCAACCTTGCGAGTCAGCATGACGTTCGAACTCTTGGCCGCAATCGTACAGTGAGCCATTGACGTAGCCAACTTGGTAGCCGTGTACGGCGACGATGCGGTCATTCACTTCTAGGCCAGCGCGTTCCGCCGCCGAACCACGCACGACTTGCGTGATGCGCACGCCCGTGTCGGTGTCTTCAGGATAGATGCCCAATCGCCATTTCTGCCATGTCTGTGTTGTGTCCGCGACATTCGAGCCAAAGCCACCGCCACTCTGCCACGAGTTGTTGCGCAGCGGGTCATTCCGAAGAGGATCGTTTCCGAAGGTGTTATTGCGGAGCGGATCGTTCCAAGTGGGCGAAGTGACGCTGGCGCTCGTGCGATCGCGAATCGCTGGCGCCGCCTGACCGCCGCCGAATCCAATCGACGGATTGCTGAAGTTACTCGTCGCCGGTCGTGCCCATTCGGGTGCGGTTCGCGAGAGGGCATCCGATTGATTCGTATTCACGGCGTCGGCAGTCGGTTGTGACAAAATTGCCATTAGCAGCGTGGCAGTGGCGACGCTTATTTTGCTTTGCATAAGAGCATCCTTTGAGGAGCGGTGAATTTGTGTATCAAAGACCAGCGATCATGTCTCGAACTACCTCGAGATGCCCAAGCCCACCGCATCCAGCGCGATGTGTGCAGGCCGTGCGGGAATCGCCTGAAAGCCTGCTTTCACGACATCCTCTTGACCCAGTCGACTGAACACGTACTTGATGAATTCTTGTTGCAACGCGGGCAGCTCGGCGCTCGGATCGTGATTGACGACCAATTGCAGGCGGCGGATGAGTGGATACAGTCCACGGTCGGCCTCGGGCGAGTCGATCTTCACGAAGCCCTCTTCTTTGCTGAAGCCCAGCGGCACAGCCTTGACTTCGGGCGTCGCGTACGACAGGCCGCAGAAGCCGACGGCGTTGGGATCGGCGGCAATGGCCTTGATCAGGTCGACATTCGATTTGTGAGCGATCAGATCCTCGCGGAGCGGCGCGCCAAGCATGACGGCCTGTTGGATGAACACCTGCGAGCCAGTGTCTTTGGTGCGCCCGTGCGCAACGACAGACCGTTTGCCCCAGTCACCGGTTACGCCAAAGTAAGCCCAGGTGCCGCACGGCTTATCACTGCCGCGTCGGCATTCAGGAGAGTAGATCGAGTCGAGTTGCGAGAGCGTCAATCCTTCGATCGGATTGTCTTTGTGAACGAACACACCAGTGCGTTCCAAGCACGGCGTCAGCACGGTCGGTGGATAGCCAAACTTCTGCTGAAAGGCTTCGACTTCTTCGCGATGCACCGTCCGACTAAGCAGTCCGATGTGCGTTTTGCCAGCCTCGACGTCTCGGACGGCTTGTCGCGAGCCATTGACTTCGATGCTGATCCTCACGTTCGGATAGAACTGTGTGAAGCTGTCAATCCAGCCGGCAGCAATGTGCGACAGCGTATTGGAACCGCCGAGTTTCAACTCGCCAGATAAGTTCTCAACGGGACGATAGTACGGCAGATTCGGATCAAGCGATACGGCGCCGGTCGGCACCGCAGTATCCGCGCGTGTCGTTGATGAGACGAGCGTGAGAATCGAGAGCGTGAGTATCCATAAGCCAAGTCGCATGTGCTAGCTCCTTCTAGGTCGCGCGGGACGATGATCCGCAGAATCGGACGATTGCCTGAGGCATCTGCCTGAAGGGGCGAGTTTGTTCGATTTGGCGATCTCAGTAAAGACGAGTATCGACAGGTAGTATCTAGTGGTCCGTTACTAGTCTTCGCTAGCCTGTGGTCTGCTAGCAGTGGCTGCCGGATAGATGTTCATACAGGCGGCGAGGGCAGTTCGTAGAATGAACGCACCGATAACTAGCAACTCTTGACTCCGTCATCGCCAGGTAGGCTTTTTGCGCCGTGCTTTGGGATGGCGTTTGAGGCTGCCCTCTTGCTTGTTGATCGGCCTGGGTACCACTTCGACGGCTTTGGCGAAGGGCTGCTTGGCGTCGTCGGGATTGAGCTTAGGGATAAAGCGGACGTAGTCGCCGACACGCAGCCTGTCGAACTTCTTACCTTTGACGAAATCGGGTTCGAAGTAGTATTCGTACCCGCCCGACGTGGCCGAGATAAAGCCAATCGGATTCTTGCGAGGCAGCTTGGTGATGTAGCCGAAGGCGTACTCGATTTCGCGACCTGGCGGACGCCCGCGCGGACTGTACGAACTCGGACTGCGGGTGCTCGATTTCGCCGCTGGCTTTTCCGACGCAGGCCGACTTCTCGGCCCCTCTTTTGCGGGCTTCGTGCGTCGCTTGCCGCCGGTGACCACCAGTTTTGCCCGTGGCTTTTCGGCGCTGCTGTCAACTTCGTATTCGACAGATTGTTCGAGCTTGAGGTCGCTAAACTCCGCGTCGACGGCTGAGCAGTGAAAAAAGAGGTCGGCACCGCCTGATGAAGGTTTGATGAAACCAAAGCCTTTGTCGGCATTAATCGAGCGTATTTTTCCACGAAGCATGTAAGGCATTTTAGCTTTGGCTTGTCAGACGAGCAACGACCTGTTTAGCTAACAGCCCCACGAGGTGAACCCCTTTGCCGCTTTGACGGTCCTACCACCGAGGGTTCGATTTGCCTGCGCCTGCATTGATCCACAGACGATGAGCCAAGACATAGCACTCGAGCGAAGCCCGAGCTTGCCATCCACGCAAACCGTGGGATTGGCATTCGTCGCGGTGATGGCAGCTCACGCGATGGTTGACGCGTTAAGTGCCTTGGTGCCGGCAAGCCTCGGCCTGCTGGAGGCACGCTTGCAGCTAGGCGCACAACAGACGGCCTGGCTGATGGGTGTGGGGCCGCTGTTTTCCGGAGTGATTCAGCCAGTCTGCGCTCTTGTGAGCGATCGCTACGCTATACGTTCACCTGTGGTGTTGGGTGTCGTGCTCGGTGTCGTCGGCATTGGCGCACTTGGCTTGGCGAGTACTTTCTGGACGCTGGCGGCCGCATACGCAGTGGGTATGATCGGCATCGGTATGTTCCATCCTGTCGGCGTGGCGACCGCCGGGCACCTGTGGTCGGAGCGTCGTTCGACGGCAGTGAGCTATTTTTTCGTGATCGGCATGGTTGGCGGAGTGCTGGGTGCGTTTGCCTGGCCACGCATCTTGGCTCAGCCCAATGGTTTTCAGATTCTGCCGATGCTCGTGGCGCCGATTTTGCTTCTGGCACTGCTGCTCAATCGTAGCTTTGCCGCACTCAAGCCATTGCACGCGCATCACGCGACCGATGCGCCGACCGACGAGCTGCCAGTGGCTGAGTGGGCGATGGTCGGGGTGTTGTATGTCGCGTCCGTGCTACGATTTTGCGTTAACATGTCGCTCGTGTATTTGTTTGTCCGCTGGACGCAAAGTTATGTGGCTGCACTTCACGCTGATTGGTCACTCGAACAGGTCGCCAAGGGCGCGGCGCCGATGGTTGGCAGTCTCAACGCCGCGACGCTCGTCGGTATGGCCGTGGGTGGCACCGCGTCGGGCTTATTTGTACGCACAGGCAAAGAGAAGTGGCCGATGGTGCTGGTTCCGTTACTGTTCTCGCCGGTGATTGCCCTGTTTCCGTTCGTCCCGATCCAGGCAGGTTACGTGCTGGCAGTTGCAGCCGGAATTGGTTTCGCCTCGATGATACCTGTCACCATCGCGCTCGCGCAGCGATTGTTGCCGCGACGCACCAACCTAGCCTCCAGCCTCATGATGGGCGGAGCTTGGGCCGTTGCGTTGCTAGGCCCTGCCTGCGCCGAATACGGCGTCGCGCAACTTGGCCTGCAGAATACCTTCTTGCTGACAGCAGCTACGCTGGCGATCTCAGGCTTGGTTTGTCTGGTGGTCGAAGATCGTCCGTAGCCGCCCGTCAAGGAAAACGCACGCGCAGAAGCACGGCGTTCTGGAAATCCGCTCTTGGTGCCTGACTGTGACCTATACTTTCTGAGTCGGCTTCTCCTCCGAGCGCTCGCGAAGCGCTCAGACCCCTGTTTCTGTCATCACCATCTGGCTTGGTCGTATGATCCTTAGATTCCTCAAACGCTGCTTCCTCGTTGGCGCAGTATTGATGATGTTCGGGGCCGGAACGGTCGCGTGCTGCTGCTATCTCGCCTGCTCGCCGCCCCGGTTTTACGCAGAGATCTTGGCAGAGCCAGTCGATCGGACTGACGTCGAAGCGGCAATGATCGAAATCGGCGAATTAATCAACTCGATGGAAGTGTTTGTCGCCGTCGACGACGCGAAACTCAAACAGCTGCAGGCGATGCCAGCCGACGCACTTGCCAACGCGGAGGTGCAGCTGGCAAACGGCAAAGTCAGCTTGTCCGACGCGCTAAAGACGCTCAAGAATTCACAGGGCGACACGCCTGATACGTTTGTCGTGTCGCTGACCGAACGGCAACTCAACGCTTGCCTGTATCAAGAATTTGGCGAGCAGAGTCGCGATTGGCGACGACCCTCTGTTTCGCTCGCAGACGACGTGCTTCGGTGTGCGGTCAACGTCGTGACACCGGTGGCCGAACTGGCAGTGTCTTGCGATCTCGCGATTGGCAAAACCAGACAGACGGACCTTTCGTTCGAGCTGCAAGCCCTCCGCGTTGGCACGCTTCCACTTCCGGCCACGGCAATCCTCGAGTTAGTGCTGAAAACGAAGCCAACTTTGCCGAACGGTATAGCGCTGACGATCGAGGGCGATTATCCTAAGCTCACGCTTACGTCGCTGCCCAACACGGGCAAGATCCTAGTCGACGACGTCCGCGTGGCAGACGGCCAGCTCCAGGTCACTTTTCGCCGTACCGCCAACACGGTCGTCGCAGCGAACTAGCTCGCTGCTGACTTCAGGTGCCAGTGCAGTTAAGTTCTGCCAGCTGGAGAAGCCGACGTCGAGTTGGCTCCTCCCACGGAAAAACGCGTCGGCCCGTTCTCCTGACCGGCGGATAAAGTCTCTACGACTAAGCTCTGATCAAGCCTGGCGGCTACAAGCGATGACATCCGCACGCAGTGCATTTAAGTCCACGGCGAGAAATCTCACCTTACTCGATCGCTTTTCTCAGTGCGTGACCGCTCGAATCTATGGTCAGCGAAAGTCCATAACTGTGGGAATGTTGTGGCTCGTCAATCGTCCACAAGAACGACGCACTTGCAATAGAGTTGCATAATGGTAGGATCAGGTTTTATCCGCGTCCTCCACCATCTGGCAGAACAATGCGCAAACTCCCTGTCACAGTACTCTCAGGCTTCCTCGGTGCCGGAAAGACCACCACCCTCAACCATGTGCTGGCAAACCGCCAAGGCCTCCGAGTCGCCGTGATCGTTAACGACATGAGCGAAGTCAACATCGACGCCTCGCTTGTTCGTGATGGTCAGGCTGGCCTGAGCCGCACCGAAGAAAAACTAGTCGAGATGACCAACGGGTGCATTTGTTGCACGCTTCGCGAAGACTTGCTGCTCGAGGTGGCCGAGCTCGCCAGAGACGGTCGCTTCGACTATCTGCTGATCGAGTCGACCGGAATTAGCGAACCGATGCCGGTTGCCGAGACCTTTACCTTTGCCGACGAAGCGGGGCAGAGCCTTTCCGACGTGGCAGAACTCGACACGATGGTAACAGTCGTCGATGCTGCCAACTTCAAGCGAGACTTTTGCTCGTCCGATGATTTGGTCGACCGAGAAATGGGCCTCAGCGACGAAGACCAGCGCAACGTCGTCGACTTGCTCACCGACCAGGTCGAGTTTGCGAATGTCATTATGCTCAACAAGTGCGATCAAATTGACGAGAGCGATAAGCACTCGTTGCTAGGAATTTTGCGAAACCTCAATCCAAAAGCCCGCATCATCGAGACCGTGCGAGGCGGGATCGATGTTGGACAGATTATGGGGACCGGACTCTTTTCGCTCGAAGAGGCCGGTGCCCAACCAGGCTGGCTTGAAGTGCCGCGCGGACAAGAGGAACCCGAGACCGACGAGTACGGCATTACGAGCTTTGTTTACCGTGCACGCCGACCCTTTCACGCGGAACGACTGTGGGAGAATCTCGATCTAGCCGACGGTATTCTCGCCGGCGTCATCCGATCCAAAGGGTTTCTTTGGGTTGCCTCGCGCCACGACTACGCCTACGAATGGTCGCAGGCGGGCGTGTCGTTGCAGCTTAACCCAGCAGGGTTGTGGTGGGCAGCCGCTCCGGATGAAGAGTGGCCGGAAGACCTCCCCGAAAATGCCGAACTGCTCACCGATATTCGCAAGGAATTCCAAGAGCCTTTCGGCGATCGCCGTCAGGAGATTGTTTTTATCGGCATCGACATGGATCGACCTGTCATCGAGTCGCTGCTCGAAGGATGCTTGCTGACTGACGAGGAGCTGGAAGAAGGTCCGGCTGCGTGGGCGAATTACGAAGATCCGTTGCCCGCGATTGAGGTGGATCCAGACGACTTTGAGCTGGCGGAGGCAAATCAGTGATTGCCGAGGCAGAAACGAATGACGTGAAGATTTACGATGTCATTGTCGTGGGCGCTGGGGCAGCCGGCATCGGCGTTGGCGTCGCACTCAAGCATGCAGATATCGAAGACTTCGTTGTGGTCGATCGCCACGGCGTCGGCGCTTCTTTCGACCGCTGGCCTGCGGAAACACGATTCATTACGCCCTCGTTTCCAAGCAACTCGATTGGCATGCTCGACCTAAACTCGATTGCCATCGGCGTTTCGCCCGCGTACAGTCTGCAAGTCGAGCATCCGACGGGCGCTGAGTATGCCGACCACTTGCGCGCCGTCGCCCAGTACTTCCAATTGCCGGTCCGTGATGGCGTTAATGTGATCCACGTGACCAAACACGCCGACTTATTCATTCTCGACACCCCGGACGAGACACTCTATTGCAAGCACTTGATTTGGGCCGCAGGAGAGTTTCAGTACCCCAAGAGTCTTGGGTTCGAAGGCGCCAACCTCTGCCGGCACACCGCTTCGGTAAGTTCGTACAGCGACCTGCCCGGTGACGACTTTGTAATTATCGGCGGCTACGAGTCAGGCGTCGATGCTGCCTTTCACTTGTCGAGCAACGATAAGCGTGCTCGCCTACTCGACTCTGGGTGCCCGTGGAGCGACGAGTCGTCCGACCCGAGTGTTGCGCTTTCGACGTACTCGCTAGAACGCATGAGAGAGGAGTGGTTTGAATCGCAGGTAAAGCTCTTGCCTCATTGCGAGGTGTGCGCTGTTAAACAACGCGGTGAGTCGTATGTCGTCTGCACCTGCGATGAACGCGAGCTTGAAACTTCTGCCCCGCCGCTGCTAGCGACCGGATTTGAGGGCAGTTTGCGGCTGATTGATGATCTGTTCGAGAAACGTGACGACGGCTATCCCTTGCTGGGCGAGCAGGATGAATCAACGATCACTCCGGGTCTCTATCTCTGCGGTCCGTCGGTTCGTCACGATCACCATGTTTTCTGTTTTATCTACAAGTATCGGCAGCGTTTCGCGGTGGTAGCCAAAGCAATTGCCACATCGCTCGAGCTGCCTGCGGAGGAGTTGGAATCGTATCGCCGCTGGGGGATGTACCTCGACGATCTCTCCTGCTGCGGCGAGGAGTGCGTATGTTGAACGAACAAGTGAGTGTTTCGACAAGGCCCAGCACCGGGGCGCCTTGGGTTGCTAGAGTGCTGCGCATCGAGTGGCTCGGTCAGACCATAGCCAGCCTCTGTTGGATAGCGAGTGTGTTTGCCTACGGCATCAGTTCCAGCGGAGATTGGCTGCAACTGGGTGCCGCGTCAGCTTGGTTTGTGGCGAACGTTGCGTCAGCGGTGTCTAGCGAGGCTGATTGAGGTGTCCATCGCAAGCGAGGTAGATCTCAGTCAGTACGATTCGAGGGAGCTCCGAAAGTACGGAGTGAACCTGCTGAGCCAACAGATCTGGTGCTGGGGCCAAGATATCTTGAGAGCCGAAGGCAATTGGCTACTCGAGATTGGGTTTGAGCGCGTCGAGGCGCCTGAAGATCGCGAAAGTTGTTCGAGCGTTTACACGCTGGAGCTACCGCGAGAACGTCGAGTCGTCTTGCGCGGTTTTGGCGTTTTCTACGGAGACGACGCGCTGGGCGGCGTCTTCTTGCCGCGTTTCGAGTTCGCACCGCAGTATACCACGCATGCCAGCCTGGAAAGGCCACCCTGGACCAATGCAGACCTACCAGAGCTAGACGCCCCGAGCGCCTCGGAGCGAAGTGCTTGCAAGTCGTTGACATTGGATCTCATCGATTGGATTCGGGCATATGAGGTAACCATTGTCGAACGGTTGGGGATCGAACACCGTCAGGCAACGCTCAGTGCATGGGCAAGTAAGAAGAATCCAGTCACACCAGCCGAAGAGATGGCAGCCGCGTGGCGCTTGCTCGGCGTCGCGATTGCCGAAGGTCGACGAAGCTGATCGCTCCGAAGCCACCCGCACAAAAGTACTTCAGCGAGACACCATTTCGACGAGTTCACCATGAAAAAACTCCCAGTGACCGTGTTGTCGGGATTCCTCGGCGCAGGCAAGACCACTCTCTTAAACCACGTTCTCGCCAATCGTGAGGGCTTGCGTGTCGCTGTGATCGTCAACGACATGAGCGAGGTCAATATCGACGCTCAGCTCATCGTAGGTGGTGAAGCAGCTTTGAGTCGAACGGAAGAGAAGCTGGTAGAGATGACCAACGGTTGCATCTGCTGCACGCTGCGCGAAGATCTGCTGGCTGAAGTCGCATCTCTTGCGACCGAAGACCGTTTTGACTATCTGCTCATCGAATCGACGGGCATCAGCGAACCCGCTCCGGTGGCCGATACCTTTACATTTGCCGTTGGCGATGGAGGGCCACTGTCAGACCTCGCCGAGTTGGACACGATGGTTACGGTGGTCGACGCTGCCAACTTTCTGGAAGACCTGCGGGTTGGCAAAGACTTAAAGAGCATTGATCAAGCCGCGACCGAAGACGATCCACGGACGGTCGCCGATCTGCTAACCGAACAAGTCGAGTTTGCCAACGTGATCGTGTTGAACAAAACCGATCAAGTTGACGAAGACACGTTGGCAGCGCTTGAGGGATTCATCGACCAACTGAATCCTCATGCGCTCAAGCTTCAATCGTCTTTTGGCCAGGTCGAGCCAACGCGAATTATGGGGACGGGACGCTTTGACTTCGAGATCGCCAAGCAGAGCAAAGGTTGGCAACTGACGCTTCGCGACGATGGCGCGAGCGAAGTGGAAGAGTACGGCGTCAGTAGTTTTGTCTATCGCGCCAGGCGACCGTTCCATCCGCAGCGATTCTTCGATCGACTCAATCAAGATTGGAACGGGGTACTGCGTAGCAAAGGGTTCTTCTGGCTCGCGAGTCGATTGGACAAGATCGGAGTCTGGTCGCAGGCAGGCCGTATTGCTCGGTTGGACTTCGGTGGGTTCTGGTGGGCGGCCGTCCCACGTGAGCACTGGCCAGAATCGTCCAGCTTTCAAGAAGAACTGGAGCCAAAATGGCATCCAGAAGTTGGTGATTGTCGCCAAGAGCTGGTCTTCATCGGCATCGGCATGGACGAGCTAGCCATTTACGATTCGCTCCAGGATTGTTTGCTGACCGACGAAGAACTCTCGGAAGGGGTCGACTTGTGGCAGGGCTACCCAGATCCGTTTCCACAATGGAATGTCAGCGTCGAAGATGCCCTGGCTGCGCGAGTATGACCGGCCAATCAATACTCTGAGCGATAGCTTGGAATGACGCTGTGGAGATCATCGTCACGGCGGCGAGCGAAGACGTATAGGTCGTTTAACCTGCCTGCTATTGTTTTGCGATGCTAGAACTGTAGGCAATTCAGCGCAATTGTCGATTCCGAAAGCAGCGAACTAGTGCTAGCAACGGACGGCAGACACATCTCTCGAGAGTTTGCACAGAATGATCCAAAAAATCGTCGTCCCAGGACTTGCAATCCATTTGCACTAGGGATATACATGCAATTCGATTGCACGTGATGGTTTGTTGCGGATGGCTGGCATGCTGGGATTCGACCAATGCGGCTGTAGCCGAAAACCACTCAAATTGCCAGCGACGCCGAAGCTCTAGGTCGTTTCACCTACGATTCAGTAATTGATTGTTACGGCAGCGTGAGATTTGACTACGGTCAGCAGGTGGCGACCGCCAAGCCCGCTGGGAGCGCGTGAAATCGACAGATTTAGCCTCTACGCGGGCTAGTTACACGACTATTGATCAATATTTCAGCATCGATTTTTTCAGCAGGAGTTGACCTCATGAGACCACAGTTAGTGCTTTCCGTGTGCTTCAGCGCGGTGATTCTTGTTTGCGCGACCCAGTCTGTAATGGCCGCAACGATCTACGCATCAGGACAGCTGTTGATTCCAGGTGACCCAGCCATTCCAGCTGGTCAGCCGGGCCATGATGACAGCCGTGAAAATTACGTTTTCGCGATCGACTCGACGACTGGTGATGCAACGCCAGTCAGCCCTGTGACGTCTGGCTTGCCGGGTGCCCTTGGCGCTACTGTCGATGGAACGCTTTGGGGCTGGTCGTCCAACACGCTGCAAATCATCGATCCAAATACGGGTACGACGACCCCAGCCGGGCCGATGACCGCGTTCTCGGCGACCGGTTTTGACGTGACGACCGACGGCGTCGGTTATGGCATCACACTTACTGATGATCAACTCTTCAGCGTCGACCTTACGACTGGTGTAGCTACTAGTGTCGGGGTACCTGGGGCCGCGAATGTTGCACTGGCTGCAGCGGGGGCCGTTGATCCGGACGCATTCATCATCTCTCTGGGCAGTGTAGGTGACTCACTCTACGGCATCGATCTCGACACGGACTCGCTGCTCGAATTCGACCCAGTATCAGGCACGGCCGCGGTGGTTGGCTCACTCGGCGGTGTGGATGGCGTAGGCGCGGGCATCTTCAGCGGCTACGCCGGCTTGACAGGCGTCGACGAGAACGCCGACGGTGAATATGAATCACTCTTCGGAGTCGTCAACTTCATCGATCCCGGAGGACCGGTAGGCTCAGTCCGCTTGGGTGGAATCGCTCGCTTCGATTTGGGGGATGGCTCCTGGGATCTCGTGGGCTTAAATGATAACGTCATTTTCTTTGGGCTGGCGAGTGCGCCAGCCGTGCCAGAGCCCGGGACGTTCTCGCTGCTGTTCTGCCTAGGAATTGCCTCGCTTTCAGTTCATCGCGTTCGCCGAGAATAGTTAGCTGTAGAAGTAACGCGAACCCCCCGAATTCATCTATTCTATAGGCTCGTTCTTTCTCTAACGAGAGGAAACATCTTTGTCGTTGAACTTGGCAGTACTTCGAGCCTATTGGACGCGTGCGTGACACACACAACCAGGTGACCATCGTTGGTCAATAGGAAGCGAGTGGTAGAAATTCGGAAATGTGGCGACGGTCATTCCGGGGCCGTCGTCATTGTTGCTATTGGTATCTATCAGAGCGCTCGCCCTCAACCGGTGCCTGTAATAGTAGCCCTGTTTTATCGTCCATTTATCGCCAATCACTTACGGTGTTCCTGAATCGATCTGGCATTACGGGCGGGCCAATAATTTCGAATGATTCTGATCATTTTTGCTGGTAAAATCGGGCCCTGTGGCGAACTGCGTAGCTGACGGATCAAGACGACTTTTGTAACACGTTGACCGCGCAGTTGCTGCAGAAGTCGGCCAGTCAGATCAGGCGATGCTTCTGCAACATGTTGCATTGCATGGCTTTAGGACGGGACGATCGCGCGACGCGAGGCGAGTTTGGTAATTTTGCAACGCGGTTTTTGTTTTTGCGACGCGTGACAAAACGCCAAAGGCTTTGTTTTCTTGGGTTTTCGCGAGTTATGGTGGAGGGTTTTGTAACACTCGATTTGCAAAACCGGGGCGCGCTGCCGACGAAAATACAAAAGCCGGTGAAGATTGCCTGTCCTTCGGTCCAGCGGGTAAGCTGACGCGTATGAACGGAGCGCAATTGATCACACTGGCTGGGCGGTTGGCAGCGGCCGAGATTTCGGCTGACGATTTCCTTCGCTTGGCTGCCCAAGAGCTGGGTCAAACCGCCTCGGACGAGACGATTTCCACCGTTGATTTACAGCGAGCCAAGCGATGCGGATTTCCCGAGGTGATTTACGGTGCAGGCAAGACGGTTGAGGCGATCTTGCAGATTGCTGGAGAATTGCTCGCAAGCGAGCAGCCGGTGCTCGCGACGCGCATTGACGCTGATCAGGCAGAGCAGTTGGCAAAACGCCTCACCGGCGCCCGCTACAACGAAGTAGCACGAACTCTTCGCGTCGAGCCCAAGCCGCGCGAGGCGATGCTTGGGCACGTCGCGGTGATCACCGCTGGCACGACGGACGTGCCGGTGGCCGAAGAGGCCCGTGAGACGCTCGATTGGATGGGCGTCCGCACGACGATGGTGCACGACGTTGGCGTGGCCGGTCCGCATCGGTTGCCGGAACGCTTGGCAGAGTTCGCTGAGGCGGATGCGATCGTCGTGGTCGCGGGGATGGAAGGAGCACTGCCAAGCGTGGTTGGGGGTTACGTGCCATGCCCTGTGTTTGGAGTGCCGACGAGTGTCGGCTACGGCGCAAGCATGGGAGGTCTGTCAGCGCTGCTCTCGATGCTCAACAGCTGTGCGAGCAACGTGGCGGTGGTCAACATCGACGCCGGATTCAAAGCAGGTTACCTGGCTGGCATCGTTGCTACGCGTAGGCATAGCTGACGAGCGATTCAGGAAGTGAAGTTCACCACGGAGTCACGGAGAGCACGGAGAGAATGATGAGTGATGAGTGATGAGTGATGAGTGATGAGTGATGAGTGATGAGTGATGAAGTCAACAAGTGAAAACTTCGCCCCGGACCTTTCCGCATACAACGCTGTCCAACCGATGGCTTCGATTCCTTCCGCTGTGCTCTCCGTGACTCCGTGGTAAGAAATTAGCTCAGAAGATCTGACAATGAATGACGTCACATCAACACCACTGCCAGAGTTGCCAACGCGTGAAGCGGACAGCCACAAGGGCGACTATGGCCGCGTGTTGGTGATTGGCGGCTCACGCGGAATGGCTGGCGCGCCAGCACTGGCAGGGATGGCGGCGTTGCGAAGCGGCGCGGGCTTGGTGACCGTGGCGGTGCCGAGGTCGATTCAATCGACGGTTGCATCGTTTGAGCCCAGCTACATGACGGTAGGTTTTGGGGATGCCAATGAAGCGGGGCTCAGTTCGGAATCACATTTTGAGTTGGGCGACATGGCGCATCATACGGCTTCAGTCGTCGCACTGGGACCGGGCATGGGAACCTCTGAAGAACTGCATACCAAAGAGTTAGTGCACGACTTGTACGCCGAAGTCCCACATCCGATGGTGGTCGACGCAGATGGCTTGAACGCGTTAGCAGCAAATACGCAAGTCTTGAGCATTCCCGGAGGACCGCGAATTCTCACGCCGCATCCTGGGGAGTTTAGGCGGCTTAGCGGTCAACAGTATTCGGCGAATACAGATAGTAGGGTTGCGCAGGCGAAGCAGTTGTGCGAGCTGGATGCTGGTGCTGATACGACGGTGGTATTGAAAGGAAACCAATCGATCGTTGTTGACCGAGAGAAATTCGCCGTCAACGCGACCGGCAACCCAGGCATGGCAACCGGTGGGACCGGAGACTGTTTGACGGGGGTGATTACGTCATTGGTCGGTCAAGGTCTGAGTCCCTTTGACGCGGCACGATTGGGCGTGCATGTGCACGGGCTGGCCGGCGACCTGGCGGCGGCAGAACTCGGACAAACTTCGATGATCGCAAGCGACCTGATCCGATTCCTGCCAGCGGCGTTCGAGCAGCTTGATTCCCAGCGAGCCTAGGAACCAGTCACGCAAGGACCCAGCCGGGCTAGGACCCAGCAGCCAGGCTAGGACTTAGCCGCAATGGTTGCTGATTCGCCGGCCCATTGGATGGTCATTTCGCTGCCGAAGGCTTTTTCGAACATGCCGGTGCGGCGGCGGGCGGCCCAGAGGTTGACTTCGGGGTACTCTTCGGCCGAGACGAATAGCTCGACTTGCTTCTTGCCGCCAGCAACTCGGACGGCACTGACCGTTTGGTTATGCGTTCGATCGAGACCGCCAGCGACGCGGAGGACGGCGGCCATGGACTGCACGCGGCGTTGATCGCGCTTGCCGAGTCGACGAAAATTGTCGTGCTTTTGTTTTGGCTCGGCACCGCGATGGTAGCGGGCGACGTTAGCGATGATTTCGAGTTCCTCGGGTCGAAAGCCCTCAATCCGGCTATGCAAAATTAGATGGTAGGAGTGCTTGTGGTGGCCTTCGTAGTTGATCAAGTATCCCACATCTTGCATGCGCGCTGCCGCATCTAGTAGCCGTCGGTCGGAGGGCTCCAATTCGTAGAGGTCGCACAAGCCATCATAAATCTGGGTGGAGAGCATCGCGGAGTGGCGCGCTGGTTCGAGTTCGACGCCGCAGGCCTCGGCGAAGCGTTCGATCTGTGCGATGTCGTCTGGGGGCGATGCTTGCTCGCCGACTTGCATGCGCTCGATCATTGTCAGCAGGAGTCCGTCACGCACGCCGTAGGAATGCACTTGGATGAGGTTGACCTTGAACCGACGCATGATGCGATCGATCACGGCCAGTCCCGGCACAATGATGTCAGCGCGGTCAGGACTGAGTCCAGGAACCTCGCGACGTTGTTTGATGGAGAGCTTGCGGAGCCGATCGATGAGATGCCGTAACTCGGCACGCGAGATCTGCGCGCCGGCGACCGGCAGACGCGACTTGCCTTTGGACGACATGATCATGTTGGCCAAGGCGGTAAATGTGCCGCCGGAGCCTACCAGCAAGTGAGGAGGTAGATTGAGTTTCTCGGTGGTCTTCTTGAGTTGCCGATCAATCCAATCTTGCATGCGGATAAAGTCGTCGCCGGCCATCGATTGGCCGCCGCCGAACTTCTGCGCCAATCGAACAGCACCCAGGTTCGTGGTGTAGATGGCTTCGACCAATTCGCCCGATGCGAGCACGATCTCGGTGCTGCCGCCACCAATATCGGCGAGCAGCGTGTTCTTGCCGTTCAGATCGAATCTTCGTCGGACGCTGTGGAAAGCGAACAGCGCCTCCTGCTCGGCGCTGATGACTTCGATCGGCAGGCTGAGTTGCTCGGCTACGCGATCGCAGAACGCTTGGCCGTTGGCCGCCTCACGAACGGCACAGGTGGCAATGGCATGGACGCTTTCGACACCGAGACCCGCGGCAATCGACTTGAAGCGGCGGAGTGCAGCTAGCGAGGCCTCGATCGACTCGTTGTCGAGGGTTCCGTTGTTGCTCAGCGAGCGGCCAAGTCTTGTCGATTCACGTTCTTCGTCGAGTATGCGATACTGTCCGCCTGGCTTGGCTTCGGCTACGACAAGGCGGATACTGTTACTGCCGATGTCAATAGCGGCGAGGCGAGGAACGAGGTCGGGTGCGAGATAAGTTTGTTGGTCAGTCATCGGGTGATCAGTCAGGGAAGTTGACCTCGTTGCACTACTGCAGAATAATCGTCGCTAAAGTAACACACAAGCGACGATCGGTTTTTCATCTTTTAGTTTCGACGGACCAGTATCTTGCCGATAATTCGTGACCTCGCTGAATTGCCTGCTGCTGCCCGCGGTGGTGCGGTGGCGATCGGCAATTTCGACGGGGTCCATCTTGGCCACTTGCGAATTGTCCAGCGATTGCTCCAGCGCGCCCGCGAAGTCGGTGGTCCAGCGATTGTGTTCACCTTCGACCCGCACCCTGTGCGTCTGTTGCGTCCCGAGCAGTGCCCGCCGCCGCTGACGTGGACAAAGCGCAAGGCACAGCTATTGGCCACTCACGGCGTGGATACCGTCGTCGCCTATCCAACCGATGAGACGCTGCTCAGTCTTTCGGCGCAGGCGTTCTTCGATACGATCGTGCGCGAGGCGTTGGATGCGAAAGCGATGGTCGAAGGCCCAAATTTCTATTTCGGACACAATCGCGAGGGCGACGTGAAGCGGCTGGCCGAATTGACGGCTGCCGCCGGCATGACGCTCGATGTGGTCGAGCCATTTTCCGAGGGCGAGCAATTGGTTTCCAGCTCGCTGATACGCAGGTTGATTGCAGAGGGCGACGTCGGCCGCGCGTCCGAGTTGCTCTCGGCACCGTATCGCATTCGCGGTATGGTGACGCACGGCGCGGGACGTGGCGCAAAGCTTGGTTTTCCCACGGCCAACCTCGAAGCGGTTGACACCTTGCTGCCGAGCGAGGGCGTTTATGCCGGACGGGCCTGGCTCGAAGGTCAGCCGTTGCCGGCTGCGATTCACCTCGGTCCGAATCCAACCTTCGGCGAAGGACACGTAAAGGTCGAAGTGCATCTGATCGACTACCACGACTCGCTCTACGGGCAGCCGCTAGAAGTAGAGTTTCTCAAGCGACTACGTGGCATTGTGAAGTTCGACGATCAGCAATCACTCGTCACCCAATTGAACAACGACATTGCGAAAGCACGCGAGATTGGTTCGCGATAGAGAAGGTTCGAGCTACGTATGGCAATCGACTGGAAACCACTTTGTGAATTGATCAAAACGCACAACTCGTTCGTGCTCACCAGTCATTGTCGCGCCGATTGCGATGCGGTCGGAAGTGAGGTAGCACTGGCGCACATTTTGCGTGCTCTCGGCAAGGAAGTCGTGATTTGCAATGGTGACCCGGTACCCGAGCACATCAGATTCATCGACCCGAACGAAGATGTCCGCGTATTGGGATTGTCGATCGAACCGAGGGAGTTGTGGAAGATCGACGTGCTGATTGTCGTCGACACGAGTGCGTGGGTGCAGCTTGGACCGATGGCCGAAGTGGTGAGGGCTTTTCCCGGTGAGCGCGTGATCGTCGATCATCACGTTAGCCAAGACGATCTAGGCGCCATCGAATTCAAACAAGAAACTGCCGAAGCCACTGGGCGGTTGATTCTGGAGTTGGGTGAAGCGCTCGGCGTGGAAATTACTCGCGAGATCGCCACGCCGCTATTCGCCGCGATCGCGACCGACACCGGTTGGTTTCGTTTCTCGTCGGTCCAGCAAGAGGCGTTCGAGGCGCTGGCCCGTTTGGTCGCAGCAGGCGCGAGTCCGCCTGAGGTGTTCTCGACGCTCTACGAACAACACAGTTTGGCGAGATTGCACCTACGCGGCCGGATTCTGAGTAACGTGAAGTCCGATGTCGGCGGAAGGCTGATGTCGACGCACGTCACACGTCAGGATTTTTCGGAAACAGGTGCCAACACGACCGACACCGAAGATGCGATTAACGCGTTACACACGGTCAAAGGCAGCGAGATCGCTGTGCTGTTTGTTGAGTTGGAACCGGATCGCACCAAAGTGAGTTTACGCAGTCGCACCGATTTCGACGTGCAGCAGATTGCGGCACAATTTGGAGGCGGTGGACATAAGAAAGCGGCCGGCGTTTCTTTTTCCGGGACTCTGGAGGAAGCCAAGGAGGCTGTGTTGGCTGCGATTTGCCAGGAACTCGGGTAAGTACGAGCTCTGCTCGAAGGTAGAATAGGAATTAACTCTCGCACCAGCGCGAAACAGTAGAGCAGCTGGCAGTTCATCGGCTCTTTGCGTTTTACCGGCTTCGTAGCGAGATACTTTGACCCGCCCAATTTGACGAGCTAACCTATGCCGAAGCGAAGAAAGAAGCAGCAGACGGAAACCGGCAGCAAGCGCGAAGACGAGGTCGCCGGTAGCGCCGGTTCGAATCGTCGTTCGTTCATTGCCATCCTCACCGGTGGATTGGCGACGTTGGCGCCGATCGGCGCGGGAATCTGGTCGTTCCTCTCGCCGCTGTTTCGCAAGGCGGAGACTCCTCAGGTGCGTGTGGCCCTGCTTAATCAAGTTCCGGACGACGGTCGGCCTTACTTCTTTCCGGTGGTAGCCGATCGCAAAGATGCTTGGACGCAGTACGAAGGTCAGAAAGTCGGCGCGGTCTACCTACTCCGCCAACCAGGGGAGCAAACGCCGATCGCTTTCACCGCGAAGTGTCCGCACGCAGGTTGCTCGATTGGGTACTCGGCGGCAGAAGAAAAGTTCAAATGTCCGTGTCACACCAGCAGTTTCAACACCGACGGCTCGCGCGTAAACGGAGACGACGAGGTGGCGCCGCGTGATATGGACACGCTCGAGGTCGAGTTAAGCGAGCAGGCTTCCGCCGACGGCAAGACGGTGACCGAAGTGCTCGTCACATTCGTTGACTTTCAGACTGGCCACAAAGAAAAGAAGCCGTCCGCATGAAACAGTTGGTCAATAGTACTTTCGACTGGCTGGACAGTCGCACCGGCATCAAAGAGCTATTGCACGAGGCGCTGTACGAGCGTGTGCCCGGCGGAGCGCGATGGCGCTACGTATGGGGCAGCACGTTGGTCGTCGCGTTCGTCACGCAGGCGATCACGGGCATCTTCTTGTGGATGGCCTACAGCCCTAGCACGCAGACCGCTTGGGAGAGCGTGTTCTATATCCAGGAAGAAATGAGCGGCGGTTGGTTTCTACGTGGACTGCATCACTACATGGCCTCGATGATGGTCATACTGCTGGCTATTCATTTCGTTCAGGTTGTTTGGGATGGGGCTTATCGCGCGCCGCGCGAATTGAACTTTGTGCTCGGCTTGGTGCTGATGCTGATCGTGCTTGGCCTGTCGTTGACGGGTTATCTGTTGCCGTGGGATCAAAAAGGCTACTGGGCCACAAGTGTCGGCACCGAGCTTGCGAGTCAAACGCCGGTTGTCGGCGCTGAGGTGAAGAAGCTCGCCGTCGGCGGCTCGAGTTACGGGCATCACACCCTGACTCGGTTCTTTGCCTTACATGCAGGCGTACTGCCGGGGGCTTTGGTAGCTTTTTTGGCGCTGCACTTGGCGCTGTTCCGCAAGCACGGGCTCACTCCGAAGGAGCCAATCAAGCGACCTGACGAAATGTTCTGGCCTGACCAGATGATGAAGGATTGCATCGCAGCTTGCGCGATCTTACTCGCCGTATCGGTCACCACTTGGTACACACACGGCGCAGAACTCACCGCGCCCGCCGACCCAGCGAATAACTATGCTGCCGCTCGTCCCGAGTGGTACTTCTTGTTCCTGTTCCAATTCTTGAAGTGGTTCCCAGGCGAGTTGGAAGTGTGGGGAGCGTTTGTCATTCCGGGGCTGATCGTGGGCGTGATGTTTCTCATGCCGTGGATCGGCCGGTGGAAGGTCGGACACTTCTTCAACGTCGCGTTCTTGGTTGTGCTGTTAGGCGGAGCGGGCTTCCTCACCTTACAAGCAATTCAAGATGACAACCTGGCTGGCAGTGCTGATGCAACCTTTGAAGACAGCGGTCTGGCCGACACACCCGAGAATCGCGCCGCGTTTACCGCTTCGGTCGAGTTTCTCAAGGCAAAGGAAGAAGGTCATTACAACGCCGAACGGGCGATTGGTTTGGCGAAGTCGAAAGGCATACCACCTACGGGAGCACTGACGCTGGTGTACGACGACCCGTATTTGCAAGGTCCCAAGCTGTTCGCGCAGAATTGTTCGAGCTGCCACAACTACCTCGATCGCGAGAATCCCGATCCAGCATTGGCTTCACTAGTCAATGAAAATCCAACGGCGCCGAATCTGTTCGGCATAGGCTCACGTCAATGGATCGAAGGTTTACTCGATCCCGAGCAAGTGAGCGGTCCTGATTACTTCGGCTACGCGGGTTCGCCTTTCGCGGCAGACGGCGATTACTCCGAGATGGTCAGCTTTGTGCAAGAAGACTGTTTTGGCGGCGAACTCACGTCAAATCAACGCGAGGCCGTGAGAGCAACACTCAAGAAAGTAGCGGTTGCGTTATCAGCCGAAGCAAAACTTCCCACGCAAGCAGCAACCGACGCGCAGGACAGCCAACTCATTGCAGAGGGTCGCGCACTGATCGAAGGCGGACTGGCTGACTTACTAGAAAGCGGTTCGAGCTGTACCGACTGTCACACTTTTGGCGAGCAGCAAGACATTGGTTCGCCCGTACTCGATGGTTACATGTCACGGCGGTGGATGATCGACTTTATTCGCAACCCGGCTGACGAGCGATTCTATGGTGAGATGAATGACCGCATGCCAGCATTCGCTCCGCATGGCGACGAGAAACTCAACCAGCTGGACGACAAGTCGTTGGGACTGATTGTCGATTGGCTACGCGGCGACTGGGTACGGCCGGAAGAAGAATAGCCGTAAGACACGGGGGGTTCGGGGGTCTCCCCCGAGTAACGCGTAATGGGCAGTTGGGGAGACCCCCAAACCCCCCGTCTGAATGTCTAGCCCGCGTGTGAATGTACCAAGCCCGCTGTGTCATGCGAGTGCTAGCTGGACTAGTCGGCAGATTCGTTAAGGTTTAACAACGCGGCGTGTCGATGATCGAAGACGAGGGTGGGTCTCTTTCGCTTTTCTTCGAGACGTTTGCATGTGGTGTGATATTTGCCAGCAGGATGTCCCGGCTGTTGCCCGCGCGGCGAATGAACCATTGTGTTGTCCGCGTTGCCAGCACGAACTCGGGTCGACGGTCGCCGCCAATCCTAGCGACGTGGGCATCTCGCTCGATTCGTTTGACCAACCTGCGACGGACGAGTTGGCTCCGCCCGTCGATTGGCTGACAGACGCCGAAACCAGCGAGCGACTGCGCGAGATCGACCGTACGCTCAGCCGCACCTACCGCCGCGATTTGGCCAGCCCAGTAATGACCGGCATGCACGATCCGCGCTCGCACGTGCCGCCCGCTTCGTACACCACGACCGATGTGCCGCTGCGTTCCGTTGCGCGTAATGCGAAGTCGGATGCCGCAGCCATCCGCAAACCGAATCGAACCTCCTGGGTACTGAGCCTGTTGCTCGCCGCCGGCATGGTCAGCTTTTGTTCGGGCGTGGGCATCCTGATTTGGTCGTCAGCGTTCGACTTGCCCGGTCTGTGGCAAGCGGGGCTCACGCTCACGATTGGTGCCGAAGGGATGCTGATCCTGAGTTTGGCTTGGATGGCCATCCGTCTCTGGCGCAACGGACGGCAAGTGAACCGTCAACTTCGCGGCGTCGATCGACAGCTGGCCGAAATCGAACAAGTCACCGGCACCCTCGCCGGCGAACGCCAACCCTCCAGCCAGCAGTTTTATCACCACTTCAGCCAAGCCACGAGTCCACACATGCTGGTGGCGAATTTGCAGGGGCAGGTCGATTTAATGTCGGCGCGGTTGGCGTCGGAGGGGTAGGTGGTGCCATTCATGCAGCTGTAGACGTAGGTCGGCGATTAAGTCAGTGCAATTCTGTCCTTGTTCAGTGCCTAGCGTACGATGTAGGTTTCTAGTATTTTTTTTGGGGGGGGAAGTGATGGGTAAAAACCAGATTGTTTTTCGACAGACTTGCCTAGCAATGCTTGTCGCGCTGGTATCAGGGGTGGCTTCAGAGTCCGTGCAGGCAAAGTCAAACTCGGTTACGTCGAAGATCAGCGGCATGTTCGGCCGCGCATTGCATGAGCAAAAGAAGATGAAAGTGACGGTTATGGGGCAAACCAAGATTTACACTGGTTTCCCTCCTCGAGAGGTCATCGAAAACGGCACCAAAAGGCTGGATAAGTTTAATTTATTCGTAGATGTGCCAGACTATCCTTGGATGTGCACGATTCCCAAGTCGAAGCCATCGAGGTCTACGTTACATTTTGGATGCAAGAAGCAAAAGCTTGAAGTCTTGCTCCATGTGGATCCTGCAAAAGGCAAGACGGAAAGTTCTGAATTAGCCAGATCACAAAGTCGCTTGAGAAAAGACTACAACTGTAGATTCTCTTCTCATACTTCGGTTGTTGAGGCAGCTGGACTCAGCGGCTTCGTTTATGAGGCATACACCGGAACAGATCGCAAAAGAAAGAAACAGTTTCTGGTTTGGGTAGCAAACGACGGAAAACGAGATTATCAGCTCATAGTTTCAACCGAATCCAGACCTATCGAGAGCGTCGAAGATGCAATGAACGAATTTCTGACGCGAGTCAGGTTGATTGAAGCGCCGCGAGTAATTCAGACACAGAAACGTAATGCAAGTCCTAGCCAGACTACACGTCGTTTGAAGCGATCGGAAGATTCAAAGATTGAAAGTGTTCAATGGACTTCCGATCAGACCTAGCGAACCGTAAGAAACTACGGCTCACCATGAAACGCATGGAAACGGGATCGTAGTTCGTTGTGACTCGAATTGGAGTAATAGCGAACTACGATACCCGTCCGCTAATCTCCTCCACCACGTCGTCAATTTTCACGCGCCATTGTTCGAGCGTGTCGCGGTCGCGGATGGTGACGGTTTTGTCGTCGAGGGTTTGGCCGTCGACGGTGATGCAGTAGGGTGTGCCGACTTCGTCTTGGCGGCGGTAACGGCGTCCGACGGCGCCGCCTTCGTCGTAGAAGGAGGGGAATTTTTTCTTCAGCGCGCGGTAGATGTCTTTGGCGATCTCTGGCATGCCATCTTTTTTGACCAGCGGGAAGACGGCCGCTTTGATCGGTGCAATCCGTGGATGGAACTTCATGACGACTCGCGTCTGCATCTCGCCGTTTTCGTCGGGTTGTTCGTCTTCGGTGTAGGCTTCGCACAAGAACGCCAACGTCGCACGGTCGGCGCCGGCTGAAGGCTCGATCACGTGTGGCGTGAACTTTTCGTTGCTAACCGGATCGCGATAGGTGAGATCGCGACCGCTGCCTTTGTACTTGGGTTTGCCCTTTTCATTCTTCTCCACCTCCAGCGGGCAGCTGTTGGGATCGAGCTTGCCCTCCATGTGACTGCGCAGGTCGAAGTCGCCGCGGTGGGCAATGCCCTCCAGCTCGCCGTATTCTCCTTCCGGCAAGAACGGAAACGCGTATTCGATGTCGGCGGTGCCCGTGCTGTAGTGACTTAACTCGTCGGGGTCGTGATCGCGAAGCTGCAGACGCTCGCCGGCCAGTCCGAGTTCCTGGTACCAGGCGAATCGACGGTCGCGCCAATATGTGTACCAATCGGCTGACGAGTCCGGATGGCAGAAGAACTCGATTTCCATTTGTTCGAACTCGCGCGAGCGGAAGGTGAAGTTTCGCGGCGTGATTTCATTGCGAAAGCTCTTGCCGATCTGCGCGATGCCGAAAGGAATCTTCACGCGCGTGCTGTCGACGACGTTCTTGAAGTTGACGAAGATGCCCTGGGCCGTCTCGGGACGCAGAAACGACGCATCTTCTTCGGTGCCCATAGCGCCGACGATGGTTTTGAACATCAAGTTGAATTCACGCGGATCGGTGAGCGAGCCGACCTTCTTGGCGTCGGGAGCGAGCACAGCACTGGTATCGTCGAGCGTGTCGAGCGAGACGGCTTCGCCATCCCAGGCAAGTTGGTCGGCGTCCTTGGCACGGAGCTTAAAGGCCTTCATCGCCCGGCGGGTGAGTTCGGCTTCTTCTTCGTCGATTTCGGCGACGGTCGTGACGAAGATGCGCTGGCCTTTGGCTTCAGCCCAGCGACCACGGACTTGGTCGAAGCGGTAGCGTTTGTTGGTCTCTTTGCAGTCGACCATCATGTCGCAGAACAGATCGTAGTGCCCTGAGCACTTCCACACCTGCGGATGCATGATGATCGTGCAGTCGAGGCCGGTCATTTCGTGCGTGCTGGGGGCGCCGTCGGAGACTTCTAGCTCGTCATGAGCGGTGACCATGTCCTTCCACCAAGCGGCTTTGATGTTCCGTTTGAGCTCGACGCCCAACGGGCCGTAGTCCCAGAAACCGTTGATGCCGCCGTAGATTTCGCTGGACTGAAAGAGGAACCCTCGGCGTTTGCAAAGGGAGACGAGTTTTTCCATTTCCATGGGAGTCTTCTTTTTTCGTTCTAGGAAGAATCTCGCAAAGGCGCGAAGTCGCAAAGCACTAAGCGGTTCAATTGATCACTTCGCGTCTTCGCGCCTTTGCGAGAGGCAATAGATTATCGATAAGCAGGATAGTTTAGCTACCAAGCCACGGAGCCGCTACAGGAGTCGGAATTCGCCTGATTGCTTGTCGAGAGCGGGCACGTCTTTGAGCTTGTCGAGTTGGGCGCAGGTAACCAAATCGTCGTCGAAGCCCAGCGCAAGCAGATTCTTTCCGCCAAGGGTGTCTTGGAGTTCGATGGCGAATTGATCGTCGGCAGTGCGATTGAGAGCCGTGGCCGTATTCAGCAACTCCTCCCATTCGCCGCGGGCCGAATCGGCCCATTCGTTGGTCGACCAAGGTGTGGCAGGTGGTGCGTGGTGGGTGGCAAGTCTGTGAGCGATGGCGCCGGCGGCAAGGATGTCTTCGCGGGTGACTTTGCCGTTAGTACCGGCGCAGAGGATGTCGACTTGTTCGCTGTCGGCTGCGACCTCGGAGACTGCGCGGCGGTTGGCGGCACAACCGACGAGTACGCGGTCGGCCAGTCGTGCGTGATTGATTGCCTTCGTACCGTTGGTCGTGGTGAACAGTACGGTCCGATTGAACACTTGGTCGGCGGTGTAGTCGGAGGGACAGTTGCCTAGGTCGAAGCCTTCGATAATCTCCCCGCCCCGTTCGCCGCCGAGTACGATCTCGCTGCGTTCGTAGCCTTGGGCCAGCGCAAACGTGGCATCCACTTCGACCGACGGAACGACGCATTTGGCACCATTGGCCAGCGCTTGGCAAATCGTTGTCGACGCGCGCAGCAAATCGACGACGATAGCGGTGCCGCCGGCCAAATCGGCTTCAGCAACAAATTGCGGCAGGTAGTGGACGTTCAGGGTGGGCATAGGTTAAACACCGTTGTCGTCAGCGGTTAGCGCTAGCAGGAGAAAGCGTCTCCTGCGATATTGTACGCATGGAACAACCAGTGACTACGACTCTTGACCAGCCAACCTCCGTGCCGTCGAATTCGGTGGACAAATCTGCGCCACGCGTGAGGCAGATGTTCGGAGAGATCGCAGGTCGATACGATTTCCTGAATCATCTGCTGTCATTGAATGTCGATCGCTACTGGCGTTGGCGCACGGTCCGCACCGTACCGCCAGCTCGGGGCATGAAGATTCTTGATATGTGCACCGGCACAGGCGACTTGGCGCTCGCTTACAATAAGGCGGCCAGTGGCGAAGCCGAAATCATCGGAGCCGATTTTTGTCACGAAATGCTGGCGATCGGACGACAGAAAGGCGTAAAGACCAACGCGGATAGTCAGGTCAGCTTTGTCGAAGCCGACGCGATGCGGATACCGCTGGATAACGATCAGTTTGATATTGTCTGCGTTGCGTTTGGACTTCGCAACGTCGCCAAGACCGACGCGGGTCTCAGCGAGATGACGCGTGTGTGCAAGCCGGGTGGCAAGGTGGCGGTGCTTGAGTTCTCGACGCCGCAGTGGCAGCCCTTCAAGGCGGTGTATGGTTGGTACTTCCGAAATATCCTGCCTAAAATCGGTCAGCTTCTCGCCCGCAACGCCCAGAGTGCGTACAACTATCTACCTGAGAGCGTGGGTGAGTTTCCACAAGGTGAAGAGCTAGCCGGGATGATGCGCAACGCCGGATTGCAACAAGTTCGCTTCCATCCGCTCACCTTCGGCGTAGCAACGCTGTACGTCGGATCGAAAGCTGCAAACAGAAACTAACCGCGTTGCCATGCAGCGCCGAATCAATATGAGCATTAAGAAAAATGTCTGCGTTGGAGTAACCGGAGCAAGCGGCGCGGTCTATGCGGTTCGATTAGTCGAGGTATTGCTAGCCACCGGACACGACGTGCACCTATCGATAAGTCCCAGCGGTTCGCAGGTGATCGACGAAGAAATGGACTTGAAAGTCAGCCTAAAGAACTTCAAGTCGAGCGATCTGATGCTCGACAAAGAGACTGCGGCCGAAGACAGCAAGATTAAAATGCTGCAGGCCAGTGCCGGAGTTGGTACCGCGGATAGCAACGTGCTCTCGGCGGAGTCTATCGCTCGCGGCGAGTTGCACTACCATCACTTCCAAGATTTCAACTCCGCAATTGCCAGTGGTTCTTTTCTGACTGAGGGTATGGCTGTCTGTCCGTGTTCGGGCACGACGCTGAGCGCAATCGCTCATGGCGGAGCGAGTAATCTGATCCAACGGGCTGCAGAGGTGCATCTCAAAGAGCGCCGCAAGTTGGTGCTGGTTCCGCGTGAAACACCGTTGTCGGTGCCACATATCGAAAACATGCGATTGGCAACGCAAGCGGGCGCCGTCGTGATGCCGGCGGCACCTGGCTGGTATCACGGCGTGACGACGTTAAGGGATCTGGTGGACTTCATGGTCGCACGAATTTGCGATCAACTAGGCGTCGATAATTGCCTCATGAAGCGATGGGGTGACGAATGATGCTCGCAAAGGCGCGAAGGCGCAAAGAAAATATTGCAGCGAAGGCTTTGCGCCTTCGCGCCTTTGCGTGAGGCTTTTGTTGCATGTTCAAAACCATCGATCACTTGCTCTCGCTGATCCGCTTCAGCCACACCGTCTTCGCTCTGCCGTTTGCACTACTGGCGAGTGCGATGGCTTGGTACGAAGAGGATTTCCGCTGGCTCGATCTGTTGGGTATTCTGCTCTGCATGGTCACCGCACGAAGCGCTGCGATGGCGTTCAACCGTATCGTCGATCGCGAGATTGATGCCGAGAACCCGCGTACGGCCAAACGACACATTCCCGCGGGTATCTTGAGCGTCAGTCAGGTCACGCTGTTCGCTGTCGCCTGCGGCGTCGCCTTTGTCGCCAGCACGCTGCTGTTCTTGCCGAATCGATTACCACTTTATTTGTCGGTGCCGGTGCTCGCGTTTCTGTGCGGTTACAGTTACACCAAACGGTTCACGTCGGCGGCTCATTTTTGGCTGGGCATCGCCCTGGCGATGTCGCCGGTGGCGGCTTGGATTGCGATTCGTGGCGAGGCGGTGATGACCGATTGGCTCGATCTGTTGCCAGCGCTGGTGCTGGGCGGGGCGGTCGCGACTTGGGTGGCAGGATTCGATATCATTTACGCCTGCCAGGATTTCGAGTTCGACCGTCAGGCCAAGCTCAATAGCGTGCCGACCCGGTTGGGAGTTGCTAGGGCATTGCGGTTGGCGGCGGCTTCTCATGCCGTGACGGTTGTGCTACTGGCACTGTTGCCGCTGGTTTATTCGCCGTTTGGACCGTTGTTTTGGGTGGCGGTCGCGGCGGTGGGGCTACTCTTGATCTACGAGCACGCTCTGGTGCGGCCAGAAGACCTCGATCGCGTCAACACAGCTTTTTTCAACGTCAACGCCGTGATTAGCCTGGGTCTGCTTGCGGTTGGCTCCCTAGACCTGTGGCTCGGTGCCGGGTGATAATGCCTCGCAGGTGGCAGCAAGCAAAGACAGCCCTGCGAGTGGGCCACGCCGGAAAGTGGGTATGTTGAGAACTTCATCAGAAATCCTGAAACCTATTCGCGAGAAAGTGGAAGCTGGCGAACGGCTGACATTTGACGAGGGCGTGTTGCTTTACTCGCCCGAGGTGCCACTCCCAGAACTCGGTGAGCTGGCGAACCTGGTACGCGAGCGAAAAAACGGCAACTTCGCGTACTACAACATCAACACGCATCTGAACCCCACGAACATTTGCGTCTATCGCTGCACCTTCTGCGCGTTTCGCGCGGATCTGCGAGACGAAAAGGGCTATTGGATGTCGGACGAGCAAGTCATTGCTCGCGGGCAGGAAGCGGTTAACGCGGGCTCAACCGAGATGCACATTGTCGGTGGCTTGCACCATCAGGCCAAGTACGATTGGTATCGCAGGGTGGTCAGCGTGCTGCATGAAAATTTTCCGACGCTGCACCTCAAGGCGTGGACGCCAGTGGAAATCGATTGGTTTGCACGGCTCACGGGCAAGTCGATTCGTTGGGTGCTCGAAGACATGGTCGATGCCGGACTGGGTAGCATGCCGGGGGGCGGTGCTGAGATTTTTCACCCGGAGGTTCGCAATCAGATTTGCGAGCACAAGGCCGACAGTAGCCGCTGGTTCGAAACGCACCGCAATGCGCACCAGCTCGGGCTACGCAGTAACTGTACGATGCTCTACGGTCATATCGAACAGCCCTATCATCGCATTGACCACCTGATTCGTCTGCGAGAGCTGCAGGATGAGACCGGAGGCTTTCAGACGTTCATCCCATTGGCGTTCCATCCAGAAAACACTGGACTCGACCATATCACTAAGCCATCGGGACCGATGGACTTGCGAACCATGGCGGTTAGCCGACTGATGCTCGACAACGTGCCGCACATGAAAGCCTACTGGATCATGCTCGGCGTGGGCACGGCACAGATTGCACTGTCTTACGGCGCTGACGACATTGACGGTACGGTCCGTCATGAGTTGATCTATCACGACGCGGGTGCCGAAACGCCCGAGATTCTCAGCGTCGATGAAATCCGGCGCATCATCACAGAGACCGGTCGCGAGCCAGTCGAGCGCGACACGCTCTACCACCGAGTCGAGCGCGACGAGAGTGGCTGGCGCGCTGGCGCAGCAATCGCGGTGGCCAACTGATCAACCGACCGGTCGAAAACCGGCCAGTTGGTCGACATTTCCGCCAATATCTTCGTGTTTCAGCCGATTTGCTGAGGTGAACCGATCGAGGGCCACTTGCGTACTGAAGGTAGCGCGAAAATGTTGATTTTGTGCGACGGATATTGCCCCACCCTGGAGCCTTTGGAGAGACATGATTTTCTTTGATCCGGTATATTTTTTGATGATTGCACCAGCGATTGCTTTGCTGTTCTGGGCGCAATCGCGCGTCAAGCGTACGTTTGCTGAAGGCCAGCAAGTGCCGGCTCGGTTGTCCGGTGCTGCGGCAGCCCGCCACCTGTTGGACGCGGCTGGCCTTCAAAATGTCGGCATCGAACAAATTGGCGGCCAGCTCAGCGATCACTATGATCCGCGTTCCAAGGTTTTGCGCCTAAGCCAACCGGTATACTCCTCACGATCGGCGTCAGCGGTTGGAATCGCCGCGCACGAGGCGGGGCATGCCATTCAAGATGCCAAGCGATACGCGCCGCTAGCGCTACGAAACGCCGCAGTACCTGCCGCGACGTTCGGTTCTAACGCCAGCATGATTATGTTGATGGCCGGCGTCCTGCTTACAAATAAGGCGCTGATAATCTTTGGCATCGCCGCGTTTGGCGCAACGGTAGTTTTCCAAGTCATTAACCTGCCCGTCGAATTCGATGCCAGCAGCCGCGCCAAACGACTGCTCGTCGAGCATGGCATCGTCGCCGATCAGGACATGGTCTACGTGAACCGAGTGCTGAATGCAGCAGCACTGACTTACGTCGCGGGAACACTTCAAGCGGTGATGACGCTGCTTTATCTGCTCATGCGCTTTGCCGGTGGCAGTCGAGAGTAGCGACTGCCCAAGTCTACAAAAAAAGCAGCCCGGGCCAAATCTGCCCGGGCTGCTTTGCTTTCGCGATGGATTGCTCTCGTCTAATCGCGCGACATGAACAATTGCAAAATGTACCAGAACAGCAAGGCCACTGAAGCAAATAGTGCTAGCGAAGCGGCCACGTATTGGGTGGTTCGGTAGTGGTGCAAGACGTTTGAGGTGTCGTAGAGGATGTAGGCACACGCAAAGGCAATCATCGCGTAGGTGAAGATTGGACCGAGTGTCAGTCCAAAGAAAGCGTTCAGCAAAATCAGCCCAAATGCGGCAAAGCCACCGAACACAAGTACTGACCTTAAAAACGAGAAGTCCTTTCTGGTGATAAACACGATCGTCGTTAGGACGGCGAACAGGCCGAGAGTCGTCACGCCCGCGGTCGCCAGAATGTTCGGGTCTTGTAAAGCGGCTAGATACATCAGAGGCGTCATAAAGATGGCCTCAGCCACGACATAGATTCCTAAACCTGTGTACTGCATTCCAAGCGAAGTCGATGACCTCGCCCAGGTTTCGGCAATCCAGCTCACCAGCATGAATCCGCCAAACAAGATTAGGTAACCATAGCGAGTACCCAGCACCGACTGAATGAGCGGTTCAGCAAACGGTGAGTTTATTAGGGCGGTCACCAGGAGCACAAAAGCGGCGATAGCGCCGGCTAAGTGCAAGTAGGTTTTGGTGATAAATGATGCCCGATCGTCGACGTTGGCTTCGGCGGCAGAAAGGAAATTGGCGGCCAGGTAGGGATTGTCGGCTTGGCTCATGATTCGATCTCCGAATGGCGTATTGGAGTGCAAACGGCAGGACTTGACGCGATCGCGAGGCACGAAGGCACCTTCTGCTGAAAGTCTACCGTTTCCTAGCCGATAATCAAATCTCGACTGCCTCGCCTCCTGGCAGGTTCCCTCCAGAATCGGTAGGATACGAGGGTTATGGCCTTGTCTGGTGGCTCTGCCATGTCCGAGGGCATCGGTCGCGATTGCCCAGTATTTTCGCAGCGGAGAGATACCGATGGAGCAGCGGCGATTTTTCGACCTGCAAAAGGTGTGCAATCATGCGGCAGTGTTGGTGCTGGGGCTGTTTGCAGGTGCTATGTTGATGGCGGCTTGGCAAGGACTGGGACAGGGAACGCTGGTGCATGCGACCGCGACGCATGGTCAAAACAACTTTGCAATCGCCACTGGTTTCGTTGACGACAGCGTCGAGGCGTTTTACTTTCTTGATTTTCTGACGGGTGATTTACGCGCCGCAGCCGTGAGCCGCCGTACGGGGGAGTTTGTCGCTCTGTTCGAGCGCAACATTCAGCAAGATTTCGCGGGCGGCTCGAAGAACCCCAAATACCTGATGGTCACCGGCCTGGCCAATATTCCGCGCGGAAGAGGCACGCAGCTGGGCAATAGCCTGATTTACATCGCCGAGGCATCCAGCGGTGAGGTCGCCGCCTATGCCTTGCCATGGAACGCCAGTTTACATGCCAAGGGACAGCCTCAGCGTGGCAACTTTGTGCCGTTAGCGAAGGGCTCGTTTCGCACCACGTTTGTGCGTGACGAGTAGACTGAGTGAGCGGCGTCATGATCATTCACGTCAACGGCCAGCAGCGCGAAGTTTCGCAAGGTTCGTCCATCGCGGACTTGCTTGAGCATTTGCAACTGGATCGGCGCTACGTGGCTGTCGAGCGCAATCTCGAGTTGGTGCCTCGCGGCGAACACGCTACGGCTCAACTTGCTGATGGCGACCGACTGGAAGTAGTGACGTTGGTCGGTGGTGGATAGAAAGAGTGAAGGACCAACGGCAACCCGCGATACTACGCGTCGCCGGAGCGAGACAACATGAGCATCGAGATTGCTACCGCCGATACGATCACGATCGGCACACATACACTGCAGAGTCGGCTCATCGTGGGCACCGGCAAGTATGCCACGCATCAGTTGATGCAGGAATCGTTGGAGCGATCGGGAACCGACTGCATCACCGTTGCGGTGCGCCGCGAGCGGTTGATTGACGCCGAAGGGAACAATCTGCTCGACTTTATCGACACCGATCGCTACACCTTGCTGCCGAATACGGCTGGTTGCTTCAACGCCGACGATGCTGTTCGCGTAGCTCGTCTGGGCCGTGAGATTCTGCTGGGCCTCGAGAATCCAGGTGCCGACTGGGTCAAACTCGAAGTCCTGGCGGACACCAAGACGCTGCTGCCTGATCCCGTAGCGACGATCGAGGCGACCGAGCGACTGGTTGCCGACGGATTCCAGGTGCTGTGCTACTCCAATGACGATCCCATCGTCGCGCGCCGCTTGAAAGAGGCCGGTGCCACCAGCGTGATGCCCGCAGGCAGTCCGATTGGTTCGGGTCAAGGCGTGCTCAACCCAAACAACATTCGGATCTGCATGGAGTATCTCAAGGACGGCGATCCAGATTATCCGGTGATCGTCGACGCAGGCGTCGGTACCGCGAGCGATGTAACGGCCGCAATGGAGCTAGGTGTCGACGGCATCTTGCTCAACACGGCCATCGCCCACGCCGCCGACCCGCTACGAATGGCCGATGCGATGCGGCTTGGTCTCGAAGCGGGACGCCTCGCCTACTTGTCTGGTCGTATTCCGAAAAAGCTCTACGCCACGGCCAGCAGCCCGGAAGAGGGCACCATCACCGCGAAGCCGCGATAGGCACCTGCGCGAGGAAGATGGCCGCATGTCTGATACCACACCTTTGTTGACTGCTGCCGATATACTGGGGCCCGAGGGTTCGATAGCGCGACGGCTGCAGAATTACGAGCAGCGACCGCAGCAGTTGACCATGGCCGACGCGGTTGCCAGTGCGATCGCCAACGAGCGGCATCTGGTGGTTGAGGCTGGCACCGGTGTCGGCAAGAGCTTTGCTTATTTGGTCCCCGCGATTCTTGCTGCAACCGAACCGACCCCCGACGGCGAGAAGCCGGAAAAGCCTTTGCGCGTGGTGGTGTCCACGCACACCATCAGCTTGCAAGAGCAGCTGATTAGCAAAGATATTCCGCTGCTCAACAGCGTGATTCCACGGGAGTTCTCCGCGGTACTGGTCAAGGGTCGACGCAACTACATCAGCTTACGTCGGCTCAACGGCGCTCTTGCGCGAAGCGGCAGCCTTTTCGACAAGTTCGACGCGATTGACCAGCTGCGTGACTTACGCGCCTGGACGGAACGCACGTCCGACGGTTCGCTCAGCGATCTGCCCTATCAACCGTTTCCGCAGGTATGGGACGAGGTGGCAAGCGACCATGGTAACTGTCTTGGTCGAAGATGTCCGACTTACCAGAAGTGCTTTTACTACCAAGATCGCCGTCGGGTGCAGCACGCACAATTGATGATTGTCAATCATGCGCTGTTCTTCAGCGACTTGGCACTGCGCCGCAGCGGCGTAAGCATTTTGCCCGACTACGATGTCGTCGTGCTGGACGAAGCGCACACCGTCGAGTCGGTCGCTGCGGACCATCTGGGTATCCGCTTGACGAGTGGTCAGATCGAATATGTGCTGAGTCGGCTCTACAACGACCGCACACAGAAGGGCCTGCTCGTCCATCACGCAATGCGCGAGCTACAGCAGATGGTCGATGAATGCCGTATCATGTCGGATGAGTTCTTCGCTGATCTGATGGATTGGAAGGAAGCAAAGGCACCGCCCAACGGACGACTGAGCGCGCCGCTCAATGTGACGAATCGCCTCAGCCCACAGCTTCAGACACTCGCACGCGAAGTCAAACGAGCCGGCGACGCACAGGACGAAGAAACTGAGCGCCAAGATTTCATCTCGGCACACGATCGATTGGTTGCGCTAGCCGGAGAGCTGAACACTTGGCATCGTCAGCAGGTCGAGTCGGCCGTTTACTGGATGGAATCGTATCAGACACGCCGTGGCATGCCGCGACTAACACTGTCTGCCGCCCCGATTGATGTGGGTCCCGAACTGCGTGAGCAGTTGTTCAACGAAGTACCGACGGCCATTCTCACCAGCGCGACCTTGGCAATCGGCAAAACAGATTCCTTTGATTTCTTCTGCGATCGCGTTGGGCTGATTAAGAGCGACGCGCTGCGGCTAGACAGTCCCTTCAACTATCAGCAGCAAGCTCAACTCGTGACCATGCGTGGTATGCCTGATCCAAGTTCTGAACGCGATGCGTATGAACGCGCCTGCGTCGACATGATTCAGCACTTCGTTCGCGAATCGGACGGACATGCCTTTGTACTCTTCACTAGCTACGAGATGATGCGTCGCGTCGGCTCACGAATGTCGTCATGGCTGCGTTCAAACAACCTTAATCTGCTCAATCAGGCCGATGGTACACCGCGCAGCCAGATGATTGAGTTGTTCAAAAAAGATCCGCGCTCGGTGCTGCTGGGCACCGACAGCTTCTGGCAGGGCGTTGACGTACCCGGCGATGCGCTGCAGACGGTGATCATCACGAAGTTGCCGTTTAGTGTTCCCGATCGACCGCTACTCGAGGCCCGACTCGAAGCCATCCGCGCCGCCGGTGGTGAACCGTTTCGCGAATACCAGCTGCCCGAGGCGATCATCAAGCTCAAGCAAGGTTTTGGCCGCTTGATTCGCAGCAGCAACGATCGTGGTAAGGTGGTGATTCTCGACCCGCGGGTTCGCACGAAGTCATACGGTCGGATGTTCTTAGAGTCGTTGCCAGAGTGCCAAATGGTCGAGTTAGATTACGCGGCGTCCTTGAGAGCATTACGCTAAAAAGGAATATCTTCAGGATCGTCTTTCAGTTTTGAGAGCTCATCCAGTATGGAGTTTAAGGCTTGCTCTGCCCCTGCAACTTGTCGTCTGGCTTTTGTGAATAATCGTTCAAATAAACTTTGCCAATCTGGATCGAATGCGTTTCCGTCAATTTCGTCGATCACCCGCCCTTCCTTATTACGGATTGTAAACTCGTAACTTGCTCTATCGAATATCTCTTCCTTCTCTGAAATAGTAATTACGTATTCTGAAAACATCGCAGCGAATGTGTTTTCTTCCGAGGTTTCTTGCCAAGTTATTCGATCTGCCTCGGTCAAATCGAAGAGCTGCGATAGTAGAGCTTCTTGCTTTTTGTCGGCCATGTTAGGAGTCCTCAGCCTGCGTATTAACCTTTAGATAGGCCTCTACCTTGGTAAGCGCATCAATCTCTTTAGATAGGATCTTGTTCAAGGAGTCAAAATTCGGAGTTTTTCGGTTTTGCGGAGGTGACTGCATTGCTCTTTCGATTCTTGTTTCCAATAATCGTAGCTGCGTCACTGCTCCTGACAACGCCGTTCGGTCGGATGATCTCCAGTCATGGAAACTCTCCCTTGCGGTTAGAATGAGCCTGCATGCTCTGGAGTATCGATCGAGGGCCACATCCCAACCATCTAATCGGTGCAGCGACTTGGCCTCTTCCATTAAAGCGATCGCCTGACCTAGAGCGGACACAGCGTCTACGTGCAACAACTTTCTTCGAGCTTCTTCAGCTGCAGACTGTGCTTTTGAAGCGACAAAAAGAGTCCAAATTGACACCAATAGTCCCGCCAAGCTTGCGATGCTGCCCCAGTTATCTTGCAGGTACTGATTCACAAATTGGCGACCCCGTGGGATATGTTATCGCATCGGTTATTGGATTCGCTCAGGAATCTCGGATTGTATCGCCTCAGAGTGACATGGAAACTGCTAACCTGCATATAGGTTGGCTCCTCGCCGTGGCCCCCTAAGGAGTCCGAGCGTCGACCGCCGCTAGTTGACCCCCCCTCAAACCCTACTTAAACTGAGTAGTTTAGGGAGGTTCCGACGATTTTCGGATACTCTCAAGCGATGCGTGGCATCGTGGCTATTCCGCACTCCGAAATCCGCATTCCGACTTCCTCCATGCTCGCCAAACGTGTGATTCCCTGTCTCGACGTCGACCGTGGTCGAGTGGTGAAGGGCACGAACTTTGTGAACCTGCGTGACGCCGGCGATCCGGTCGAGGTCGCCGCTCGCTACGAACGCGAGGGAGCCGACGAACTGGTGTTCTTAGATATCTGCGCCAGTCACGAAGGACGCGACACGATGCTCGATATCGTGACTCGCGTGGCCGAGCAAGTGTTCATGCCGTTTACCATTGGTGGTGGTATCCGCACTTTAGAAGATGTCCGCGGCTTGATTCAGGCGGGCGCCGAGAAAGTGAGCATCAACTCGGCGGCCGTGAAAACGCCAGAGCTCATCACCGAAGTCAGTCGAGCGTTTGGATCCTGTGCCACGGTGGTCAATATCGACCCGAAACGCATCCAGCGCGACGGAAGTGAAGTTTGGGAAGTGCACATCAACGGTGGTCGGCTGCCGACGGGGCTGGAAGCGGTCGCGTGGGCGCAGCGAGTCGAAGAGCTGGGAGCCGGCGAAATCGTGCTTACGTGCATGGACGCCGACGGCACCAAAGATGGCTACGATCTAGAAATCACGCGGGCGGTAAGCGAAGCGGTCTCGATACCGGTGGTCGCCAGCGGCGGTGCGGGCTGTCCGATGCATCTGGCGGATGCCGTGACGAAGGGCAAAGCTGACGCGGCGCTAGCAGCGAGCATCTTCCATTTCGGTGAGTATTCGATTCAAGAAACCAAGCGGATTATGGCAGAGCAGGGCGTGCCTGTGCGACTTGCCGCCTAATCTGATCTCGTCGCGAGTTGGAGAATACCATGCCATCAAAGTCTTCCATCAAAGAATCGGACTACGATAGTTTTGTCGCGAAGCACTCCGAAGATCTTGAGATTAACAAGATGTTCAAGGCCTGCGTCAAGTTGGAAGGTTCCGACTTGCACCTGAAGGTCGGTCGTCCGCCGATGGTGCGCGTTGATGGCACGCTACGCCCGATGTCGCGTGGTCCGATCGATGACGAAGAGATGGTACGTCTGTGTTTTCCGTTGATGAACGAGCGGAATCGTAAGATTTTCGATCATGATGGCGGTGCGGATTTCGCTCATATGCTCAACGTCGATGGAACGAACTGGCGATTTCGTGTGAACTTGCTGCAGCAGCTCGGTCATATCGGTATGGTCGCGCGACGCGTAAGTAGCTGGATTCCCGACTTCGAAGGCTTGAATCTGCCGCCGTCGATTCAGCGGCTTTGTACGTATGACCAAGGCATGATTCTGCTGGCAGGGGTAACCGGGTCAGGTAAGAGTACGACGATCGCGTCGATGCTTAACTGGATCAATGGAAACTATCGCAAGCATATTCTGACGCTCGAAGATCCGATTGAATTCGTCTTCACCGAAAACAAGTGTCTGATCAATCAACGCGAGATTGGCCTCGATGTGATCGACTTCGAAGTCGGCATGAAGCACGCAGTGCGTGAAGATCCCGACGTGATGCTCGTGGGCGAGATGCGTGACAAAGAGACCTTTATGACGGCCATTCACGCTGCCGAAACAGGTCACTTGGTCTATGGAACGATTCACGCGAGTACTGCCGCTTCGACGATTGGGCGTATTCTTGACCTCTTTCCACAAGAGATGCACAGTGCGCTACGCAGCGCGATCTCGATGAATATGAGGGGTATCATCGCGCAAAAGCTACTCAAGTCGATCAAGCCCGGCGTTGGTCGGGTGCCAACGTGCGAGATCATGACGTTTACGCCGACGATTCAGAAGCTGATCCTCGAAGAGCAAGATCACAAACTGGGCGACGCGATTCGCGTTGGCGCGGAAGACGGCATGCAGGATTTTACGCAGAGTTTGAAGAAACTGGTCGACGAAGAGTTGATCGATCGCGAGGTGGCGCTGGAAGTAGCACCAAACCGCGAAGCATTGAAGATGGCACTCAAAGGAATCGACGTATCGCAAGGCGGTATTCTCTGATGAAGCAGCTTTTGAATTTTCGGTTTGCGATCGCGCTAGTGGCATCGCTCGTTCTGGCTGCCGTCTGCGGCAATTTGGCTGTTGCACAAATAGGTGGTCTCGCCGAGCAAGCAGCTATTTCTGGTGCTCAGCAAGAGCTTGCTGGCAATCGCAACGGCGGCGGCAGACGAGTGGGCGGCGAAGCACCCGCTGAGGAGTCCGCCGACGTCGAGGAGCCTGCTGACGAGCCGGAAGAAGAGGAAGTGGATCCGGCGGCCGCCTTCGAGCAAAAGGCACGCAACACACCGCTACAAATCGCTCCGCTTCTCAAGTTGTTTGGTATTGTCCTTATCTTGCTGATGTGGGTCCGGGCGTGCGACTGGGTGAACCAAGACTCGCAGATTTATCGGTTGGGCTGGTACAAGTGGAATCACATAATTTTCGCTCCATTCGCGATCACAACGATCGCCCTGTTCTACGTACCGCTGGCGAGCATCATTAAGATTCCGATTCTGTTTGTGATCTTTCTCGCGACCTGGGTGCCGTATGTGTTGGTGCACAATAAAAACGTCCAGCCGCATCAGACGGTACTAACGGGATCGTGGTGGCGTCACGTGCTCGCGACAGCTGCGGGTATGGTTGGTATCAAGATGAGTAGCGACCGCGTGGCCGACTACGAGAAAGGCGTGCAGATGGATCTGTCTGCCATGGGAGCCGAAGATTCGACCGTCAACAGCGCGAACTTGTTATCTGCGAGAAACTCGCCCGGCTATCTGCTGGTCAAAGAAGCCCTCGCAGACATGATCAATCGGCGTTGCGAGCGGATGATGCTCGACTTCACCAAACAAGCCGTCAATGTCCGACACGAAATCGACGGTATGTGGCACAACGGCGAAGCTCGCGAACGCGAGGCCTCGGACGTGATGTTAGCGGTGATGAAAACGCTGTCGAATCTCGATGTTCAAGATCGCCGCAGCAAACAGGCTGGCAAGTTTGGCGCTAAGTTCGAGGGCAAGAATTACCTGTGCTCAATGGTTAGCCAGGGGGTGTCGACCGGCGAGCGTGTCATCGTCACACGCAGCGGCACGAAGCAGACGTTTGAAAACTACGACGATCTGGGCATGCGCGAAGGCCTGCAAGAAAAATGGTCGGAGCTGATGGCGACCAATCAGGGGTTGCTCATTCTCTCGACGATGCCAGGCGGTGGACTGACGACCATCACGGACGTGTCGTTAGAAGAGACAGACCGCTTGATGCGAGACTTCGCGGCGATCGAGGACGTGAATCATAGCGAGCGCGAAATTCAAAACATCAACGTGACGACCTACGACTCCGAAGCAGGCGAGACTCCGGCAACAATCTTGCCGAAGTTGGTGCGTAATTATCCTGATGTCTACGTTTGTCGCGACATGGTCAATGTCGAAGCCGCGGAGATTCTCTTTAACGAAGTCAAAGACGAGGACGTCGTCATTACGACCGTTAGGGCGCGCGAAGCATGCGAGGCGCTGCTACGCATCTTGCAGATGAAAGTTCCGGCGAAAGACTTTGCTGTCGTGGTCAAAGCGGTGCTCTATCAGCGTCTGATACGACTACTGTGCCCCGATTGCAAAGTCGGCTACACGCCGCCACCAGAGACACTTCGCAAACTGGGAATTCCTGCCGGCAAGATCGAGCAACTTTATCGTCCGCCCAAGGGCGAAGAAATCGAAAAGCCATGCAAGTCGTGCCAAGGGCTCGGCTACCAGGGCCGGACCGGATTGTTTGAGCTGTTGATCGTAACCGACCCGATGCGTGAGATCTTGATCAAACAGCCGAAACTGGAACTGTTGAAGAAAGCTGCCCGCGCCTCGCGGCAGCGCTCTTTGCAAGAAGAAGGCGTGTTGTTAGTGGCAAAGGGCGAAACCTCGCTCCAAGAGCTCATGCGGGTGTTAAAGAACTGATCAATCTGCAGAACCGTCGGATGCACACAGCGTCACCTGGTCGGTCGAAATAGTAATTGAGGGACAAGCAATGGTTTATTTACTGGTCGCACTCGGATTTATCTTCTTTGCCGGGGTAGCCATGACCATTAATGAAAGCCTATGGAACAACACGATCACGCTGATTTGCCTGATCATCAGTGGGTTGGTCGGAGCGATTGGGGGAGTGCCGCTTGGCGTGATGGTGATGGATCAGGCGGGCAAGGCGGGCGAGTTTGCCTGGTACTTTATCTTCGCAGGCATGTGGATCGTGTTTGTTGTGACGATGCTGATTCTGCGGCTGCTGACCGATCGGATCTCTCGCATTCAGGTGCGTTTTCTGCCAATCGTCGACAAGATGGGCGGCTGGCTGACGGGTGTTTTCGTGGCGACGATGCTGGAAGCATTTGCTGCATACACGCTGCTAGTAGCGCCAATTCAGGCAGGTGCCTGGCAAGCCACGGACCTGAAGGATGTTGCGCACGTCCTGAAAATGAATAGAGCTGCCGGTCCGTTCACGTCGGTCCTGCATACTGTTCGCAAAGCAGACGGCATCGATTATCCGATTTACGAGTAGTTGCCCACGAAATCAGGTGGGACTTGAAACCACGGCCGTGGCCTATCTCTTCCCGTAAGCCTCTTCTCTCAGTACATTGCTAGATGTCATGTCCACGACCGAATCCGTTTCTACTGACGTGCCATCTGGGAATTACGACGCGGACGAACTCGGGCAGTATCGCTCGCTGAGTTCGTTGGCCGTGGTTGCCTTTGTGTTTGGCTTGGCGTCTGTCATCACCTTCGCGGCCCCGCTGCTGGTGGTGGTGCCGCTCACTGCTGCAGCGCTGGCGTTGCTGGCCTTGCGGTCAATCGCCGCCTCCGATGGCGGACTGACGGGATCAAGGTTGGCACTGTGCGGGTTGGCGCTGGCGATCTTCTTTGCCGTCGGAGCCTACGCTCGCGTGGGAATGCGAGATTCGATTCTGCAGGGACAGGTCGACCGTACCTGTCGGCAGTGGCTCGATTCTGCCTCGCGCGGTCAGGTGGACCAGATGATCGAGATGATGACGCAAAAGGCGGCGGAGAAGCTTAATCCGCCGGTTGCGGTCGGTGATCCAGGGTCCTTCTTCAGCGGTATGCTCAATTCAGCGCTCATGCGGCAGTCGCCGATTATCGCTGATGTCACTAGGTTGCGCGGTGATGGGGAGCTGCGGTTTCGGATCGAGGACACCGAGATTTACGCCACTTCGAAGCCGGCTCAAGCCGCGATGAGCTACTCGGTGGGTAGCTCCTCGTCGAAGGAGCGTCTGTCGTGCTCGATCGGTTTGCGACGTCTGCTTGCTTCCGGCGGTCGCCGAGTCTGGATGATCGACTCCTGGTCGGTGGAGTAATCGGTTCGCCCCGCGACTGACTTGCCTAATCGGTAGAGCTTATCCATCGCGTCGCTCATCTGGCCGTTTCTCACTGCGATGGCATTGCGGTTTAACGTTGCTATCGCATCGTTACTTGCACAAGCGAGTGTCAAACTTTACCGGGTAGGTTAATCGTGCAAGCGCGGCGTGCCCAGACTTTCTCCGTGCATTCCATTCACACGGCAAAGCTTACCAGAAACCCGGGTTCTGCCAGCGGAAATCGAGCGTTTTGCGGTCGGCAGCCTTGATCTGTCTGTCGAGCCGGGTCGATGAATGTTTCCGAGGCGGATGAAGAATTTCCGCAAGCGCAGGTCCCGAAATGCCCAGAGTTGGGAACTGAGGGTTTGCACAACGATCCGTGTCTTGGCGTTTTCTGGTTGGAACTGGATTACACGCCCAGACAATATAAGAAGGAGCTTCGAGGTGAATTTTAAAAAATGGACAGCTGGAATCGCTGTGCTGACGCTAGCAACGGCACCCGTCATTGCCGAAGATAGCTTGGCTCAGTGGTCTTACGATCAGATGGTTACGCCTGTCGGCTGCTGCGACGATGGTTGCTGCGGCGACGGATGCGACTGCGGCGATGGCTGCGGTTGTGGATGTGGAGTCGCCGGTGGAGGCCTGCTCAGCGGCCTTGGTCCTGGTTGGATCGAAGGTTTCTCGATCGCAGGCACGCTTGGTATCGACGCAATCGACGTCGGCGGTTGGACTCAGTTTGGCGGTACGAGCGAGCCTACGCTGACCGCGTCAATTGGTGGTGCGTCGTTCAACGACACAGAAGATCGCATCAACCTGCACCAACAATACTTCTACGTCGGCAAGTCGGCCGACGGTTCCAATGGCTTCGACCTTGGCTTCCGTGCTGACTTCATCTACGGTATCGACGCTCCGGACACGCAGTCGTTCGGCAACCCCGCTAACTCGTTTGACAACGGTGGTAGCTTCACTCGTGGTGACGACAACCACGGTTGGGCGATTCCTCAGTTGTACGGCGAAGTAGCCGTGGGCGACCTTTCGGTCATCATCGGTCACTTCTACACGCTGGTTGGTTACGAAGTGGTGACCGCTCCGGATAACTTCTTCTTCAGCCATGCCTTGACTCAGTACAACAGTGAGCCGTTTACTCACACGGGTGTTTTGGCGACCTATTCAGGCTTTGAAAACCTGACTCTGTACGGTGGTTGGACTGCTGGTTGGGACACTGGTTTCGATCAGGTGAACAGCGGCAACAACTTCCTCGGCGGTTTCAGCGCTAGCTTGAGCGATGCCATCACGCTGACCTACATCAACACCTGGGGTAACTTCGGTGACATCAACCAGGGTGAAGACGATGACTACGGTCACAGCATCGTGGTCGACGTGGCTTTGACCGACAACTTGAACTACGTTTTCCAGAGCGACTACAAGCGAGTTGCTGGTGGTGCTACCCTCGACGAAGACGTAGGTATCAACCAGTACTTGATCTACAGCTACAACGACATCCTGTCGTTCGGCACTCGGATCGAATGGTGGAGCGACGACACCGTCTCGCATTACGGCTACACCAGTGGCGTGAATATCAAGTTGCTTGACAACCTGATCATGCGTCCGGAGTTCCGTCAGGACTGGGTACCAGGACTTGACTTCGACGAAGAGATTGCCGCTTGCGACATGATCCTGACTTACTAAGTCGAGATCAACAACTCGAAGATTCCCCTCACCGGGGGTCAGCCTTCTCGAAGGTTGACCTCCGGTTTTTTTATGGAGTCGCAAGTTTTGAGGCGCTAGTTGTGAGTCGAGGTGACGTAAGTTGGTAGAGTCAGCGCAAGGGTAGCGCGTGCCTAGAACCTCTTAGCCGGCCTCTTCTCGGTCAGCTCCTATCGGCGCCCAAGATGTCGAACACGATATAGAGCAAGAAGCTGCCGCAGCCAATGAGCATGGGTGGGGTGAACATCAGAAATCTCCCTTTCCTTGGGATGAGATGAAACCGATCCGTTGATGCGACGGCCGCGATGGCAAGGGAGAGCCACTCGGTTGTCGCCTTCCTGGCAACGTGCTTTTCAGCGAGCAGTGGCTTTGTCGCAGTTCACTGCATTTGCTTGCAATTTCTATGCCGAGTGTGGGCATTTTCACAAAGGTGCAAGCCCGACCGTCGCCTATCTGTCGCGGCCGCAACGTAGGCGAATTTAAGCCGCACCGACCGCTAGAAAATCTTCGCGGTTCAGGGGCATGGGTTTAGAACTCTTACAACCGCTGGTCAATATTTACATCGTGTGAAGAAGCTGCGAATGCCGTCATAGGGGGACATTCAGACTGGCGAAGCAGTCGGCGGACGCTTGCCAGTGCGACGGATGCGCGAGATAATCCGAGATTCTCGATATGGCGCGAGCGGAGACCTTCGATGCAGGACAAGCTGATCACGACCGGGCTGACGTTCGACGATGTGCTTATTCAGCCGAGATACAGCGAAATTGTGCCGTCGCAGGTCGATGTCAGCACTCGCCTGACCAACTCGATCAGCCTCAATCTGCCCGTGCTCAGTTCGCCGATGGACACCGTGACCGAGAGCCGGATGGCGATTGCGCTGGCGCAGCAGGGCGGCTTGGGCGTCATCCACAAGAACATGTCGATCGAGTCGCAGACAGAAGAGGTCGACAAGGTCAAACGCAGCGCCAACGGCATCATCGTCGATCCGGTGACGCTGCCGCCGGATGCTAGCGTTGCCAATGCCCGACAGGCGATGGATGAATCGAAGGTCTCTGGCATCCCCATCACCGAAGCAGGCAAGCTGGTTGGCATTCTGACGCGACGCGACCTGCGTTTTTTGGAGGACAACAGCCTGCCTGTAGCCCAAGTCATGACTCGCGACGCCCTGGTGACAGCAACGGGGACTGTGACGCTTGGGGAAGCTGAGAAGATTTTGATGGCAAAAAAGGTCGAGAAACTTTTGCTGGTTGACGAAGATTATCAACTGACGGGGCTCATCACGATCAAAGACATCGATATGATGCGGCGCTTTCCGCAGGCATGCAAAGATGCGCAGGGAAGACTGCGGGTGGGTGCAGCTTGCGGAGTGTTCGATCTGGAGCGGGCAGCGAGTCTGATTGAGAAAGACGTCGATTTTTTAGTGGTCGACAGTGCTCATGGGCACTCGTCCAACGTCATCGAAACCGTCAAAAAGATCAAACAGAAGTGGGACATCGACGTGGTGGCCGGCAACGTTGCCACTGGCGAAGGTTGCCGAGACCTGATCAAAGCGGGTGCGGATGCAGTCAAAGTTGGGATCGGTCCTGGGTCGATCTGCACGACGCGGATTATTTCCGGCATCGGGGTACCTCAAATCACGGCGGTATACAACGCGGCCGAAACGGCAAAGGGGTCGAATACAACCATCATCGCCGACGGCGGAATTCGCTACTCGGGCGATATTACCAAAGCAATTGCAGCCGGCGCGCATGTGGTGATGGTCGGCGGCTTGTTAGCAGGATTGGACGAAAGTCCCGGCGAACGAGTTCTTTATCAAGGGCGAACCTACAAGGCTTATCGGGGAATGGGATCATTGGGAGCAATGGTCCATGGGTCGAGCGAACGCTATCGCCAGTCGGACAGCGATGTCAGCAAGGGGGAAGACAGCGGCAATGGCAAACTCGTACCCGAAGGCGTTGAAGGACGAGTACCGTACAAAGGCGAGCTAAGCGAGTTCCTCTACCAACTCGTCGGCGGCCTGCGTGCTGGAATGGGTTACTGTGGCACAAAAACCATTGAGGAGCTGCGCACGGACGCGCGATTCATCCAAGTTTCGCCGGCAAGTGTGCGGGAGAATCATCCGCATGACATCGCAATTACGCAGGAAGCGCCAAACTATACTGCCGAATACACTACCAACGAGTAGTTCAATCGCCCCGACGTCTACGGGCGTACGTGTGACGGCTGCGGCATTGATTGGCACGATCGTCTTCTCCCTTTGGTCAGTTGGCTACGCACAAGCTGGCGATCTCCGGTGGGCGTCGACCGCTGCGAACCGGCCGACGGCAGCAACCGATGCAGATGCGAATCCGTTGCGACCCAGCATGCGACGCGACGCGCAGCTCATGTCTGCCGTGTGGGAGACAGACGACGTCGCTGCAGTGCAACAAGCATCCGACGAGCACCGTAGTATCGTTGTCGAGCGTTCTTCGCCGGTATATGGCGCACCCGCCGATAATTCCGCGACCGGTTACGATCCGTTCGACGAGCACGATCGCCTGGCACAGTTGCCCAGCGATCCGTTTGAAGATCCGTTCGACGAGCCCGATCCGGACGTCATGGATGGACAAGAGTTTGACGATCAGCAAGTCGATGAAATCGATGACGTCGAAGCGGCAGTCGAGCAAGAGATCGAACGCCGGCGTGCTACGGATAATCTGATCGAGGATTCGACCCAGGAACTACTGGAACCCGAGATCCCGGACGTGGATGCACTTGAAGACGAGATGGATCCGACTGAGGAACTGGGTGACGAGGATCGACTCAGCGACGATCCCGAAGATGAGGAACGACTGCAATCAGAGGATGAAGACTGGACCACGCCTGACTTTGATGTGGTGCCAGCCGACGAAGCG
>JBCDBK010000028.1:0-52063 GCA_039184115.1 Planctomycetota bacterium | reverse complement strand
CGAACCAATTGCCACCATGTCGTTTTGCATGAAGACGCTGAGCATGGCTCCGGCACACGTCACGATGCAACAGATGGCAACGACAGCCAACACGATCGTGTTCTTACCGAACTTGGCCATCAAGCGGTGATGAAGATGCCCACGGTCGACGGCGTAGATGCTTCGACCGGTGAGCTTGCGCCGCAGAATGGCCGTCATCGAGTCAAGCATCGGCAACGCCCAGATCGCAATCGGAGCGGCGAGACCGACCGTCGCCGTGACTTTAATGGAACCGCCAATAGCCAGCGATCCGACGATCAATCCGATGAGCATGCTTCCCGCATCACCGAGATAAATTGTGGCGGGAGGATAGTTGAATCTCAGAAACCCAATTAGACTACCCACGAATACGGCCCCGACAATCGCCACCGCGTCCTGGCTGACCCACATTGCCATGAGCGTGATCGTCGCACATAGAATAATTCCGATTGTTGTCGCCAAACCATCAATGCCGTCCAGCAAGTTGAGCGAGTTAATGGCGCCCAGGAGCCAGAAAATGGTGAACGGTATCGAAAAGGCGCCCAATTCAATGTTGGTGCCGAAGAGCATAAAGGCGCGAATCTCTAGTCCGGACGAGATGACGATCAGCGTGGCGATCAATTGCCCGAGAAGTTTGTACCGACCTTTCATGCCAAAGCGGTCATCGTACAAGCCCAAGCAAACAATCCAGGCGCCCGCGATGAGCAGTCCACCCATAAACGGTGTGGCATCTTGCAGCGACTCCTGCAGTTTCGCAGACGAGAGAAACTCGACAGCGAAGGTCACGGTCGCGGCTAGAAACACAGCCACGCCCCCACCGAGGGCGACCGGAACCTTGTGACTCTTATGATGCCCGTCAGGTCGATCGACGATGCCCCACTTGCGCGCGAGCGTGCCGACAAAATTGGTTAGCGGATAGCTGACGACTGCAGCGATGCAACCAACAAAAAGCAAATACAGTAACATTGACAGTCTTTCTGTGCCCCGATGCTGTTCCTAAGCTGCTGCTCGTACGCCAAGATCACGACTAGCCTCGAATCGCTGCTCAGCAGCCCGAACCAAGACCGTGTAATCCAGCCGCAGGACTCGCCTCACTCTAGTTTCCTAGCATACGACGTCTTGCGTAAGCCTTTGTCTTGGGAATGCAGCGAAAAACATACGTTTGTGGCAGCACCGTGCTCTCTAAGCCGATTGGCAGGAACATCCAGCAAATACCGGTTCACCGGAAAATCTGTCAATCGCTAGCGTTTGGATCCCCACACCGCCAACATGCAAGTTGCAGGCCGCAGTAACGGCGAACGCCGGATCGCCACCAAACCCACAATCCTAAACAAAGACAATAAAAAGACTTAGCACTTGCAGGCACGATAAGTCGTACCGCGTCCCCCAATCGTAATCTTGAGCCCTGATGGTGAGATTGTCAATCAATTGGGCACGTGGTGGGTCCGCGCGCTGCGTACGGGCAACGTCGAAATCTGTCGAATGGTCCGACGCTACAAGTCTGCAATTTCGCTTGTGCGAATCGCTCGCATCTTTACTTCAGCCCGTTTCGGAGTGCAACGTGTTGGGTCATCTGACCGCGATCTCGAACCCTATCGACTTTGATCGTTGCCCCGCCCCAATAGCATAAACTTCGACCGGTCCAGCCCCGAGCTTGTTAAGAGGTATCCGAACCCGTCCCGAGCCCGACGCCAGGCTGCCCACTTTGCGCGTGTTACAGAATAGTTCGACCTGCGATTCCACCGTGCTGGCAACGTTAACCGTGACGAATTCGTCCGTCAGCGCTATCTGCCTTCGATCGGTCGACAGGCCTATGGCATCTAATCCGTTCTTGACGCCGATTACTTTGACCAGCCGTCCCTGCGTGGCAATCGGCGTGTCGTCGACGGAGACGATTCGCACTTCGTGGTAGCCGTCCTCCGTGGTTGTCGTATCCCACTGAAGCTCACCACCTGGCTTGCACTGACCTATACGCTCGCCATCGACAAACAGTTCAAAAAAGTCGATCGGCATGTCGTGCTCGGCGTCGACGGTCGGCGTAAATCGGACCGTCCCGCGTAGCATCCCTCTCACGCCGAGTTCCTTCGCTTCGACCGTCGGAATTTTCGCCCAGGGCTGGCAAAGTGGATCGCCCACAAGCAGCTGCTGGTAGGGTCCCTGGACCGATTGATAGAAAGATTCACCTAGGGAGCATCCGTTTACGTAATGTACATGCACGGATGGCACTGGAAACTTCTGCTTAATGCTGTAGGGCTCGAACACGGTCCCGCAAGCTGACGTAGCACCGTAACGAATGAAGTCGGCTACCGACACTTGGTACACGCTTTTCTTGCCCGTTTTTTTGTCAATTGGCGGTTTGTAGTTCGAGAGAGTGCCTCCGTAGCTCGTCAAGTTGTCGCAGAAGGCTCCTGGCAAAAAACGACATCCTGAACGACCAAGTTCTGCACGCGCCGTTCCGCACGTAAGACCCGCAATGCTAGACTTATTCTCTGGAAACTTCCCAGGCAAAATCTTCGCTTCTACGCCAAGTGTTCTCAATTCGCTGGCAGCGCCGGCAAAAAATTCGTGACGAGGCTTGGAGCGCGGACCACCATGCTTCATGTAGTAGACCGTTCCTGAGGGGCTTGTGCCGTCGGCGGATCTGGCCAGTTTCAGACAGTTCACGATTTCCGAAACCTTGTTTCCGCGGTCGTCGGTGACGCCTAGCATTGAAGAGATGATATACGACAGTCCCTGCGCGGCGGTACGTCGGCCACCAACAGCCCAGCGGTACTTACTCTTGAAAGCACGCGAAATCGTGACACCTCGCGTCGGTTCGATGAAGTAGAGATTCGTGTTGAGTCCGACGACTTCCTCGCGCTTCTGCTTTACAAATGCGGCCAGGTAAGTCAGTCCCGTCAAACCTCCTCGAGGAGACAATTGCGGCGGGAACTTTTTTCCTGGATAGTCCGAAGTGAGATTTATTCGCCAAGGAAAATCGCACGAATAGACGAGATAATCGATTCGGCCCGTGAGCTCGCGTTTGTCTATTTCAATCAAAGCGGGCAGCAAGATCTGCCCGCGAAACGTGTCGCCGTTCACCACAGACTTGCTACCCAAGTAGGGCAAATAGAATACGTTAGACTCCGGAATTTGACGCAGGTCGACGTAGTGATTCGCCACCTCCATTGAGTTAGCACTCGTGGAATTGACAAGTAGAAATACGTTCTCTGGACCGCCACCGGCGAAGCAAGGCAATTGGACGAAACTGATCACCGCTGCGATGCACAGACTAGTTTTTCGGATCACTGCGGAAATCGTGGGGCGGTTTCGCTCTGGCTGCATAGAAATTCTGTCGTTCCTGAGACCGGCAACATCTTCTGACGCGTTTCAGGTAACGTGTTCCCTTCTGCGTCGATGAGCTTGTCGAGCCGTGCTGTCAGTCTAGGCCAGGCGAAGCGCAAAGACAATCGGCGATCGGGGTTCAAACAGGGCTACTAGCCCGAGTAGAATAAAATAATGTACCTGGTCGTTCGACAGCTATCGCGTCGCGATTCAGTTTCTGAAGATTGGAATCGAGCTAAGGCACAACATGGCACGTCGGGCGTTCATCACCGGAATTACTGGGCAAGATGGTTCTTATCTCGCAGAGCTGCTGCTTGCTAAGGGCTACGAAGTTCATGGCATGATTCGACGGAGCAGCTCGTTTAACACCAATCGAATCGACCACATTTATCAAGACCCTCACATCGCTGATACACACTTGTTCTTGCACTACGGCGATTTGACCGACGCCCAAGGTGTCACCAATCTCGTACTGGAAATCAAACCAGACGAAATCTACAACCTTGGCGCGCAAAGCCACGTTCGTGTTTCGTTTGACTCCCCAGAGTATACGCTGCAGGTGACAGGCGTCGGCGCCCTCAACGTCCTCGAAGCTGCCCGACTGCTCGACAAACAACATCCGGTGCGAGTTTATCAGGCGTCCTCATCCGAGATGTACGGCGATGTCGTCGAGACGCCGCAAAGTGAGACGACTCCGTTTCGTCCGCAGAGCCCCTACGCGTGCGCGAAAGCCTACGCTTTCCATCAAGTCGTCAACTACCGCCACGCCTACGATCTGTTTGCCGTAAACGGAATCCTCTTCAATCACGAATCTCCGCGTCGTGGCGAGACCTTCGTGACACGCAAGATCACCCGCGCCGCCACACGCATCAAACTCGGACTCCAGGACAAATTGTTTCTCGGCAACCTCGAGGCACGTCGCGACTGGGGCTACGCGAAAGACTTCGTCGAGGCGATGTGGCTGATGCTCCAACAGGAAGAAGCCGACGATTTTGTCATTGCCACCGGCGAGACCCACTCGATTCGCGAATTTCTCGATTACACGTTCGACCGGCTTGATCTCGACTGGGAAAAACATGTCGAAATCGACCCAAAGTATTTCCGGCCGACCGAAGTCAACCTCATGCTCGGCGACGCGACCAAAGCCAAGCAGTCACTTGGCTGGGAAGCCCAAGTCAAATGCCAAGAACTTGCCGAAATCATGGTCGATGCCGACCTCGCACTGGCAGAGTCTGAAGCACGCCATGCCCCGGCGCCAGACTAGAGACGGCATCTGGTTTGACTGGCGTAATGGCGCCCATCGATTCGAACCCGGTGTTCATAACCGAAGGCTTTGTTTATCGCCAAAGCCAGTCCCAGAAGTGACAATGTTAGCTTCCTCCGCACGATGTCCCAATCTGAACGCGCAAAAAGTTGCCTATTGCCCGACGAAACGCCATTAGAACCGCACGCGAAGAAAGATCTCGCTTAAGGTTGGTGTCGACAGCTATTACTGGGACGTCCACCGTGCGTAGCTTTGAGCGAGGCAAGAGTGCTGAGCATGCTTACTGCTGGCTGTGCTTCAGAGAGTATGACTGAAGAGCAGCAATCGAAGCACCACGACATGACTTCTCGCCATGGAGAATCCAAGCGACATGTTTCGTTAATAAGGAGGCTCCAAGTCCTCATTTGTGCGAGTCGTCGTCAAATTAGCCGTCTGAAGCGTTGTTTTTTATGCGTTAAAGCGATCGATAATCCAGTTCGCTGCGAAGAAAACTGCCAGGAACACTCCCAAGTCGATTGCAACTTTGCAATATGAAAAGGATCGGAAAATTACCGATACTGAAAATCACAACGCGCTAGCATAGCTCGCGATCCGAAATGAGCGACAAGTAGGCAGGCGGGGAATCTCATGAATCAACCATCCTCCACCACGGCAGTGCCAATGGCCCAATCCTACGAAAGGCATTAAGTGGGGAAGGGTCAAACAGCCGAGATATCCCTCGCAACATTTCTGGACGGAAGACACATCGCGATTAATCAGGCATCGAGTAGCCCCCGTCGAGATCGCGAGGGCACTGTCGGGGTCGAATTCTCTTCACGCCGATGATCCCAATGGTCAAAAACGAAAAGAAAAGAAAACTTGTTGGTTCGGGTACCGCCGCACGAACTAGATAACTGCCTATGTTAGGCGAAGCACTGTTGAGATTTGGTTCAGCCGCATTGCCGACATCTGCACGCGACCAACTATTCGACCCTGAGCCTATGCTTACATGAATTTCAGACCAGTTTAAATCCGCCCTGACTAAGCCTGTAGTATCAAAGAAGCCAATTGTTCTTTCGCGACCGAACTGTGCGATCGTTATTCCAATGAGATCTTGTAAGTTTTCCGCGGCGGGTTCGCGAGGCGTCTGAAATCCGGGCGTAATGCCTGCGGACGTATAAAACAGCGTCGACAACTCAGGCCCCGTGGCGAATCGAAAGCCCGCGAAGTCTCCACCAATTGTAAAGTTGCTCATCACATCGTTGTATGACCGATCGGTCGTAAGCGTCAGATCCAGCCAGTCTAGGCCGGTATCGGTGTCTCTCGTAATCGAATCAGGGCCATGCGTCGGATCGTCTTGGCTCACGAGGATCGCACTTGCTGGCGAAATACTGCTGATCAAGAGGGTCAAGCACGCCAAAGATCGGAGTAGTGGTTCCATGTTGATTACGTTTCGATTGGCGGAGGGTTGCGGAAAACGTGTCTCTGCCTTCTTGCTCATCGCCGGCTTCGACGGTATGCAATACGCCATCCGCAATCTCAGCGCGCGCAGATTCTGGATCAGAACGATTGTGGTGAGAATTAATCGCCTCAATTCGCTCTGCCTTGCTACACACCAAAGGCTTGTAAACTGTTAATTGTTAAGACTTTTCTTCCTCTTGGTGGGCACGATAAGCAAGTGAGCCAAACTTTTTGGAAATACCGACTTCCAGGCAGACGCGACGAAGTGATTGATACAATTCGTGATCATGCTGCGGAATTTCCCGGTAATCAGCGACGGGACTAATTCACCGCGCCAAACAGTCTTTGCGTGTAGCGCTGGGAAACTCGTCTCGTTGTTTTCGGCGCAGATAGGCGAGAGGCGATCTAACGATGCCTGACCAACTCAACAGGTCATCGCAGAAGCCTAGCACACCTTTGCAGCACGTTAAACTCGTCGAAGCCACGCGGCGGTGCCTTGAACCGACGTAAAACAAAGACGCACCTCATGGCACCGACGAGATAGAAAATAGACTCGCCGGATTCCCAGGTACAGACATCTGCACCGCAAGCAGGTCACAGTCGCACAATTGGCCGCTTCAAACTGCTCGAACGCTTGGGAAGTGGCGGAAACGTGCTGCACGGTTGCCAGAGCCCTGTCGGCTGTCCATTCCGCCGGCATCGTGCATCGTGACCTATAGCCATCTAACATAATCCTCGATGCGTAAGGCCAGCCACACGCCCTTGTCGAAACCTTGGTTGAAGATTCTCAGGTTCTGCATAACTAGCGAGTCCCTCGCAACTCTGAGTGCCAACGTGACAGCTTTGTGCGTGCTAGGTCATTATCCAAATCTAGATCGGAATAAGTCGGCGTTGCGTCAATTGGATCCGCTGTCACCGTCCTGGCTGGGGCTTTGCCGTTGATCGTCCCGACGGACGCATTCGTGGCGTGCCAAGAGCCACCGCTGGCACGGTAGTGAAGTACCGTTGATGGTAACCAAGATCGGGCGTTTGCAGGCGCAACCACGACCAGAATAACAGCGACAATACCCGCGTGGAAAACGCCATTAACTATCCTTTGGCTCTAGCCACTAAAGCGTAACCAGAAGCTTGGATAAGATGAGTCGTCGAAAAGCGATTTGTAGCGCCCCACGCGGTTACGCTTGCTAGAATATATCTGCATGTTGTAGATTGTCAACAATAAGGGCCTTTTCTCAGGTTCTCATGATGAATTCTCGGATTCGTTGGTGTGACGGTGCAAGATGTGCACTGACTACAAAAAAGCCAGAGCCGGCAAGCACTTCACCGGCGTTAGTATGTGGCGCTGTTGCCAATCCTTGTCTCGACGTTCGCCAGGCGGGCGGTAATTAAGCATGAACTCGATAGGTGCCAAAAAACGGCGAGCTCAGGCTCACAGGGTTCAGTCTCGCATCGGTGTTGCCTGCCTTGCTGCTCTGAGCTGCTTTACGTTAGGTACAAGTACCGCTCGTCCGGCAAGTTCGCAGCCGAACATTCTATGGATCATCACCGACGACCAGCGGCCAGACTCCGTACAGGCTTACAATCGCGCGACGACGGGCAAAAGCGAGAGTACGCTCGGCCACGTTTCGTCGCCCAACATAGACCGACTGGCTCGAGAAGGAGTGTTGTTTACGCATGCGTTCAATAACTCGCCAGCATGTGGCACTTCGCGAACCTCAATGCACACCGGTCGATACCCATTTCGCAATGGCAAGTATGCGTGGGAGCAAACTCACCAGGAAGCCGACTTCGCGCGCCCGGCGATTTCTCAGTCATTGCGTGACATCGGATACACGACGGCCATTATAGGTAAACACCACTACGCCATTAGCGAGAACCTCGGGCGGCGTAGTACAATCTTCGATTTTTCTCTGGAGTTCAATCGTGATCTTCACGCAAAAGGATTTGGCGGCTTGTACTCGACCGGTTCTTACGGACTCGTAGACGCGGTGCTCTACCGCCGCGATGCGACCGAGACCGTGATCTATCCCGACGGTCGAAAGCATCAGTATGCGCTGTCATGGGCAGATCGTCCGCTCAGCTCGGAAGAGGTGCAGATTAAGCTCGAAGTAGAACGAGAGTTCGATATCCTCCGTGCATATACACGTATTAACACCGGTCTGATTATAGGAGGAGTGAATCCTCAGGCTGCGGATAAGACGATTGACGCGAGGATCGTTGAGGAATTCGAGCGCTACCTGTCGAAGGCAGGGAAACCGTATACGACACTGGGCGGCAAAAAGGCCGCCGGTGTGGACTCTGAGAAGCCATTGTTTGTCAATCTGGGCTTTCACTTGCCCCACACACCGGTTTTGCCTCCGAAAAAATTTCGCGATCAGTTTAAGGACCGACAGTACCGACTCCCAGAGTTTGACAGCGACGAGCTCGCCTCTTTCCCTACGCAGCTTCAACAGATCTACAACGAGTGCAAAACGGACCTGATGAAGCCCGCAGAGAAGCTCCAAGCTGTGCGGGACTACTATGCATTTACCGCTTTTGGTGATCATCTGATTGGCCAAGCCGTGGAGTTATTCAAGCAATACAGCCAAAACCAGAATCGTGAATACTTGATCGTTTATACAATTGGTGACCACGGTTGGCACTTGGGTGAGCAAGGCATCATGGCTAAGTTCGGACCCTGGAAGCAATCGCTCAACGGTGCGGCCATCGTCGTCTCGTCCAACGCGGAACGGTTTCGACCAGGGAAAGTCGTTGATCGTCTTGTTGAGTATGTGGACTTCGCCCCTACGATGCTTGCCGCTGCGGGCATCGATGTAAACGATGAGAAGTTTTCGTACTTGGATGGTCACGATCTAGGCAAAGTCGCCAATGCCAAGGAGTTCCGTCGTGACTACGTTGTCGGTGAAATGAATCTTGTATGTGGTCATCGGGCGTTTCTACGAACCGAAGACTTTGCATTCTCGATGCGCACGCGAGATCGACGAACCGTCGCTAAAGCCCCATTTCTTAATGACGACATCACCTGGGCATTAACAACCGATCCGTTAGACGTTGACATGGCTTTATACGATCTGAATTCAGATCCACTCGAACGCCGCAATGTCGCCTACACCGTCGAATACTTGCCGCTAGCAAAGTGGTTTCGCAGAAAGCTTGGCAACATTGTGCTTGGGGACGGGCGCGTCGAAATGGACTGGTCCACCACCAATAGCTACAACTTGAGCAATTTCGCGGCCGGGTCCGATGACAAAATGATTGAGATACCAGAAGGATTGATTCCTAAGACAGACACTGGCAGCTTAGAAAGGTTCAACCTTTAACCACAAAACTCATCGAACTAGTTGATTCAAACAGCCATCGCGGCCTGCGAAATCATGGGCTCTTAGGCCAAAGACTCGTCAAGTTGGATTGAAGTCCGATTAGTATTTTCACTCCATTTAATCTATTTGAGAGAACTGGTTGGATGCACAGAAAGCCTTCCATACTACAGAAGTCTTCGATTCGTACCGGCTTTACGTTGGTCGAACTCTTGGTGGTAATCGCGATTATCGGAGTGCTCGTTGGATTGCTTCTACCAGCCGTCCAGTCAGCGCGAGAATCCGCCAGGCGAAGTCAGTGCCTCAACAATGTTAAGCAGATCGCATTGGCCGAACTCAACTATGAATCAAGTTACGGACACTTTACGCCTACAGGCCGTACGAATTTCGATTACCCGTGTGACGTCAACAATCCAGGCAACATTTCACCTGCGCCGGCGCAACTCCGCTATCCCAGTGGCTGCTCGGGACCACCTTGGACAGTCCTAATTCTTCCTTTCTTGGAGCAAACTGCACTCTACGACCAATTTAGCTTGGATGCCGGTTTTGCGCCGCTTAAAGACCTAGGAGATTCAAGAGTGTGCGGCAGTAGTCCGGAAAACCTTCGGAACTATGATGCTCAACTATCGACGGCCCCGTTCTATCATTGCCCGACCGATCCCTACCCGCTCGAACAACCTACCGTTAGCTCCTACAACATCTGTCATGGTGGCGGTGCCAATGACACGAATACGAACACCCCAGAGTACCAACAGAACCTTGGGGCAGAGTGCTGGGGGAACGGCGGTCAGAGATTCTTCTTGGCAAACTACACCAACGGTGTTTCGTTTGCGAACTCAGAGATCGGCTTCTCAAAGATAACCGATGGTTCTTCCAACACTCTCTTGATTGGAGAAAACCGACTGCATTTCCTGAAGAATACGCAGAACGGACTGCCGGAGCGCTATACTTTGTGGTCTTCAGGAGTCAGCGAATCTACTGGCTTTGGAGTTCCACCGACTGCTTTCGCGGCCGGCAACGGGATTAACGCTGACGGGCGCACCGCCGATATCATCTACATCGACTGGATTCTCAAAGGATGGCGAAGCTTTAATGCGGGTAGTTTCCACCCTGGTGGGGCAACATTTGCAATGGCCGATGGGTCCGTCCATTTTCTCTCGGAGGATATGGATCTCGAATTGTATCGCTCGTTGGGCCGGCGGGCAGATGGAGCGCCGACGGATTCGGCATTGGAGTAAACGACGATGAATGCTCAGTTGCTGAGACTCATAATGGCTATCCTGCTGGTTGTCGCGGTCGGATGTGGTAAACATTCCGGCGTGCCGCGAAACACAATCGGTGGGAGCGTGACCTACGATGGCAGACCAGTCCCCCATGGAAAGATTCGATTTGAACCAGATCGGGAAAAGGGAGGCACAGGTCCGCAGGGTTTAGCGGTGATCACCGACGGCGAGTACTCTACCGACGGGCTCGCAGGCAAGGGAGTCGTGACTGGCCCGATGAAGGTTGAGATAGAAGGCTACCCCAGCAAGGAGCCAATGATACCGCTAATGTTTCCCATCTACCGGGACCGTGTCGATGTGTCACCAGATAACTTGGTGTTTGATTTTGAAATACCCAAGCATAAGAAAGCTGCGCATAAGCGGAAATAGTAACACCGGATCGCTCGTGACTAAGCACTTTCGTGTCCGAATTTCACAAACTGATCCTACCAGATCATGAGAAATCGACAGAGTAGGCCGGCTAAGTCACCAGCACATACAAAGAAGCGAACGGCACAATGAAACAACGCTTACGCAGTCATTTAGCGTCGTCGAAACGCCGAAGGGCTCCAAAGTCTGCCCATCAGAATCGGACCTTGGTATGTCGCTCATCGAGACTGGGGTTCGAAACGCTAGAATCGCGCAACCTTCTGTCGGTAACCACAGCCGTTCAATCCGGCGCTTGGGACGACGTCAGCACCTGGGATGCGAGCGTACCCGACAACACTTTGCGCGCAATCATTCCGACGGGGCTGACGGTCACCTTGGCAGGCACGGACCATACGGCCAGTGAATTAGTCATCCACGGCGTGCTTAACGTCGCCGAGGGCACTGGTGCCGACTTCGATGGCAGTGGCTTGATCGACGGGTCCGACTTCTTGGCATGGCAGCGTGGCGAGGGCGATGCTGATGGCGATTCAGATTCCGATAGTCTTGACTTGAACTTATGGCAGACACAATTTGGCACGTCGGTATCAGGGAACGCTCAGACCAAGTCACTGACCACCGATTGGATTCACGTGAATAGCGGCGGAGTGTTTCAGATCGGAACAGAGTCAAATCGCTACGACGCGAACGACTTCGTCGTAACGCTGACCGGCACTGACCAGAACGCGGACCACACCGTCGAGACCGCGACAGGAACGATGCAGATTAGCGACAACGGTGGCTTCCTCATGGCCGCGATGGGCGGACGCCTGCAGTTCTTTGGGCAGGACAAACTCGGCTTCACGAAGCTCGGCCAGACGGCAGAAGTCGGCGCTAACTCGATCGTCGTCGAGAACGTCATCGAGCGAAACTTTGATGGTACGACTTCGGCTGCTTCGGACGGCGAGCTTAACTGGGAACTAGGCGACCAAATCGTCATCGCTAGCTCGAGTCGTGACTATAGCGATCAGGAAGTCCGCACGATCACCGCGATCACTGACTTGGGCAACGGTACGGCACGTCTCACGCTCGACATCGAACTTGGGAATCGCCATTACGGCGAGATAGAGACCTACGACAATGGGTCTCGCAGCATCGACTTGCGCTCGGAAGTCGCTCTACTCAGCCGCAACGTCAGAATCCAAGGTCTCGCCTCTCAAGACACCGACAGCAGCTGGGGGAACCGCGCGCTATTTAATACTGCGAGCAATGGCGATCATCGCGGCATCAGCGGCCACATTATGATCATGGGTACCGCCGGGCAGATCTCGGTTGAGGGTGTGCAGTTGGATCGACTGGGGCAGACTGGCACGCTGGGACGATATCCAATCCACTGGCACCTGGCAGGCGATCGCACGGGCGACGTACTCAAGAGCGTGTCGGTGACCAACTCGAACAATCGCGGCGTGACAGTCCACGGCACGGACAACCTACTGATCCAAGACGTGGTGCTGCACGATATTCATGGACATGGATTTTTCATGGAAGACGGAGTTGAGACCGGCAACACCTTTCTTTCCAACATCGCTTTTGGCGTCCATAAGGTCGGTCGCAGTGATGCCGTTGGCAACAATCAGCCCGACGGAAACGACCCATTCATCGTAGACACCCATGATTTTGTGGCTCAGAATCCCAACCGTTTCCTGAGTTCGTCTGGCTACTGGATCACCAACCCTGACAACACGTGGGTCGGAAATATCTCTGCTGGTGTTGATGGTACAGGTTTCTGGTTCATCCTGCCCGAATTTGCGCTCGGCGCTTCGGCGGGTGATCCGCAATACGCCAACGTTAACGCGAACGAGACACCGCTGGGACTTTTCGACCACAATACGTCGCACTCGTCGCATGTCGGCTTCAACATGGACCGCGGGATGGACCTGGAATCCCCTGTCGGCGCAACGTTGCTCAACAACTCTTTCGGCAGGGCGTATCAGCCGCAGAATTCGTCCGGCCAACAAGTCGAGCCAGTATTCAGCAACTTCACGGCATACAAGCACGAAGTTGGGGTTTACCAACGCGGTCGTTATGGCCGATTCCATCAGAACGCGTACGCCGACAACTTCACCAGCACCTTCATCACTTTCTCGCAGCGGATCACCGATTCGCTTTACATCGGCCACAGCCTGGGGAACGCCAACTTAAACGACGTGGTTACGGGCCAATCGCTCTACGATGGGCCAAATTCGATGGACGGCACACACTTCGCAGGCTTCAATCGCGGGGCCAACGCGCACGTCTTTCGCAACCATGGTGGGGCGTTGCGCAACACCCACGTGTACATCGGCGATACCTCGTACGAGGACGACGGCACTAAGGAGCAGCTGAGCATTTCTGAACGCAACGGCCAGACCTACTCGGCCAGCCGAGATGCCTTTGACTTTCAAGCGCCGACCGCTATCTACGACGTTGACGGAACCCTAACCGGCCACGGGGGCGGGGCGGCAGGCAGCGTGTTGCTCCCCGACAACAACTTTCTGATCGACAGCAATGATGTTCGACCCAGTGGCTGGGACGCTTGGATCTCTGATGATTTGTACGCAAACTTTCGACTTGAATTCAACGACAACAATCAGGGACGACTCACGCTTGTCACGCCAGACGGGGATTCCGACACGGAGAGCCAGGATAACTCACATCGCACCATCCTCAAAGCCAATGACGCGATCTATAACATCGCGTTCCCAGATGGGGTGTCTAGCTACGGCGATGGGTTCGACATTCTCTATCGCATCCAGTTGGGGAGCACGAATCCCACGACAATTACGGAAAGCAGTATTATTCGCTTCCAAGGTATCGCCAACAGCCTGCAAGTTCTGAGAATGAACAATATCTACAATGGCAGCCAAAGCACGCCGACCACCCAAGTGGCAAGCTTTTTTGAGTTAGAAACCCTTCCTGGGCCCGGATATTTGGTCGACGGCAACGACCTGGTGGTGAAGTTCGTCACAAGCAGTTCAGAAGCCATCCGGTATCGATTTACTCCCGGCTCAAGTACGCCTATCGATCCTCCACTGAATGACGGCTTGCTGCTATCCGCCGTTGAAGACGCCTACATCCAGAACAGTACCACGGTCGACGACACTTTACTGCGTATCGAAAGCAGCGGCAGCCGTACACGGACGTCCTATCTCAAGTTTGACGTGCCCGATACAGCCGAGATGATTATCGGCGCCACGCTTCAGCTAACCGTCAGCGGAGATGCCGGTAATAATATGCGGATTCGTCTTTACGAAGGCGGCTCGGACAACTGGACCGAGGCGACGCTATCGCCCGCTAATGCGCCCGCCAAGGCGACGCTCCTCGACGAAGTTAGCGGGGACCTAGTGATCGGCCAGACCTATGTATTTGATGTGTCGGAAGCGGTCGACTCTGGTGAACAGGTCACATTTGTCGTAGATAGTGACGGGGCGGCGAGCGGAGGCGACGCGGCCTTCGCCTCGAACGAGAATGCCAGCGCTGCCATTCGGCCGCTATTGATAGTCGAGTTAGAAGACACTTCGGAGCCAATGGCTTTGACGCTTTGGGAGGATACATCCCCGCCTGACAACGCTGACGGGTCAGCTGTATCCAAAATTAGCGATCCGTTCGGCACCAATATGGGAGACATCGGACGATGGATTACAAACGGCAAGGACCAGTACCATAATATCAATCCAGCGGGACCAGTTCTCGATGTTAGTGGCTATGACGGATGGGACTATTCGTTCTCATTCGATTACTATGTTGATTCAACCCAGCCACTCTCCGATGACACTGTCTACCTAAACGCGGGCTACGGTGCGTCTAATTGGACCACAATCAATTCTGGCGCCGTACTCGATTCCTGGACTACGGTGACTGCGACTGGAACAATCGATGCATTTGCTGGCTCGTCAGTTAACCCCTTGATCATCGTTAATCACAAGAATACCACAGAAGCCACTCCTTCATTCTACATCGACAACATCCAATTTTCGGTCAATTCACCGACGCTAGGTGGAATCGCCGCTGCATCGAAATCTACTGCGCCGTTAGAGGTTGCGGGACTCCTGGACAGTCTATCCAGTGTCGTCGACGATTCGCGGGAGACACAACGTTCCGAAGTCCAGTCCGAAGTATTAAGTATTGATCACGACACAAGGCACTCCTATCGTGACGCGGCACTTGCGACGTTCGATCACGAAGCGGTCGATGTGGCTACACTCGCATCCAATATGATCGCCGAAGACGGAGAAAGGCAGCTGCCGGTAGATTTGTCGGATGAACTGTTCGGTTAGCCCGCATCTGGCGACAAGGGATCCTGGTGTCGACTTCTCCGTTTCATCGACAACCTAAAGTGTTCCAGCCGAATAATTCGGATCGTGATCGGCAAATCCGTCCGCACGGCCCGACTTGGTCTGAGCATCGATGCCTACCCATTCAACAACTTTGCTGAGAAGTGCACCGTGCCTAACTTGGCCTTTCGTGTCGACTCGCCAAAGAGCCATTCGGTGCGTGAATCAATCGGTCAGGAGCCGATGGTAAACAGATTCTACCCGACGTCGGAATATTGAGCTTCTGCGACACGAGTTATGAACAGCCCGACCACGCGAACAACATAGACAATTGAACAGCACTTGAGGGGCTCCGAACATGGAATACAAAACTACTACGCATGGCAGAACACAATTATTGCGATTTCTTGCTTTCATCTCAGCTCTGCTGCCTGGATTGCTAGGTCGACCGCTGCACGGTCAGAACGAGTTTCGCTACCAGCCGGATTGGGATTCAATCAGGAGCCATTACAAATGTCCCGAGTGGTTCCGAGACGCAAAGTTCGGCATCTTCGTCTTCTGGGGTCCCGCATCGGTACCACAGGTCGGCAACGACAAGTACGGTCGCTGGATGTACGTCAAGAATTATGCTCCCGCCGGCGTCAATATCCGAACGTACCATGAGAAGCACTTTGGCCATCAGTCCAAGTTTGGTTACAAAGACTTCTTTCCCAGATTCAAAATGGAATACTTCGATCCCGAAGCGTGGGTCTCTTTGTTCGAAGAATCTGGGGCTCGTTATATCGTGCCCGTCGCGGAGATGCATGACGGCTATGCCATGTACGCATCAAAGCACACACGATGGAATGTCGTCGATATTGGACCTAAACAAGATGTCATGCGTATGTTGGTCGACACAGCTCGAGCGAAGGACCTCAAAGTCGGCCTGTCTTCGCACTTTGCCTGGAACCGTGTTTACTATCCCAAGTGGGATCCATCGTTCGATACCAACGACAAGGAGTATCGGGACTTGTACGGCGGCGCTGTCGAGGCAGAAGCCCCACCGACGCAAGAATTCCTTGACCAATGGTGGAACCGTACGACCGATTTTGTTGATCAGTACGAGCCTGACATTCTCTGGTTTGACTTCGGACTCGACGCGCCTGGCTTTGTTCCGGTGCACAAGAAAATTATGGCTTACTACTACAACAAAGGGATCGAATGGAACAAGGGCGTCGTACTCCAGGATAAGAACATGCGATTTGAGTCGTTTCCTGAAGATTTGATGGTGCTCGATATCGAGCGGGGCCGACGCAGCCATACAAGTCAACATCCTTGGCAGACCGATACCGCTGTAGGCAAGAACTCGTGGACTTGGATCATCAATGAGAACTACAAGACATCGGATTTCCTGATCGACGAATTGGTAGATATCGTCAGCAAGAACGGTAACCTCCTCCTATCGATCGGACCCAGACCAGACGGTACGATCGGCGAACACGAAACGATAATTCTGAGAGATTTCGGCGCGTGGCTTCAGCGTAATGGCGAAGCCATATATGGAACTCGCCCGTGGAAAACTTATGGCGAAGGCCCGGCAAAGTTCGCCGAAGGAAAGACCAAGTTTAAGAACAAACACCACACCGAGTACTCCGACGTCGAATCGGAAGCTGCGGACATTCGATTTACTGCCAAGGGGGACCTGCTTTACGCAATATCGCTAGGCTGGCCAGAAAACGGTATCTTCAAGATCGAATCGCTCGCTGACGGCAACGTATACGAATCACGCCCCATCGCTTCGGTCGAGTTCATAAGCGGTTCGGGAAAGATCAATTGGGCGCAGACAGAGGAAGCACTCGTGATTGAAACCAACGGTAAACGTCCGTGTGACGCAGCTTACGCATTTCGCATACGATTGATCGATTGATCGAAGTGGCTAGGTCGATGCTGGATTGCGGAAGGCTCTACTCACGATGCCGTAGCTGCGTTCGTCGGCGCTAAGCAAGATCAGGCCCCAACGCATTGGTTTCCGACAGCGCCAAAACTACTTTCAAGACGCCAGCTACTACCAAGAGATAACCTCTCTAAATGGTGTAATCAACTTTGTCGACAGGGAGTATCACGGAGGTCCTCGTACCGTTGGCAATCGCAGCATCGGTCAAGCTTGCCCCGTTTCGAATCCACGGCGCGTCGGTGGGCTTGGGATTTCCGCCTGCCCGGCAATAACGTATACTTGACAGACGTGAATGGGAGAGTGGAACGTGACGGATGACTTTGACGCGCTAGCATGTTGGCAACTAACAGGGCACGCGATCACTGTTAAAATCCTTGCAGCTTCGCATTAGCGACGAGGCACCACATTGAAAATTGTTGTGAAAACCCACTTGATCGTCAGAAGCTTCAGCGGTGCTTGATCCACGACGTGAATGCTTCGCCTCAAAGAATCTGCTATTATTCGCCAATTCCCAGTTAGATGCCCGAACACGCTTCGAATAACCTCCCCGATATCATCTACGCTGATGTTCGTTCTGAGCTTTCACAGACCGGTGCATACGATGGGAAGTTGACTCTCACGGCATTGGCACAGCGGTATGACGTTAGCTTAAGCCCCGTCAGGGCCGCTGTGGACCGTTTGATTGCGGAGGGCTACCTGGAAAAAAGCAAGACCAAGCGATTGCAAGTCGCCGAGCGAATCCCCAAGAATCGTCGCGGCGAGACAACCTCGAATGCCACCCTGCTTGTTGATCGCGAGGCACGTATCCGGGAAGACATAATTCGCCTGAGTCTTGGCGGTCATACTGGGTTCCTCCGGGAAAGGACGCTAACCGAAAAGCACCCCCTCGGGCGCACAGCCTTGCGGTCTATTTTGGGACATCTCACGGTTCAAGGTTTGCTTGAGAAAGTGCCTCGACGTGGATTTCGTGTTCGCTCGTTTGACAAGCATGACTTGTGTTCGTTTCTTGAAGTTCGCGAGGATTTAGAAAGTCGCGCACTTCAACTCGCTAGCAATCGAATCGACAATGAGCAACTTGAGGTTTTCTTAGCCGCAAATCGCTCACCGAAACTCAACCCAACAGCACCGTTGAGCAATGAATTGCATGACTACTGGATTGAACTTTCAAACAACGCTTACATTCAAAGTTTTTTCCGACGCGAGGCAGTCTACTATCGCACGCTTTTTGACTTTGCAACTCCCAATGCGCACTTAGTCAAGCAAATGGCAGCTCAGCATTGTGAAATCCTGGAAGCCTTGATTGCCAAGAAATGGAAAACTGCCGACAAAGCCTTGCGAAACCATATTCGAGCACAAAAGCCAATTGTGAAGTCGCTCCTAAAGAAAATTGAGGCGAATAAGACTACTCCGTGATCCCATTTAGATCGGTGCTGTCCGGTAGCCGACATGCCCCTCGGTAGACATAAGCTGCTTCCTTGGTCTTTACTCTTGTGACTGGTGCTTTTCTGCTTCCTTGCCTAAATGTCGCAGAAAGAAATCGATTCTGCGTCGCCGACCATATTCTGACTCGATGGCTGCATGGCCGCGTCCAGTCTGAACGAGAAGTTCAAACTGCTTTCCAGCTCGCGTCAGCGCATCGACCACTTGGTAAGTGCACACCGGGTCGACGTTTCTATCCATTTCGCCAACGCTCAACAGCAAATGGCCATTCAGGCGGGCGGCGTGCTCAACATTTGAAGAGTCGATGTACGCTTGCCCAACAGGCCATCCCATCCAGGCTTCGTTCCACCATAGTTTGTCGATGCGGTTGTCATGACATCCACAATCTGCCACTGCCGCTTTATAGAACTGAGCGTGATCCAGCACCGCTCGCATGGAATTCTGCCCGCCAGCCGAGCCGCCGTAGATTCCGACTCGGTTAATATCCATCCACGGTCGTTCTATTGCTGCTGCCTTGATCCACCGGATTCGGTCAGGAAACCCAGCGTCCGCCAGGTTTTGCCAAGCCACGTTGTGAAATGCGCGAGAGCGCCAATTGGTGCCCATACCGTCAATATTGACCACCACAAAGCCTCTGTCTGCGAGCTCACGTTGGTGTTTGTAGGTCCAACGGAAGTTCTTCGGAACGTACTGACCTGAAGGACTTGAATAGATGTTCTCAATGACAGGATACTTCTCAGCCGGATCGAATCTTTGCGGTCGGTGGATAATGCCGTAGATGTCCGTCTTATCGTCTCTTCCTTTGGCATGAAACCGCTCTGGGAAAATGGTGCCCGCCTCCTTTAACTCCGAAACGTCAGTCGTCTCGAGCTTTAAGAGTAGTTGACCATTGTCCCCGCTTCTTAGGACGTGGCATGGCGGTAAATCGACGCGCGACCAGCTGTCGATCAAGAACCGTCGATCTGGTGAGAAGTCGATCTCATGGGTGCCGTCGCCTTCAGTCAGTACTGTAAGTTCGCTGCCATCGAAGTTGACCTTGCAGTGATGGATGTAGCTGGGATCTTGCTCTGGCACGATGCCACAAGCTGAAAACCAAATCACTCTTTCCTCAACGTCGACGTGCTCGACCGCGCGCACGACCCATTGACCTGCTGTAATCGGATTCTTTACCTTACCGGTCCCGCGATCGTACAGGTAGAGGTGGTTCCATCCGCTGCGTTCCGACATCCAGATCAATTCGTTAGTGTTGGGCAGGTGCTTGACATAGGTTTTCAAAGCGTAGTCGACGAATGTGTCGCTGGTTTCGTTGACGACCACGCGTGACTCACCGGAATTGGTATCGATCGCCACAAGCTTCAGGAATTGGTGACCGCGCGGATTGAAAAGGTAGAAAAATTCGTCTGTCGAACGGCTCCAACGGAATCGGTCGAGCTTATAGGGATTCTCAAGGTCTAGGCCGGAGACCGGAATTTCTGCTTGTGACGAAATATCGAACAGATGTACGTGTTGCGTCGGTATCGCGTGCCCGGGCCGCAGATACGGCAGGCGATGCATCCTTGGTAAAAGCTGATCGTCTGGGCTTGATTCGACGAGCGTCATCGCGTGTTCCTGCACGCGATCGGTTCGTAACGCAATGAGTTTCGACGAGTCGGCAGACCAGTAGGCTTCGGGCAAAGTCGCCGGATAGTCGCGTTTCTCGCTCACTAACGACATAGCACGCGTGCGCTGAGCGGAACGCTGAAACGACGAGCTTTCGTTCCCGCCATCGCTAAGAGAAATTTCCTCTTCGGTGATACGGTTTCGGATCCAAAGATTATGGTCTCTGACGAACGCTTGCCACTTGCCGTTGCGAGAGGCGACGAAAGTTTTTGCCTCAGACCGAGCATGATGATCGTCACGGTCCGAAAAGAGTTCCTCGTCAACGACAACGCGAGAATCCTCCAGTTCAGCACGGAATGCCAGAGAACCTCTATTGGACTTGATTAGCCACACATGCCTTGCGTGTGTGTGCTGTACGTGCGATTTGCCGGGATTAAGTTTATGGTAAAAGACTTTCTCGCCGGACACGTTCACCCAGTAGATGTCGAAGCTATCGGTGAGGTGGTTTTCAAAGATCACATGCGTGTCTTCTCTCTGCCCACGTGATCTTTCTACTTTTTTCATCGGATGCAGTCGCCGCAGGGAGTTGTCTTGATGGTTCACTTCTTTGATCTCGTCGGTGGATAAATCAAGACTCCATGATCGGCTCTTCCCAATCAGCAAGACGGACTGACCATCATCCGCATAGCGTAAGTGTTCAACGGGCAGCGCTTCTTCTGCCCCCAACCCCACGGATTCTTTGAATTGAAATGGATTGAAACACGGCTCCATACTCAAGGTGGCGGGATCAACCAGAAAGAACTCATGATCACTACCGCGACGGTCGACTCGATACCAGAACTTCGCACCGTCTAGAATCCAATGAGGCTTTAAGCGATACCCGTAGGCTTTCGGCGTTTCGTCCGCCGAAGAAGAAGATTGGCAGTCCACACCAAAGAGCAACGAAAGAGCGACCGACAGAGCAAAGAAGAGTCGTTGCATAGGATACCCAGCGACATGTTTAGATCAAAAAAGCCACCCGAATCGGCGAAGCGTGTACGGATTAGGGTCAATGGGGGGGTGGGTTCCTGTGGCGATGGCTGCCGCTACTTTCCCTGTTGCTGGCGCAGAGGCCAAACCGATCATGCCATTTCCGGCGGCTAGAATCACATTGCTTGCAGCGGGTGCGTGATCGATGCAGGGTAGACCATCGTAAACCATTGGTCGCCAGCCGCACCATCTTTCGCTGACACGCGCATCTGGCGGCTCAGCTAGATGTTCACGTGCCGATTTCATCAGCAAAGCTAAGCGTCGCTCGTTGAAAGAACGATCGTAGCCGGCGAACTCCATAGTCGACCCCACTCGCAAGGCGCCCTTGAAAGCCGTGATGCCGACATGATGCGACTCGAAAATCATCGGAATACGGGGCAGAGCCTCCTCAGTGGGGATTGTAAGAGAGTATCCCTTCCCAGGCTGGATGGGAATCCGGCACCCAAGTCTTCTTGCGAAATTAGGCGCTTCTGCCCCAGTGCAGATAACTGCGGCACTAGCCGATCGATCTCCACGATTCGTGATCAAGGCATCCATTCTCCCCTTACGAATCTCGAGATCCTCTACCTCCACGCCCTCTTCGATTTGCACTCCTCTTTCGAGCAAGATTTGTCTCAATGACGCAACCACTTTCGTGGGCATCACTTGCGCGTCATTGGGAAAATACCATCCTCCCGCGAGTCCGCGACGTAGCGTTGGTTCCAGTTCTACGACCGCATCCCCTGGGTGGCCCTCGACGGCAAGGCCAAAGGTATCGCGCAGCCAATCCGCGGTAATCTGAAAGTTGGCAAAACTTTCTTGCTCTTTATGCACGATCAGCAAGCCGTTTTCTCGCCAATCGCAGTCAATTGCTTCCTGATTCATTAGTTCCAGGTAGAGTTGCTTTGAGCAAGCCAAGAGTTCGTGCCGTGCCGCGGAAGCTCTGTTCATCGGGTTTTTTCGACACTGCCAAGCGAAAGCAATCAACCATCGCAGCAATCCGATATCGAAAGGTTTTGTTATCGCCACAGGCGAGTCTGCTCGGCACATCGTCATGAGGGTTTTTCGGACTGCGCCCGGGAAGGCCATTGGCATGATGTGGCTTGGGCAAATGTAACCACAATTGCCGGACGAGGCACCCGCTCCGAGCCGGTCACGTTCCAGGAGGCAGACCGACTTGCCAAGTAGTTGCAGATAGTAGGCAGTCATGCAGCCTACCAGGCCACCTCCTACGACATAGATTGGTCGCGTCATAATCTAGATCAAGTAGATGGAGCACCTGATTTCACGGATGATGGATCGAGTCCGTAGCGACGGCAATCAGATTCTTCAAAAACAATCTTTACGTCCGCGAGTATATTGGCGTGACCCCGGATTTCTGGGATTAGCTTCTTGCCTTGCATCTGAAAACTAGCGTTGAATATGCTGCCTGTAACCGATTCTTGGCGGTAGATTTCTCCCGGGCTTAATTCGCCTGCCGACGCCAAGCAAGCGACCTTTGCACTTGTACCTGTACCGCAGGGAGATCGATCGTACTGTTGACCTGGACAAAGTACGAAATTCCGGCTGTGAGCTTTATTGGGATCTGTCGGTGGTCCACTGATCTCGACATGATCGATTTCAGCCTGCTCTGCACCGCAAATCTTCAGTGTCGATAGTGTTTCTAAAATTCTTGACGCGTACTCGCAAAGTCTCTCTGTTGTCCAACTCTGCCAAGTTTCAACATGGGTCAGAAAAAACCAGTTGCCACCGTAAGCGATGTCCCCCTGGACCGTCCCGAAGTTCGGCACGTCAAATTCAACACCTTCTCGATAACGGTAGCTGGGTACGTTCGCTAGAGAAACGGAATCGTCAGGGTGCAGCTGTGCCATGACGTCTCCCGCGGGTGTCTCAAAATGATGCTCGCCTACGCTTATTCGCCCCAGATAGGCAAGCGTCGCGACAACCCCGATCAAACCATGGCCACACATCCCTAGGTAGCCACGATTATTGAAAAAAACGACGGTCGCCTCTGAATCGGGATTTGCCGGCTGAAATATTGCAGCACCCACCATCCAAGGTGCACCACGCGGTTCGAGAGTCAGGCTGGTGCGAATCCAGTCTGCCTGTTTCTCCAAATTGGTTCTTTTTTCTGCTGCCGTGTCTCCAGGAATATCGGGCATACCTGCCACGACGACTCTCGTTGGTTCACCGCCTGTATGTGAGTCGATCACTCTCATACCTCACTGCACTCCGAAGAATCCGCAGTATATGGCTCATGGTCTCGTCGATGACGGATGCATTGGGGCAACCGCGCAGTTGGTACGTTGTCGTAGCAATCGAGTTTGGTAAATCGCTGAATCGCCGCCGGCAGCCCGACCGCGGTGAATCCAGGGTGTCCGGTGGCGGGAAACGGTCCACCGTGGTTCATCGCTGGCGAAACAGTGACTCCCGTTGGCATTTTGTCGTTAATGATCCGACCAGATTTACGCCGCATTAGATTATAGATTTCTGAGTAAAGGTCGTCGTCTTCAGGGGCGTCTGCGTAGAAGCTTGCCGTCAATGTTCCATCGAGACGCTGGGCAATTTGCTGCCAACCTGAGTGGTCTGAGACAAGCACAGCCAGGGATACCGGACCGAATGCTTCTGTCTGCAACCGTCCGGCAGCAGCACAAAACGTGTCACTTGCGACCCGCAGCAGGGTATTCTCGAAAGCGTTGACGGTTTCACTCATTGGAACCCCGCCACAAACGGATTCTGCGCCGGCTGTCAGCAGCGCGGCAACCGACTCTTGCAGGTGACTGAGTACCTGCTTGGAAAGCAAGGAGCCTGACGGATTAGCGGTCAGCTGCGCTGCAACGGACCTCAAAAATCGCTCGGCATCGGAACCAGCGGGCAGCACGAATAAATTTGGACAAGTACAGAACTGTCCTGCACCCATCGTGATGCTGCTCGCCAACGCTTCTGCGATGCTGCTCCCACGCGCATTCAAAGCGGTTGGGAGAATGAAGACAGGATTCACGCTGGACATTTCCAAGTAGATTGGCTTTCCAACTTCGTCGGCTGCAGTCTTTAGCATCATCCCAGCACGGCGACTTCCAGTAAAACCGATCGCCGCCGTGCGCGGGTCTTGCACCATTCGCAACCCATCCTCGGGGCACATCCCGTAAATGAGTTGCACGGTCCCCGAAGGCAAGCCGGCATCGCTAGCTGCCCGTGCCGCGTGCTCGGCGAGCAGTTTCGTCGTGCCAGGGTGACTGGGGTGGCCGCGAGCAATAACCGGGTTCCCTGCAGCAATTGCGGACGCGAAATCACTTCCCGAAATCGCATTAAACGCGAGTGGAAAATTATTCGGACCGAAAATCAACACGGGCCCGACCGATCCTCTGCAACTCGCTATACCAGCGTCATGATCGATTGTCGTTTGTCGCCAACTCTCCGACCGCGCACAGTCCGCAGCTTGCAGTAATTGGTCAACAGTGCGCGGCATCTCGACGTCGATCAATCGCGGCGACAACGGCAAGGCCGTCTCTTCGGCCGCTGTTTGACAGATAACCGCTGCATTTTCTGATAAGTAATTGGCGTATCTTACCAGAAAATTTGCAATTTGTTCGGGCTCCGTCGTCTCCAATCGCGAAGAAGCTCGCAGTGCTGCTGAGAGTGCGCGGTCGCAGTCATCCCAGCTGCTAACTGGAAATTCCCGCTCGAGTGCTTCATCTAAGCGCGGATTTATAGCCTGATAGCCGTCCACCGCGTTTGCTGAGACCCATGATCCGTCAATTAGCACCTGTTCCATATTGCTATTCTCAATTCAGCTTCGCGCACTGCCCGCAATCGTCCGACCGTCGGCCTAGGTGGACAAGATACTCTCCGATTCTGGAGTCGTCGGCCGAGTCGCAATCGCATTGCGAATCACACTGAGAATCTCTGCCCGTTCGCTTCCCTCCAAACGCAGCCGTGGTGGACGAACATTCTCTGAACCCAAACCGCACTCGGCATCAGCCAACTTGATGTATTGAACTAGTTTCGGATGCGTATCGAGATGCAACAGCGGCATATACCACCGGTAGACCTCGATCGCCTCATCCAGCTTGTTGGCCATCAACAGATCCCATAGCAAGCGGTTCTCGCTCGGAAACGCATTAACCAAGCCCGAAACCCAGCCTTCTGCCCCGAGTACGATGCTTTCCAGCACTACGTCATCAACGCCGCAAAACAGCTTGTAGCGGTTGCCACATCGATTCTTGAGATCCGTGATTCTGCGCACATCTTCCGAGGACTCTTTGATGGCAACCAATTTGGGCTCGTCAGCCATTTCGTCGAACATTTCCGGCGTAATATCCACACCGTAGGTCACCGGGTTGTTGTAGCACATTATCGGTAGATCGACCGAAGATGCCACGCTGCGATAGTGCACAATCGTTTCGCGTCTATCCGATTTGTATCCGACCGCTGGAAGAACCATCAGGCCATCGACGCCAACGTCTTGCGCCATCTGCGAAAACTCGCAAGCAGTTGCGGTCGTTTGCTCGGCGACGCCACTCAAGAGTTGCACTCTCCCTTGCGTCGCTTCCTTCGTCGCCTGCAGGACCGATCTCTTCTCCTCGAGACTTAGAGAGCAGTTTTCACCCACGGTGCCAAGCATGATCATCCCATGCACCCCAGCATCAATCATCGCGCTCACGTGCTGTTGCGTGCTGTCAAGATCAAGAGAACCGTCCTCAAAAAACTCGGTCGTTGCCGCTGGGAAAACGCCCTGCCAATTGACTGCCATTGCTCACCTTTATTTCTTGGATAGAACCGCCATATACCCACACGCGGATAGGTCAACGCAATTCGTATTCCCAGCTCGGCAGTCCAAGGCTGAACCAGTAACTGCTGAGCATTAATTGTCATTGCGTACAATGTATTTTATAGTCACTCTCCACGCTAAACGCAAGTATTCCGATTTCTACAGCAGAATTATCTCGAAAATGTCCGCCGTGCTAAGTCTAGGAAAGCGAAATTTAAGAACCGCCACGCTTCGCGTGCGGCAATCAGTCCCAGTACATTCCAGTATGTACAGTTCCATTGAACCACTACTACGTGTTCTGAGTAAGATTGGCACTCGTCCGCAAGATCATATCTGCATGTCGAATAACGGCCCTTTATGGCCGACTTCGCCGAGCGCAAAGATCGACACGCCGTACCAGTAGCAGGTTAGTAGCGCTGCCGGCCAGAAGAGAGGAGTGTACCTGCGGCGAGTGTTGCTATCAGGAGAGCATTGGGCTCTGGCACGGCTGCTAACGCCGATACAGCGCCACTGCCGATACCTTCGCTCCAGATAGCTAGATCCAGCTCATCCACGGTCCCATCGCCATTTCCGTCCGCCGACAACCCCGATCCGGATTGGCCGAATTGCCGTTGCCAGAGTAAGAAGTCAGCACCATCGACGACGAAGTTAGAATCAAAATCGCCCACCACCTCTGAGAAAAAGGTCTGCACACCGATCGTGAACTTAATCTCGCTAATGCCTAAGTTCGTCGAACTCCCACCACTTTCATCAACCAGCACCAACCCCTCTCCGTCGAATTCACGCTGCAAGTAAATGCCGCCCGACTCAGCTTTCGCGAATACGTCGGTCGAAATTGCGAGCCCCTGCAGGTCGAACAACTCGAGCGATTGCACCGACCACTCCCCGACGGACACGGGAATGTCGAAGTTGACAAAATTGAGGACGTCGAGCGGATTGCCACCCTCGTCCACGTCGAACTCTGGCGAATCGAATTCTCCTAGAGCAAACTCGCGAATCCGCCAGCCTTTCCAATCAGAACTGGTCGGTTCAAACAGTGCCCCGCCGTCAGCAGCGTCGATAGAGATCGTCCACGTTTCGCTATTCGAATCAAGGACGGTCACTTCGCTATCTATCGTCAGTGTGTTGCCTAAGAAGTCAAAATTGGTCGGTGTGCCGAAAGCGGCAGTGTGAAACTCGGTTCGTGTGAGCCAGGATGAGATCGGATCGAAATAGTTTTGGCTTTCCCAACCCACGCTGAACTCAACGCCGTGGATTCGCGTCTCAGGAGTTTTGCCAACCTTGATGTCGAAGCCCACGTCTTTCGCTATCGCCACGTTAAGTGGCGAGATGCCGTATCGCCGCGCATTGTCGAATCGTTCCCCATTCATTATGTCGCCAAGTAAGTTGTCACCTGGTCGGGGGAAATCATTGCCAATGTGACTACCGTTAGCGTAGGTCAGTCCAATTGGACCATTGTTCACCTGGACCGCAGTTGCTCCCTCGTAAAACTGATTGAAGCCGTCCCAAGTCCGATGCTCGTCGAAGGTAGACTGGAAGTCACCCGGGTACTCGCCCGTTGTGCTATTCATCCAGCCGTTCAGCATCAACCCATGACCAAGTTCATGGATCAAAATAGTCATTGCATCACGTTTGTTGGAAGGAATCGGAGCGGTGCGCTGGGTTGGATCGGGGTCCAAATGAACTGTGCCGGAACTTGATAAACGATCTGGATTCAAAAAAATTCGGATATCAGGCGTAGCGCCGTTTGGATCAAACCCTTTGATGATCTCGGCGGCCGCCCCCTGGTGAAACACATTGAATGTTCCGTTATTGTGGGAGATCGAGGAAGTCAAACTCGACGCTGAAGCGACAGAAGCCGTTGTCGGTATGACAACAATTTCCAAGTTGCCGTCGCCGTCGATAATGTTTGACCAGTGTTGGCCCGACGCGACAATGTTCTCGGTAAGCAGAGGCAGATACGGATCGAATAGTCCAGAAGGATCGTCATAGGTCACCGAAAAAGTGACGTCTGCACCGCAGATTTGACATAGGCTCACGAAGCAGACGGTAACTCCTGCCAATAACTTTGCCGCACGCATGAGTACAGCCACGCTTTCTCCGATTCTCTTCAGCAAAGAAACACGCTCCAACCCAATACTGTTCCAATCACAACTCACTTCAGCGCCTCTGCGGAAGAGATAGCTTTCCCCTGATGAAATCATCTCAAGGTGCGAATCGCGCCGTCCGCCGCAGTGAGGTGTTCATCGCGAAGCGACTGAAGCACTGGCTGGCAACCGAAGTTCGACTACTCGATCACAAACTCTTTGGGCTTATAATCTGTGGGAGGCCCTTTCGGCTCCGCAACCTTTCGTTTGGCCGTACCAGGTTCTGGGACTTTCACAGCCTCGTTCCCTGATCCGCTACATCCGCTTAACAGTAAGGTGGCAGACAGTGTGGAGGCCAAAATCCAAATTCTCATATCCCGAATCTCCAACTCCTTGAATGCCTAGGACAGTCCATGAAAGATCGCTAGGCCGCGAAACTAACAAGGTAAACTATTGTCGCAAACGCGATTTATCTGCGCACTCTTTGCGTGTCGGGCCCTGGTCTCATCCTAGTAGAGATCCTCGAAAGCGGCAAACGAAACCAAGGGAACCGCCGACTAGCAGTAGCAAGGCCGTTCCCAGCTCGGGGACCGCAACAACCGAGCCCGCATTGACTCTGACATCGACATACATTTCGATCCTGGTAATCTCACTGTCATTCGGGCTGTTCACACCATCGTCAAACATGATCACGCCGAGGCGTTCTAAGTTTCCGAAGCTCCGGTTTAGATAAACTCCCGTCGGCTGCTCTATCGCCCATAGGGTCATGTCATCGAGCGAATAGGGCGACGATGTTTCGCTATACTCGTTACCCCAGATCATCAGGTCAAATTCGTCGACAAAACCATTTCCGTCAGCGTCGAATCGGGATTCAAAAGAAAAGTAGTTTTGCTGCCAGCCGAGAAAATCGGCACCGTCGACAACCAGATTGCGGCTAAAGTCCGCATCGTCGTAGGGTCCGATCGTATAATCAGCCGGTCCGTTGGCATCGAAGAACGATACTCCAGAGCTTTCGTTAATCCAGTCACCGAGACCCTCGTAGGGGTCAGGCAAGTTTTGAAACGTCGCGAAATTTGGATCGTTAAGCGGATCGCCACTCGTCCAAGGAGCAAATTCCCCCAATGTGAGCTGCCGCAGGTGAAAAGCGCGATAGCCGAGCGGATTCGTGTCTGCATCGAAAATACCAACGTCGGGATTAAACAGCAGGCCACCATCTTGCGCGGTGATCCTGAAGAGCCAACGCTCAGTATCAGAACCCGTCGAGATCGCCTGACTGTCAACAATTAGCGTATTGCCTAAAAAATCGTACGTGCCAGGTGTACCAAAAGTGAAACTCTGGGTGATCGTAGCAAGGCCGCTGCTGGCCTCCCCAGTCGGAAACCATCCCCATCCGGATCCTCCGACGTTTTGCAAAGCTGGGTCAAAATACCAACCCGAGAGCCCAAATTCGAAGGTGTCTCCAGTTGGGCCTGCCTTGACTTGCGGGCAATACATCAGCCAGACAATGAATAGAAGGACAGCTTGTGCGCAGATTTTTACCTTAGCTAACATTTTTTGGGCTCCAGCTAACTTGTTGAGATCTCGGTTTATTGGCAATGCTTGGCGATTAGAACTATCGTTGATCAAACTGCGGAGAAATTTTCCTCTCGGACTGTCGGCAAGTGCCACTAGAACCCGTTGTCGGGTGGCACAAGCTCATCGGCCATTCCCGCAAGCGCGAAAAGAGTCGACTGATCGATATCGGTCGTGAGGGCGTGAACAGATCCATCCACCAAGGCGAAATGCACGAGCCCGTTGTGGCTAGCACTAAACTGATCCATCGAAGGCGGTGAATCGCTGCTCTCCTGGGTTCGGTCCACACTTTCGCCACTTGCCAATCCGTGCATCACCGGAAGTCCCGTTGCCCCGATCCAGGTGAATGCGTAGCGTGCTCCATCTGCTCGGATCTCACCATTATTTTCACCGAACAGAAGTGTATTGGAAGTTCCATCACTCACCTGAGCCAATCGGCGGCGCTCGCGATTCACGAATACGCCCGCAGTCGCACCGATCTGTTCATCGAATGGCTCTCCAAATACCGTCCATATCCCTTCACCGTAAACACCTGAGACCGGCTGATAGTGCGTTATACCTAACCCTAGTTCTCGGCGCCCCCAAACTGTTACGCGTGCCACGACATTGGCGCCTGCCGTCCGGGCAAAACCGATCGCACTGTCGCCGTACCAAGTGACATCAGATCCGCTCCCGGAGACGGAGGGACAAATGAAGCCCGGAATTTGGGCGAAAATCATGTCGAACGTATCCGGATAGGTCCAGTATCCCTTGTAAGTGTAACCATTTCGCCTAGTTTCGTGCTGATAGAGGACGGGCCTATCAATGCGGTCATAAATCGCAGACGCTTCAACGTTGGGCAGCGAGTGAGCCAGCGGCCCAATGTTTTCGAACCGATTCTGAGGGTTTCCGCGTGGGGGCACGTCACCATCGAATGGACCCGAGTACCCCATTGGCAGGCGACCTTGGGCAACCTCAAAATTAAGCATTGCTAGTGCTATTTGCCTAAGGTTATTGCGGCATTGTGACCGGCGAGCAGCTTCACGAGCGGCCTGTACCGCAGGCAACAAGAGTGAGATTAGTACGCCTATGATGGCAATTACAACCAGCAATTCGACAAGCGTGAAGCCAAACCTCAATCCGCCTGACATTCTCCGGCTGGCGCAACAGGAATGATCAAGCGACACATGACGGGGAGGGCTACCAGTAGGTTCAATTCCGGTTGCTTTTTTTGGGAGGTCCAGCGAAGTGTTTTTTCGCTGAAGCATGGATTTCCTTATTATCATGCGACTAACTGCCCTCAATTGATTAGGCTTCAAGCAATGCTAACTGGTTCTTTTACACGATGAAACGCAACGGAATACGTATTATTGGATTTCTCTAACGGCCTGTACTAGCTACTCTCGCCACAACTGAATTCGCCCACGCCTTGAAGCAACGACCTCTCATCAGCCCACCCTTCGGCGTGCATTTCGATTCGGCGAACAACATTTTCGCCATGTCTTCACGAAGCATCACGAGTAAGAAGCGAAACAAGCTGTCGCTTCCGCGCCGAAAGTAGTGAAACCAAGTCAATCGACACACGTTACTGGTCCCTCAACGCCAGTCGCGTGTTAGCGAGCAACCTCTCGAAGCAATTGCCTTCAAATCAGCATCGATTGTGAAGGCCAGATGGAAGCAACATTTGCTATTGTACGCAATGCTAGAAAATGTGCAACCAAAAAAGCGAGCCTAGTGTGTCAATATAATCGAAATTTCATTACGCTGAAAAGTTGACATTGTACGCAATTGCATGTAGCCTAGGCGAAGATGGCAAGAGAAGTTTTCCGGTGCCTGATTGCCGTTAAGGCCATTCCGCCGCCGAGAACTACTCGCGAAAGCCATCAGAAATACACCGGTTTACTCGAATCAGTTTCCTTTTTTCTCAATTTTTCGGGAGGTTTGGCTCATGAATCCAGCGTTCACTCTATTCGGTCGGTGGATAGCCCCAGCGACACTTCTACTGTTACTAGGCGGCGGCGCTCAGGCGACGGTCGTCTACGAAAACACTTCGACGACTTTAGGCGCAGGTTCAATCTCGCACATGTCAGCCGGCTCCACGGAGCCGAGGCTCGACGCCCAAGAGGTCGGCGACATCGTCACTCTTGATCCGAGCACCGCTCCGGATCGTCAACTCGAAAGTATTCGTATCGGCTACTTCAACAGTGGTGGTGCCGGACCAGACACGCGTTTTATCGCTGACTTTATTTTTCGAATCTACCCGGTTGTTGAAAACGCTGGCGTCCAAGAGATCGTTGACGCTCCAATCTTCACTAAGACTTTCGAAGACATCAGCTGGTTTGACGGCGCTTTCGCTGTATCGTTTGACTTCGATCCAACACCGACGGACACGTTGATCCTTCCAGAAACCTTCGGCTACACGATGGCACTTGGCACTCGAGCGGACGATCCCGACCGAGACGGTGATGGAGTGGATAGCAACTTTAGCTTTAATAGTCGCGGCCCAATCTCTACAGGCTCATCACCCGATGGGCTCGTTCGTCGCCAGGGTCCACCCGGCCAACAAGGTGAGTTTGTGACCACTGTATTCGGCTCGGGTCGGCAGACCCGAATTACGATCAACGCGGGTCCGATCACCATCCCAGAGCCGACAACGCTAGCCTTAGGTGGCCTCGCGATCGTAGCCTCTAGCGTTGCAGGCCGTCGGCGATAATTCACGCCTCGGTTGAAATACTTTCTTGATGTTCAAAAAAGAGAGCGCACTTAGGGAGGGCAGCTAGGTGCGATCTCGTTTTCTACCCGCAAATAATGGCGTCGTGTAGCGCTCAGTCCTCGCAAACACGGCACGATGGAAAAAGGATTTGCCTGGTTTATGCCCGCTGACGGTCGTTATCGTTCTGCTCCCGGCCAATCTTCAAAGATACCGTCCGGCATCCCCTACATCGTAAGCAATGAATGTGCCGAGCGGTTCAGCTTTTACGGCATGGGAGCCGTACTGGCGGTGTTTCTAACGGAGCACCTACTGGATACGTCCGGCAGCTTGGCCCCGCTCAGCGAAGCCGAGGCCAACGAGTGGCAGCATAACTTCTACGCAGCAGCCTACCTGACGCCGATCTTTGGTGCGATTCTCAGCGATTGGCTGCTGGGCAAGTATCGCACAATTATATTTCTCTCTGTTGTCTATTGCTTTGGGCATGCCGTCATGGCGGCGGTCGATTTTTCCTGGATGGTGCAGGTCTCTCCGCGGTGGACACTAGCAATCGCGCTTGGCTTAATCGCAACTGGGGTAGGCGGCATCAAGCCCTGCGTCTCTGCCCACGTGGGCGATCAATTCGGCGAAGGCAATAAGCACTTGATGTCAAAAGTCTATGGTTGGTTCTATTTTTGCATCAACCTCGGCTCTTCATTGTCCGCATTGGTGACTCCCTTACTGCTACATTGGTACGGGCCGGCCGTCGCCTTTGCAGTGCCTGGAGTACTAATGGCACTCGCCACAATTGTCTTTTGGTTGGGTCGCAACACATACGTGCATGTCCCGGCTGGTGGCTCGGAATTTTTCGCCGAATCATTTGGACCAACCGGACTAAGTGCGCTGCTGCGGCTCACACCCCTATTCTTGCTGCTATCGCCGTTTTGGGCACTCTTCAACCAAACCCATTCGTCTTGGATTCACCAAGCAAAAGTAATGGATCGAACGATCCCGCTGTTGGAATGGACAATTAGACCTTCGCAGATGCAGGTCCTCAATCCGCTGCTTGTCATGCTCTTCATTCCACTTTTCACTTATGTCATCTATCCGCTGGTTGGATGGTTCGTCGAGGTGACGCCGCTGCGTAGGATTGGCGCCGGCCTGGCGGTCGCTGGGCCTTCTTTCGCTTTAGTTGCGATTGCGCAGCAACAGATCGATGCCGGCTTGCAGCCGTCTATTCTCTGGCAGTTCGGCGGTTATGTGGTGCTGACGGCGGCCGAAATTTTGGTGTCGATCACTGCTTTGGAGTTCGCCTACACCCAGGCCCCACGGCGAATGAAATCCTTAATCATGGGCGCGTATTTTCTATCCAACGCGCTCGGAAATCGCTTCACCGCGCAGGTAAACGGCTACATAGCTCGACAGAAAGAACTGGGCGACGAAGCGCTGGTCGGCGCTGACTACTTTTGGTTCTTCGTTTGGGTGATGGTAATCACAGCCGCCGTATTTGCACTTTATGCCTGCTTTTACCGCGGCGAAACGATGCTTCAGGATGATGCCGTTGAAGAGGGAATTGTTGCGGTCGCCGAAGAGGTCGGATAAGCCGACGCCGCACTCCATTTTGGACCGCGTTTGAGAACCACGATTTCTCAAACTGGCTTGGATCTCATTCTCGCCACGGTGACGCTTTTGCCTAGGCCGAAACGGCCTGCAGCTAGGCTCGCCGCCGCCAGGGTGAGTGTCTGGACTATAGCGTGGGCCTCAATTGGGCGCGCACGATCGCGGCACCCGAGGGGCTAGTGAGATTCGTGTCCGTCTCCGCGCTGATCATCACTTCGCTGACTCCGGTTGGCAAACCGGGCGAGTCGGCGATGCTTGCGGCCCGATGGCCGTCGAGCGGCCGAAGCGCGTGACCGCTGAGTATGGTTCCTTGGTCGTCGAGAATCCAAAGCCACAGCGTTGTACCGTCGGGCGGGGCTGGCAAGTTGGAAGAGTAGATGTGCAGTTGCTTCGCCAACTTGTCGTAGAAGACAAAAGCCTTAAACGCTTCTTCGTTGTCGCGAACGCCATCGAAACCGATCAGTTGCGCTTGGGGTGCGCCAAACGCTTGCTCGGCAGCTTCTAAATTGCGTTGCCACTGAGCCACGGCGTCAGGGCGTTTGCCCTCAGCTCGTCTCGCATCGTCTGTTGGTTCTTGGAGATTGCTAATCAACGCACCGAATGCGATTGCCGTCACTGTTGCCGCGACGTACGGCAAGTACACATTCCAATGAGCAGGCTGCCGCTCGGCAGGCTCGATCGCTAGGTGAACGCTTGGCGCCGGCGGCGGATTCGTCTGTTTCTCGGTCGCAACGCGGTCCAGCAGTCTTGCCTTGAGGTCAGGATTCGGCGAAACCGGCGTCAGGCTATCGGCAAGCAAGGCTACCGCTTCCAATTCGCTATCGATTTCCGACTGGCAGCGTGCGCATCCCCCTTGCAAGTGCTCCTCCAGCGCGCAGCGATCGTGTTCCGTCAATGCGTTAACGGCGTAGCCGGATATCAGTTCTCTTGCTTCGCTACAGTCCACTGGAGTCTCCAAGCTTCGCCAGCGTTTTTCTGAGCGCACCTATGCCGTTACGAATCTTCGTCTTCACGGTGCCCAGCGGCATCTCGAGTCGCTCGGCAATCTCGCGGTGCGTCAGCCCCTCGAAGTAAGCTAGTATTAACGTCTGGCGCTGGCTCGCGTCCAAAGTGGCGATCGCGCCACGAACCGCTTGACGTCGCTCGCTCTGTTCAGCCAACGAGGACGGCTCCCATGCCAACTGCAACTCCGAGTCGCTGTCCACCCGCTGCTCGCCGGCATCCTGCGTCCGGCGATTTCTCGTGCCCGTTGCCCGCCAGCGGTCGATTGCTCGGCTACGAGCCAACGTTAATAGATACGTGCGACAGCTTCCTCTGCGGTCGTCAAATTTCCACGGATTTCGCCAAACCTCCAGAAACACGTCGGAAACGACGGCTTCGGCATCACTGTCCATGCGAACGATCTTCAGGCACAGCGCGTAAATCGTCGGTGCGTGGCGATCGTAAAGAATGGCGAACGCCGTTTTGTCGCCCGCCTGCACGCGTGTCATGATTTGTTCGTCCGTCTGCGCTTCGCTAGCGGCGGCACCAGGAATCTGTTCGCAAGTTGGCTCAGCTTGTGATGGCATCAAGGTAGGAAGGTGTCTTTGCGCTCAGTAAAATTAGCCAGCCGAATGGTTAGATGCTATCCGTCGGTTCAATACGACCACTTTGGAACACACAGACTACGCGGTCAGTCATCCAGCAGTCCGCGTACTCGTCCGCTTGCAAGCGCAGGTAAAAGCGATAAAGGCTGACGCGATTGCTGTCATCGGTGGTCGTCACAAGCACCGTAGCGAGGTCGTCTTGGCGAACGACGCCTCCTGACATCCAATGGTTGCAGTCCACCATCGCCGCAAACGGTGGCCTTGAGATCATACGTTCGAACCGCGATAGCGGACCGGTTACCGATCGGTTGGATGGCGATGCGAAGGCGAATACTTGTCGGATTGCCTTTTGCTCACTTCGAAAATCAACTAGCGCCCGCATCTGAATTTCAACGACTTGCTTAGGCGAAAGCGAAGGATCTGGCTGTCTAATCGAAACCGTCTGGTTCGTCGAATCATTGATCGCAGCTGGTAAATCCAGATTGTCTTTCGCTTCGCCGCCCGTTGCTGGACCGAGCACGACGTAGCCGACGAACAAGCCGGCAATTGTGCACAGCAAGAGCATCTTACGATTCAATACTCGACCAGCACGTGCGATATCGCTGGACTCCACAACCGACACGTCTCCGTTGATTCGCATCACTCCATCCTAAAAATGCATACGGTGCGGGTCAATCAAAGTTGTGCCGGTGAAGACTGGAAAGCGATCTGCCAAGGCGACTTTCAGTTTTTTCATTCGATTCTGTGAATATATGAAATCCACTCTCGATCGATCCGCGTAAATACCTTGCCAGAGGCTGCTGTCGCCGCGCAACGCATGCGTTAAAATCAACCGATATGTCGTTTGCCAGTCCACGCTCTGCGTATGTCCATGTTCCGTTCTGTCTGCATCGATGCGGCTACTGTAACTTCGCCTTGGTAACCCAACGCGACGACTTGATCGAGCACTATCTGCAAGCGATCGCGGTGGAACTATCGGCGCTTGAGCACCGACACGAAGTCGACACGCTCTATTTAGGCGGTGGTACGCCCACGTACCTCAGTCCACCCTGTCTAGAACGGCTTTGCCGTGTAGCGCTCTCGCACTTTTCACTGGCTACAGACTACGAATGGACGGTTGAAGCCAACCCTGGCGATCTCGACGAACAACGCGTCGAGGTACTCGCAAGCCAGGGCGTCAACCGCATCAGCCTTGGCGCTCAGTCATTCCACACCGCGAAGCTCCGCCAACTAGAGCGCGACCATGATGCGCCAGCCATCGAGCGCGCCGTCGAGTTGGCACGGGCAGCAAGCATGCGTGTTTCGATCGACTTGATGTTCGCGGCACCGGGCGAAACTCTTGACCAGTGGCTCGCCGACCTTGCAGCAGTAGCTACGTTAAACCCAGCGCACGTGTCGACTTATGGACTCACGTTCGAAAAAGGCACAGAGTTTTGGAATCGGCTGGCCAAGGGTGAAATATCACAGCAGCCGGAGGAACTTGAACGCGACATGTATGTTGCCGCGATCGAGCAGCTAAGTTCGGCCGGATACGAGCACTACGAAATTTCCAACTTCGCCAAGCCTCGCGAGCAAAGTCGTCACAATCATGCCTACTGGGCCGGAGATGGCTATTTTGCGGCTGGCCCAGGTGCTGCGCGATATGTCGACGGAGTGCGCGAGACGAATCATCGCAGCACCGTCCAATACCTCAAGCGGGTTCTCAATGGCGAATCTCCCGTCGCCGAGCGAGAGCGGCTGACGGACGAGCAACGGGCACGCGAAATCCTGATCTTCAGTCTGCGCCGAATCGATGGCGTGAATCGTAACGCGTTTTCAGCGCAAAGCGGCTTTTCCTTAGACGCGTTGGCGGGCGACCAGATCACCCAGTGCGTCGACCTTGGTCTGCTTGTCGATGACGGTAAGTCGGTTCGGCTTTCGCGCAATGGATTGCTCGTCAGTGACAGTCTGTGGCCGGATCTGCTGTAACCATCACCGTGAAGTAGGCGATCGCCCCGCCCATCGACGGCCTGCGGTCGCGACGACCGCCGCGCCTACGAGAATCGCAAAGCCTGTTGGCTCGGGAATCGACAGTGAGGCAGACAAAGCGTTCGCGCTAGGGTCGTAGTTCGCTTGCCAAAGCAGAAAGTCAGCTCCGTCCGAGTCGCCGTCGTCGTCTGCATCGCTGCCGCCGTTGGTGCCGAAGTCGCCCTCCCATTGCAGCATGTCAGCACTGTCGACAATCCCATTTCCGTCAAAGTCGCCGGGCAGCGGAGCCTCGATCGTCGACACTTGCAGCAATCCCGCACCCGTGATCAACGGACTAGTAAATTGCGCACCAGAGCCAATCGCCCCCCAAGTCCCTACTGCCTGTGAAACGCCATCAAGAAACAACGCATCGACCGTATCGAGCCCGATGAAATTGAGATCAAGTATCGCGTTGGTACCCACATAGACGTCGGCTGCATCGTCAAGAAATGCACTCGCAAGACTCAGCGTCCCTTCGTCAACGGTGGTATCACCTGCGTAGGTATTCGCACCGCTGAGCGACAGCGCCCCAAGTCCGGATTTGGCTAGGCCTCCGTTAGTGATCGGCAGGTCAATTTCCAAGTCGACTGCGGCCGCGCTATCTGCGATCGTCCACGTCCGACTCTCGCCACCCAGGTCGACAAAGCCCGTGCCGCCCGTGCCGGCACCGCCGGTGATTTTAGCGCCAGCAGTCGCCAGTGGATTGAAATGGACATCGCCGATCAATTCGAGGCTTGCCGGGCTCGACGCGTGTGGCATCAACTCAACAGACTCGGCCGTCAATTCACCGGCGATCGCAAACGTCGTCGAGGGGTCGACCTGCACCGTGTGAACGCTCAGCGCTGTGCCATTAAGCGTGACGGGAGCGGCGAAGTGGGCGCTGTAAGTGGTCGAATCTGCGTGCGGAACGTAATTGACTGTGAGCGACCCGCCGACCAGATGGAGTTCTTCATAAGTGACCAGTTTGCGAATTTCATGATCGCCCGAGGAAAGCGTCACGATGATGTCACCGTCATCGCGATTCAGCACGACGGTATCATCGGCGGCCGGCAAACGCACATCCGGCAGGGTCAAACTACCAACGCGCGGAACCTGACCGGGCCCCTGCACTGGCGCGATTGGTGTTTGGCCGCTATTCCAGTTGGCCAACGAAGACCAATCGCCGTCGTTGGCATTCATCCACACGGCTGGCACAAGTCGGTCCTTGACGAATTCGATACCACCTTGTGCCACGTTGAGGTCGAGATTGCCATTATAGCTCGACAGATCGCCGGTCCATGAGTACTGCCAAAAGCTCCAGGGATGTGTCGGCAATGGCGGATCATCCCAGGGACCGTAGATTTGTGTAAACGTATCCTTCGGATGCCCAACCTGAGCTTGGGCCTCGCTCGGATTTGACGGCCGCGCCGACCATAGCACAGGATGCTTTTCGACGACCTCATTGCGCAGCCGCGTCGATGCCTGAGCAAGGACGAAACTGGCATAGTTCCCATTTAAGTAAATGGCTGGGCGGATACCCATCACTTCGTGAATACGGTCGGAAAAATCGAGTGTGAACTGTGCCAGTTCATTATCGCTACGTGTGCCATCGCCTGCTTCCAGATCGTGTACTGGCAGGAGGTAGCCGGGCCTCATCCACGCGCCAGCCATTTCGATGAAGTGGTCGGCCTCGTCTACGCCGGTATTGCTCGCGATATCGGGTCGTGAGAAATGATAAGAGCCCGCCAGCAGCCCCGCCTGTGTCGCGCGGGTGATGTTCTGGACGAAATACGGATCATCATATCGCTGCGAGAGCGTATTCTGCCCACCGTTGTTGTTCGGATCGCTCTGATTATAGAACCCTGTCGTGCCACCGCGACTAGACCGAAGAAAGACGAACTCGCGGTTATCGACCGAGTACAATCGATTCCATGTTCGCTGAGAGAGGTTCCCTTGCCACGCCGACAGATCAAGCCCTAGCGTGCGCTCCGCCTGCGCGGCAGAGGGTAAAAATATCACGGCACACATCGCTGCGAAAACGACTCGCCAACATTCTGTGCACCGCAAACTATCAAGCGCCCGCGGCCGACCTATTGCGCTCATCGATGCCTCACAGTTCCGTAGAAAACTCAAACGCTTCCAAACTCTGATTTTAGCAGATGATCGGAATCTCTCCTGCACTGCGCACGCAATTTGTGCTCGGATTTGGCAGGTTTTCAGCCGCGTTCTATCGCAACAGCGCACGAACGTATCGCGACGGCGCACTGCAACGACGATGGCGTCGCGGAGGTTCTGCCTGAGGCGATTACGGAAGGAGAAACTTCCGCCTAACAGCGATCGAATGGCAATCGATTACAGCGGTGCGCGCGGTAGCTTTCGAGCGAATGGTGGAACCTCGACCCGCGGCAGATAGCCCTCTGTTTCTTCCACCCACGCCTGTCGATCGGCTTCGCTTGCGTAGTACCTCAGCCAAGTGTCGGGGTCGCCGTCGGTGTTGGCGCAGTCCCAATGGAGGTAGTTATGCTGCCGATCGATTAGCTTCTCGTGTGCTGGCAAGATATCGCGGTAGATCAAGCAGTAGAGTTCGCGGTCGGACAGATGATCCGTAAAGTCCAGCACAATCCGCTTATCAAACAAGAGTTCGATCGTTTCATAGAGTGCCGCCGTCAACTGCTGATCGTCCAGCGAGTCGGGCGACGCGATCTTCAGCTCGGGCTGAAACCACTGGCAAATGGGCACGATGGGCGCTCGTTCCCATTCGAGCATCGATTGTAGGAACTCATTTTCGCTCGAGGTCGACATCAGTTCGGCGTTTACGCGACCGATCGACTCGTCGTACAGCGGCTCCAACGCGTCGCGCAGCTGCGCGTTGCGAAGCAGCTCGTCAACTTCGTTCGATTTGGGGGTGTCGGGATAAATCATTCGTTGCAGATAAGCCAGTGTGTCAATCCAATCAGGCTGGGGCCCACGGTCCCAGCACGAGGCTTTCCTTAGCGTCTCAAAGCCCGCGATTAACACCGAGTCACTTGAGCGGCCACGCCTGATACACCGACTCTATCAAGCGGCAACAAGCATGAAAACACTCTGGTTCTCTAGATGCGAAGACTTTGCAAATTCGGCTAGAGCAGGATCGTTACGACCGGTAATGTCATCCCAAAGTGACTTCTGCTTGCTGGCACAGGCAGCAACAAACTGAAAAGCCGACACGCGCCATCGTCGATGCGAACAGCACTCAATTAGTCGACGGGAGTGCCCATCTCGCGCATTAGCATTTTCATGTCCTCCCACGTGTTCTTCTTGGCGGAGGGGTTACGCAATAAGTAGGCGGGATGGTAGGTGCAAACAACTTTGATGCCGCGGTAATCGTGTACCTCCCCGCGCAAGCGGCCTATCGGCGTGGTCGTCGATAGCAAGTTCTGCGCGGCGACGGCTCCCATACAGCAGATAAACTCTGGATCGACAAGCTGAATCTGACGTTCAAGAAACTGCCGACAGTTATGTACTTCATCTTCCTTGGGATTGCGGTTTCCAGGTGGTCGGCAACGCAACACATTGAGGATATAAACATCTTCGCGTCGTAGACTGCAGGCCTCCAAGATTTTGTTGAGCAGCTGCCCGCCGCGACCGACAAATGGCTCGCCTAAGCGATCTTCATCCGCACCAGGCGCTTCGCCCAGCACACAAAGGCGAGCGTTAGGATCACCAACACCGAACACGGTCTGCGTCCGCGTGGTTGCCAGTTCTTCGCAGAGCGTGCAAGCCGCGACCTCGGCTGCAAGCACCTCCAAAGTTGGAGCTGTCGAGGTTGATGCAGTCTCCGCCGGGAGAGGTTTCGCGAGGGTCGACTCGGGGCTTTGCGCCGGCGCCAGATCGGCGGGAGTCTCTTTCTCGGCGCCGCGCGTCGCGGCAGCTCGACCGATCGCCGCGTGGATCTCTGGCGAAGGCTTCGCCACCTGCTGAATCCCCGCGTCACGTAGGCTCTGCAGTGCCTGAACGACGGCACGATCGATCGAAAGGTTGTCGTCGTCGCTCACGGATCCTCACCTTGCTGACGGATGCCGCAGCCGATCTGGCCTTTCATCGAACACTTTCCTGTGCTGCTCCGTCTACAGCAATCACTAGTTTACGGTTTGCGACGTCAATCGATAGGTGTCCCGCAAAAACGTGCGTCGCCGGTAGCTATCTGCCGTCCTTGTCGTGGGTTATGATAAGTCGATACTATTTTCGCCTTTCAGGGCACGAGGGAAGCACGTACAGAATGGCAGTTCCGCAAGTCGTCATCGTTGGCCGTCCAAATGTGGGCAAAAGCAGCCTGCTGAACTGGCTGGCGGGCATACGCATTGCTGTGGTCGAAGACCGGCCCGGCGTCACGCGTGATCGGGTCGACTACCTGATGGAGCACAAAGATCGCTTCTTCGAGCTTATCGATACCGGTGGCATTGGGATCCAAGACGAAGACAATCTGACGCAGCATATCGAGGATCAGATTCAAACGGCGATCGACTCGGCGACGGTGATCTTGCTGGTCGTCGATACGCGAGACGGGCTGCTGCCGTTGGACGAGGAGGTCGCGCGCCGACTGCGAAACATCGATGTACCGGTCGTATGTATTGCGAACAAGGCCGATACGCAGAAGCTCGAAGAGCAAGCAGCAGACTTTTATCGACTCGGCCGCGGCCGCGTCGTGCCGGTCAGCACGAAGCAAAATCGCAATCGGTCCGTCCTGCTCAACTTGATTCTCGAGCGCCTGCCAGCCGAGTCGGCAGACGATGAGCAGCCTGGCGGCGAACCCGAAATGAAGGTCGCCATCGTCGGGAGACGCAACGTTGGCAAGAGCACATTCGTCAATACGCTAGCGGAGGCCGACCGCATGATCGTTAGCGAGATTGCCGGCACCACGCGCGATAGCGTCGACGTACGGTTCGAACTCGACGGCAAGGCATTCGTCGCGATCGATACGCCGGGCATTCGGCGACCTCAGGGTCGCAAAGGTTCGTCCATCGACTTTTACGGATTTCATCGCGCTCAACGAAGCATTCGCCGTGCCGACGTGGTCTTCCTATTTCTCGACGCGACGCAGCGAATTAGCAAAGTCGATAAGCAGCTGTGCGACTACATCAGCCAGAGCTACAAACCCTGCATTCTCGTCGTCAACAAGTGGGACCAGCTCGTCGATTCAATGCCGACCGAAAAATGGGTGCGTTACCTGCACGACACCTTCCGTACGATGCGTTACGCGCCCATCGCGTTTATCACCGGACAAACTGGCAAGAACGTCAAGGCGCTACTCAATCACGGCCAGATGCTCTTCAAACAATCGAGACAGCGCATCTCGACCGGTCAACTTAATCGTTTGCTGCGCGAGGCGATTCGACGTAGTCCACCACCGCTGCATCAGAATCGTCGACCGAAGGTCTTCTACGCAACGCAAGTCGGGGTGCAACCACCGACGCTGGTGCTGTTCTGCAGCAATCCGGCAGCGATCTCCAAGCCGTATCAGCGTTACTTGTTGGGTGCCGTCCGCGATCAGCTCGACTTCGAAGAGGTGCCGATCAAGTTGTATCTTCGCAAACGGCAGCAGAACGATCTACGAGACGACATTAAAGCCGATGCGGCAATACCCGAAGTCGAAACGTCGACCGAGGAAGCAGCGCCAGAGTAGCCGGTAGGCGCACTGTGCTCACCTGCACTCTAAGCTGAATTGCCCACTCGGCCAATTGTGCTATTTGCCAGTTGCGCTATTCAAAGGCTCCGCGCTGCTGCGGAGAGGCTTGGCCAGACACGTCCAGGTTAGACGCGACGTTGTTCTCGGCGTTGTCGTTGCTGCGGGCACGGTAGTCATCGACGGCCGCGGCGACACAGAGTCCCCAGGCACCCAGAAAGAGTACGATCTCCCCGAGCACGAAAATCTCTTGCCGGTCCCTAAACATTCGATTGAGCCACATAGCGATCGTTTTGCATCCGTGATTGGCAGCAGCCAGGAATAACGGCCAGCGAGCGCGCTCCGACGTGATTTTGCTGGCGTTGAGCCCTCTTACGTGGCCGCAGCCGGAATGCCTGCATGGCCGATTGCCGATAAATAGAGCGTAAATACGAGTTTGCCGCAAGCAGGGTCTGGGCATGCTAGCGAAGCAGTAAGTCAAAAAACCTGGCGCAGTCTCAAGCGTGCGGGCTGCACGGGTCGTCAAATCGGGCCTTGGCGGGGCCTACACAGCCAGCGAAGCAGATGCTACCATTTGGGATTCCGGTTCACGCAACGAGACGAACCTTGCTGTGGTCGATCGGCGAGGCGATCCGCTCTCGGGTGGACGCGGGCGATTAGCTCAGTTGGTTAGAGCACTAGCTCGACAAGCTAGGGGTCATAGGTTCGAATCCTATATCGCCCACATTGTGGACGGTGCTAGTCGCCGTCGAGAGAAGAGTTTAGGCTGCTGAGCGACTTGGCAGCATTGCGCAAAACCGAAATTCTGGAGCATCGAATTGGGTACAAAAAAGTCAGGCAAGGGTCGACGCAAGCTAGGCCGCAAGAAGCGCCGGATGCGAGCTAAGATTCGCCATCGCAAGAAATAGCCGGCCGCCAGCTCGCTTGAGCTGGCTACCGTATCTGGGCACTCTCGCCCCCTTAAAGTATGGCTAACCTTTAAGGCCCGTGGTGGCGATTCCTTTCGTAAACGCACGCTGTGCGAAAAAGAAAATCGCCACGACCGGCAGCGTAAACAGCACGGCAGCCGCCATTAGCAAGTGCATGTCGCTTGAGTGCGCACTAACGAACTGCTCCAAGCCGTAGGCCAGCGGAAATTTCTCTGGGTCGTTCAGATACAGTAGCGGGCCTCCGTAGTCGTTCCATGTCGCGACAAACTCAAGTATCGCAATCGTCACCAGTGCTGGGCGCGCAAGCGGCAGCATCACCCGCCATAAGATGCCCACCTCGCTCGCCCCATCAACGCGTGCCGCATCAATCATCTCTTTGGGCACGGTCAAAAAGAACTGCCGTAGCAGAAACACATAGAACGCTTCGGCAAGAAACTTGGGCAATATCAAGGCCGCAAGCGTATCGTAGAGTCCCAGCTCACGAATGACTAGAAATCGCGGCACCATCGTCACTTGCCAGGGTAACAACATGGTCGCGATGAGTAGCGCGAACAAGACGTCGCGGCCACGCCAGTCCAGTTGCGAGAAACCATACGCAACCAACGAGCACGATATCAGCGTACCGATCACGCTGCCGACGCACAGCATCAGAGAATTGCCGAGGAACTGCAGAAACGGAATCGCGGCAATCGCGTCGGAGTAGTTTCGCCAGTGTAGCGGCGCTGGCCACCATGAGTAAGGCGCGGAGGCAATCTGCTCGGGCGTCTTGAGCGAGGTGAGCACCATCCATGCGAGCGGCGCAACCATAATGGCGGTTACCAGAAACAGCAATGGGTGGGCGTAACGCGGTGCCTGGTCAGTATTCACCTAGCACCTCCCGCAGCCGGGCCCGCGTCTGCTTCGCTGCTCGCTTCAACGCCTCGCCTGGTACGTCTCCTCGATACATGACCGCTTGGGCCGCGCTCACAACTTGCTGATAGTAGGTCGACGCCACCGGCAGCGCAGGGACGGGAATCTGGTGTGGACTGGCTGCCAAACGGACGAACTCCGTCAGCAACGGTCGATCGACTAGCGCCTGCTGAAAACTTGGTTGATCAACCACCGCTTGCGAAACTGGAATCCACCCTCCAGCAGAGCAAGCCTCCGCAGCGCTGTTGGGCGAGTCAGAAAAACCAACCCAGAACTTCATGAACGCAATTGCACCGGCTTTCCGTCTAGCCCGTTGGGGAACAACGAAGAAGTTTCCGTTGACCCAGCCCGCGTCGGTGCGTCCCGCGGGCGGCGCTGGCAGTGGCACCACGGCGTAGCGGTCTGACGTGATGCCGCGTTCTTGGGCGGCCGCCTCAGCCTCTGCAATATCGCGCACGCGCCACTGTCCATCCATCATCACCGCGTAGCGGCGGTCGGCCAGCAGCGGAAATGTCGAGCCCGTCAGCGCCTGCTCGCCGGAGCGAAATGCCGTCACCTCGCTTGGGCCATAGCGCTTGCTGTACCCGGCCATCCACTCCAAAGCGCGCTGGATGGCCGGGGAGTCGGCAGTAATTACCTGCTCGGCAAGCTTCGCGTTGAAGTTAGCAAACTCACCGCCAAACACGATGCCCCAGGCCCACAGTCGGCGCGGGTCGGGCAAATAGCCCATGCGTCGGCGTCCCGAGGTTCCATCAGCCGGCGCGATGGTGCTGGCAATCTGATCGAGGTCGGCAATCGTCCGCGGCAGGGCTAAGCCGTGTTCGTCCAGCATCGTAGCGTTGCAGTAAAGCGCGCGAATGTCGAGGCCGTTGCATAGCGCATACAGACGTTCGTTGTAAGTGCCCAATTGACGCGCCGCGGGAAAGAGCCAGTCACGCAGCCGCTGGTACTCGGCGGTTTCGATCAGTTCGTCTAGCGGTGTGATGATCCCACGTTGCGCCCAGTCGGCAACGACCGGATCATCGTGGTTCAGCACGTCCGGCGGATCGCCTCCCGCAACGCTGAGAAAGAATTTGAGATCGAGATTTGCGCCGGGAAACGCTAGCGCGCGCACGCGGTAGCGATCTTGAGAGTCGTTGAAGCGGCGGACAATCTCGTCGACAATTGGCCGATCGCGCCCGCCCCAGAAATGCCAAAATACGACTTCCTCACGCGAATCGACCTCAGGTAGGTCTGACGGTTCGGAGCAGCCAATAAAGGTTGCCGTCGATAGCAACAACGCTGCAATCGCAAGTCGAATGCGTTTTGCGAAGCCGACATGGGTCATCGGAAACTCCTCAGCGGTGGACCCAATGGCGCGAAGTGCGAAACAGCCAGACGGTCACGATCGTTACGACGGCAAACAGCCCCCAAGCCATCGCCGAAGCGTAGCCCATGTCGAGGTCCTTGAACGCACTGAGAAATAGATGCAACGACAACATCAGCGTCGAACCTGCCGGATCGCCCTGCCCGTCGCTGACGATGTAGATCTGAGTGAATGCCTGGACGGATTGGATTAGGCCCATCACCACGTTAAAGAAAATCACCGGCGTGAGCATCGGCAGTGTAACGTGGACGAAACTGCGCACGCGCCCAGCACCATCAAGTTGGGCGGCTTCGTAAAGCTGCTTCGGAATGTCGGCCAGCGCCGCCAGATAAATCACCATCAGGTTTCCGACTGCCCACAAACTCATCAGCAGCAAGCCATCCTTCGAACCAAAGATGCGACCTGCATGGTCGACTGGCCACGAAGGAAGCCACCCCGCCGCGCTAGTGCTCTGAAACCATCCTTGTGCCGACAGGCCGAAAAACTCGAGTAGGCGATTCACCAGACCATGTTGCGGATCGAGAAGAGAAATCCACAGCACCGCCGCAGCCACCGTCGGCACGACTGCCGGCAGGTAGCAAAGGGTTCGATAAACGGCGCGGCCGCGGACGTTCCACGACAGCAGCGTCGCCAGCGCGATTCCTAACACCACTGACAGCGAAACGCTGCCGACGGCAAAATAGGCCGTGTTGCCCAAAGCCTGGGCGAAGGTCCCGCCGCCAAATAACTCGCTCGCCAGCCGTCGATAATTCTCCAAGCCAACCCAACTTGGCTCGCTAAGCAAATCGTAGCGGCAGAAGCTCCAGTACAGCGATGCGGCAAACGGATAACACGTCAGCGAAAAAAAACCGAGTAGCCACGGGCTCACCATCAACAGGCCAGTGAGGAGTTGTCGTCGGTGCATAGCCAGATCGATCGTAGAACTCAGTTGATGGGAGGTCATCTTAACCGTCTCGCCCTACGCCCGACTAGCGGTGTCCGTGTCGGTTGGCACCGGTCAATCCGCATTTCGAATTTTACGATTTCGCCTTACACTCAGAGGATGGAGCGAATCGCGGCAAAATGCGCTCAGGTAAGTTTTCAAGCTGTGCGAGACGAAGCGGGCGTGCCGCACGTCGAAGCGGACAGCTGGGACGATGCTCTTTATGCACTCGGCTACCTCCATGCACTCGATCGACCGACCCAGATTTTTTTCTCTCGGGTCGTTGCGCTTGGCGAGGCGGCTGCCAGAATTGCAAACCAACCGGAATTGGTCGAGACCGATCGCCTGTTCCGCCGTGCTGGCTTGCACCTGAACCTGGAAAAAGAGGTCGAGAATCTCCGCCCGACCACACGCGAGCAGCTCGATCACTACTGCAACGGCGTGAACGACGGTCTGCAGGAGGCCGGTCGTTCGCTGCCGATGTGGGTGACTGGCTTTCATCCGCGGCCGTGGCAGCCTTCGTCAGTGCTCGCCATTGGAAATCTGCTGAGCTTCGCAGGGCTGGCGATCGCCGCCCAGGAAAACGAACGCTTGATTCTGGAGCTAATCCACACGGGTATTCGACCCGATCTGCTCAAAGAGCTTATGTCGCCTTACCTTGATGAAGTCGACTTTCAGCCACTGCTGCAAGTCAACATCGAGCGGCGACTCTCGGACGACGCGTTAGAGATGCTCGCCGACTTGCCGCGGCTTGCGGGCAGCAACGCGTGGGCTGTCGCGCCTTCACGCAGTGCCACCGGCCACGCGCTGCTCGCCGCCGATCCTCACCTGGAAGTCAATCGCCTGCCTGCGATCTGGTACGAAGCCGCGCTGCACTGGGACAACGATCAATACGTGATGGGAGCCACGCTACCCGGCTGCCCATTGATGGCTGTCGGTCGCTCGCGACAGCTTTCCTGGGGCGTGACGTATCTGCACGCCGATACGAGTGACTTTTTTGTAGAAGACTGTCGACCGGGCGGTGACTCGGGTTGGCAGTATCGGCGTGGCGCGCAGTGGCGGGATTTTCGAGTTCGCGAAGAGACTATCGAGCTCAAAGGTACGCAACCGACCAAGATGCGCGTGTTTGAGAACGAGCAAGGTACGCTGAACTGGGATCTCACCGACCAGCAGCCAGGCACGTATCTGTCGGCAAATTGGGTTGGTAGTCAGGAGGGCGCTGGCAGGTCGATCGGCTGCTGGCTTGATGTGTTGCAATGTGGAAGCGCTAGGCAGGCAATGGATGTGGTGCGCGAGAACCCTCATCCAACGCTGGTGTGGGTATTTGCCGACGCGGCGGGGCATATCGGGCGTCAGGCTAGTGGCTGGATACCTGATCGAGGCGAAGAACAGATAGGTACAGCTCCGGCGCTCGCCTGGCGAGAACAGAATCACTGGCGCGGTCGACTGCCGAGCGCCAAGCTGCCCACGCTCTACGATCCCCCAGAAGGTTACCTTGCCAGCGCCAACGAAAATCTCGATCGTGCTGACGAGTTTTTTCTGCACACCCACGCGCTGCCCGACTACCGCAAGCGACGAATCGTCGAGGAGCTGCACGCCACGCCTGCAGCCACGATCCAAACGATGCAGCAACTGCAGTACGACGTGACCAGCGTGCAAGCACGTAGGCTGTTGCCAGTCTTTCTACCACACTTGCCCGAAGGCCCGTTCAAGACACTGCTCACCGAGTGGGACTTGCGCTACGATCCCGAGAGCATTGCCGCGACCGCGTTTCAACATCTCTATCGGCATGTCGTCCTGGAGATTTTTGGCCACGAGCAAGGTATTGGCTGGCAGCGCATGTTCTTCTTATGCACACGCATGGGATACTCGACGATGGTGCTCACTGCGATCGACGACTTACTCTGCCAGGCCGAGTCGTTGTGGTGGCGTGACCGCGACAAAGGCCTGCTCATTCGCCAAGCCGCCGAGCGAGCAGCTGAAGAAGACCTTACGCCGTGGGGCGAAGTCAACTCATTTCATTTCGCCAATCGATTTTTTGAAGGCAGTCGCGTCGGCCGACTGCTCGGTTTTCACTCCGAGCGCAAGGCGATGCCTGGCTGCCAGGCGACGCCGTTTCAGGGACACCTGCTGGCAACGGCTACTCGCGAGTCAAGCTTCGCCCCCAGCTACCACTTCGTGACCGACATGGGCACGCACGAGGCGTGGACGAATCTCCCCGGCGGTCCTAGCGAGAGTCGGTTTTCCAAGTGGTATCGGAGCGACATCCAGCGTTGGCTCACCGGCAAGTACAAGCAGTTGCTACCTCGCGTCACGGACGCACGCTAAGCGGTCGAAATTGAGTCTCTCTCGCCACGTTGCCAGGCCGCGACCGGTCTGTTCAACTGAGTGTATGAGCATCGTGCCACCTGCCATCGACCGGGAGCAACGCGAGCTAATCGCCGCTGCTTACGATCCCACGACGACGCGCCGTGTTGGACAGCGTGTGGTCGATCTGCTTACCGATCATTTGCAGATTCTGCACGAGGCATCCGGTCCGGTGCTCAACTGGCGTGAACCCGAAGCCAACATCGCCATCGCGCGCGATCAATTGGCGGCGGGTGACGATCAATCGATCGAGAGTCAGTCCGCGTTGTTGGAGAGAGTCGAAGGTCTTATCACGCAAACACTTGCACGCGGACAAAACCTACATCATCCACACTACGTCGGTCATCAGGTGCCAGCGTCGCTGCCGATGGCGGGGCTGTTCGACGCGGTCACGACGGTCACCAATCAGGTGATGGCCATCTACGAAATGGGACCGTGGGCCACGGCTGTCGAACGCGCAGTCGTCGAATGCCTGGGGGCTGAGATCGGCTTTGCTTCTGGCAGCTTTACCGGGTTGGTCACGTCCGGCGGCTCATTGGCAAACCTCACCGCACTGCTCACCGCCCGCAATACGATACTCGGCAACAGTTGGTCGAAGGGCATCTCGTCACGCAGAACCTCACCGGTATTGGTCGCGCACGCCGAAGCCCACTACTGCGTCACTCGATCGGCGGGCATTCTCGGACTGGGTACCGACAACATCGTCAAAGTGCCGCTCGACGCGCAACGCCGCATGGATCCGAACCAGCTCGACACGATCCTCGCGAATTTACGCAGAAACAATACGCCAATCGTGGCCGTGTCGGCCGCTGCTTGCGCGACGCCGACCGGCGCGTTCGATCCACTCTCGGAGATCGCCGACGTGTGTCGCCGTCACGAAGTTTGGCTACACGTCGATGCCGCACACGGGGGCGCCGCCTGCCTGAGTGACAGGTACGCGCCGCTCGTCGATGGTCTGCAGCTAGCCGATAGCGTGGTTTGCGATGCCCATAAAATGATGTTTATGCCGGCCTTGTGCGCGCTGGTGTTTTATCGCAATTCCGATCATCGTTACGCGGCGTTTCAGCAATCGGCTCCCTACCTATTCGATCCGTCGGCGCCTGGGATGACGACCTACGACAACGGGATCAGCAATCTGGAATGCACCAAACGGGCGGCTGCGATGGGATTGTGGAGTGTCTGGTCGGTGTTCGGCAAGCGTCTGTTCGAGGCCCTGGTCGACACGACGTTCGATCTGGGCCGAGAGTTTTATGAGTTGCTCGTCGAGGCAGACGATTTTGAACCCTTCTGCGCGCCACAGTGCAACATTGTGGTGTTTCGTTATTTGCCGGCACAGCTGCGAGACGCTTCGATGGCTGAGATCGACACCTTTCAACTGCGTTTGCGCCGCGCCGTCATCGAGTCGGGCGAATTCTATTTGGTGCAAACCAGCCTCGATGGCCGCAGCTACCTACGCACCACGTTAATCAACCCGCTCACCACGATCGACCAACTCCGCATGCTACTCGACTGCCTGCGCGAGCAGGGGGCCAAGCTGCTTTCGTCGATCTAATTGCTGGCTTCACTCTAGTGCGGACCGACCAGTAGAGATCCAGGGCCCGATAAGACCCTTCGAGTAGCGACCTATCGATCGGGAGCCGACCCGGTGCGGATCGGCTCCCGTTGTGTGACCGTGCTGAGCGACGCGACTTAGTGCCGCGAGACGACCATGTTGTTGCGCTCGTTCGATTCTTGCACCTGATTGCGAGGATCGACCACCGCACGGACCATGATTGGTTGACCAGGCCGAGGAGGAACGACGATCGTTCGCGTCGTCTGGTTCGGCTTCATCGCCGAGACGCGCAAACTCTTCGACGTTAGCAGCTGGCGGTTCTTGGCATCGTAGATCGCCACCGTTACCTTCGTGGGCGGGGACATCGCAAATCCCCGATTCGTCACCGGAATCGCTAGCCCTTGGCCCAAGGGACTAATCCGACCAATCTTGTAGTCGACTTTGGGCAGGCCGGAGTTCTGCCCGGACTTTTGTGCCTGAGCCTGCTGCACACCAAGCAGCGCGATGGCTGCTACGACTGCTGTCAATAAAAAACGTTGCATCTCTTCTTCTCCGTTCGTTCTTGAGGATTTCGTAGCGTCGAACACGTGTCCGACCGCATCGTTGAGCTTCTTACGGCTTTAAGCGGGCGCACAACGACGTTGTTACTGGAGAAATCTGTCGAGAATAGCAGTCGGCGTTTTGACCGACGTCAGGACGGCATGAGACGCTAGAGGGTTAAATTCAGTAGTTCCAAATTGAGCCGTGGGGGGGGGGCCCGGGGGGGAGACAAGCATGTTTTT
>JBCDBK010000027.1:0-54174 GCA_039184115.1 Planctomycetota bacterium | reverse complement strand
GCGATTCTGTGCTGGTCACTGGGTACGATTTGGGCACAACGCATTGGGGCGGCTACTCCAGATTCGTGCGCGTGCCGGCGGAATGGACCGTTGCTACGCCCGAAGGGATCGATGCCAAGACCGCAATGACGTACGGTACAGCCGGCTTTACGGCAGCGCAGTGCGTGTTAGCACTCCAGCAGCATGGTGTTCAGGCGTCGGCAGGACCAATTGTGGTCACTGGGGCAAGCGGCGGTGTGGGTTCGCTGTCGATCGCGATTCTATCGAAGCTCGGCTACGAAGTCGTCGCCGCCTCGGGAAAGCCGCATCTAGAAAGCAGCTTGCTCAAGCTTGGGGCTGTGCAAGTTATCGGGCGCGACGAAGTCCACGATTCCTCGGATCGCCCTCTGCTCAGTTCGCGTTGGGCGGGGGCAATCGACACGGTCGGAGGCAACACGCTGTCGACGCTGTTACGCTCAACCAAGCACCGTGGATGCATCGCTGCCTGCGGCCTCGCCGGCGGAAGCGACTTGCCGATGACAGTACATCCTTTCATCCTGCGCGGAGTGACGCTGGCGGGTATCGACTCGGCCAAGTGTCCACGCGACAATCGCCTGCAGATCTGGCAGCGCCTGGCCGACAGCTGGAAAGTCGAGGGACTAGATGCCGTAACCCGGGTTGTCACACTGGCGGACGTGGCCCGTGAGGCCCAGGCGATGTTGGCTGGCGAGACATTCGGTCGGACTTTGGTGCAGCTCACCGATTAACGCGATGTCGACGTGTCGACCTAGGACTCATCGTGCACCCGAGGCCAATCAGCATGAGCATGACGCTCGACGTCTCAGGCACGAAGTGGGATGCGGCAAGAGCAAATGCTTCTTGTCCAATGCTCGATCCCATGATTCGGCCTGCGAAGTCGTCGACTGGCACGTGAATGCCGCCCCAAAGACGTGAGATACCGGCCTCGTCGGCGGCATCGAAGTAAGAGGCCCACTGCAGAGTGATTTCTTCACTCGGTCCAACTTCAAAGTCTAGAAACTCCGTCGTAAAAGTCATCTCACCCAGTCCACCGGGAAAGTACTCGCTACCCGTGAACAACGCCATGATTTCGGCTGCAGCTCGACTGAATGTACTGTGCCCCGACACGTAGGCGGCGAACGCTGGCGTGACGAAGTTGTCGCTTTGGTAAGGCACCCAGTTTTCAGCCAGAATCCAATCGATACCACTCAATTCGGTTTCGGGATCGGCGGGCTCATGGTTCCAAGCATTGATGGCAATCTTGCCGATCATTTCCGCCTCGGTCAGAATAAAATCCGGCACAAACGCGCCGTTGACCGTGTTTGCGTTCTCATAGGCATTGCGATGTTTACCGCCCGGTGCAATCGTTTCTGCAGTGATTAATTCGATCAACCCATCCTGCAGCGGAAGGCCATCTTCGTGGTACGAGGGCAGATTCATGTCGGTTGATTGACCAAGGCCACCTTGATACCGAATTTTGGTGATCGGGCGAACGTAGTCATAGACGGCTTTGGCACCCCAGGCAGCAACCGCAGCGTCGTGCACTGCACCGTTCATCGAAAAGTACAGCTTGACGTCCCATTCCAAGTCGCCAACAACCGGACCGACTCCGCCTATCCGTTTTTCCAGAAGCGGATTGTCGGAGACTTCATTCGCGATCACGTTCCAGTGGCCCGGTGGAGTCTCGGACTCGGGCCCATCTGCCCAAAACTCGGCCAGCACGCGACCGTAGTCAGCAGTCCGCACGAAGTTGTCTGCATAGGGCTGCCCAGTGACGGGGTTTGTTGCATAGCCCTGATCGATGTGCGTACCAAGCTGCCGATTACCTGCGGTGTTGGGCGAGATGTTAATCAACTCATTGCCGGGCCCTTGGGTTGGATCGAGCGCGTTGCTGTACTCGATAAGCAGGACTGTGTCGTCGCGATATTCCTGATCGCCAACGCCACCTAAGAGTGGTGGTGCACCGGGATCGATACCCGACCAACTGTAAGGCTGTGGATTACCTGTGCGACTCAACGCGAACGTTGTCACGTCGCCCCAATGCGGGCCGATAAATTCCTGTTTGTCAAAGCCGATCAGGCCATTCTGCGTAAGGGCCGAGTCGACAAATAATGGCTGCCATCGATTGGGGTCGGCCAGCGGCGGACTGAATTCGGGCACAACAGCCGGATAGTCTACGGTCATCTCCGTGTTGATTGGCGTATACCCGGTGGTATCGACGTATCCATTGGTTTCGTTGGATCCATCGTTGATCGTATCGCCCAGCACCTTAGCGGCGATGCGGTTGCCGATCGCGGCCGGCGAGTCGCCCACAGTGGTGGTTTCGTTCTTGTCATAGCCGAGATCATCCATCACCGCGTCGAATAACGCTTGCGAAGAAGCCGGATCGTTGGCGATAGAGTATCGTTGCGAGAGGATGCGATAGGCGGCGTAGCTGATCGCCTCGTTGCGTGCAGCTGTTGTATCGACGGCGGTATGCTTTTCCGTGTAAAAGTGTCCCGTCGAGGTCTGATCATAGGCCGACCAGGCGTCGTACATCGCTGCCGATGTGTGGTAAAGGTTCCGCGAGTGTACGGTTGGTGCTGGGAAGTCGATGCGGATCGCATTTAGCAATGCTTCGTTCCACTGGCGGGCAACAGTATCACCGACGGCGAAGTCGTGCGCTTGGCAGCTGAAACCGATTGTTAATAAGACGGCTATGCCACGAAATCTGCGGCACACAAGTTTGAGAAGCTTATTTTCCATCGTTCGTTTGCGAAAACTTTCATGAGTAGCGCACCCTCGGCCTCTGTTATTTCAATAGCTGCATGCACGCAAATCTCAAAAGACGAGGGCGTCAGCTGCTGAACATTTGCCAACAAGAAATCTGAGCAAGGCAAGAGATGCCCGACTCAGCTATGCCGTAGCGGCAATTGGCGAGATGAAGGTGCTTAGATTAGAACCGAACCCAACCACAGGAATTAGAATGGCCGCATCAATGAGATGTGCGTCACAGAGATCAGTATTACTAGTCCTGCGCCACAAGTCAATTTTTGTGACGAATAGGGAGGGTTAGTCCGATCTGTCCGCGAAGTCCGGTTGTATTGGCTTCTACCAGCGGTCGTCATCCAGCTCGACGATCCCCTCCGCCTGCATCCGTTTGGCTTTTTGGGCAATTTTCTTGACCGGATCCAGCCTCTCCGGAGGAATCGCTCTTAGGTCGAGCCGCTTCAACAATTCGATAGCCCTGCCCGGCTTTTCCAATTCGAGCACGCAAATCTCCGCAAGCTTAATCTGGACGCCATGGCTCGCGTCTGGGAATCTCCGAACACATTCGGCCATGAGCGGGCACGATTCTCGCCAACGTTTTTCTTTGTGTAGTGCGGAAATCATCTTTATCAGAGGACCGCGCGAAAGTTCGACGCCAGCACCGACACTACGCAATTTCTGGTAGAGAGCGTAGGCCGGCAGGTAGTACCCCGAGACCATGAATTTCTCGATCTGCGTTTTTCCCTCATCCAAAGTCTTGGCGTCACGCTGACGTCTGAGCCTGGCCAGCTCTTCCGGGTCGGTCCTGCGTTTCTTTTCTTCCAAGCCGCCTTTGTCATCGCGCACGATATGAAATATGTCCCAGCCTTCGCAGTCAACAACATCCCGCTTGAGCATCACGATCGCCAGAGGGGCTCCCAATATTGCCCCACCGATGTGCAGCCAGCTACTCGAGTTGAACCCCAAAAAGAAAGCCAATACAAAGTCGAAGCCAATGTAGAGCATTGCAACGACCATGATCGAGATCTCGAAAGTGCCCGCAAAGATCAAAAAGAACCAATAGAAAACGATGATATCGTTCTTTGGTGCCCAAACCGCCGCCATTGCCATCAGTCCATAGATGGCAGACGATGCACCCAGCGATCCTCCTTCGCCTCCAAGCATCAGTTGTAGGCTCTGTTCGCCGATGGACTGTGCAATGCCGATTCCCAGGTAGCAAGCCAAGAAACGCTGCCAACCGATTTTGCCCTCAATGACTAGGCCGAATACCCACAGAAACAGCATATTACCCAACAGGTGATCCAAACTGCCATGCATAAACATCGACAGCAGCCATTGCGCAGGTGTCAGGCCTTCACCATACGGCAGAATCCATAGCTCAGGATTTGGCAGGTTGCCAGTTAGCGCAGCGAAGAAAATCATGGAGTTGGCGACGATCAACCCTACGGTCGCGATGGGCAAATGGTAGATTGGCGCATCGGTTGAGTAGGGTATGAACATTACCGGCAACCCGCATTGGATGGAAATGGACTAATTGTGAATATGGCCAACCGGATGATACAGATCAACCGATGATGACGGACACGACAGACATTGCGGTTCTGGGCGCCGGCGCCGCTGGCTTTCTGGCAGCAATCCGGGCTGCTGAGCGTGGCAATGATGTCCTGTTGCTCGAGAAGAACCGCAAGCCCGCCGTAAAGATTCTGATGTCCGGTGGTACGCGATGCAATCTGACGCACGCGACCGATCGACGTGGAATTGTCGATGCGTTTGGCAAGCAGGGGCGGTTCTTGCATTCGGCGCTCGCTTTGTTGGGACCCGACGAAATTGTGGAACTGTTTGAAGCTGAAGGCGTGGCAACCAAGGTCGAGGCCACCGGCAAAATCTTTCCGGTTAGCAATCGGGCGGTCGATGTAGCGGACGCACTTCGACGGATGTTGGAGCGCAGCAGCGCGCGATTGTGGCTGGAACGCCCGGCTACGCAAATCGAACGCATCGACGCTGGGTTTCTTATTCGCACGCCGGCAGGAGATCTTGCTGCCAAGAAAATCGTACTGACCACCGGAGGTCAGTCCTATCCTGGATGCGGTACCACTGGTGATGGCTACGCCTGGGCTAAGCGGTTCGGTCACAAGATCATTCCACCACGGCCAGCACTGGTGCCGCTGCTGGCCGATGTTGCGTGGGTCAGTGCACTTAGCGGTGTCACAGTACCCGACGTGGCAATCAGGTTGATTACCGACGAGGATGTACATGCAAAGCCACTGGCTGCACGGAGAGGATCGTTCCTGTTCACACACTTCGGCGTGTCCGGGCCCGCCGTAATGGACGTCAGCCGCGTCGTGACTGCGCGGCCGGATGCCGGCAATTGGCGGATGATCTGCGACTTTCTTCCCGAGTACAACGAAGACTATGTCCGCGAGGAAATCATCGCCAGCCGGCAGACAGTTCTGGCAACTATCGCACAGTGGCTTCCCAAGCGACTTTCGGAATCGCTGTTGGAACAAGCAGAAATCGCGTTGGATTGTCGCGCGCCAGAACTGGCGAAGAATCGCCGCAATCGGCTGCTTCAAACGCTCAAACGAATGCCGATTCCGATTCGCGGCTCGCAAGGGTTCAAAAAAGCCGAAGTTACTGCCGGAGGCGTCGCCCTGGATGAGGTGGATTCCCGGACGATGCAAAGCAAACTGTGCCCGAATTTGTACTTTGCGGGCGAAATTCTCGACCTCGACGGGCCGATTGGCGGGTACAACTTTCAGGCTGCGTTCAGCACCGGCTGGCTGGCTGGCGAGTCGGTCTAGTCGCTCGTGTGCTGCACGGCCTCGGGGTGTGTTTGCAGTAGAACCATGTCGCGATAGCGACCATCGTTTGCCATCAGGTCGGTATGCGTGCCGACTTCGACAATGCGACCCGCCTCGAGGACAACTATTCGATCAGCGTGAGCAATGGTGCTTAGACGATGGGCGATTACGATCGCGGTACGACTATCCATCAGCGCCGCTAGGCTATTTTGGATCCTTTGCTCGCTTTCGGTATCGAGGTTGCTAGTTGCCTCGTCGAGAATGAGGATCTGTGGATCGGCTAAGATCGCTCGGGCAATCGCCAGCCGCTGGCGCTGTCCGCCGCTTAGCTTGACACCCCGTTCGCCGATGAGCGTTTCGTAGCCATGCGGAAGCGGCTGAATGAACTCAGCCGCGTAGGCCAATTCGGCGGCGGTGCGAATCTCTTCTTCACTAGCGAATCGGTTGCCATAGGCGATGTTCTCAGCAATTGTCCCATCAAACAAGAACACTTCCTGGTCGACGATACTCAGCAGACTGCGATAGCTAGTGATGTCGAAGCCAGCAATATCCTCTTCATCAAGCGATATGCGACCGCTTGTCGGTTCGTAGAATCTTGCGACCAAATTGCAGAGCGTGGTCTTGCCGCTGCCGCTGGGTCCCACGAGCGCGATTGTTTCACCGGGCTGAATATCGAGTTCAATATCTTGCAACGCGAAGTCCGTCGATCCCGGATAGCTAAATGAAAGGCCTTCGAGGGTGAGTCGGCCTTCGACCTTACTCTCGTCGAGTCGGGTCTCGCCACTGCCGAGTTCCGTCGGTTCTTCGAGCAGATCGATGATCCGATCCAAACCAGATAGTCCGTTCTGTAACGTCGCAGCACTCTGTGCGAGAACGGCGAGCGGGCCAAGCAGCATCAGTAGATAGGCCAAGAACATAACAAGGTCGCCCAGGCTGAGGGCCCCTTCAATGACCCTCCAGCCGCCGTAGGCGAGCAATGCCGCGCTAGCCAACGGCAATATTAGTTCCCAGACGATTTCGATGCCGCGCATCGACCACCAAGCAAACAACTCTTGACGACCCATCAGGTGATTGCCCGACATGATGCGGGTCGTCTCGGATCGTTGCCTTCCAAAGGCGCGTACGACGCGCATGCCTCCGAACGCCTCGGTCGCGAGGCCGTCGACCTTTTCTCGCTCGGCGCGAATCCTACGGTGCTGCGGACGAATGCGGCCAATCCAAGTGCGATGCGTAAAGAACACCAGCGGGATCACGAACAAAGCCCCCAACAACAATCGCCAGTCGACCCACGCCAGTACGCAAAGACTGCCGAATAGCTGGATCACCGCCCGCCAAGGGTTGTACAACAAGCCGAACACCAAGTCGCCCACGCTGCCGGCGTCTTGTCGTAGAATGCTGGCTGCTCCGCCGGACTTGAGTTCCTGGATTCGCTGCAACGGCAGGCGCATCACGTGAGCGAATACCTTTTTGCGCACCGACATCTGCAGCAGCTTGGTCACTCGCGTCGCGTGCCAGCGTCCCCAGATATGGACGATAAGTTTGACCAGGGAGATCAGCAATACTGCAACAGTCATTGCCATCAGCAGTGGCCACTGCTCGCGCGGCACCCAACTGGGTACCGCCTCAGGCAACGTCTGATCGCCCAGAACGTAGTCGACAATTATCTTCGTCGCTGCTGGTGGTACTAGCGCGAGCACGGTTGCAACCGTCAAGGTTGCTAACGCGAACAACATCGAGTTGCGCTGACCGCGCAGCAAGCTGAAAAAGTTCGAGATCAGCTCCCAAGAACTTCTGTCGCTTCGCTTCTTTTGCTTCGACTGCTCTGACGCGTCGGCAATCTCTTGTTTGGCCGTTTCGAATTGCTGTCGACTGGAGATAATGCGTTTATTCATACTGTGCTTTCGCTGCGCTAGTGCCTCAGCCATAATCATGGCGTACTCTGACGTTGACCTCACCTTCAGCATTGATTCTACGTTGGCACGCTGGGCCAGACGAGGTTCGCAGCCACAGGGAATTGCGGCGTTGACCGGTGCGAAAAATGACTTTCTCTCGAGCTCTCTTCTACGTCACGGCCAAATTGATTAGGTTATCGGGAAAGACGCTTGAATCCCGCGTGTTTTTCTGTCGCTGGCGAACACTCATCCTCGGGGCTGCACGGTTATGGAATACATCGAAATGACAGGAAAACAGCTAGTCGCTGTCATGGAGCAGGACGAGTTGAATGCATTTCAACTCCAATCGAGCGGCGTAGAGGACGACACGATTGTGCGAGTGAACCGCCAGGGTGATCTCGAAATCCGACAGCCGGATGGTTGGGACGTCGTCGGCGGCCTCATCGGCGATTTCGACGAGCGCGTCTCTGTGGCAACCGGGCTGAATTGGGCGCATCCGCTGGGTGGCTAGCAATCCCCGATCGAGTCGGCTGCAAAGTCCGCCTGACTACACCAGCCCTAACTGCTTAGCGCTACTTGTTGCCTAGCATTGACTTACGCGCTGAATGCGATATAGTTGCTGCTAAATAGCAGGTGCGAGACCGGCCACAGGATATGCTGCTGACATTAGCCAGCGGCGATCGGACCGGATCATTCTTCGATCGTTCCTTCACTAGTCTCTGGCTAGTAAAGGCGACCTTCGCGAACGATTTTCTTGCCCCTCTGGCGAGAAAGCCATGTGTCAGATTTCTGCGGACTGCTGAAGTGCGCACATTCTCTGAGACCGCATTACCGTTTTTGTGTTAGCAACGACGCCCCATTTGCGCTCGTTGCGTGTACTGCCGCTACCTCCAAGCGGAGTGGCAGAGAAAAGAGATCCTGATTTGTCAAAGTTTGAAGATTTACATCTGGCTGGCTGTTTGCTGCGCGCGCTCAAAGAAAAGGGCTACGAAACCGCAACTCCGATCCAAGCCGACGCGATTCCCATCATCATCAAGGGTCAAGACCTTGTTGGTTGTGCTCAAACGGGCACAGGCAAAACAGCCGCCTTCGCCTTGCCCACGCTGCATCGGCTGCTCACCAGTGGTCAGCGCAATCGGCCGGGTGGCAAGAAACGCAAGCTAATCCGTGCGTTGGTACTCGCACCTACACGTGAGCTGACCGCCCAAATCGGTGACAGCTTCGCCGCCTACAGCCGTTTTTAGAAATTGCGTCACGCGGTGATTTACGGTGGAGTCTCTCAAGTGCCGCAAGTTCGCAAGCTTCGCGCCGGAATCGACACGTTGATTGCCACTCCGGGACGGCTGCTTGACCTGATCGAGCAGGGACATGTCGACCTTCGCCACGTCGAAGTGCTGATCTTCGACGAAGCCGACCAGATGCTCGACATGGGCTTTATCCACGATCTGCGTAAAATCGTCACCTTCTGTCCAGAACGTCGGCAGACACTGATGTTTTCTGCAACTATGCCGCCCGAGATTCGGAAACTCGCCGACGAGTGGCTCCACAAGCCTGCCAGCGTGCAAACGGCGCGCGTTTCGGCGCCTGCCGAGAAGGTCGAGCAGGCGGTTTACTTTGTCGAGCGACGTCAGAAAGGTCGGCTGCTCGAGCAGTTTCTGAATACATCGGCTGGTGGCCGCACGCTGGTCTTTTCGCGCACGAAACACGGTGCTGACAAGATTGTGAAGTTTCTTCAGAAAGGCAAGATTCGTGCCGCCGCTATCCACGGCAACAAAAGCCAGTCAGCCCGTCAGCGTGCCCTCGAACAGTTCAAGTCTCCGTCGCCTCCCGTGCTGGTTGCCACCGATATCGCGGCCCGCGGACTGGACATCAGCGATGTCTCGCACGTTATCAATTACGATTTGCCCGAAACGCCCGAGACTTACGTCCACAGGATTGGCCGCACCGCCCGCGCGGGAGCATCAGGCAGCGCGGTTTCATTTGTCACCTCGGACGACGTCTACACACTGCGCGGTATCGAAAAGCTGACTCGGCGAAAAATCGACGTCGCTCTGGATCATCCCGATCTAACGAGCGACATTGCTCCTGCGCCAACGGTTGCCCAAGGCAAGTCCTTTCGCCGCGGCAGCGCCAAGCCTGCTTGGCAAAAGGGTAGGCGACCCAAGTCAGGCGCATCAGGCAATCGCAAACCTTCGGCTAAGAAACCCTCGAGACGAAAGGCAGCCGGCAAGTTAGCTGTCACGAACAGCGCCGCAAATAGCGAGAGTTCCACGACACCATCCAGCAGTGGTAAACCGAAGAGGCGGCGTCGCCGACCGGCAACCTCGAAGAACTAGCGAAGTCTTCAATCCGTCACTTGCGTGCAGGCGATTTCCATCGAGAGTAGACATACGGAAATAGAAACATGCCACGACTTGTTCTAACTACCTTGGCTCTGTTTGCTTTTTGCTCGCCACCGGCAGCCACCGCCGGCGAATGGGTGCAATTGTTCAACGGCAAAGATCTTGATGACTGGGTTGTCAAGATCAAGAGCTACGAGGTCGGCGACAATCACGGCGATACCTTTCGCGTCGAAGATGGCGTTCTCAAAGTGTCCTACGATCAATACGAAGGACGCTTTCGAGGTCGGTTTGGACATCTCTTTCACAAAAAGTCGTTTTCAAATTATGTGTTGCGCGTCGAGTATCGAATTGTTGGCGAGCAGTACCAAGCGGCACCGGGCTGGGCGATTCGCAATAGCGGCATCATGATTCACGGTCAAAGCCCCGAGTCGATGGAACTGAACCAGGACTTTCCGGTTAGCGCCGAAGTGCAGTTGCTGGGCGGCGACGGCACTAACGACCGACCGACTGCCAATCTGTGCACGCCTGGCACAAACGTCGTGATGAGCGGCGAGCTCAACCTCGACCACTGCACGAAATCTACGTCCATGACTTATCACGGTGATCAATGGGTAACCGTTGAAATCGAAGTACACGGCAACGACGTGGTGCGACACAAGATCGACGGCGAAGCGGTCCTTGAATACTCGCAGATCCAACTCGACGAACGTGACCCGTTTGCCAAGCAACTACTCGGCTCCGGAAACAACAAAATGCTCAGCAGCGGAACAATCTCACTGCAGTCGGAAGGCCACCCCGTAGAGTTTCGCAAGATCGAGATCAAGACACTCGCAAAGTAAGCAGACAAATTGAGTCGGTCGAATCAACAGCTCGCTCGTCTAATCCAAGAACTGATTCGCGGCGTAAAGTCCGGTCGAATCAAAGTACGTTGGATCGTTGCCATCGGAGCGGTTGCGGTCGGCTACCTTTTGCTGCAGCCAGTTTTGCATCGGTCACTGGGAATCGACCTGCCCGGGCTGGACGATTTGCAGGCCAACCCTTCGGCTAGCGATGAGAGTGGTCGGAAAATTGACAGCTCCAACTCGCCGACAACGTCTAGGCGGACTCACACCTCTCTGCCCGACCGATCCGAACTGGTAGCGATACTCGCCGGCAGCAGCAATCGCACCTTCACTTCGCCAGGTGGATTGCGCTACACGCGAGGCAGCGTTCAAGGACACCGCGTAAAGCACTTGATGGCGCACACCCGTGACCTACCAGACCGGCCAGGGCAGCACGGCGTCTTTGATTCCGACGACCCTGCCAAAGTTGTCGCGTTAGTGGACGAGGCTTACCTGCAAGCGCAGGCAGGACGTGACACACGGACTCAGCGTGAAGCAGAGCGAACCGTCTATGATGTGAACATGCGACGACGTATTGGCTATATTGGTGGCCAAAGCGGGAACCGTCGTAATAAGCCCGCCGCCAAACACCTGCGGCTGGTCGTCGAAGGCGATCGACTGATCACTGCCTTTCCCGTGATTCCTTGAAGAGTTTGTGGATGTCAGAAAACGATCAACTGCACTACGTCGGCATCTGCCGCATTTGCGGGACCGGTCCGCTGGGCTTACGTGAGTGTGGCCAGTGCGGCGAAATTGTCGCCATGTGCGACGAGTGTGACGCGGTGTGGACTGATAGCAACTTCGACGAACGGCCGATCTTGGCAGGCGAGACCTCTCTGCCTTGCCCGTTCTGCGGCGCCTCACTATTCGACGAGCCAGCACGCTGGGCCTCGCGATCTGCGATCGACAAACTTGCCTGGCTGCAAACTGCCTTGCGGTCTGGGAATGTGGAAGTCAAACAGGGTACGGCACTCGATCGCCGGCCCGAAGAAGACGCGTGATCGCCTGCGATCGCCTAGCGTTACTTCGGCTTGTCGTCACTATTGAGCGAGACGTCGATCAAGAAATCATCGCGTAGAAAGTTGCGTCCGATCAGCAGTGGGTAGTCCATGTGTCGGCGATCGTTCAAGGTCACGAGAACCTCTTTTTCCATGTTCTTCCACAGAAACGTCAGCGGTACCTTGTACCTACGTTTGCCTTCGGACTTGTCGGAAGTCTTAATGATGACGTAACCGGCAATCTTGCGTTTGAGAATATGTGTCTTGCCGTCACCGTTTTTAACGACAAAGCTGATCACTTTGCCGACATTCTCGGTCATCCGTTCGGTGATGTTTTCTTTGGTCGATCCGTTTTGAATCTCGGTCTTTTCCACGTGCAACGAGCAAGACTTTGCTCCAGAATCGACGCGTGCGCGAAATTTAATGCCGCTTTGCTTCTCGATCAGCGTGGCCGTTGCGCCAATGATGCACTTTTCTTTTTCTGATTTCTTTGGCGGCTCCTGCTTGTCGTCGGATGCTTCTTTTTCGGCGGGCGGAGGTTCGACCTCCATCGTGCGCTCCTCTTCGATGGTAGGCTCAGGCTGAGAATCGCTCTCTGCAGCCGATTCTTCCTCCGTCGATGCTTTGTCCTCTTCGTCGGGCTGGCTGCTCGCAGGCTCGGCGCTGGCGTCCTGTTGCTGCGAGTTTTGCTTCTCATCTGAACTCTTCGCCTCGTTGTCGCTAGCATTCGTGGCCTGGCCAGCTGATCCGCCACCTTTACCTTCTGCCGCCGCGTCCTGTTCAGCGGGTGGAGATTCGCTAGAATCTGCGGCAGCATCTTCGATCAACGGTTTCGCATCGGTCGAATCTGCGGTTTCCTGTGCGATCAGCTCGCGCTCGCTGGGTGTTCCGAACGGTGCTAGCGCGACGAACAGACACACCAGCCACCCGAATACTCGGGAGCCTAGCCTGCGCGCATTTGGTGTCTGATCACGATTGGTCACAGCTGAGTCTCTCCTCGCACCTTGCCTTCAGCCAATGGGTAGGTCGCCCCGGCGTGCTTCTCTGACGGCTATTGTGGGTCATTCTACCGGAGAATGGAACCGGCTTGGGCAGGCAGTTCTCGCAAAATGCGCTTTCACCCAGAAAACTCCCATCGTCACAGCACACATGGCCGACGACCGCGACTATAATGGCAGGCTTACCTTTTGTCCCCAGCTCAAACCCCTCTCACTACGTCGCCCCCAGGTTGAAGGTTTCCTGTATTGAGTGCTCGATCGCTTAGCCAACTTGTCGCACTAGCGTTGATCTTTGTGGGCACTGTCATGGCGGGTACGCGCTATCAGGCTCGTCGAGAAACGCAGCTGGCTTTGGCTGAGAGCAAGTGGAAACTGATTTACGAGGTGAGCTTCCAGGCCGATCCGGACGTTGGAGAGCAGGAACAATCCGCGCTGCTTCAGATCGGCAGACCGCATCCGATGCCGTTTATGGAGATCAAAGATGAGGACATGACGTACTCCGGTCACAGCCTCAACAAAGAAGAGTGGGAAAGCAGTTCGTCGGGCAATCGCGAGTATCGACTTTCCACACGGCATGCCGGTAAGTATAGCGTCTTCGCAGAGTTCGAACTCCTGCTTCGCGCGGTTAGCAATTGGCAGAAACGAGCGGATCTGGAAAGCCTCTCACCGGTGCGTGAAGCGCGCTATACGCGTAGTGAGAACGATTTTCCGACGCAGCATCCCAGCATCAGCCGCGTCTTGCAGGGCATGCCAGACGAGAGCCTAACGGTGAGCGAAAAGGTAGAGTGGATCTACCAGTACTGCCTAAAGGAACTGCAATCCGCCACCCAGCCCGCAGAAGAAGGCGATAAAGTGATTTGGGCACTGGAGCAGCGCACCTCGCCACTGGGGCGTGCCCGCGTGTTCGTCACGCTCTGCCGTGCGATCGATATTCCCGCGCGTTTAGTCGTCGGCTTCGAGCTACGGCAGAGTGATCAGCCCACGCCACACGTTTGGGCCGAGGTGCACCGCGATAATCGTTGGATACCGTTCGATCCCGTCTACGGGTTCGCACGAGAGATGCCCGAAGGCTTTGTGCCAATTCGTCGTGGCGGCGATAGCGTAATCCGCTCGCCCGGCGAAGGGAAGGATATCAAGGACGTTTCTGCCAAATACTCGATCATGCGATTACCGCCAGATCCCGCGGTGCTGCAGGCCGAAGCGAAGCATCCAGCCCACATCTTGGATTTGACTCGCTTGCCGCTAAACCTACACGATACGCTCTCGCTGATGCTTCTTCTGCCGCTGGGAGCGTTGATCACCGCGGTGTTTCGCAATCTGGTCGGACTTCGGACCCTCGGCACCTTTGCGCCAGCGCTGCTAGCAATGAGCTTTATCTATGCCGCGTGGGGGACGGGTTTGGTTATGCTGATGGTCGTCATCATCGCTGGTTTGGTTGGTCGATCGCTGCTCGAGCGGCTTCATTTGCTGATGGTCCCGCGACTGAGCATCGTGCTGACGATCATTATTCTCTGTGTCGTGCTTGCTGTTTCCCTGCTAAACTACATCTGGCCAGGACAGACTGCCCAATCGGTGTTGATTCCGCTGGTCATTCTTACGATCCTGATCGAACGCTTTTACGTCACCAGCGAGGAAGACAGCACCGGATTTGCCGTGCAGTTGGTGCTGGGTACCATCGTAGTCGCGGCTTTTTGCTACCTGCTACTTCGTTGGGAGTACATTGGCCAACTGGTCCTGGTCTACCCCGAGATTCACTTTATCACGATCGCCGCATTTATCATCATTGGGCGTTACTCCGGCTATCGCTTAACAGAGCTATGGCGGTTCCGCGACCTGGTGAAAGAAGACAACGAGCAGACCGGCCCTAATCCGACCGCGTAGACAAGAAGTCGACTTCTGCTGTCGAAGCTGCGATCCGAGACAACGGATGACTCAATCAGCCGAAAACAACCGACGATTCCTTGGGTTGAACCGTTTCTGGGCATGGCCCGACGAGCTGCGCCAAAGCGGAATACTCGGCATTAACAATCGCAATGTTTCGTTCATTCAGACGAACAATCCTCGGCGGTTGTATCCACGCGTCGACGACAAGCTGCTCACCAAGCGAATCTGTCAGGAGCACGACATTCCGGTGCCTGACACCTACGGCACGCTTACCACGCATGGCGACGTCAAGCAGTTCAACAAGAAGCTCGGACACTTGCGAGAGTTTGTGGCCAAGCCTGCCAATGGTGCCGCTGGACGCGGCATTGTGGTCGTTGCCGATCGGGTAGAAGACAGCTTCTTTACGTCAGGCGGACGCGAGATTCGTTGGAGTGACTTTCGCTATCACCTCTCGACCATGATTTCCGGCCTTTATTCGCTTGGCGGACAAGAGGACGTGGTCATCGTCGAACGGCGTATTGTTAGCCATCCGACGATGATGAGGCTGGGCACTGAGGGTACGCCTGACATCCGCGTGATCGTCTACCGCGGTGTGCCTGCGATGGCGATGATTCGCCTACCTACAGAGCAATCAAGCGGCAAGGCAAACTTGCATCAGGGAGCCGTCGCCGCGGCAATCGACCTTGCGACTGGCCGCACGTTTGGTGGTGTCAGCGCTAACCGGGCGATCACTCATCACCCAGACACGGGCAATCCGATCGCAGGAATTGAGATTCCCTCCTGGCGTGAGTTGCTCGATGCGGCGATGCGGCTGTCCGACGCTCTGGAGATGGGCTACGTCGGCATCGACTTCGTTATCGATGCGCAAACGGGTCCCGTCGTGCTGGAAGCGAACGCTCGTCCCGGTTTGGCGATCCAACTAGCGCACCGGCAGGGAATTCTCCCGCGCCTGCGGCATATCGACGCGCTCTCGCCATCGCAACGTATTGGCGACCGTCGCTGGGAACACATCCCTGGCCTCAGTTCCGAACCCCCTGAAGTCGACGACAGCGACGATGGCGCGCTCCGCATTCTGGCGTAAATCCAACTAGCGACGTCGCGTCTCCTGGTCTGCAGCGGGCGCCTTTCCGCTTGATTGACCCACCATGTAGCTCGCACTACATTGGGCATAGCGTAAGCCTTTACGCGAGTCGTGCACCTGTCACACCGTTTGTTTTGCCGAGGGAGGCTTTCTGATGAAACGTCTACTTATTGCCGCTGTCCTTGTCTTTACCGCTTTCGCTCCGATGGCCTATTTGGCTGCCCACTGCGAAGTGCCCTGCGGAATTTATGACGATGGCGCGCGGTTTGCCGAATTGAAGGAAGATCAGGCCACGATTGCCAAAGCCATTGGCCAGATCACTGAACTTGCTGGGACGCACGACGCCACGGGCCATAACCAACTTGCACGCTGGGTCGCGACCAAAGAGGCTCATGCAACCAACACCCAACATGTCATCGCGCAGTACTTCATGACGCAGAAAATCAAGCCCGACGCAGAGCACTACGTCGATAAATTGACCGCCGCTCACGGTGTGCTCGTCGCGGCCATGAAGTGCAAGCAGTCCGCTGACCCGGCGATGGCCGAAGCATTGTCAGCTGCAATCACTAAGTTTGAAACTGCCTACGTCGGTCACGCTCACTAGGCAGAATTAGAGCGTTCTCAGCTTTGCGGGAAGCGCATGCCGGACTTCCGCAAAGGCAACGGGGCTGGCCCCGACTGCCGCCATCGTATGCGTGGTCCGCGAATGCCAACAAGTTGGCAAACCATCTTGCCACTGGTTCCGTAAGAGAGACATCGCGTCGGCGCCCCGAGGGGGGCGCGTCGACGCGTTGGAAACTCTTTGCTCGGAATGGAATCAGTTACATGTCGTCCTGCTACGCTGCATTCTCCCTCGTCCGATCAGCGGTCTTCGTTCGCTGGATCGCGTTGTTGATTGGCCTCTCGCTCAACGTTTCGACGGCCTCCGCAGGTCGACCAGAATTGACTTTCGATTTCGGGCGCACGACCGAATGCCACGACGTGACAGAAGAGTTCGCCGCACGCTTGCCCGACCAACATCTCGATCCTGATCAAAGGCTGATTGAGCTGAAGTTGCGCGTTTCGGTGCATTTACTCACCGGCAACATCAAAGACATCGACGAAGTTCGGATCGAGATCAGCGATTGTGATAGCCGGCTACGGGTGGAGAGTTTCTCGCCGAATACTCGACTGCAAAGCGACTACAGCGACGAGATCTCCGTGACGAAGACCATCGAACATGGTCACTCGCTTGGCGCATCGCTCGGAGGCGAGGCACCGGTGCCGCTGGGAGACGTGGTGGCACATGTGTTGCCAAGCGTCAATGGCGGCATTTCCAAACGCGAAGTGCTGACGGAGAAACAATCGCGACTAGCACCGCAGTACGCAGTCATCGCGAGTGGAACGATCGATCACGAACATGGTGTCTTCTTTAAACTCAGGTCTTCGCCGCAATCCACGCTAGAAGGTTCGCACGAGTTCGTCGTGCGGTTCGTTGTCTCCGAAGGTTGGCGCGGAGACTCGCTTCGCGTCTGCTGCAGTGCGACCGGCCGTCAGAAATTTCTGTGGACCAAGCAGCAAACGACCTGGTCGAAGACGTGTGCACCGGTCGCTATCTATCTCGCAGGCGATACTGAAGCGAGGCTAGCAGCCGAAGAACACATTGCCCAGCAATCACTCTGATTGAATGACGAACTCTGCTAAGCTCATGTTCGAGCTCGAGTCATTCTGATTGGCACGTGCTATTCGGATTCCGCTTGATGATGCGGACTCGTTTCATAGTGTTGGCGTAAGGCGGCGGCACCGAATTCACTGTCTTTTGAATGCCAAACCAAATGCGCGTGATTGCCTTGGGCGTTGTCGTACTCCAACACAAACGTCGGCCCGTGCAACCGGAAGTAATGGTTCTCTTCGCGGCTTAAGCCACCGGCCCAGGCGAAGTGGATCTTCTTGATTCCCGCTTTTTCCACCGCGTGGATCTCCTCGACCGCAAGTTGATTGCGCAGATGACGTAGGAAACTGGCGACCATTTGCTTGAGCAGCGCTCGCTGTCTCGGCGTCATTTCTTCCGCAGCAATGCCGACGGGAGTGCCGAGATCGATGGTCTTCCCCGGAACAGTGTAAACATCGCGCGGCGCCTGGTCGCTGAAAATCGCTTTCGCCTTTTGCTCTGCCGAAAGAAGCGACATCAATTTGCGAGCTTGGTCTTCCTCGGTCCCCAGCACGCGCAAACCGACCAGGCTCCCTTGACGCACCTCAGCGGGATTCGAACCCATGAAAATTGGAGCCGTGCCAACAATAGCGCCATCGACCGACGTGAAATTAAGCGACAGATGGTGACCTTCCACCCGCCATCCCCAGGGCTGTTGTCCGGCAGGATTGCCAAACACAGCAAACCAGTACTTTTCTGGGTCGCGAATGTTTTCCACATTCTCGCGTCCTGCCTCCAACGCACGCAGCACCTGCTCAAGAGACATGATCGTCGTTGCCTTGAAATAGCCTTTCTCGCTCAGCACCGAGCGCATCAGCACGCGCGCCGCTCGGCGCTGTGGCAAGGTCATCTCTTTGAAACTGACCCCCACCCGATCTTTCGGAATAAAATGCCAGTCGGTTCGCTCTGACCCCTGGAACTCAAACGTTGCCTGGACACGAAGCGTTTCGTCCAAGCTAGCCAGAAAGTCGATCGCCGCTTCGCGCATTTCATTGCTAACACGAGCGGCCGGACGCTCTTTCGCCCCCGCGGAATAAGGCACAAGGAGGACGCAAGCAAGTGTGCCTACGAAAGACTTTGAGAAGGGAATAGACAACACGCAGTACCTCCAAGGTGTGAGACCTTTGGAGTTTACACCAACATCCCCTGCGTTTGTACCATCGTCATCAACTGGGCCGTCGACCAGTGACTATTAATTGCTCAACGAACTGAAGTTTTGGAAGTTGAACTGGCCGTTGGCATATTGTGGGAAAAGACTGTAAAGGCCAGCCGTGAAGTACTGCTGAATGACCTCATCAGTGGCTTGGATAGGCGTCTTGGGCACGACCACGATATCCGAGTCATTCAGCCAGATCTCGTCCGCCGGCGCTGGACGTCGTCCGTAGAGAGCTCCGCGGATGTCGACCATCGTGGCCATTAGTCGCCAGTCTTCACCACGTCGGAAGACAATCACCTGCCGCAGATTCGCGCCCAACTGCCAACCTTCGGCGAAGGCCAACGCACCCATCAGCGTGGTCGGTCCCGTCAGCTCGAACTGGCCAGGTTGATTGACCTCGCCCAAAATGTAGATAAAGCGTGGGGCACGCTCAGCAAGCACAGGGGTAACGTCGACTCCCGGAATCTCTGAGGCGTAGCGGGCATTGATTTCGTACTGCAGCTCTTCCAAGGTCAAGCCTTGGGCGCAGATCGAACCCAGGCCGGGAATGTAGATTCTACCAGCGGGAGTCACTGTCACTTGCAACTGCAAACCGCCAATGCCCTGACGGGCATCGACCGAGTCGAGCAGATCTTGCAGGCGAGTGTTGATCAGTAGCGGCGTCACGGTGATTGCCGGCACCTTGTAGAATTTCTTGTAGCGCTTCTCAAGATGCGCACGAAGTCCATCGATCGTCATCCGCGCGGCGCGAACTTGCCCAAGTAGCGGAAGACTAATGGAGCCGTCGGGCTGAATGATCACCTCGCGGCCAATACTGTCGTCCTCGCTGACGGTATCTTCGCTGGTGTTAGATTGGGTATCTCCGGTAAGGGACTCCACCCGAATAGTGTCGCCAATCTGCAGTTCGTAGGGTGTGGAGCTTTCTTCACGTGTCAATCGAAAGGTGAAAGCAATCTGGTCATCGACGCGCAAGCGGTACTCGGCCACGTGTGGCGTGCGCGCATGACCGACGTACTCTCCTTGTGCGTAAGACTGCCAATCGACCGCATAACTACGATGCTTCCAACCGACCTCGCCTTTGCCGCAACCGTCGACGCTATCCACAGCCCAGATCGGGTGAGGAGCGGCGGGATTGCACGCACAGAAACTCTGACATTGACCACGAGACACGCCGAGATTGACGCCGCCAAGTAGCAGCAACGTCGCCGTCAGGATCTTGGAGCGGTCGAGATTCATATACACAGGCTTTCAAAATTTGTGGGGCGTGGCTAGCAAGGTTAGCGTCGAACTGTGGGCGTCAGCGGTCGACGGCTTCCCGGGATCGGCAGCTGATTGGCTGGCTGTCGTTGAGCGATGTGTTGAGCTTGCATCATGCGCGGACTACGCACACTCGACTGGGCGAACTGCGTTGGCGGTACCCAATTGACGGTACTGGTGCCGGTGGCACCTTGCTGAATCAGTTGGCTCGCATATTCGCGGCTGGCAAGCGCCTGCCCAGTCTGCCCGAGTTCCTCTTGCACACGCGCCAGATTTCGATAAACCACAGCGTTTGGTTCGCGCGCTGCCACCTGCATCAAGAGCTGTTGCGCTTCGGCAAAGTGACCCGATCGGGCGAGCAAGACACCCAATTCATGAGCGGCCAGATGGTTTTGGTTATGTGCGAGCAAAGCCGCTTGCTGGTAGGCGATGGCTCGTCGGTCAGCCAATCGGTGCTTCTCCGGCTCGGCGCGCCCCAGCTGGCTATGCAGTTTTCCGAGAGCGTGCAACGCCATCGAACCAGCGGGGTCGCCAGCCACAGACATCGAAAGTTGCAGTTGGGCATACCTCAGATAGCGATCCATCATAATTCGCGGCAGAAAGTTGCCACTCTTCGCTTGTTCGGCGACGGGCGTGCGGTGCGAAGCACACAGGACTTCGATGTCGAGTTCGGCTTCCAGCTGAGTGCCTCGGGGCGCGAAGTCTGAGGCCTCGCGTAGCGCCCGCAAACCAGCCGCCAGAGCCGTTGAACGAACGTTAGCGCCCTGCAGAACATCCTTGGCCTGCGAGATCATCCGCAGAACTTCCACCAGCTCCTGCTGTGCGACGTACAGCGAACCACGATTCGCCATCGCATACGCGTTTCGGATTTTTGCCTTCGCCAGTTCGTCAAGGCGATGGTCGGTCAACACTCCGGTCGTCGCCGAAGAGGAGTCCGCTAACATCCGATTCATCGTCTGCTGCTGCTCGTCCAACTCGGCGATCATCGGCAGTGGCGAGCTAGGCGTCGGCGTAATGTCAGTCGACTCGGGTATCTCGACTTGCGTCAGCGGCATCGCGAACGCGGGCTCGCCTGATTCATCTCCGGTCGAAATCTCTGACAGCGCACGTGGAGGAAGCAGTTGGGCAACCACCATATCCTCAGTGTCCTGATCGATTGGTGCGGGAAGTGTCGTCGAAGCTGCGTTCGTGTCGATACCCGCTTCCGCGGGTTCTTCAACTGGCGGCAGCGGAATTAGTACAGGAAAACTATCCGCAAAGTACTGGTCTGCCTCCGTCGGAAACGACCAATAGGGACTTTCCAACTCGTCGGTCGACGTGCTGCTGGGCGTGGACTGGGCCGATTCCGGGCGTGGCGGCAACAACTGAAGTTGGCTCGGTGACTCTGTTGCCGCGGTCGTGAGTTGCGACTGGGCCGATTCCCACGAATCGCTCTCGTATCCGGTGTAGAGATCGGGCCCAAGGTTGTTTGGCTCACTGCATCCCATCAAAAAGCCGGCAGCTCCAATCAGACTGATGGTTAGCGAGCCCATGGTCAGACGAGCAGCGGTGCTTCCAATCGCATCTCGACTGGTTCTACAGTAGGACAACATAAATGACCCTTCTTTGGGCGGTTCAGCCTTGGCACGTGATCAAGTCGACGCGCATAGGTTGTGCTCATCTGGCACAAGAGCCTGCAACTACTGATTCGACCCGCGCAATGGGGTCGAATCAGCAAAACCGCTATCATCGGGAAGTGACGCAACAGCTTCACTTGGCATAGACGTCATAGCCGGAAAAGTTGCCGTGCTAGCACCACGATTAATCGTCAATGTTTATCGTTGGGGCAAAATGCCGAGCTGGAGTCGCGGCTAGAACATTCGCGTTTGATAGCTGCCAGTGACGGGAAACGCATTGAACCCTTCAGCACGCAGGTGCTCGACGAATTCACGTGGCCCGTGAGTGCAGTAAATCGCCTCGGCACCTACGCGGGTGGCCGTCTCGATTAACTGATCGAAATCGGCATGGTCGGAGAGTGGCAACGCATGATCGACTTGCTGGCGGTACTTTGTGCTCGGGTCCATCGCCCAGCCGGTCACCGCGATACTCACCGGGTCGTCCATGCCAGCAAGTCGAAACCCCTTCATGCCTCGTGGCAAGGTGACTACGGCATGGCCCGGGACCCACTTGTCGTGGTACTTGGTGACCGCACCCAAATCGGTACCGCACTCGCGGTAAATCTCGCTGACGGCGAATATCGTCGCGTGTTGCTGCACAGGCACACCAGCATCCGTAAGCAACTTGGTCACTTCCTGCGCCTTACCAAGAGCGTAAGCGTGAATCACCGGCGTGCGCCCCACGCCGAGAAGCGTTTGCACCAGCTCGATCAGTTCGGAGACAACTTCCTCGCGCGGAGGGAGCCGATACTTTGGTTTGCCGAACGTACACTCCATTACAAGGATGTCGGCGTTGGGCAGTTCGGCAGATTCACTGGTTGCCGATGGGCCGAGCTTAAAGTCGCCGGTGTACAACAACGATTGCTGTTCGCTCTCGGCCAACAGCATCGCTGAGCCAAGGCAGTGCCCGGCAGGGTATGTTGTTAGGCGAATTGGACCGAGTTCGGTTGGCCGGCGATACGGCAGCTCTTTGACACGGTGATGTTGACCGCGACGGTGCCGATACAGAGCGGCAGTCTCACGTGTGCAGAACGCGACCTCGTGGCGGGCGATATGGTCTGCGTGCGCGTGGGACATGAAACCCAGCTTCTGCCGCCGCGTTACATCTAGCGCAAGGCCGGCCGCAGTTAAGAACAGCCCTCGGTCCCAATGAAACATGCCCGACCCCGAATCTGACCTCGGTGAACCGTCACCACTTTAGGCCAAATTGTTCGCCGCCACTGGGACCGCCGATACCGCCTTTGAGATTCTTATCGGAGTCTTTCTTTTTGCGTCGAATCGAATCCGGCGCTGGGATATTATCGGACTTCTTTCTGCTCGCAGACTCGGGCTTTTCTGGCTTGGGCATCAGTGCCTTCAGCGACAAGCCGATGCGTTGAGCCTCGGTATCGACGGACAGAATCTTAACCTCGACTTCTTGCCCCTCGCTGACGACGTCTGCGGCGCGGTTGACGCGACCGTGCCCCATTTCCGAAATATGAATCAATCCTTCGACGCCCGGCTCGAGCTTGACGAAGGCTCCAAACTGCATCAGCTTGCTGACGGTGCCCTTCACGGTCGAGCCTGTTGGGTACTTGCTCGTGACGCTATCCCAAGGATTGTCCGCCAGATCGCGGTAAGCCAGTCCGATTTTGCCAGATTCTTTGTCGACTTTCTCAATGCGGACCTTAACCGCCTGACCTTCGGTCATCACATCTCGCGGATGATTGACGCGGTCCCAGCTCAGCTGGCTAACGTGGATTAACCCGTCGATGCCACCTAAGTCGACGAAGGCGCCAAAGGCCTGCAAGCTGCGAACTGTCCCCTCGTGGATTTGGCCAGGTGCTAGTTCGGCGAGCAGCTTCTCGCGTTGCTCCTTGCGCTCGCGTTCCATCAAGGCGCGATGGCTCAGTACGAGGTTCTTCTTGCCGCGATTGGCTTCGGTGATCACGCAGCTGAGCTTCTGACCGACGTATTCTTCGGCGTTCTCGACGCGGTAAATCGAGATCTGCCCCATCGGAATAAACCCGCGGATGCCTGACACCTGGCATTCGAGTCCGCCCTTATTGTGGCCGGTGATCGTCACGTCGATAATCTGGCCAACTTCGACTTCGTCCCAGTTACCGATCGCAACGGCAGCAGTTGGCAGGCTGACTTCATAGAGCCCCTGCTCGGCATCAAACCGGGCGACGGTCACTTCGATTTGACTGCCTTCTGCTGGTGGCTCTGTCTTTTCGAATTGCTTGAGTGGCAGAATACCTTGGTTGCGTCCGCCGAGTTCGACAAAGATGTCTTCGCGGTGGACCTTCGCCACGACCCCCGTCACCTTGGTGTCCGGTTGCAACTCCTCGCCGGTGGCTTCGGTGCTCGAGCCGTCAATGATCGAGTCTAGCGACTCTCCATCCAACGCTGCTTCTAGCTCCTGCTCCAGCTCGGGCGACAGTTGATCACGGACGTTTGGCGGAGGGTAGCTACTCTTGGTCGGCTCTGGCTCTTGGGGCGCCGCGTCGCCGGGCGTTATCGGCTTTGCCTCAGCCGTGTCCGCAGCGTCCGTCGCACGTTGGGTGCCAATCTGGATTCGCTCGCTTGGTCGCGCGTCGGTCGTTGGTGGTGCCGTCGGCTGCGAGGTCGAATCAGCCTCGGCGACGGCTGGAACGTCTGCTCCCGAACCTGCCGAGACTTCTTGGGTGGCCGTCGACTGCTCGGTCGACTCGGCAGCGGATTGGCTGTCAGCGTCAACACTGGCCTCGGTCGCGACGTTGGCTACCCCGGCGTCACTACCCGTCGAAGGTGTCGGATTCGCATCGGCCGAATTCGATTCGGAGGCTGGATTGGAATCGGCGGGTTGGTCCGTGGAATCTGGAGCCTGCGTGTCGGCACTCATACTAACTCAACTACATGGACGAGAATCAATTGGGAATGCCCGTCAGGCAAACCTACGTCAGGCAAGTTTAGCAAGAGCTAGGGACTGAATGCAACAGTTCAGTGCTCAAACAACACACTGGAATGCCGCATGCATGGCAGCAGCAACGCCCAACTCCGTGGCAGAATGCCGTCATTCCCCTAGGTTCTCAGAAGCCGTGCTCTGGGCCGGATTTCTCTGCGTAAATCTCGCTATTCGATCTGCGATGCCTGGGATCAGCTGAGCAGCATTATCGGAGTATATTTTGCGCAATACCTCGTCGGGCAGATCGAGCCCGTAAATACTCCACATGCCTTGCGGTGGGTACTGATTTTCGGCGTAGGTAAAGTACTCGTCGGAGGTTTCCAGCATGCGCCAGTGCGGCAGTAGGCGACCGACAGGTCTCGGTCCATCGGTGCCAAACATGATTCGATCCGAGTACTTGATCAGAAACTGGCGAGCGGTACGCGGCTGGCGGCCCAATTCGGCAATGCGCGCCGCAATTTCTACGTGCAGATTTGGGTACTCGTCGAGCCAACGACCGACCTGGGCAAGATTCTCCGGATAATTGGCCACGTGGGCACCAATGAACGTCGTCTGCGGGTGCCTGGCGATCACCCGGTTGCGTGCCGCCAAGATCTCGTCGTGGGAGGGAAAATCTTCGCTGGCGAAGCTCCATTCAGGATGTCGATTCAGCTCTTCCCAGCGTTCGTTAAATCGGTCGATGGGCTGAAAAAACGCGACGGGGTCAGCACTGTGAATTAGTACGGGCATGCCCAGCTCACCACAGGCCCGCCAGATTGGGTCCCAGCGCGGATCGTCAATCACGACCAACGACCCATCGGGATTGCGCAGGTAGAGCCCAAGTACCTTGAAGACCTTGAGCCCGACGGCGCCGCGCTGCTTTGCGTCGGCCAAGGCCTGGGCCATCCGTCGGGCAAAGCCGGGGCGATGACAATCCCAGCTGGTGGGATCTTCGCGGGTTCCGCCGCCAACCCAGTCGATGTTCGCGAAGATGACGAAGCGATCACGGTGCTTGGTCCACAGCAGCTGCTTGTGCTCCTCTAATTCTTCGCCCAACCGACCATCAAGGCTCACGCAGACCGCGATGTTCTGCTGGTCCATGATGCGTACGTATTCGTCCAACTGCTCGGCATTGCTATGCAACTTGATTCGTGGATGAACATGAACATCCACCACAGGGAATTTCGCCCGCTGCGGTTGCGTTGTCGGCACAGATAACGTAGATCGCGGTTGAAACTGATCGAGCGCTAAGGGTCGGCCATCAACGCCATCGAGCTGCTCCTCGCCGATGGTCGGCGTAACGACGAACCAAGCGAGCAAGACGGAAGACAAGATCTGACGTAGCGACATTTCTAACCGATTAGCTCGCGCAAGTGGAAATGAAACTTGCCCAGCTTGCCACCATAGTTGCCTGCACCGATCGCCAGCACTCCTTCACCGGCGGCTGCCTCCGCGGTGATTCTCATCGCCTTGCCAACTGTGGACTCATCGACGCCGTCGATGACAATTTCGTAGGCACAGTTTGCGCCGGCGACAAGTTCACTTTCGACGCGTCCGCGAAGCGTCGGACAGTAGGCGTCATTCGTCGAAGCAACCATGCCTTTGTAGCTCGACCCGACCTTGCTGCCGCTGCGCACGACACCGCCAGGAAATGGCGCAATCGCGCCGTCGACGTCTGCGAATGCTTCTACCGCCCTCCGCGCGGCGTCCAGCGCTACTTTAGGCGTGGTAGCCTGCAAAATAATGTTGCCTCCAGCGACGCCCTTGCCCACGCCAAGTTTCTCTTCGACGACGAACTCGCCGTCCATGACAGGAACGCGCCAGTAGCGACGTTGGTCGAGCACTTTCGATTTTTGAAAGCCGTCGCCGAAATAGCGCAAGTGTTTGCCCAGCGGTATCGAATCTTCCGCATCGGGTAGCCCGTTATAGACAGCCGTCGTCGGACAGGTCATCACACACTGGCCTACTCGGTTGGGCACCGCCTTGGCAAGTGCGTCCGTCGAAAAGCCAAACGCCAACAACGCGGCTCCAGGTCGTCCGTCCGGCGTATCCGCAGGAGCGATCATGCTCTCGACGCCAATTTCCGCGTCACAACCGATCACCGAAGAGCTGTACCCGCCCGCCTCGCGCAGCGCGGCCTCGAGCCAATAATCGTCGGCTGCAGTTATGATCGGCCTCGCGTAGCGCATGCGAAACGCCTCGGCGAAGGTGTCGATGATCTGCGTCGGGCCGATTCGTAGCGAACCCAACGGACTATTGGCCGTCGAAGACATTCCCCTATCATCGCGACCGCAAATTCATTAGGCAAGGTCCGTCGCTGGCAGACTTGCGGATCCCTAACGGTCGTCAGCCGGGCCGACTATGACACGTCTGGTCTCACGAAGTCGCTGCAGAAGCATCACTATCTGGCGGTGGACGTCGCGAGTCTGGTTGACCACGAGCATGCCTGGATGAACGTAGCGCAACTCTCCGTCGCCGGTGCCGTTCTCCATCCACGAGTCATGTTCGATGCATGCGATTAGCATGTCGATAAACCGATCGGCATCTGCCCGCAGCTCGCTTCGCCCGTCGGACGGTTCCGCGATAAGATCGTCGATACGATAAACCTCGACAATCAGCATCGAATTGCAGGTGTCGATCGTCGTAATGAGCAGCACTTCGTCTTCTACCGTGTATGTCAGGTCTTCCAGCCCTGGTTCCTTGAACATCAGATTGAGTGCGGAACGCAGCGAAATACCCTGCAAGCTGATAGTCACTTCGCTTTCCGGGCTGATCGCAACCTCGTCGAGAGCCGATTTGTCGAACACGATCGGTATCTGATACTCGTCGAACAGCGTTTCCATCACCACATCGAGCGCCTCCGCGTCAAAGTGCAGAGGTGATTTAAGCGGCTGATCAAGGAGGTATTCGATTCGCCGCTCAGCCGCCAAGCGCGGCGCTGTTGTCGCAGCGGGCAGTGACGGAGAGGGCACTGACTTAGCGTCTTGCGATCGTAAGGTAAGACGCCCTTCACTTGCTGACTCCGAAGACGACGCGGAGCGCCGACCCGATTCTTGAGAGAGTACCGGTACGGAGCAATAGAGCACGCTCACCAGTACCAGCGCGCAGCACCAACCAAAGACTGTTTTCGACATCACACTGCCTCCTCGTTTTCTGGCCCATCGAAACGCAGGCATGAAAAAATCGCTAGAGTTGCCCCAGGGCTAGCCGGTTCCGAGCGGCTCGCCGATACTTAAGCCACGTTAGCCGAAACGCTTCCGCCTCGTCAAGATTTTTTCCGAAGGTACGAGATTACTTGCCTCAAACCAAGTCTGCCCATCACAAGGCACCCGCCATTCTCAGCGTCGCAACGACCCGAAAGTCGTTGAGCACACAATCCGACGCGTAGTAGGTTTGCTCCTCGACGCCATGAAACCGGCGTTTGAAGTCGGCATGGCCCGCCAAATTGTAGAAAAATCGATTGATCCACCAGGCGTTCAGCGCCCGACTCCAGCCAAAACGCAGCAACGGATTGGCGCGAAACTCTTCGTCCTTGATTCCCGCCATCGGCGACAGCCCAAGCATGACACATTCGCGCTTCTCGTCTTGGAACTTCTCGATGGCGATTTTCATCATGCCCTCCTCGGCTCGCAGCGGGGCATCGGGTAGTCGACGTTTTACCGCTGGCGAGTAGCCAATCACTTCGCCGTCACGATAGATGGGGTCGAATGACACAAACGCCACGGGTTCGCCGGTCGGCCCCAGCAAAAAGAACTTCCGTACGTCGGGCTCGTCATCAAGCACCAAGGGTCGATTGAAAAAGTGAACCGATCGCGTCGTTTGTCGCGAAGCCTGCCAGGTCTCCGACAAAAGACGAATTCTCTCGACATCAACATCGTTGGCATAGGTGCCTTCGCGCACAACATAGTCGTGTTTCGCCAGCCAATTGGTTGCGTGACGTAGGCGCTCTTTTTTTCTGCCGGTAAAATCGTAGGTCGCTAGATTCAGCCGTGTATCGCACCCCATCTCGTTAATCCAAAATCCACAGGTTTGCAGAATCTTGGCCGTCGAGCGTCCAATCTGCCAAAAGCACGGTTTGCGAAACTGCCCGATAAACTCCCGTAGTAGCGCCTCGTGCAGATCGGGGCGACCTATCGGATCGGCTAGGACGCACGTCACGCCCCATTTCTGACGGTACGCTAAGTAGCATTCGCCTAGCCAGAAGTATTCCAGTTCAGGCTGCACGGCAGTGGAATACGCCTGCGTGAACGAGCCAAACTGACTCGCCAGTGCAAGCCGCTCTTCGCGTTGCACGTCGTGCATATTTGATCCAACCACTGCCGGCACTATTTACTTTTCCATGAGCCACGCGTCGTCACATCCCTCAAACACAATGGGGTGTTTCGGGAGCTTCGCTAAATCGAACCTTGTCACGAACTCCTCGGCAGACAGTTCGCATCTGTCTCCGATGCCGCACCACTCGCCTAGCAAACCCACAACTCTCTCTGGAGCAGTACCTGCGTCTCGATAGTGCACCAACCGACTATCGCCGTGACGTTTTGCCAGCCGACGACCGTCTTCTCCGAGGACGAGTGGCAGATGATAGTAGTCGGGCGGATCGCCGAGTTGCAAGTGATCGTACAGCAGGATCTGCCGCGGTGTCGACGACAGCAAATCGTCGCCTCGCACGACGCGATCGATCCCTTGCCCAGCATCGTCGACCACAACCGCCAACTGGTAGCTGGTCAATCCAGAGCGTGTCGCGACCAGAAAATCACCAACGGTCTGCTGAACGTTGAACGCCTGACCGCCAGCAAAATGGTCGCAAAATTCAATCGCCACGTCTGGCACGCGCACTCGCCAGGCCACGCCCTCGACACCAATCAACTCGGTATCAATCCACTCTTCAGCACCCGGACGGCAATTGCCCGGATAGCGCATGTCGAACTCATGTCCGTGCGGTGCCGACAGGCTCGCGGATTCGAGTTGTTTGCGAGTACATCGACATGGGTAGGCAGCGTGTTGCTCGCACAGCTGCCGCAATGCCAACCGATAGGGCGCCTCGTCGTCCAACTGATAGTAGGGTCCCTCGTCCCAATCGAGCCCCAACCATTGCAGAATGTCGATTGCCTGCTGTGCCGATCCAGGCTTGTTACGAGCGCCATCAAGGTCCTCGATGCGCAATACGATTTGCCATCCGTGCTGGCGCGAAAGCGCCCAGTTCACCAAAAACGTCCGCGCGTTGCCCAAATGCAAGTTGCCGGTCGGCGAAGGGGCAAGTCGAGTTCGCGGCATCTTGGGTCAATTCGCAGCAGGTACCAAATGGCATCGTAAGTGCATCCTAGACAACAACCTAACGGATAGAATTTGGCTAATGCAATTCAATCTGTCGGAAATACCACCGCTTGGCTCTCGGGCAACGCTATCGAATTGTTGCCGCGTTCCGCTATGACATCATTTTTTCTCGGCGCGCTGCCCGCCGGGCGTCGGCAACCTGACCACGATGCATTAGTGGGTGCAGGGCTACCATCGACAGTACTTTGCCGAAGGTGCCAAAGAACGCCTCGCGACCCGGGGGCGAATTCGGCGACGGCTTGTCGAGGTCTGCCTCGGTCAGGGAATCGAGCACGTGCACGGTGTGGGCTCTCACCTCGTCCCATTTCGCCAACAACTCGGTCAGTGGCGGATAGTGGTCGGCATCGTCCGTCGGTTCCGAGCCAGCACCGAACCGCTCTTTCCATTCAATCAGAGGATTGGTTTCGCCTTCGATCATGTGGTGAATCAGGTTTGCTTCGGAGTACGCCAGGTGCCCGGCCACCCAAGTCGGATGATTGCCGCCGTTGGGAGTCGGAGCGGTCATCGGCGCGTCTAGCATGTCGGCCAACAGAGCGGCCGTCATATTCTTGGACATTTCGATTTGAAATCGTAGCAGTGCCAGGGTCTGCATGCTTTGTTCCTTCCGGTTCTGGTGCGACGACCTATGTAATGACTTGTTCTTATCGCCCGACTACTGGAGAATATACGCCGTAGGTAGTCATCGCGGTACCCTTTTCGCAACCGGCACTGCCGACAGCTCCATGCATCGAGGCGAGGTTCCAATGTTCAACAGGACGACAGCGGTCGTTTGGTTTACGTTTGCAGCAGTCACGTCGTTTGCTCACGGCGCTGAAGACACACCCGCGGTCAGCGCACCTCAGAGCGTGCCGATGGAATTGGTCAGCAAGCAGCTGGGCGGCATCAAGCCATTGCATGTGCTAGGCGATATCTATCTCGCTGGTCAACCACGACCGCAGGACATCGACTTGCTAAGCACCGAGGGTGTCAAAACCGTAATCACGCTGCGCAAGCGGGGCGAAGTTCCGTGGGACGAAGGTGCGATCGTCATGCAACACGGCATGAAGTTGGTCGAAGTTCCATTTCAGTCGCCTGAGGAACTCAAACCGGCAGTGTTCGACAAAGTTCGGAAAGTGCTACTCGACAAGAAACGCGGCCCGACCGTGCTGCATTGCGGCTCGGCAAATCGAGTCGGCGCAATCTGGTACGCGCACCGAGTTCTCGACGCCAAGGTCGATCCCAGCGTGGCGCTCGAAGAAGCAAGAATCATTGGACTGCGCACGCCGCAATACTTGGAAAAAGCTCAGGCGTACGTCCAAAGCGAGCAACGCAAACCCGCGAAGCCTGCCTCGGCCACTCGCTAAAGCTCAGACAGTGCTTCCAGCACCTGGTCGTCGTGCCCGTCAACTTTGACGCGTTTCCATAGCTTGGCAACTTTGCCGTCGGCGTCGATCAAGTACGTGCTGCGTTGGATGCCCATCGACTTCTTGCCGTACATGTTCTTTTCCCGCCAAGCGCCGTACTTGTCGGCGATCTTATGATCGGGGTCAGAAAGCAGTGGGAAGTTAAGATCGTACTTATCGCGGAACTTTTCGTGGCTCGCCAAATCGTCGGGACTGACGCCAAAGACTTTCGCCCCCAGTTTCTTAAGCGCCGCCTTTTGGTCGCGGAATGCGCAAGCTTCTTTCGTACATCCGGGCGTGTCGTCCTTTGGGTAGAAGTACAGCACGACTGGGCTGCCTTTTAGCTCGGAAAGCCGAACCTTGTCACCACTGTCTGCTGTCAGTGTAAATGCGGGGGCTTTCTTTCCCGGTTCAATCCAATCGCTCATGGCTGGTAAGGGGTCTGAGTGGAGGGGGCAAAGGTGGAATCGAATTAGCAGTCTAGCCGGCGAATTGGTTGTTGCAATGATGAAATTGCAAGCTTGGCACGCCTTCAAAAGTAGCGATTTCCCTAATTCGTCATTCCCGATCTGACTTTCGCCTCTACCGTAGAGGCGGTAGAATTTTAACTTTCCAGAAGACGCACACATGCCCATAGAGAGAGCGAGTTCCTCAATCGCCGATCAACCGAACACCGACCCGTCGAATTCGGGAGCTGAGCGTAGTCTGCAGCTCGCCATGGGTGCTGCGCGAACGGCGGCAGACAACCGTGGCCAGGACATCGTTGTGCTGGATATGCGCGAGATTACGCCCGTGTTCGACTACTTCGTACTTGTGACCGGCAACAGCCGTCGCCAGCTTCATGCGATTAGCGAAGAGATCGATCACTGCCTCGAAGATGACCTCAACGATAAACGCATGGGTATCGAAGGTTATCGCGAGAGTCGCTGGATTCTGCTCGATTATGGCACCGTCGTGATCCACATCTTCGACGAAGAAATGCGCGAGTTTTACGCCTTGGAAGATTTTTGGAACCAGGCAACACGCGTACCGTTGCCGTGGGACGACGCAGCATCTGACGAGACCGGCGCATGAATCACGCACAGACGCAGAGACGCCAAGCTCCGTCGCTGTATCCCACAACTTCTCCGTGTGTTCGCGCCGCTGCGTGAGACTTGGCACTCGATTAACCGACCACGCCCATGAACCTCCTCGCCGAACTTCGCCAACGATTTTCCGTCGCCCTCGAGTCACTTCAACCTGGCACCGCCGAGCTTGCCGAGATGGTGCTGCCCAGCCAAGACGGCAAGTTTGGCGACTATCAAGCAAACTGTGCGATGCCGTTGGGTAAACGGCTCGGACAGCCGCCGCGCGAGATTGCTCAGCAGTTGGTCGATCGAGTCGACCTGGGCACGATGTGCGAGGCGCCGACGATCGCTGGCCCTGGGTTCATCAATCTCAAAATCAGCGACCATTGGCTTGCCAATCAGTTACAGACAGTCGTCGGTGACGAAGAAAAGCTCGGCGTAACTTCCGTCGCCGAACCCCGCACCTTCGTTGTCGACTATTCCTCGCCGAATGTCGCCAAGCCGATGCATGTTGGTCACATTCGCTCGACCGTCATCGGCGCGGCTCTCTACCGCGTGCTGAAGTTTCTGGGTCATCGCGTGATTAGCGACAATCACATTGGTGATTGGGGCACGCAGTTTGGGATGATCATTTACGGCTATAAGCATTTCGTCGACCACGAGGCACTGGCGCAGGCGATGGTGCCCGAGCTGTCGCGACTGTACAAACTCGTCAGCCAATTGGTCGACTACCACGCCACACGCACGAAAAAGATTCCCGACGTCGAGCAACAAATCGTCGAGCTTGTCGCTCGCCTCGAGGAAATGCACGACGCAACCGAATTAGAAGATGACAAGCAACGCAAAAAAGCCCAGAAAAAGCTCCGTCAGACCGAAGGGCAGCTGACCGACCTGCGCAAAGAGTTGGACGGATTGCGTCAGAAAATTGCCGTCGTGGACGACAACGCGAAGCTGGCAAAAACCGCTGCTGAACATCCAGAAATCGGATCGGCAGTGCTCGCCGAAACTGCAGCTCTGCACGCCGGGGATCCCACCAACACAGGTCTCTGGAATCAGTTTTTGCCCGCCTGCCTCGCCGAAATCGACGAAACCTATGCTCGGTTGGGCGTCACGTTTGATCACACACTGGGCGAGAGCTTTTATCACGAGCGACTGGCGGGCGTCGTCGAATCGCTCGAGCAGTCGGGGCTCGTCCAAGAATCAGACGGAGCGAAGTGCGTTTTTCTCGAGGGTCACTCCGCACCGTTTATCGTGCAGAAGCAAGACGGAGCCTATCTGTATGCCACGACCGACCTGGCGACGGTGGAGTATCGCGAGCGAGAGTGGCAGCCAGATACCGTGCTCTACGTCGTCGACAAGCGGCAGTCGCTGCATTTCGAGCAACTGTTCGAGACCGTGCGCCTGTGGGCCGAACGTGACGAGCAGATCGACGAGGTCGACCTCCAGCACGTCAGCTTCGGCACCGTCATGGGCGAAGACGGCAAACCTTACAAGACGCGATCGGGCAGCGCTGTGGGCCTGACCGGATTGCTGGACGAAGCGGTCAGCCGAGCGCACCAGATCGTGAGCGAAAACGATGACGCACGCCAGCAGCCCTCGCTGTCGGCGGAAGAACGTGTGCAAGTGGCCGAGCGCATCGGCATCGGCGCGATCAAGTACGCCGATCTCGCGCACAATCGCACCAGCGATTACGTGTTTAGCTACGATAAAATGCTAGCGATGAACGGCAACACGGCCACGTACATGCAATATAGCTACGCGCGCGTGCGGAGCATTGTTACCAAGGGCGATGTCGATCTACCAGCGCTGCGCGCTTCGGAAGTTTCGATTCGTCTCGACGAGCCCCAAGAACGGGCGCTAGGCTTGGCCTTGCTGCATCTAAGCGAAGCACTGGATCGCGTGATTGCCGACTACCGACCAAATCATCTAACGACATACCTATTCGATTTGGCCAGCAAGTACTCTAGCTTCTTCGAGAACTGTCCGGTGCTGAAGGCCGACGAATCCGCCATCCGCGACAGCCGACTACTGTTGTGCGATTTGACCGCCCGGACGATCGGCCTCGGCTTAGAACTACTCGGCATCGAAACCGTCGAGCGCATGTAGCCTACCCAGACGGGCACAAAAAAAACCGGAGTGCCAAGCGGCACTCCGGTCCGATGTGTACATCTCAGTTTGCTACGATCAAAAATCGGAGCTGTTGATAATCGGCAGAAACTCGTCGAAGTTCTGTCGGTTGGTATCGTCGCTCGTCTCATACAAGTCCGACTTCTTCCTGTCGGTTGTCATGAGTTGCGCGTACACCACCGGAGCAATCGAGTCGGCCAGGAACGTAACGGCTCCGCCTGCAAAAGCGACATTCACTCCGCCAGGGTGCAAGCTGGAAGGAAAGCCTTCCACTCGCGTCATGTCCGAAATGTTGGAGTTCGCCGCTTCCGGCTCGGTGAAGCCATTGATCCGCGGATCGCGGTCTCGCTCCAACGTCAGATCGTTAACCGTTTGCACGGCGATCGCTACTTCGTTCGGTTGCTCCCAGCAGACGCCAAAGTGGTACTTCTGGTTTCCGGTGCCACCCGAAAATTCGTACTCTTCCTCTGGAAGGTAGGCCCAGTTCACAGTACGCAAGTTCTCGGCCAGCATAATCGTCTCGGAAAGACCATCCTTGATCAGAGCTGGTTTCATAGTGATCAGAGGATCACCATTGTTATTGTCAAGGCTTCCAAGCTTTCGCGTATTGGACTGATTGCGAATACGACTGAAGAAGATTCCATTCGCAGCATTCTCAGCAGCGCCACCGTTGAACCTCGATTCTGTCGGTGTCCGATCGGTGTCTTGCCGTTCCGCAGTTCGGTCAATCCAGCCGGCGTTGCCAGCGTAAGATAGCAGCGGCTGATCCGATGAAATGGCTGGATCACTGGGGCAAATCAGTATTTCGATCTGAGCGATTTCGCCGTCAGTACTCCTCATGCCATCGACGTACGGATCAACGCGACCCTGCGACCACGTTTCCCACAGAGCTGTTTGCTCGATGTAAGGGAACGTGTACACAACCCAACTGGCGCGAATTAGGAAGTCGGAACCAGTGATGCCAAGTTCGTTCACATAGCCTGGGTAATCGCCCAACGACGACTCGCGCGTGGTCAGCCCGGTTTGTAGCTGACGAATGTTGTTTTTGCACGTGTTGTTACGTGCCGCTTCGCGGGCGGCTTGCACGGCGGGCAACAGCAGTCCTACAAGTGTGCCGATGATCGCGATGACGACCAGAAGTTCCACCAGGGTGAAACCTCGTTTTGAGTTTGCTTGCCTCATCTCAATTTTTCTCCAGAACGAGTAACCAATCGCACAAGTGCAAGTGGCGATAGTGATAAGTCGTCGCCCCAGCGTCACGAAGCAGTGTCATGCGGCCGTGTCGCAAAGTTGCAGACGCTGTTCCGAAGGCGTAACTGCAAGATGCACCACCCACGCCGAACCAAGTCGCCTCGACCGATTCAAACGTGTATCGCTGCATGGACGTCGGTTAACGACCTTGCCCCAACCAGCAGCCGTCTCGCGGAGGACAACAAACAGATGATAGCGCATAGCCCGTCTGATCGGCTGCTGATAGCCCCTATATTGTCTCAAAATGGCCCGGCCTTGTCTAGCAACTCCGCAGATGCGGTCAATTGTCCCTGTCCACATCATTTTACGCAAACCTCTACAATCGTTGCGTTTGTGACGATCGCACCAGGCAGTTGATCTCAAGCGGCGGCCAATGTTATCTTGGCGGACTATCAACGCGCTAGTGGAACGCCCCCCGGGCTTACTCGCAACTGAGGCGAGCGAGCCAGAGCCACAACACGGGCCGATGAGTTTGCCTGCTGCAACTGATCTGGAACGGGGCGACGGAGGTCCAAATTCCAGATTCCTGGAGAAGTAACGATGTCGATGTTTATTGGTGAAGCGCTCGCAGGCGACGGTAACGAAATCGCTCATATTGATCTGCTGTTGGGCAGTAAAGACGGCCCCGTCGGACATGCGTATGCAAATGCGCTGTCGCGGCAGAGCGAGGGACACTCGAACCTGTTGGCCGTTCTGACGCCCAACTTGGCAGTCAAGCCGTCCACGGTGATGATTACCAAAGTGACCATCAAAGGGATGCGTCAAGCGGTGCAGATGTTTGGGCCAGCGCAAGCAGCGGTCGCCAAGGCGATTGCCGATTCGGTCGGCGACGGCGTGATCGACAAAGCGCAGGCTGAAGAATTGGTGTGCGTGTGCGGCGTGTTCATTCATCCCGAGGCGGCCGATGACAAGAAGATTTACGAGTACAATTACGAAGCCACCAAAATGGCAGTTAAGAACGCGATGGAAGGCAAGCCAACAGTAGACGAAATGCTCGCTGGCAAAGAAGAGGCAGCTCATCCGTTCCGCGGATTCTGACCGTCAGCACGTGCGTCGAGGTCCGCGATGCCAGCGAATATTCTTGTTTGTCTCGATACCGATGTTCAGCCCAGCGTATTCGACGGCGTGGTAGCCGTTGACTCGGGCGCTAATCATCTGTTCCGACACGGTGCCGTACGTCCTGAAGACGTCGAACCGCTTGTGCATGGTGCCATGTTCACGCGTGGCGGCCCGTCGCTCAGGCACACGGCACTGTTCGTCGGTGGCAGCGACGTGCACGCTGGCGAACAGTTGCTGGCCGCGGCAAAGAAAGCCTTTTTCGGGCCGGTCCGCGTGTCTGTGATGCTGGATAGCAATGGCTGCAACACGACCGCTGCCGCCGCCGTTGTCGCCGCTCGCAAACACCTACCGTTTGGACCGGAGACCATCGCAACGGTGGTGGGTACCGGTCCGGTAGGGCAGCGGGCGGCGCGGATGTTGGTGCAGGAAGGCGTCGAAGTGCGCGTGGCGTCGCGCAAACTTCCAAAGGCAGAAGGCGTCTGTCATCGGATTTCGCAGGCCATCGAAGGCGCTCGCATCACACCCCATGCCACCGAAACGACCGGGCTCCCTGGGGTCGTCGAGGGCACGCAATTGCTGGTGGCGGCGGGACCGGCGGGCGTGGAATTGCTAACCGATGCCCAGCGGCAGAGCATGCAATCGCTGCGCGTGGTGGTCGATCTCAACGCTGTGCCACCGCTGGGCGTTGGGGGCATCGAAGTCACCGACACGGGTGCCGATCGCCATACGCAAGTTTGCTACGGTGCGTTAGGCGTAGGCGGACTGAAGATGAAAATTCACAAGGCAGCCATCGCGAGACTTTTCCAAAGCAACGATGCGGTTCTCGACGCGGACGAAATCTATGCGCTCGGCAAAGAGCTGGTGAGTCGAAAGCCTTCGTAGCGCCGACAACTGCGGTCGCGTTGCTTCTGCGATAGGAAGCTTTGGCTACTCTTCGATTTCCCATTCGGTAGTGTCGGGCGACTGGCCTTTCGCGTTCACTTCGCGAACCGCTTTCCATAAGCTGACCTTCAGTTGCAACACCCCGGCCACAAACATCAAGAGCACAAACCAGAAAGCGCATCGGGTTGCGGATTCCGACGACGCAGTATTGCTGGAGACCAGCCCCGACACCGTAAGACCGAAGAGAACCAGCAACGTCTTGAACTCCGTCGGGCCAAAACGTGCGAGCGTGAATTCGCCGACCATTTTCGCTTTTATATTAGTCAGCACCGCCATCGCATAGATGACGATGACTCCGCCGAGGCCAAGTAGCGAGCAGTCTGCGGCATAGGCGATCGCGGCGACCCAATAGCTGAACGACAGCGGATCGACAAAGTGATCCAGCAGTTCACCCCCATTGCGGCACTGATTGGTTGCGCGGGCATGCGTGCCATCGAGCACGTCAGCCGTGTGATTTAGCACGACCCCCGACGCACCAAGCAAGCCACCCCACCAGTACTTAGCCGCGAATAAGAATCCGAGGGCTCCGCCGACCGCGCAAAGGTGCCCGACCGCTACGATACCCTCGGGAGGAAACGCCGTTGGTATAGGTAAAAGCCGATACATGCCCTTTAGTGGTCTGGTCAGAAACGGATCGAGCAGACTGTGGGAGACGCGTTTCGGCATGGTGACTCAATTCTAAGCGTCGCGTAGAGCTTCTTCCAAACGATTGGTGATTCTATGCCTCAGCGAGTTGTCGTCACCTCGCGAGAAATTTCTGAGAAAATTAGGAAGTTTGTCGTTAAGATTCCCGACGCGATCAAACCTTAATATCGATGGTTGAGACCAGTACGCGACGTGACTACGATCTATCGTATCGCCGTGGCTCGATCGGGCCCATACCAGCAGGAACGGATCTGACTCTTCAAGGAAAACCCCGTATGTGCTCCCGCCTGTCTTTCACTTCGCTTCGCGTTCAGGCGGTTCTTCTGCTGATCGCGTCCATCAATTTGCAGTCTGCTATCGCACTGGCGGTGGAGTGGGAAGATCAGACTATCTTTGACATCAACAAACAACCACCACGCGTCGCGTCGCAACCGTACGCGAGTCGGCAACACGCAAAGGCAAGGGATCGCACCGCATCGCAATATCATCTATCGCTTGATGGAAATTGGAACTTTCGTTGGTCACCCGATCCATCGCGTCGGCCCACGGACTTCTACCAGCAGGACTATGACGTCAGCCACTGGGACGAGTTGCCGGTGCCAAGCAATTGGCAGACTCACGGCTATGGAAAGCCGCTATACACGAACATCGTTTACCCGTTTAAAAAAGATCCGCCGCGAGTCATGAGTGAGCCGCCTAAGGAGTACACCAACTTCAAAGACCGTAATCCGGTCGGTAGCTATCGACGCAGTTTTCAAGTTCCCGAGTCGTGGCATGGCCGCACACTGTATCTTCAATTCGATGGTGTGGACTCCGCCTTCTATGTGTGGGTCAATGGCAAGCAAGTCGGCTACAGTCAAGACAGCCGGACGCCTGCGGTATTCGACATCACCGACGACGTTCAAGCGGGTGAGAACACACTCGCCGTCGAAGTCTATCGCTACAGCGACGGCAGCTACCTCGAAGACCAAGACTTCTGGCGTCTGAGCGGCATTTTTCGAGAAGTCTTTCTTTGGTCGAGCGCCGATTTGACGATCCGTGACTACTTTGTACAGGTCGATCTCGACGACGCATACCGCGATGGTTCGTTAGCCGTGGATGTCGAAATCGTCAATGGTGGCGCGAATGCAGCGAACTGTCGAGTGCGCGCTGAGTTGTTCGACGCCAGCGGGGCCGTGGCAATGACGACCCGCTCCGACGATGTTACGGTGGCTGCCGGCGGCAAAACGCCCGCTTTGATCAGCGCGCTGGTCGGTGCCCCCGTCCTGTGGTCTGCGGAGGAGCCGAATCTCTATCGGCTAGTTCTCACATTGTTGGCCGATGGTGAGACGATCGAAAAGCAGTCTTGTAACGTGGGCTTTCGCGAAGTGGAGATCCGCGACGGACTGTTGCACGTCAACGGCAAGACTATCTACCTCAAAGGCGTCAACCGACACGAGCACGATCCGACGACCGGCCACACAGTGTCTACCGATTCGATGATTCGCGACATCCAACTGATGAAGCAGCTGAACATTAATACCGTCCGCACTTCGCACTACCCCGCCAAGTCGGAGTGGTACGAGCTCTGCGACCGCATGGGCCTCTACGTGATTGACGAGGCGAACATCGAATCGCACGGCATGGGCTACAACGACGAGTCACTTGCCAAGGATCCCAGCTGGGGCCCCGCGCACTTGGCGCGTGTGCAAGCGATGGTTGAGCGTGACAAAAACCACCCCTCGATCATTATCTGGTCGATGGGCAACGAAGCCGGCAATGGCGTCAATTTTATGCAGTGCTACGATTGGATGAAGAGCCGCGACCCCTCGCGACCCGTCCAGTACGAGCAGGCGCACTTCGACGAGCGAAACTCGGACATCCGCTGCCCAATGTACGCCACGATTAATCGCATCGTAAAGTACGCCAAAGACACCCCTGACCGTCCGCTGATCCTTTGCGAGTACGCACACGCGATGGGTAATAGCGTCGGCAACTTGCAGGACTATTGGACGGCCATCGAAACCTATCCGCATCTGCAGGGCGGCTGTATTTGGGATTGGGTCGATCAAGGACTGACGAAGCAGACCCCAGACGGCCGAGACTTTTTTGCTTACGGCGGCGACTACGGTGATCGCCCAAACGACGCGGACTTTTGCATCAACGGGCTCGTGAGTCCCGACCGCCAGCCAAATCCACACGCCTGGGAGGTAAAGAAGGTCTATCAGTACGTGAACGTGTACGACTCATCGGCTGGCAAAATCAAGGTTCGGAACAAGTACGACTTTAAGAACCTGAATGAATTTGAAGCCGATTGGGTATTGCGACGCGATGGCCAGGAGGTCGCCGCGGGTTCGCTCGGTCGGCTCGATATCGGTCCGCAGTCCGAAAGTGAAATTGATGTTTCACTGCCACAGCTGGCATCGGATGGAGAACACCACCTAACAGTGCGCTTCAGGCTGAGTAAGGACACCGACTGGGCCGACGCCGGACACGTGGTCGCATGGGATCAACTTGCACTGAACGCCACGTCGGCTGGAACTACGGCAAGCGGAGTTGGAAAGTCTCCGCGACTAAACGAAACGGATGATGCTGTTGAGATTTCGGACTCCGATTTTCGCGCGATCGTCAGCAAAACGACCGGAGCGCTGACATCGTATCGATTACAAGACCGAGAGCTGATGAGCAAACCGCTCGTACCGAACTTTTGGAAGCGTCCCAATAACAACCAGTTCGGCAATAATTACGAAAAGCGGCTAAGTATTTGGAAAGATGCCGCCAGCCAGAGAGAACTTGTTCAGTTGGCAAGTTCTTCCGCAGACGGTCAAACCAAGATCAACTGCGAGTTTAGGTTACCAACGGTCGAGGCGCGATACCGGCTACAGTACGTTTTTCGACCCGGTGGCGAACTTGTCATTCGCGCGACTTACGAGCCAGGAGGCAAGAAGCTCCCACCGATGCCTCGATTTGGGGTTGAGCTGGCGGTACCCAATCAGTTGGAACAAGTGGCATGGTTTGGCCGCGGTCCACACGAAACTTACTGGGATCGCAAGACAGGGGGCGAGGTCGCATTCTACAAGTCGAAAGTCGATAACTGGAACCACGCCTACATCCGTCCGCAGGACGTCGGCAATCGTACCGACGTACGCTGGTTGACGCTGACGAACAACTCAGGCAGCGGTCTGCGGCTAGTTGGAGCTCAGCCGCTGAGTGTGAGCGTTTGGCCGTTCACTCTGTCGGACTTGCAAGCGGCGAAGCACCCACAAGACTTGCCTAAGCGCGACTTCAACACGGTGCATATTGATTGGAAAGTACACGGAGTTGGCGGTGACAACAGCTGGGGAGCGAGAACGCATCGCCCATACACTCTGTCGGGCGATGAGCGGCACCAATTTGGCTTTGTGCTGAAGCCATCGAAGTAGCCTCACGGTTGGCTAGTGTTAACTCTTCCGGTGAAAAGCCCTGTAGATGGACTCTTTCGTGCTAAGCCTGTGCGAGCGTCGCACCGGATCATTCCTTTACCGCTCCCAGCGTCATACCGGATACGAGATATCGACTTAGCACCATAAACACGACAACCACCGGAATGCTCACGAGAATCGACGCCGCGGCATACAACCCCCATTGCGTCGACATGCTTGCCTGAAAGCTCTTGATACCCAGCGGCAAGGTGAACATCTCGCGATCTTGCAGTACTTGCGCGGCAACAATGTACTCGCTCCAGGCAGTCATAAAGCTGAATAGGGCGGTAATCACAAGCCCCGGTTTGGCCACAGGTAGGATGACTTTCGTGAACGCCTCTAGTTGACTACAACCGTCGATTTTGGCGGCCTCTTCGAGCGAGACGGGGATCGTGTCGTAGAACCCTTTCATCTGCCAGATGCAAAAGGGTAGGGCGGTCGAGACGTAGAAGATCGACAGGCCCCAGAAGGTGTTGATGAGGCCCAGCTTGGCGATCATGATGTAGAGCGGCAGCAGCAGCATCGTTGCGGGAAACATCTGCGTCGTTAGGATCGACAGCATCATCGTTTGCCGGCCGACGAACTTGAACCTGCTGAAGGCGTAGCCGCCCATCGAAGCCAACGTAACGCCGAAGGCCGTTACGGCCGCCGAGACGAGTACCGAGTTGCCGAGCCAACCTAGAAACGGATGCTCGGTGAAGAGCTGTACGTAGGAATCCAGCGTCCAGTTTTCGGGGATGAGCTCCCATTCCGTACTCCGCAGCCGATCGCCGGGGCGCAGCGAGATTGAAATCACATCGAGAATCGGCCAGATTGAGATCGCTACGAATAAGAGCAAGATCGCGTGACGCAGCGCGGTGATCGTGCGGGGTTCGTTCAATTCACACGCTCCGTTGCTTGCGTCTTGTTGAGGAACACGAGCGAGAATACCAGCAGCATCAAAAAGATGACCATCGACAACGCAGCACCGTAGCCGTACTGATAAAGGTTGAACACCGCCTTGTAGACGTACGATACCAGGATGTGCGTCTGATCGGCTGGCTCGCCGCCGTTTGAAACGAGCCAAACGACGTTGAGATTATTGAAAGTCCAGATCGCACCGAGCGTGACCGCAGGGATCAACACCGGCTTGAGCATCGGCACCGTGATGTTCCAAAACTGCTGCCAACGCGTAGCACGATCGATACGGGCGGCTTCGTACAGTTCCTGCGGGATGCCCTGCAATCCACCCAACGCGATCACCATCATAAACGGAAAACCAAGCCATACGTTGGCAACGATGCAGGCAGCAAATGCAGGGCCTGGCACTTTGAGCCAATCGATCAGCGGCAGTTGCAACACGGACGGCAGATAGTGATTGATCGCGTCGATCACGTGGTTCACTGCACCAAATTCGAAGTCGAACATGCCACGCCACGTAAGCGCAGTAATATACGCCGGCACCGCCCAGGGAATGATCAACAGCAGCCGGTAGATCGACTTTCCGCGCACTGGCCCATTGATCACGACGGCGAGTAGCACCCCCAGCGAAACATGAAAGCCAACATTAATCGCGGTCCAAAAGATCGTACGAAAAAACACGCCCCAAAACTTGCGCGCTTGGTCTCCGAAGAACAACGCGACATAGTTGTGCAAACCGACGATTTCCCAATCTCGAAATTGTTGCAAAGACATATTGGAGAACGACAACACCACGTTGAACACCAACGGAAAAACAACCACCAAGAAGATGCCTGCCAACGAGGGCAGTGCAAACGCGTAAGCGAGACGGTTGTGTCGGAAATCGCGAAAGAACTCGGTGAGGCTATGACGTTGCCACACAAACAGTACCACAAGCAAGCCGATTCCAAGCAATGGCAGCAGCGGAGCAGTCAGACCTGGCTCGACGGTGCTAGTTAGTGCTGCGATCTTGTTGACTGCACCGGCTTGCATTTGGCGGGTCGCGTCGGCAGCCGAGAGATTGCCAGCCATCAGCGATTGGTAGGGCGGACGCATCGAGTCCCAGACAGCACGCATTTCAGTCACCAAAGGCATCTGTCGCGCCGTTTCGGTCTGTGCGAATGAGGTGACCATTGTCGGGTCAGACATGAGCATTGGGTGTGCCCGTAGGCTGAGTCTCGAGGGAATAATCTTCTGCTGCTCCAGAAACGCTTGCTGAGTTTCTTCGTCTGTCAGAAAACGAATCAACTTCGCCGCGTTCGCCGCCCGTTCGCCCTGTGCCGCGATGCTTAGGCTGTATCCCTTCGGCGAGACCATCGACTCCATTCGCAGTCCGGTCGTCGAAACCGTAGGCAGTGGGGCAATGGCCGCGTCGATGTCGGTCGAGGCGATGTACTGCTGCCAGCTCCAGTCTCCGTCGATCAGCATGGCAGCTTTGCCAGCCAGAAATAGCTCCCGCGCTGCGTTGTAGTCGGCCGACGTGGGAAGCACTTTGTGCTTAGTCTTCAGGTCCGCGACAAACTGATAGGCGGCGATTGCCGCGGGCGTATCCAAATCGGGCAGCGGAGGTTCGTCCGACAGGCCGATGCCGGCTGCATTATCTGCGAATACCCAAGCTCCATGCCCGGTCAAGAAAGGTACCACAAAGAACGGCTCGGTGTAGTTCCAGACGATCCCAAACCGATCTGGTCGACCGTCGCCGGAGGTGTCGACGGTGTTCGCCTTCGCTAGTCGGACCAGCTCGTCAGTGGTTTCCGGTGGTTGCTCGACAAAGTTGCGGTTGTAAATCAACGCCAAGTGGTTGCCGAATCGATCGCCGACGAAAACAAGCTTGCGAACCGCGGAATCGTCCTTATCGGCCAGCGTAGCGAGCGTGCGCGGATCGAATTCCTGAAGGACTTCGCTATCGAACCAGGGGGAGAGGTCTTGAACGGCTCCAATCTCGTTGTAGACACCGAGCGTGTCCCAGGGGCCGTAGACGATGTCCGGCCCGGCACCGACGAGGACAGCCGATTCCAGTCCGCTACGCAACTCTTCAGTTTCTTTGTACAGCGCACGAACGTCGACATCGGGGTTGAGGCGTTCGTAGTCTTCGATACGTTGGTCAAGGACCGCACGATCGGCCGGACGCATCTGATGCCAAAGCGTCACGATCTTGCGATCGCGCTCCGCGCCGCAGCCGGTCATTAGAGTGACGATCAGCAACGCAGCCAGACTCGTGAGCAGGCTGCAGTTGACGGTGGCGAAATGCAAGCTTCGCCGCTGCGCGCAAACCCCACTTGCCATAGGCAGATCCTAATTCTCTGCAGATGGAAGTGAAACTACCACGGCATCCAATCCGGGCAGCGTGAGCGTAGCCAACCGTCCCGAAGCAGCAAGTGGCAACTCGTCGTCGCCAGCCGACACACGAAAAGCGATCTCGGGCGTTTGCCCAGCGTTGATCGGAAACTGAAAGTCAAAACTCTCTTTTCCGCGATTAATCGCTACGATTAGCGATTGGTCGTCCAGAATACGACGAAACGCGATAAACTTCGACGCGTCGTCGTGCGTCAGGACTTCGACCCGGCCGCGTCGCAATAGGTCTGATCCGCGACGCAAGTGTACCAGTCCGCGATAGTAGTCAAACAACTCGTCGTTGAATGCAACTGGATCAGGCTCGCGCGGTCGTCCGAAGGGATCAGCGATCTCGTCATCGTACTGCAAATCAGCCCACACCATGGGCTTGCGATCGCAAGGGTCGTCGCCGCCCCACATGCCCGCTTCGGTACCGTAGTAGACCATTGGAGCACCCAAGTAAGTCATCTGCATGAAGGCGACCAACCGTTGAATCTGCCGTTGCTCGGCGGAAGGCGAGGTGATTTTGTAATCGGTGTTGCCACGTGGCGAGACGGCTTCGGAGACGTCGTAGTCAAATCGCTCCGCTTGTCGGTAGGTGCCGTCGCTGGCGTTGACGATCATCGACGCGATCCGATCGGTGTCGTGAGAATCGACCAGGTTCTGCAAAGCGTATTGCATGGCTTCCGGATACTCCTCGCGTCGCTGCTGTAGCTGCAGCCCGAAGTCATGCGCGGTCAGCTTGTCATCAACCAGAAATCCCTTGACCAGGTAGGCAAAGCCGTGGTAGTTCATCGTGCCCGAAAACCGACCGTCGATTAGGTGCTGGCGTGCATCGCCCCAAAATTCTCCGACCGTGTAGGCCTGCGGATTAAGCTCACGGACCAGCGAGTTCCAATCTCGCCAGAATCCCGGCGGCACTTCATTGGCAACGTCCAGCCGCCATCCGTCAATTCCATCCGAGGGATCGCCGTCGCCATTGGGATCCATCCAACGTCGCGTGATGTCGAATACGTAACGCTTTGGTCCGGGATGCAGATCTTGTTGAGTGGGGTCGTCAGCAAACTCGGGCAGCGTCTCGAAACCCCACCAGCTCTTGTAGCGAAATTCGTTATTCGGCGTGTCGGGGTTATCGAAGTCTTGGACGATGTACCAGTCTCGATACGCCGATTTCTCCTGATTCTTTCGCAGGTCGGCGAAAGCAAAGAAGTCGCGTCCAGTATGGTTGAATACGCCATCGATGATAACGCGAATCGATCTCTTGTGGAGCTGCTCCACCAACTTCAAGAACAGTTTGTCCGCTGCCGTCCAACGCCAAGTCTTCGGGTCGGACGTCTCTCTTGCCATCTGTTCGAGGTCCCCCTTGGGGTCGGGTCCAAAGTAGGGATCGATATGGTGCATCGACGCACCGTCATACTTGTGTAGTGAGCGACCGTAGAAGACGGGGTTCAGATAGATGGCATTGATGCCGAGCGATTCCAGGTAATCGAGTTTATAGAGAATTCCCTGGAGGTCGCCTCCGTAGCGGCGGTTGAAAACGCCGCCTTCGAAGAAATTCTCGGCGTTGCCACGATCCCACTTATCGCGCGCGTACCAATCGCTGGTCCAAGGGGTCACCTCCCAATCGAAAGCAACATCACTTGACTCAAGCGACTCGACCGTTGGGTCATTCGTCGGATCGCCGTTGCGGAATCGTTCCGGAAAGATCTGATAAAAAATTGCATCGCTGACCCAATCCGGCACGTACCGTGCAACGAGTGTGGCTTCGTCTGCTTCGGCATCCACGACTGGAGGTTTGACCTTCTCGGTCGATGCGGTCGCAGTCGCCACCGTGATGATTTTTGGCGTTGAACTCGTTGGTTCGGCCGCCTCTCGCTGACATCCAAGCGACAAGCAGCAACCAGCCAATAACGCCGTCGAGAGCCAGCTACGACTCGTACAACAGCCGTGTTGAAATAACATTTGAATGGTTCTACCAATCAACCTATCTGGTTAGTCCTTAAAGTGACGGCTGGCCGCGCCTGCCCCGGCGCGACCAGCGTCTAGCGATCTAGCTACGAGCGCCGTCTGCGACCAATAAATCCGCAACCAGCGGCCAGGCCTAGCAGCACAAGTGACGTTGGCTCGGGAACGGCATTGATGGCAGCCAGAGGTGCGGTGCCGTACTGCGTCTCCCAAATGCCCAAGTCAGTTCCGTCAACGACACCATCTTCGTTGGCATCGCCTTCGCTGAGCGTGGTGCCTACTCCGACGCCGCGCTGCCAAGTCAGGAAGTCATCACCATCGACGTCTCCGTCACCGTCGAAGTCGGCATCCTCTGGGCCCGGTGTCGTAATCGTAACAAACTGGTCACCGGTGATTGCCGAAAGATCGACGCCGGAGAAATCGCCGGTGAAACCGCCGTCTCCGTCACCACCCTCGTTTCCTTCTAGCGTACCGACGCCAGCGAACTGGTTCGACGCGAAGTCGTAACCGCCTCCGTTGACAAATGCCGCCAATCGAATGTTGTCCGTCGCGTTGCCAAGTTGAGACAGCGGAATCGAAAACTCGACGCCGGTGATGACGTTTTCCGGATCGTCTTCGCCGACGACCAAGTCAAAGGGACCGCCTGAACCAAGCACACCAGCGGTATTGCTGTTATCGATCGCTACTTCGAGATCGACCGTGTTGCTGAAGTTACGGTGATTCTTCGTATTGCCGGTATCCGTAGGATCAACGCCCAAAACGAATTCCAGCTCTGGGGCGACGCAGCCGGTGCCACTGTCGTCGGCGTTGCAGCCACCATCGACACTGATTGCATAGTCGCGATCGATGAGCTGGCCTCCAGCCAGACCTGGCAGAGCGGGGCCGACCATTGTGGTATCAACATCGCCAGCTTGCGAACCATCGTCAGCATTGCGGATCGACGCCGGCGTATCGCCCAAACCATCACCGACGGCACGCAAGACGTTGGACTGGCCTTGAGGAGCCAACAGGATGCCAGCTGGCACCACGGCGCCATTGGTACCGTTCGTGAGATCAGCATAGTGAGCGCTCAGGGCCCAAAAATTCGTGCCAGCTGTGCCCGTACTTTCTTGACCATTAGTAAAGGCTAGTGCGTAGTCCGCGTCGAAACCCGTATCGAACGTTAAACCATCCATGCGCTGAAACGCGCCCACGTTATCGGTGTTCCCACCGACTGGCGGCTCGAAGCCACCGCAGCAGAAGGGGTCCATGCCAAACGGGACATTGTTGTCGTCCGGCGTGAACACGTCAGCGTCCAGCGTGTTGACGCCACCGCTGACGGAATCGATGAAGACGACCAACTTGTTGAAGTTATTCTCGAGGTTACCCGCAATGGTCACGTACAGTCGGTCGTTAGTAATGGTCCCGAATACCTGACTAATTTCGGAGCCGCCACCGCCAGAGTCATTCGACCGTGTCTGGATGGGGTCGGGATTCGACGCATCTCCAAACCCAGTGCGTGTGTTCTGTGTCGAAAGCGCCGCGCCGTACGACGCGTCGGCCGTACCGTCAATTGTTGGTTGAGCATAGCTGCTCGTCGAAGCGACGCTCGCTACGAACAGTGCCGCGGTCGCGGTAATCCACCTAAGAGCTTTCATAATTCTCCCTCTTTCAAACATTGCGAACTTTGCTCGCCAAAATGAGTTCAGTTCTTCGATTAGACAAATGACTGTTGATTCGAAAAGTTGGTGTTTTTTCTGGCCCAGTTACGCCTCCGCGCAAAGACTACCGAAAGGGTGGTCAGTGCAAGGACCGCTGTGTTTGGCTCCGGTACAGCAGCGGCCCCGACATTGCCGCCACCAAACAGCGAAAGCCACGTCGCCAAGTCTGCTCCATTGACAGCACCACCAAGGTCCGCATCGCCTTGATTGAATGTCGCTGCCGGGCTGATGCCAAAGCCGCGCTGCCATGCGAGGTAGTCCGACCCGCTCACGATTCCGTCGAGATCGAAGTCAGCAAAGCTCGTGTCCGCCAATTCGGTGATTAGCGTCGCGACATCCAGAATGTCGACGATGCCGTCTACGTTCAGGTCTTCCAGCCACCCTGAACCACCAAAGTTCGCATGCAGATGGACCACATCGTCGCCATCGGTGACGCCATCTTGGTTGACGTCGCCACGACGGCGGAGCACGTCGCTGTATTCGTCCAGCACCGCCAGGCTCGCCCCGCCGGCGATCAGTTCATCGCCCAGCCCGAACAGATCGAGGTTATCGACCAGCCCGTCAGCATTCACGTCCGCCGCCGCGTTGAACTCCATGTTCTCGCTGTAAAGTACCTGCTCAAAACTGTTGACGCCGAACAGGTCGGCCACTTCAAAGACGCCGTCTGCATCGAGATCGCCTAAGCCAGCGCCGATATTCGTGGTCGCTGATAACCCTGCGAAACGTTGCACGTTAAACCCATTGATGCCATCAAAGGTCGGCTCAAAAGTGACGACGCTGACGGTGTGATTACCGCTCGTTACGCCAAAGAACCCTGAGATCCACGAATCCGAGTCGTACTCGCCCGCGTCGCCTTGACCATTGAGTGCCATTTGCAGCAGCTCAGCGTCCGTCTTGGCGGCTCCCTGGTTGAGGAAGAAGTGCATGTTATCCGCCGTACCGTCGGTAGACCGAACGATCAGATCTCGCTCGTCCGGATTGTTTGGATCGCTTGCGAAGGGTTCGAAGCTAACGACCTCAGCTTCGGGCGGCAGCAAATCGACGTAGATCACTTCGCGAAATTCCGTAAATACTGCCGGACCGCCATCGCCCGCAGTCGTAGGATCGTTGTCGGTCGTCGTGTTTGGATTTCGATGTCGATAAACACGCCCAGTCAAATAGTGTCGACCTTCGCTCAGTTGCGTTGTGTCGATCGTCTGCTCGTACAGGCCTTCTCCGTTGGCTTCGAAGAACCCTGGCGTGTTGACGTCGGTAAAGTTAGTGAAACCGTAAGCAACGTCGCCGGGAGTCACGTTGTCAGCAATCACGTTGCCATCTTTGTCACGGCCATCGTCGATGCGGAACTGCCCAAAGTCGCCGTCAGCATGCCGATCGCGAATGCTGCCGAGCAGGTTAACCGCGTCGGTTTCGATTCGCAGTTTGAACGTATCGTCGTGGACGACCGTAATGTCCGTCAGTCGCGTCCTACCGTTGATCACGTTGTCGCTAGGCCCATCGACGCCGCCGTCGCCTGCCATCGGTGTCGATCCTCCCAGGACCTTCGTGAAGTCGGTGCCCGACGAGTCGGTAAGTCGCATCGTACCCTGAGGACCAGCAACACCGTAAATCAGATAGCCGTTGCCGTGTTCTACTCCGTCGACGCCAGGCGAGAGGTTTCTTACGGACCGCAGGTCGACAGTGCCGTCGGCTTTGACGACCAGCAGCTCGGGGATGTCGTCATCCGGATCAACCGTGGCGTCAGCCGCGTTGCCCGTCAGCTCGATCAGCGGCGTTCCCGGGGCAAACCCGGTCTGCACGGTCCGCGCGTCGAATCCCGCGTCGAGGCGATTGTTCAGCACAACCAAGGCCGAGTTCTCGCGCTCGTAGATCAGCAGCTCCTTCTCGTCGGCTCCGGGCGTGCGGTCCATGTAGTTGCCGCGACCGTGTGTGTTGCGAATCGAAACGAGGGTCGTCATCACCTCGCCGTAGAGCCCCCCCAAAGCATCCTCACGACCCGGTTTGGGAAAGTCGCGAAGCGGGTGGTCGAATTGGTCGGCATTGAGGTAAACATTCCAGTTGCCAGGTCGCATTGCCAGGTAGGCGTTCGCGACATTGTTCAGATGAGCAGGACCGTCATCGTGACTCTGCGCGAACGCGACGCCTTGGCTGCCATTGTTGGCGAGCCCATCGTCTTGCGAGTCCACGCTGCGATTCTTGATGTTCCGCCAATCATTGGCTAAGCCGTTGTCGGACAGGTTATCGCGAATGCTGAAAAACAGATTGAAGTCGAGTGAATCGCGATTACCGCCGATCTGGCCGAGGTTGTTGTTGTCGATATCCTTGCGAATAAAGCTGGCCACAAACGCATCGCTATCGCCGCCGGTCTCGCTGAACGAAAACGGATGATCGGGACTACCGTCCAGCAGCGTGCTTTGCTTCGATCGGAAACTCGACTGATCCAAAAACTCCAGCACATAGCGTTCAAAATGCCGGGCCGCATCGAAGCGAAACCCATCGACGCCGATCTCTTGAATCATCCAACGGGCATTCCGCATGATCAGGCCGGTCGCATTGTCAGTGACCGCGTCGCCCGCTAGTGGTGTGGTCGTGTTGAAATCATAGAGCGTGACGTTCTGATTCGTTTTCGTATCGAACACGACCGTTCCGCCGAGATCTTGATCTTGGTAAAAGCGAGCGTTGTTGGGATCGGGAACATTGGCTGGTGGCCGGCCGAAGATTCCCGTGGTGCCGGCGGGAATGTTTGCCGGATTATTGGGGTCGACCGGGTTACGGATGAACTGGTGATTCTGCGATTGGTCGATATCAATCAGACCTGCCAGGCGCTCGGTAAGCTGATCCTGAAACAGCGCAATGTCATGGAAGTCGCCATCAGGGACGTTTGGCAGCGTGAGCACGAAGCCAGGATACCCACCCGCCTCAAGAAACGTCACGTCATCTGACGGATCGTTTGGGGTGCCAAAGTTATCGAACGTCGACTTGTCGCTAAATCCATTGTGATTCGCGATAAAGTCAGTGTTGACTTTGATACCCGCCGTGTGAGCGTTGCTGACAAGGTTCTTCAGCCCCGTTTCCGTCCCGTAGAGCGTTTCGTTGCGAGGTTGACCCAAGTCGAATCGATCGTACACATCGTAGCCCACCGACAAACTTCCGGAGTCGGCGCGAGCCGGAGGTGGCAGCCACAAGCGACCGTAGCCGGCGGCAAAAATATCGGGCATCCGCTCGTCGATCGTGTCCCACTGCGCTTCAAAGATTTGCAGAAACGGTTCTGCCGACACGTCGGCAGCCCGAGATGGTTTTGCACCCGTTAGCGCCGCGCAACAAGCTGCCAAGATTGCAGCCGCGACGACTAGATGTTGCGATGATTGTCGGGTAGTCCGTGTCATAACTCTCTCTCGATGCGTGCGCATCGGTTGCCTGTTTCTCTTCGATTTCTGGCAGTCCCTGCTGTTGCGATAGGCGCATCAGTGCCGCCCCACTACGGTTCTTACGGTTAGCGCTTACGGCGCTTCGGTGGATTCCAATCCGGCGGCGGATCGGAAGTCAGTTCCAGATTGATTTCGTTGCTACCGGCTTCAACCGTGAACTTGAGTGGCGAACTTTTCTTCTGGGCGTACCAAGTCGGCGTAATCTGTTTGCCAGGCATGGGCGGTAAGCCGCGGCCTGAGGTGTCTTCGATCGACTTCTCGCGTGCCATCACTGTGATCGTATAACTGCCCGGCGGCAGACCTTCTTCGCGCCCGGTGTTCACGGTGTAGCTGCCATCGCCAAGCACAGCGGCATAAGATGCCGGTCCCGGCTGACCGGGTATAAACGAGATCGAACCGCTCTTTAGCGGCGATCCGTCAAACGTCACAGTGCCTGAAACTGACGCGTCATACGTTCCGCTGCATCCGGTCGCCACTACTAGCAGTAGCAACGGAGAGGCCGAAAAGAATCGCGACGACGAAATCACACTCATGAACTGGGCTCCTCCTGCGTTTCAGCGACGGCGTCCGATGCTTCGTCGACTGCCCCGTCGTTCTCATCCGTGGTTTCGACTGCTTGTGTCGCGGCTTCCGAGGTTGGCTTCGGCGACGCTTCCGGCTCGGCCTCGTCTTCGCTGACTTCGGCAACGACTTCCTCGGCTGCTGCCGCCTCGACCATTGCCGCTAGCTCTTCCTCCGAGGGCGACTCGACGGCGATTGTGATTACATTCATGCCGGCCTTGATCGTATAGTCGAGTCCAGAAGTTGCTTTGTTTGCATACCTGCTTGAAGAGAGCTGCGGCCCAGGCGTCGGTGGCGCGCCCGGGTATTCCTCGTTCGCCACGGGCGGACCGCTCAGCGTCACGGTCGCGGTGTACTCGCCTGCATAAATCTTGCTGCGATCAATATTGTCGGCATTCCCACGACCCACGCGCATCGCAAAAGAACCATCACCACCAATGGTACCGTAGGCGGTCGGATCGCTACCCTTGGAATGGAACACGATGCCGCCTGATTTTGCCAACTCGCCATCGAGAGTCACCGTGCCTTGCACGATTGCCGTGGCGTCGGTTTCCGAGCCGCAGCCAGTCAGGCTCGTCGTGGCGATGACGCACAGCAGCATGCCTGCGAAACGTAGCGTCCATTTGCTTACGTAGTCGTTCATCTTACTCTTTGCCAATTGCATAAGGTTTTGGAAGGTCATACTTATCAGAGAGCCACGAACGCTCTATTCCAAGGTCAGCGTCTCACCGCCGTTGCGTGTTGCGCCCGCCCGATAGGCCAGGTGATCAACGCTTTCGTTGATAAAGTGCACCGAGCCATCGGCATATACAAATTGGGCACCACCAGGATGCAGGCTCTTGAAACCGCGGCCATGAAACCATCGTTCGACGACTGGATCGGGATCGAGACCTTCTGGCTCAAAAAGATTGAGCGGAATACTGCAGGTGGCCCAATCACCGTCAGCGAACAGCGCGGCACTGTGAAGATCTTGCGAGACGACCCCTTCGCCGATCATAAACGTGTTGCTCTGACCGTCGCTAATCTCACGCAGTTCGATCGGATCGTAGTACGCCATCCGCCAGAAGAGACCGTTGCAGCCCTGCGTATTGTTATGACAATCGGGCACGCTCCCGAAACCGTCAGCAGCACTGTATTGACTTCCAGACCCGGACCCACCTCCTTCGCCGGTCCATAGGACGTTGTCACCCATCACGCCCTTGTAGCTGGTGGTGCCGACCTCTAGCTCCGAAACCTGCCGCCAGTGCCATTGGTCGTTTCGCGGGATCGCGGAAGGATCCGATGGACAGGTCAGAATCGGCAGTTGCTGGCTGACGATCGTGCGTATGTCGGCATGACCCATGCCCCAGCCACCCTTGGCGACCGCCTGAAAGTCTCGTCCGTTTGACGCGTCGATTGCCGCCACGATTTGGTCGTAGCTGGCCTGTTGTTCGATGTAAGGTAAGATGTCGACGATCCAGCCGCGACCCGAGTAGCCCGGCCCACCGCTATCGCCGCTCAGAATGCCGTCTGCAGGGTCGCCGCCGTTGCCCGCTTCATTTTCCTGCCAGCCCCAATGCGTCACGCTGTAAGGCAGGCGCTTCGACGCGCTTTCGAAGTTGAGCACGGCGAGCCCCAAGTTCTTTAGGTTGTTGGAACAGCTAATCCGCCGCGCTGCTTCCCGCGCAGCCTGCACGGCGGGCAGTAGCAAAGCAACCAAAACGCCAATGATCGCAATC
>JBCDBK010000026.1:0-56675 GCA_039184115.1 Planctomycetota bacterium | reverse complement strand
GTTCGTTGACGAGTTCTTGCCTCTACTTCTCCCATCTTTTAGCTTCCGTGCTCTCCGTGACTCCGTGGTAAAACTATTCAGAATCAGCCAGCATCGTCTGCAACCGGCTCAGCGCACGTGAAATCATTACCCGCGTTGCTCCGTCGGATTTGCCGAATTTCTGCGCGATTTCTTTGGACGGCAGGCCGACGAGGTAGCGCAGCCGGAGGGCTTCGCGTTGGTCGTCTGGCAGGGTTTCCAACGCTGCCATCATGCGGAGCTGCCGTTGATCGCGCGAGAAAGCCTGGCTGGGAGTGGTCATGCTAGCGGCGAGCAGGTTGGCCAGCCCGGCGGCATCGCTGCCGGCAGGCATGGCAGCCTCGCGCCCAGCGTCGCGTTTTTGACTCGCAAAGTGTCGCCGATGCGCGTCAATTATCTTGCGTTCACAGATTTGAAACAGCCAGTGTAGCGGGTCCCATGTCGATAGATCAGTCTTGCCGAGCACACGCACTGCCTCGATGCTGGCCTCTTGGAGGACATCTTCGGGTTCGACTTTCTTTTGCAGCTGCGTGCCAATGCGACTGCGGATAAAGGCTAGTAGTGGTTGATTGTTGGCCTCCAGAAACTGAACCAGCGCAGCCTCATCGCCGGATCGCAGTGCTTCGACGACTTGGTTATCGTGAGTCATTCGAGGAGTTGTCAGGAGCTAGTTACTAGGCGCTAGTTGTAGGATCGCGGATAATTTTTTGGAGTGTGCTTTTCACCACGGAGTCACGGAGAACACAGACATCTCAGATGTGAAATTGCAGGAAGGCAGAAGATGCAGGAAATAATCTAGGGAATCTGCCTTATGAAATCATGCCTTTTGGTTTTCAGTGTTCTCCGTGACTCCGTGGTGAAAAGTCATTGCCACGTCAAAATTGAATTAGCTATCTATGCCTCAACCAGACTCACATTCTAGCGTACCCGCCGTTGGTTCGGCGAGGGAAGATATGACGTGGGATCGCGTTGCCGATGCAATCGACGGTCTGTCGAGTGCCTGGGAGGCGTATCTCGCAGGCGAAGGCGATGAGCCGGACCTGGTAAATTGGGTACCGGCGGACGATCCTGGCGTCCGAACGTTGGCGTTGCCGGAACTTGTGAAGGTCGACCTGGAGTTTCGCTGGCAGAGTGGTCATTCGCCGCGCAAGGTCGAAAACTACGCTGACCAATTTCCCGAGCTCGGTCGTGGCGAGTCAATTGCCGTGGAGCTGATTCACGAAGAGCTGCAAGTGCGTATGCAGGCTGGCGATCGGGTAACGGAGAAGGAAATCCATCATCGCTTTCCGCATCAAGCGACCGTACTCTGTGAGTTAGTGGGTGGCATGGCAGTCGCGGGTACTCCGACCTGCACCTACTTTGCAGAAACCGTGCGCGGCACACAAGCCGGCACGGACGTCAAGCTGGCGGAGCCTGAACTGCCGACCTTTTCGTCGGGTAGCCGCGTTGATGATTTTGAATTGCTGACGCAGCTTGGCAAAGGCGCGTTCGCTCAGGTGTTTCTCGCGCGGCAAGTATCGATGGAGCGTTTGGTGGCGCTGAAGATCTCGGCTCACAAAGGTAGCGAGCCGCAGACGCTTGCGCAGCTTGATCATCCGAATATTGTGCGCGTGTTTGATCAGCGGGTGTCCAAAGATCCCGAAGCACGTTTGCTCTACATGGAAGTGGTGCCGGGCGGCACGCTGCAAGAAGTAGTCCGCCGCGTACGAGTGGCTGAGCCACAGCAGCGCACTGGCAAGCTACTGCTGGAGTGTGTCGACCAGAATCTGGGCGGCAGTGGTGTGACGAGTCCGAAGAATTCCTCGAATCGACACTGGCTCGAAGATTCCCCCTGGCCGCTGGTCGTCTGTCAGCTAGGTATGCAGTTGGCCGAAGGACTTAGCTATGCTCACGAGAAAGGTGTGCTGCACCGCGACATCAAACCGGCCAATGTGCTGGTCACGCCAGAGGGTGCGCCCAAGCTGGCCGATTTCAACGTTAGTTACAACGGCGGTCGCGCTGACGAGAGTCCCGAAGACACGTTTGGTGGTTCGTTGGTTTACATGTCGCCCGAGCAACTGCAGGCATGTCACCCGGTGCTGGGCGGTTCGCCACAACTGGTGCGCGGTGCGAGCGACGTTTATTCGCTGGGTGTCATGCTCTGGGAACTACTCACCGGTACGCGACCGTTCGCCGACGAGCCGCGTGACAGTGGAGGTGAGCTTGCACGCATCCAACGCATGATCGACCAGCGGCACTATGCCGACTCTGACTCGATGAGCAAAGCACTGCCCAGCGACTGTCCAGAATCGTTGCGTCAGGTGCTCCTAAAGTGCTTGCAGTCGCGCAAAGAAGAACGGTATCAATCGGCGGGAGAGGTAGCGCATGCACTGCGATTGAGCCTCGACCCAAATGTGTGGAAGCTTGTCCAACCGTCGAGCCATCCGCTTAGCATCTCCATACTCGAGTGGCCCCTCATACCAATCGTACTCGCGGGTGCGATTCCCAACATCTTGGCGGGAAGATTTAACTATCTGTACAACAATCGCTCAATCATTGAGCCACTGACCGAGTTGACGCCATCGTTTGCCGACCGCTTTCACAAAGTGCAGCTGACGGTCAATTCGATTGCGTTTCCGCTGGGCATTGCGATCGGCATTTGGGCGGCCGTCAAGACGCTGCGGCTACTCAGGCCAGAGAACAGTGAGCGTGATACGGCCGAAGGTGGGCATCGTGTGCTGATGTTCGGACGATTTGTTTCGATGTTCGCAGTGGTCATGTGGACCATCGCGGGGCTGGTATTCCCGATTGCGATTGGTCTCGGCAACGATGTGCCCGGCGTGCTGAGTTTTTACGTCCACTTCTTTACGTCGCTAGCGCTGTGCGGTTTTGCGGCAGCGGCGTATCCGTATTTTCTATTGACGGCCCTCGCGACGCGGTTCTTCGTACCCGCGCTCGTTCGCAACAATCGTATGCCGGGTCCACGCTGGAAAGACTTGCAGACGCTGCGCAGACTGAACACGGCTCATCTGGTACTGACCGTATTGGTGCCGATCATCGGCGTGTTCCTGGCGATTCGTGTCGACAGCGAGCAAAAGGATCTGTTGTCGTTGGCCATTGTCGTTGGTGGCGTCGGCTTCTTAGGAATGTTGTTGCTAGAAAAATACATCGACCGCACTTTAGATGGGCTGAGCAAGATCTCCGTCGATCCGCCTCGGCAAATCGGATAGCAGCTTTCGCGACGTAAGCGAGGTTCGCCGCTATGTTAGGGCGAGCGTGCGCATTTTTCTATTTCTCCACCTTCACGGCCTGATACGCATCCAGTGCAGCCTGCCGCGCCGTTGGATGATCGACGATTGGCTCGGGATAATCGCTTCCGAGAGCCACTCCCGCGTCGGCAAGCACTTCGTCGGGTGCTGCCCATGGTTGGTAGAGCCATTTGTTCGGCAGTGCGGCGAGTTCCGGAACCCAGCGACGGATGTATTCGCCTGCAGGGTCGAACTTTTCACCCTGCGTGATGGGGTTAAAGATGCGGAAGTAGGGTGCGGCGTCGGCGCCGCATCCGGCAGTCCATTGCCAACCGAGGGTGTTGCTTGCCAGGTCCGCGTCGACCAAGGTGTCCCAAAACCACTCTGCCCCCCGCTGCCAAGGAATAAGCAGATGCTTGCACAAGAACGAGGCGACAATCATCCGCGCGCGGTTGTGCATCCAACCAGTGTGCCAGAGCTGACGCATGGCAGCGTCGACGACCGGATAGCCTGTCTGTCCACGCTGCCAGCGGCGGAGATTTTCGGCATTGTTGCTCCAAGGGAAATCGCGGAAATTCTTCCGCAATGCTAGTGTGGATGTGTCGGGAAAGTGATATAGCAAATGATAGCCAAACTCGCGCCAGCCGACTTCACTCAAAAAGTGTGTTGCTCCGCGGTGCTCGCCCTCACTGCCAGCCAGCGCTGCCTGAACTTCTACCCAGATCTGACGTGGGCTGACTTCTCCAAAGTGCAGGTAGGGCGACAGCCGGGAAGTCGCTTCGATGGCCATGAAGTCGCGTTGATCCTTGTACTCGGTCATCAACTCAGCCACGAACTGTTGTAGCTGTTCGTGGGCAGCAACCTCGCCGACCGTCCACGTTTCGCGTATGCCAGCATCCCACGGTATCGTCGGTTCCAGCTGCCAATCGACGAGTTCGTCGCTCGCCGGCCAATCATTTGGCGAGGGCAGAGTTGCTGGCGTGGGCAGCGGGTCGAGGTTGGCATCGCGCGCGAGGCAGTTCTTCCAGAAAGGCGTGAATACTTGAAACGGCTTCCCCTGCTTGTTCTTGATTTCCCACGGTTCGAACAGCAAACTGCCGTTGAAACTGCATGCCTCCAGGCTGGCGTCCTGAAGCGTTTGCTTGATGCACTTGTCGCGGTCGATGACGCTTGGTTCGTAGCGGCGGTTCCAAAAAACGCTCGACGCGCCGGTCTCGGCCGCGAGGGTCTGCAAGCAATTGAGTGAGCTGCCGTGGCGCAAAATCAGGCGCGAGCCAAGCTTCTGCAGATGTTCTGCGAGTCTAGTAAGCGACTGATGCAGCCACCAGCGGCTAGCGCCGCCTGGTGGCCAGCTACCTTCTTCCTCAGGCGACCAAATGTAGACGGGTATGACATTTCCCACTGCAAGTGCCGCGTGGAGCGCCGGGTTGTCGCCGAGACGAAGATCGTGTCGGAACCAAACGATTGCGGTAGGCGCATCCATGAGTCGCTCGATTCCTTATTGAGATTTAGCTTTTCGCGACGAGATCTTGCAATCGAGGGATTGTTGCAGCTTACAGACAGCTTTCTCCTTTGCTTTAGCTTCGACTTCCACGGTCAGATCGAGGTCGAGCCACTCGTTGGGAAAGTCGCGCGCATTGATGAAGTCGTGATGACGGTTTGGTTGAGGACCGTTCCAGCCTTCTTTTGGGCTTGAGATGTGGAACATCGGTTCTCGGTTCCAGGTGTCGCAAGCAAGCTTGGTAGCGGTTGCCACGTCGTGCTCGTCAGCCAGACAACGATGATGGTGCACATCGTACACCAAAGGGATGCCTTCCGACAGGCACAGCGGTAGCAGATCCACAGGCGTGAAGATACGGTCGTCATTCTCAACGGTCAGTCTACTTCGCGTTCGTTCGGAAAGTTGGTCAAGCCGACTGGCAAACGTGCTAAGTGCCGTCACTTTATCGCCGTAGGCTCCGCCTCCATGAATGTTGACTACGTCAGCGCCTACCCATGCCGCGACTTCCGACTGATACTCGAGCTCAGCAATCGACTTCCGCACGACGTCGGGCCGAGGCGAGTTGAGAACGACAAACTGATCAGGATGAAACGAGACGCGTAGATCGCTCTTAGTGGCCAGCTCGCCACATTGCTTGAACCTGGAGACGATCGCCTCGACGTCTGGCAAGTCTTCGAGATCGTAGCCCACCTCGTCGTGCGTCTTGACCGGTAGAATCTGGCTGTTGACGCGGAAGCAGCCAATTTGGTGCTCGATGCAGTACTGAAATGCCGAGAACAGCGCCTCCGCATTCGCCCGACAGAGCCCAGAGAGCTTGGCCAGCCGATCCGCCTTCGACAGCCGTTTACAAGCCGTGACTGTCGTTGTGCGAAACTTGATAGGTGCGTCGACGAATTGACAGCATAGGCCGAGACGGATCATAAACGAGTCATCGAGAAGCGATTTCAAATCAGTTTGGCTTGGTAGTTGTGGACCGCAACAAAGGTTAATTACCGCCAGGACTTTCGGTTGGTAACGTCTGTATTCGCAAAAGGAGAGATGAAATTGCAAAGCGATCATTCACAAGGCTACCTCGTTATCGGGGCCACGGGGAGCGTCGGGTCGGCGTTAGCACGTCGCCTATCAGCACGTGGATATCGGCTGTTTTTGGCTGCGCGCAATGAGGAAAAATTGGCAAGACTTGCGGGGGACCTCAGTGCCGACTCTCAGGTTCTCGACGCCCGCGATGGAGCAGCAATCGAGCAGTGTATTCAGCAGGCCGCCAGCCAGCTGGGCAACCTTGTGGGAATGGCAAACTGTGTGGGCTCAATCCTACTGAAGCCGGCGCACAGCACGAGTTTTGACGAATGGCACGAATTGATCGCTACGAATCTCACCTCTTGCTTCGCTGTGACGCGTGCAGCCGGCAAGGTGTTACGATCCAACGGGGGCGCGGTCGTGTTTGCAAGCTCGTCAGCCGCCAGTATTGGAATGCCAAATCACGAAGCGATTGCTGCTGCTAAAGCCGGCATTGATGGTCTGGTTCGGTCGGCGGCTGCGACTTACGCCAACCGTGGTATTCGATTTAACGCCGTCGCGCCTGGCCTTGTCAAATCCAATATGACCGAGAAACTATGGAACAACGAAGCCGCGGCTGCGCAGTCGAGCGAAATGCATCCCCTTGGTCGTTTGGGCGAACCCGACGAAGTCGCCGCAGCGATGGAGTGGTTACTGCATCCGGGCAACAGTTGGATTACTGGACAAGTCCTGAGTATCGACGGCGGTCTGGCGAACGTATTGCCACGACGAACAGTGCGCGCGTAGCGAGACGGTGGGACCGTCGGTCGACGAGAATCTGGAACGATACGACGGCTGCTAGATCCTCGACTCGCTGTCATCCTACTTGTTCTCTCGTCCAATTCACCCGCAAGTGATCCCCAGCATGAACAACTTTGCAGCAGCCACACCGCGATGGATGTCGATGGTTCTCTGGGCGGCTGCCATCTACAACATCGTGTGGGGAGTTTGGGCAATCTTCTTCCCACTGGCGATCTTTCGATGGGCGGAATTCGAGCCATTACCTTCCTATCCGGAACTGTGGCAATGTATCGGAATGATCGTCGGTGTTTACGGAGTAGGCTACGCGATTGCTGCACGCGACCCGATGCGTCACTGGCCGATCGTGATGGTAGGCTGGCTCGGGAAGATCTTCGGGCCGATTGGTTTCGTTCAGGCGGTATGGACGGAGCGATTTCCCATGAAGATGGGTTGGACGATCGTGACTAACGACCTGATTTGGTGGGTACCATTCACACTGATCCTGCTCCGAGCGCTGCGCCACCACCGAAGTTTGATTGCTGGCGAGGGCAATGGATGGAAAAGCTAGTTCTGTTGGTCCAGGCTGCCTCGACTTGGGCGATGGTGGGATTGATTTGGTTTGTGCAAATCGTTCACTACCCGTTGTTTGCCCGAGTCGGAGGCGCGGAGTTTTCGGCCTACGAGCAACTGCATCAGCGGCTGACCACCTTGGTGGTCGCCCCGTTGATGTTCGCCGAACTGGGGGTAGCGATCTGGTTGTGTTGGTCAGGCTCTGACGTCTTGCCCGCGTGGCAGACCTGGTTAGGGCTGGGGTTGGTGATTGTCATCTGGCTATCGACCGCTGTTCTGCAGGTGCCCGCCCACGAAGCACTGGCCAATGATTTTTCGGTTGAGCAACACGCAAAACTAGTAGGTACCAACTGGATAAGGACCGTCGCTTGGTCGATGCGAGGAGTGTTGGTGCTGTGGATGCTTAGCCAGACCGCGAAGATCTGATGCTGGGGGCGAGTAACTCTGGCAAGAAGGTGACCTCGAAGACTTCGTTGCCGGCATCCAGAAATTCGAGCGTGCCGGTATGCTTTCCGGAGCTCACGTCGACTAGCGCGATGCCGGCTTTGATCTTCCGTACGCGCTGTCGAACCGGCGGTGCGTCGAGAATGTGTTTACGACGAATTCTTGAGAGGCCGACGAGGGCGTGGTTGCCTACGAAGCTAAGCCCACGGGTGAAGCCCGGCAGCGCGCAGACTTCCTGGGTCTCTCCGCTGGTTTCGTTAAACACTGACAAGAGGCCGCGACCCGAGTCACAGAGCCACCAGTGGTCGTTGTGCCAGCGCGGAGTGTGTGGCATGCAAAGCCCAGCCGCGACGACTTCGTCTCGCTCGACATCGATCATTACTCCGCCGGTAAAGCGGTCTTGTTCACGCCAACCGCTTTGGTGCCCAGTCGCACAGAATGCGGTGACCATCGCCGGTTGACCTTCGCGCATGCCGATCCCGTTCAGATGGCAACGGTCGCCACGCACCACGCCTGCGATGAAACTCGGCTGCCAGCAGTGGATGAAGTGCTTCTTCTTCGAGACGCGAGCGATGGCGTTGTAACGGGTATTGGCGAAGTACACACCTTGATTGCCAAAAGCAATATCGTGGGCGTCAACTTTTCCAGTGTGGTAGATTCGTCGCAGGCGGAATACTTCGTTAGTGTCGGACGTGCGTTGGAATAGTAAGACCTCGCGCCGCACAGCCAACGCGAGCCGGTTCTCTTTAATTGCCAGTCCCATCGGGCGTGAGAAGCGTTGCGTACGATATCGCAACCGGCCCTCAAAGCTGCTGACCAAGACCAGCAGCCCGGACGTATAGGTCGTAATTGCGAGGCTGCCACCCGATTGGGTCAGCCACTGGGCAAAGTTGCCGCTCGTTCGACAGCGGAGCTTTGACTTCTTGCGTGATGGCGGATTCGTCGGTCGATCATTTGCCGGGGAGGCCATGGACACCGCTTTTCTGTGACGAGGACTATCTCCATGATGACAGCTGCACCTGGAGTGGCAACCCGCTGCTTGCGGACACTCTGCGGAGCGCGTCAAAGGGTCGTAGGGGTGAGCTAGCTTATGATATGATGGCTGCATGCTCGGATTGGATGACCTGTTGGCCGCGACACGCCGTCTTCACCTGCGGATTCGTGATCGCGTGTTCGAAGCCACGAAAGCGCATACGACTGAGCAGTTATCAGAAATCGTCAGTGACGACGTGGAGGGCAGCGGCGATTTGGTGTTCGCGATCGACCGCGTGAGCGAACAAGAATTGATCGATTTCATCACGGCGGAAATTGCCGATCAAGAACCAATTGTCTTAATCGCCGAAGGGATTCCCGGCGGTGAGATCGTATTGCCGACCGGCGCATGTGCTGCGGACTGTCGTTGGCGACTGATTGTCGATCCGATCGACGGCACGCGACCTTTGATGTATCAAAAGCGCCCGGGCTGGGTGTTGACGGGTATTGCGCCAAATCGCGGACAGCAAACGAACCTGGGTGATGTACAACTCGCCGTACAGACCGAAATTCCGCTTATTAAGCAGCACCTCTGCGATCAACTGTGGGCCATTCGCGGGCGAGGCGCTGATGCTGAACGTTGGGACTTAGTGACGGGTGAACGTCAGCAGCTGTCGCTGAATCCCTCGTCTGCCGAGACGATCCAGTACGGATATTGCAGCATCGGTCGATTTTTCCCAGGGTTGCGAGATGTGTTGGCGGAGATCGAAGATGAAGTGATCACACGTGTTCTCGGGCCAAGACGGCCCGGTGGCACAATGACTTTTGAGGACCAATATCCAAGCACGGCGGGGCAGATCTACGGCTTGCTGAGCGGCGCGGACCGATTTTTGGCTGATTTGCGTCCCTTAATGCAGCCGATCGCGGCTGACCGAGGCGAAAACATGGGGCACTGTTGTCATCCCTACGATATTTGTACCTTGGTAATTGCCGAGGAGCTGGGGGTATCGATCACAGATCCGACGGGTCGTCCACTGGACGCTCCGCTCGACGTAACGACGGACGTCGCGTGGGTTGGTTACGCAAACAATGCGATTCGTCGGCAGGTGGAAACAGAATTGCATAAGGCTTTGAGAACACGCAGTTTGACTTAGAGCCACTGCTATCGGAGTACGAATGAAGGTATTGGTAGTTGGGGGAGCGGGTTATATCGGATCGCACTCGGCCTGGATGCTGCAGCGCGGCGGGCACGAGATTTGGGTCTACGATAACCTCTCGGAAGGTCACCAGTCGGCGGTGCCTGAAGGCAAGCTGATCGTCGGCGATTTGATGGATCGCGGAAAGCTCGAGCAGGCGATCTCCGACCACAAGATTGACGCGGTCATGCACTTTGCGGCGTCATGCTACGTGGGCGTCTCGGTGACCGACCCGGCGCCATACTACCAGAACAACATCGTTGGCACGTTGTCGTTGTTAGACGCGATGCGTTCCACTGGTGTGGAAAAGATTGTTTTTTCCAGTACCTGCGCGACCTACGGCATCCCCGAAGTAGTTCCGATCACCGAGGCTGAGAAGCAATCCCCGATTAATCCGTACGGCTTTACGAAGTTGGCAATCGAGCACGCCCTCGCCGATTACTCTCACGCCTACGGATTGCAATATGCGGCGCTACGCTACTTCAACGCCTCGGGCGCAGCTGACGCGAATGACGAGCAAAGTCCCATCGGCGAAGACCACGAGCCGGAGACGCACCTGATTCCGCTGGTCCTCCAAGTAGCGCTCGGTCAGCGGGAGAAGATCCTAGTGTTCGGCGACGATTATCCGACGAATGACGGCACCTGCATTCGCGACTACATTCACGTTGACGATCTGGCGACAGCTCATGTTTCAGCGTTGGAAAAGTTGGAAGCGGGCAGTCAGTTGAAACTCAATCTAGGTACGGGGCAGGGGGCTAGCGTTCAAGAAGTGATCGAAGCGGCGCGACGTGTAACGGGACATGAGATTCCCGCCGAGGTCGTCGCGCGGCGCGAAGGTGATCCGCCGGCTCTGGTCGCGGACGCAAGTCTGGCAAATCAGACACTTGACTGGAGACCAAAGTACGTCGATATCGAGGCGATTGTGGCGAGCGCCTGGAAGTGGCATCAGCAGCACCCGCGCGGCTACGACGATCGTGGCTAACGCGGGTATTTTTTCTTTATGATGAGAGGCTTGCTCGCATGGCAGAGAATCTGTTTCCGAAACTCAGTCGAGAGATCGATCAGCTTGGTCGGCTCTGCGGCAATATCATTCGTCAAATGGCCGGCGACGCGAGCTTCGATTTGGTCGAGCAGCTTCGCAAGCTTGTCCGCAATATGCACGAAGGTGACGAGCAGGCGAGCAATCAGATACGTGAGTTGCTCGGCGGCCTCGATGAACGACAGATCTCGGTCATTACACGTGGCTTCACCATCTTCCTCGAACTGTCGAACTTGGCCGAGGATCGTCGTCGGGTACGCGTGCTGCGCGATCGCACGCGTCAAGCCTATCCAAACCCGGCGAGCGAGACGATTCGTGCGGCAATCGCAGAGTACCACCGGCAAGGCATTTCGTCGGCAACGGTTCAGCAATATGTCGATTCGCTCGGCATCGAGCTTGTGCTCACTGCCCATCCAACCGAGGCCAAACGCAGAGCGGTCCGACGGCTGCTCGGCAATATTCGCGCACTGCTCAAAGAAGCAGACGACGACGAGTTGTTGCCGATGGAGAAAGACCGGCTCGATCGACAGTTGGTCGCCAAAATCAGCAACCTGTGGCAGACCGACTTCATTCGCCCTTGGCGTCCGACGGTCATGCAGGAAGTCGAGCGAGGCTTGCGGATCAAGGATGTCCTTTGGCAGCAGATACCACGTGTCATCTCCGAACTACGCGAAGCACTGGCCGAGCATTATCCGAAAGTGAAACTCAGTGAAACGCCAATCGTGCAGTATGGGTCATGGATTGGTGGCGACCGCGACGGCAATCCCTTCGTCACGCCCGATGTGACTGAGCAGACGCTCGCCTATCTGCGTAGCGAAGCGCTTACTTCGCACCTAAATCAGTGCGGCAAGCTCTCGCAAGCGTTGAGTCTATCCGATCGTCAGACGCCTGCTGCAGCCTGTTTGGTCGATGCGATTGCGTCGGCAGGTCAACAATGGCCTGAACTGCAGGATCGCCTGGCGAAGCTGCCGCCACTGGAAGCCTATCGACGCTGGTTGTTTGTGGTGCATTGGCGACTTGCACAGACGGCACTCGCCAAGCCCGGCGGGGAACAGACGTACGCGGGAGTTTATGCATCGTCGGATGATCTAGAAGCAGACGTGCAAATCGTGGCAGAGAGTCTCTGTTCGACGGGCAACCAAGCGTTGGCGGAGATCGAAGTGCAGCCCTGGTTAGACCAGATTCGTGTGTTTGGTCTGCATATGGCGCGGCTTGACATTCGGCAGGACTCAGGGCTCTACCGCGGCGTGATTGATGAGGTTTTTAGCAAGACAGGCCTGGTTTCCGACATCGCCGAGCGCGACGAAGTTGGACGCCGACAAGCGCTCGTCGAGAACATGGGCGCTAGCATCGAGCTAAATTGGGATGACCTATCGCCCGAATCACGCGAAACGCTCGAGTTGTTCACGCTGCTGCGCCGTGTCGCGCGAACATACAGTCTGTCTGCCCTGGGGCAGCACATTTTAAGTATGACGCGTGTGCCGAGCGACCTCCTGACGATCATGTGGTTTTGGCGCTGGTCTGAGCAAGTGGACGAAGGCGACCCGCGTGATGCGTCGATGCGATTGCCGGTCGTTCCTCTGTTTGAGACCATTGGCGATCTAAAGCAGGCACCTGCCACGATGCGCGAGCTGCTGAGCGAACCTAAGTATCGCGAGTACCTGAGCGAGCAAGGCGACCTGCAGGTTGTGATGATCGGCTACTCAGACAGCACCAAAGACGGTGGCTATCTGGCTGCTCAATGGGCCCTGCAGAGCGCGCAAGTGAAACTCGTAGAAGTGGCCGACGAGTTCGGTGTCCGACTCACTTTCTTTCACGGTCGGGGCGGCTCGCTCGCGCGCGGCGGTGGACCGGCTGCAAAGGGTGTGTTGTCATTGCCAAAAAATGCATTTAACGGCTCACTGCGTATCACCGAACAAGGGGAGGTTCTTGCCGATCGATACGACAACCCTCACATTGCGCACCGCCACTTGGAACAGTTGATTTGGTCGGTGCTCACGGCGGTTTCCCGCGATCACGAACCGGTACCAGAGCGCTGGAGCGAAGCGCTGAATACGTTAACGGACGATTCCTACGAAGTTTATAGAAAATTGGTCGATCACCCTTCCTTCGCCGACTTCTACCGCGCAGTCACGCCGATCAACGCGATCGAACAGCTCCCGATTGGTTCGCGGCCATCTAAACGGAAGCGAGGTAATCGCGTCGAGGACCTGCGTGCGATCCCTTGGGTCTATTCATGGAACCAATGTCGGGCGATGTTGCCGGCCTGGTATGGCTCGGGAAGCGCATTCGAGAAATATTTGGATGGCCAGCAAACCGATCGCATCGATCTGCTGCGAGAAATGTATGCCGATTGGCCTTTCTTTCGAATTACGATCGACAATGCCGGCCTAGCGCTGGCGCAGGCAAATCTGCCCATTTTCGCGTGGTACGGTGAGCTTGCGACATCGATCGAAGGCGGTCAAACGCTAGTGGACGCGGTCTTTGAAGAGCATGTCCGCACGCAGTCAGCGCTATTGTTGATAACCGAGCGTGAGGAACTCCTTGATCCGATTCCATGGCTCGGTCGGTCGATTCGCGTACGCAACGGCTACGTCGATCCGCTGAACTTATTGCAGTACGAATTGCTGCGGCGAGCGTCGATCGACGCGGGTTCGACCACGGTCGAACTTGAACGTCTTATTCACCTGACGATCAAAGGCGTATCGACCGGCATGCGCACGACGGGTTAGCCTCTGGCGACTCGACTATTTCGCCGGCAGCGACCCAACGAAGTCGAGTGCCAGATCGAGGACTGCACGAAGCGTTGTTTCGTCTTCCAACACCTCTGGAGTCACGTCGACCATTCCGCCCATCTTGCGGCCTGTAAACGATAGCGGTTCTACACCCGCTAAAGCAAGAGCGGCCGCCTCGTTGTTCTTGCCAACGCGGGCCATACCAGCGGCTTTGTCCACGCCACATAGCATGTTGCCATTAAGCATGAAGCAAAGTCCGCCGAACATGCGCTTCTCAGTCACACCATCGAGCGTAGCTAACGCGTCGCGCATGATTCCGGCGTAGGCTTCGTGGTACGGCATGTTAGGCACGTTTGTGTTTGGTTTTTTTCTCTTCACTGGCCGATTCTTCAGCCAGATCTTTCACGCGTAGTAGCGCGTTTGTCCAATAGGCTTCGTACTTGCTCATCCATCGTTCCATGATTTGCCGGAGCGGTGTGACGTTGAGAGAGTTGATTCGCTTGCGTCCGTCGGCCCGAGTGTTGACAAGCCCCGCCTCACGCAAGACTTCCATGTGCTTCATCACACCGAATCGCGACAGGTCGGGAAATTGCTCGACGATTTCCGTAGTCAATCGCGGGCCATCGCGTAGCAAATCCAGGATGTCTCGGCGTGTCGGATCCGACAGCGCTTTCCAGATTTGGTCGAGGTTCTCACTCATGGGTGACGACCAATCACTCGGCCAGCTGTTTCACGGACTTCAGCAGGTGCTCCCAACCAGGCACGACTCCCTGCCGGTGCTCTTCCGCAACGAGACCAAGTGCCTGATGACGCAGCGATAGGTCTGTACCTCCAGTTATCTGCTCTAACCGAAACTGCACATGACCGGCAACCGGATAGGACATAAACATCGGACCTTGAATTTCGATCAGAGTTGGCGGCTTGATGACTTGCACGAATCCCCACAGATGACCTTGCCCTTTGCCAAGGTCGCGAAACCAGCGTCCACCGGGCCACTCCTCAAGAACCATCGGCATCGGACGGTTGTCTGGTGTACTGCTATCCACAGTCAATCGTCGGATCAACGCCTTGTAGGCATCGCCAATGGCCGCGTCGATTTCGATACTCTGGGCAACGTCGAGCGTTAGTTCTTGTGTTTCGATCATTGTATTGATACTGATTTTCTGTGATCGGCGGCAAAGGCAGTTGACAGATTTCCCAAGTCTTATATGTTACTCAATAGTAACGTATTAGGTCTTGTCGATCAAGCTATTTTTCCGCCCAGTTTTTCAAGGAGACTTCACGATGCCTTCGCACGCCAATCCAGTCAATTGGTTCGAAATTCCCGTTGCCGACATGGGTCGGGCTAAGAAGTTTTACGAGGCTGGTCTCGGCATTGAGATTACTGAGACCGAGATGGGTCCGTACAAGATGGGCTGGTTTCCGATGGAGATGGGTAATATGGGTGCGGCTGGCACGCTGATTCTAGGTGAAGGATATAAGCCCTCGCACGACGGAACTTTGGTCTATCTCCACGTCGATCAGATCGACCCCACGCTGGAAGCAATCAGCAGCGCTGGGGGACAGACGCTGGTGCCACGCACAAGCATTGGCGAGCATGGCTTTATCGCTCATTTTGAAGATACCGAGGGAAACCGCGTCGCACTGCATGAGACTCCCGCCAAGTGACCGCGTATTGTCTCGAGTAGACGCATAGAAGTTCGCCGTCTAGCGGTATCCGCATTGTATCTGTGCGTGAATCTTTCAGCTTTCAATCGGAGTAGTTGCTATGGACCACGTGGTCGTTTCGCGAGAGCAATGGCTTGCCGCGCGCCAGGAACTGCTTGCTAATGAAAAGGAACTCACCCGCCATCGCGACGAGGTAAATCGGCTCCGTCGAAACCTACCGTGGACGAAGGTCGAGCAGGAGTACGAGTTCGACGGTGAAGCTGGCAAGACCTCGCTGTGCGACCTATTCGGCGATTGTAGTCAGCTGATCGTCTATCACTTCATGTTCGATCCCATGTGGACGGAAGGCTGCAAGTCGTGTTCGTTGTTGGCTGACACCTATCAATCGTTAGGCATCCATTTGCAGCATCGTGATGTGGCGATGGTGACCGTCTCTCGCGCGCCGCTAGACAAGTTGCTCGCGTTTCGCCAGCGGATGGAATGGAATTTTCCGTGGGTGTCGTCGCATGCGTCGGACTTCAATCAAGACTTCGGCGTCACCTTCACCGAAGCACAGATCGAGCAGGGCGACACCTTCTACAACTTTGAGCGCAATCCATTTCCGATTACCGAAGCGCCGGGTATCAGCGTCTTTGCACGCGAAGACGGGCAGATTTATCACACCTACTCTGCCTACGCCCGCGGACTAGACATGCTGATGGGCATCTACCACTTTCTCGACCTGGTTCCCAAAGGCCGCGACGAGCAAGACTTGGTCTACTCGATGGAGTGGGTTCGCCACCACGACCGATATGGCGACGACACCTTCGTCGATCCGTATGTGCAGCTAATGACGCCGGATTAGCGAGCCCGCGTTGGATTTGCCCGCGCAGAGAGCGACAGCAAATGGCGCTGCTACGTAGGCACGTATAGCAGTAGTTGTAATCATCGGTATAGATTCGCGCTTATTAGGGACGCACGAACAGCCCGCGCATTTACGTGTCCGCTCCCTCGGAGGCGATCATAACCGGCTCAGGTACTACCTCTATTGCCGAGTTCTCCACCTCGTCATCATGCACCTTCGGCTCATGATCCGTTTCGATCACTCGCATGGTTCGCCATTTCCCGGTCCGATAGCGGAAGAAAAACGTCACGCCCATCACCCAAACCCAGCCGATCGCCAGCGACCAGCACCAGTAGATGCCGAGTTTCAACTCTTCGACGGCCAAGTAGCTGAGACTGGCCAGCAGGATGGCCATAATGATCGTCACCCGCAAAATAAACCGAGTGTCGCCGGCACCCTTCAGCGCGCTGACGTAAACCATCAGCACCGCGTCGAACAGATTGTAAGCCGCGACAAAGCAGAGCAGATTCACAGCCATCGAGTAGATAATCTGCTGCACTTCCGGGGGATCAGAGTTCTCGGCAAAGAAACCAGCCAAGAACACATTGGGCGTGAGCACATACAGAACAGATATCAGCGCCATGTATCCAATCGAGATCCACAAGACAGTGCTTGTTGCGCGTGCAGCCAGATCATCGCGATCTTCGCCGAGCTTCTGACCGACAAGAATACTGGTCGCCATGCCAAATCCCCAGATCGGCATGAAGGCCACCGAGCTAATGCTGAAGGCTAGAGTAGTAGCGGTGTTCTCGATATGTCCCAGCCGCCCAACGAGCAGGACGAATACGGTCCAACCCAGCACATCGAGTAGCATCTGCACTCCGCTGGGCAGTCCGTAGTACATCAGACGTCGGAAGAGGGCCCGATCGACACGGATGCCAGTTCGTGTGTGGTAGGTTGATTCGTGCTTTGGCTGAAGGATGAGCCAGGCGTAGATGGCGACTTTCAGCCATAACGAAACCGAAGTTGCCCAGGCGGCGCCGGCGATTCCCATTTCTGGAAATCCGGCGTGTCCGAAAATCCAGAGATAGTCGAGTAGTAGGTTCACCGCGACGACCGACGTGTCGACGATCATTACGACCCAGGTTTTTCCCAATCCGCCATAAAACGCTCCGAGCGCCGTCGCGACCAAGAACGCGGGACTGCCGTAGCAAAGAATCTGAAAGTAGACGGTCTCTTGCTTTGTCGATTCGACGCCGTGTTGGGCGAAGGCAAAGATCGTTGGTGCGAGCGGCACTAAGGCCAACAGCAAAGGTCCAGCGGCGACAGCGACCCATACCCCTTGCCAAACCGCGGCGCCAATCTGCTTTGGTTGATCGTCGCCAAAATACTGCGAGACAAACGTGTTGACGTATCCGCAGATGCCCATTGGCAAGCACAGTGACGCCCACCAAACGATCGAGCCAGCAAATGCTGCCGCCATCGCGGTGCTGGACGACCAATTCAAGAACATCCGGTCGACGAAGGTCATCACGGTCACTGACAGCATCGACACAACCAGCGGCAGCGCCACCTGCAGGACCTCGCGGCCGCCCGCAGGCCGGTGCCACCAGGACGCTTTGGCGTCGATTGGCGATGGATCGATTTTTGCTTGGTCCGCCGAACTCATACCTGTCTGTTCCTCAAACCGGTGACAACTTGGGTATTGTATCGCACTGCAAGCACGTACGTGCAGTCCAATGATTCGGGCCCGAGTTGTGGGCGCAGACACTACGACCGCGCCGGATGTTCGCGGCGATCGCCACAATCGTTGGCATTTCCATGCCGTGCGCAATCAGTATACCACGCTGCGCGTAGGAAATGCTGAGGCTCTCGCTGGCGCAATGCTGGCAGAGTACAATAACGACACCTGCGGTCGGACGAGTGTACGCCGCCGCGCGTTGATTCCATGAGGCGCGATCTCACTGCAGGTCTGCAGCAGGTTTACTCATCGCACTCAGACTAACTCTGGATATGTCGAATCCCAATCTCGTCGAAACATTCCGAGGAATTGTCGGTGCCAAACACGTGCTGACGAAGGACGCCGACACCGCCTACTATCGCTCAGGATTCCGTTATGGGTTTGGCGGAGCCTTGGCGGTGGTCTTCCCAGGCTCGTTGCTCGAACAATGGCGAGTCTTACAGGCGGCAGTTGAGGCGAACTGCGTGATCATCATGCAAGCCACGAAGACCGGACTCACCGGCGGCTCGTCGCCCAGTGGATTCGACTACGATCGCAAGGTCGTGATCATCAATACGGGCCGATTGAAGAAGTTCAAACTGCTCGATGGCGGCAAACAGGCGCTCGCGTTGCCCGGTACCACTTTGTTCGAACTAGGTCAGGAACTCAAGAAAATTGGCCGCGAACCGCATTCGGTGCTCGGTTCGACAACAATCGGTGCTACAGTTGTCGGCGGAGTCGCCAACAATGCGGGCGGCGCGCTATGCAAAAGGGGCTCGTCCTACACCGAACTCGCGCTGTTTGCTCGGGTTAACCACGACGGCCATCTGGAACTTGTCAATCACTTGGGAATCAATAACCTCGGCGATTCTGCAGAAGAAATACTCTCGAAAGTCGATGAAGGCAACTTCAGCGACGACGACCTCGAAGGATTCGACAAAGCTGCCTCCGACCTCGACTACGTCAATCGAATCCGAAACCTCGAGGCGGACGTTCCTAACCGATACAACGCCGATCCGAAACGCCTCTACGAAGTCAGTGGCAGCGCTGGCAAAGTTGCCTGCTTCGCAGTCCGCGTTGATACGTATCCGTTGCCGAAGAAGAAGCAGGTGTTCTTTCTGGGGACCAACGATCCTGATCAGTTCGTCACGTTGCGGACGCACATTCTGAAGAACTTCCAGCATCTTCCTGAGATGTGCGAGTACATGAATCGAGCCACCTTTGACGTAGCCGAGCAGTACGGAAAAGATGTGGCCTTGGCCATCAAGTATCTTGGGACAGAACGCTTGCCGAAAGCTTATGCGCTGAAGGCGAAGGCTGAGTACCTGCTCAACAAGGTTCCGTTTCTACCAAAGTACCTACCCGACATTTTTTTGTACTACGTTGGCAAACTGTTTCCGCAGCACCTGCCAAAGCGTCTGCTGGATTATCGCGACCAATTCGAGTACTACCTGATCCTCGTAACAGCAGACGATGCAATCGACGAGGCGCGCCAATACCTTGAGAACGACTGGAGCAACATCGAAGGTGTCGGCTTTTTCGAGTGCTCTGAGCAAGAGCAGGAGGCCGCACTTTTACATCGCTTCAGCGCGGCTGGTGCTGGAATTCGCTACCAGAACATTCACCAACGTACGACCGAAGAAGTGCTGGCGCTGGACATCGCCTTGCTGAGTCGCGATCCAGAATGGGTGGAAGATCTCCCAGAAGAAATTACCAAGGACATGGTTCTCGCCTTGTACTACGGACACTACATGTGCCACGTGTTTCACCACACCTACCTGTATCGAAAAGGCACTGATCTGGAGAAGATCAAGGCTGTCATGTTAGAGCGGCTTGAAGCGAAGGCCGCGAAGTTCCCCGCGGAGCATAATGTGGGACACATGTACGAGGCCGAGCAGACGCTGCAAGAGTTTTACGCAGAGCTAGATCCGACCAACACCTTCAATCCCGGTATTGGCAAGACGAAGAAAACCAAAGTGATTGATTGCTCTTAGTGTCGTGCTGTCGTGCCTCGCAGTATCAAGACAACTCACCGACCCTCAGACGCTGTATCCTGGGGAACTGCTGCGGTAGCGATTGAAGAAATTTCAGCACAACCTTCGACTAACCAAAGACGCGCCGCAGTAACTCTTCGTCGAGCCATGCGTGGTCTTCGGTTTCATCATCTTCGTTGACGAAACGCTCGAACTCTTCGACGCCGAAGGAATACGACAATAACGCTTCGACAGCAGAAGCGGTCGTATGACTTGATTCTGCAAACGACCGCCGGCGGTGGCTCGCCATGACTTCGTCATCCTCATGCGATTGATCGACGACGGCTAGCAGTGCGCCGAGGGGCGCTACTTCAGATGAAATCAACGCTGGACTTAGGAAGACACCACGCTGCCAAGCCAGGAAGTCGCTGCCGTCGGTATCGCCATCGCGGTCGGCGTCAGCACTACCGTCCACAGCATACGATGTCTGCCAGCTGTCAAGGTCTGCTGCGGTGACGGTGCCGCTGCGATCAAAATCGCCTGGGATGAGATCATCGTCGAGAACGGTGGCCGTGAACGATCGAATTGAAGCATTCACCACGAAGTTTGGATCGGATGCAAGAGGATTGACCGCAGCCAAAACCTGGACTTGACGATCCTCATTGAGGGCAAAGTTGTCGACGCCGCGCACCGCGACACGCTGAGGAGTGGCCCAGTTTTCGGGCGTGAAGACGACCAGCTCTTGACTGAGCGTGGCAATTGAAGGATCGCCGACGGCCAGCAAGATTTCGACATTCGACGCAGGTGCGCGGTCGAGCACAACGTCGAAGGTGTCGACACCGAATTCGTTTAACACGGTGTCGCCGCCGATTTCGTTGATGTAATAGTCCCAGTTGGGGATCTGCTCAGGCAGATTGTTGAGGTCTTCGCCGCCGTTGTAAGTGATCCGAGCGAGAAATTCGGCATTGGACGTAGAAGCATCGAGGGGAATCGCCGCTCCGCTCATGTAGACGAGTGGAATCTCAGCGCCGAGTTTTCCAAGTACGCTATAGATGTTATTTTCGTAGAATTCCAAGCCCGTCGGTTTCGTCCACGGTACCGCGATGTCGGCGCCGCCCTCGACTACCGCGATGGTGTTCGAGAATCCGTCTCGAATGCTATTAAAGGTCCTGCCCGAGCGGAACTGCGTGCCTTCGGCAGGAAACAGCGCCTCGTCGCCCGCGAAAGTCATAAAACGGGTCGTCGTGCTGTCGTGCGGAGCCTCAAGGTCTTGGTAGACCTCGGGCATGTACTCTAGCAGTGCCAGATTGTGAGGACTGTCCCAAGGTTCGTCTAAGCGGAACTGCTCGTAGAGCGTGCCTTGTTCCAAATAAGGCAGAATTAGCACTCGCCAGCTTAGCAGCGGCGTGCCGTCGTCCGCGAAGGCGTTTGCAGGCAAGCGGCGAGTCACAGCTTCGTAGTTAAGCATCCCGAGAGCGATCTGCTTGAGGTTATTCGCACGAGTCGTTTGCCCGAATCTGACAACGCCGCTTTCCGCAGAATGCCTTGACAGTACGCGTGTAGGAATGAGTTCTTCACCAGGGATGTCGTCATAGATTCCTCTAGCACTCTTTGTAGCCAGGGCGGAAAACTCGGCAGCCGAGATATCAGTTGGTGCTCGATACGTACTGCCGTCAAACAACGCGACGAGGAAATCCTCATCATTGTAGGTCCCCAACGAAGCCAGCGGGTCGTTGATATCGAACGGCAAGTCGTCCGGTTTGGTCCACGGGGCAGCCCTATCGACGCCACTTTCGATAAATGCGATCGTATTCGCAAAGCCATCGGCAATCTCCTGGACCCGTGGACCGGTTTGATCGCTTCCTAGCGAGCGTGAACCAAACGGTGCGTCTGGCCCGGTCAGGGTCATTACCCGCGTTTCTGTACTCGTGTAGGAATCTCCTACGCTGCGATAGATGTCCGGCATACGTGCAAGCAACGGCAAATTATTGGCACTGTCCCAGGGTTCGTCTAAATTGAATTGATCGTAGAGGTTTTGGTGGCCTAGTTGCGGCAGAATGTGGACACGCCAGCTGAGATGAGGATTGCCCTCTTCGTCGAAGCCGTTGCTGACCGGAAATCGACCGCGCTGGCTTTCGAAGTTCAGCATCGCCAGCATGATCTCGCGAAAATTATTCTGCGCATCGATTTGCAGTTGTGGATCGGTGTCGGATTGACCGCTCATCTCGTGGTATTGTCGTGCGAGTGTCTGCGCATCGACGAGCTCGCCGCCGTTTAGCGTAGCCAAGGCACTGAAGTCATCAGCAGCGACGGTCGAGGAAATCGGGAACACGCTTCCGTCAGCCGTCGCAATATTGATCTTGTCGCCGGTGATGGTGCCGAGCGTTGCGAAAGGGTCGTTGACGTCGAATTCTAAATCATCGGGCTGAGTCCATGCTACGGCTTGATCGAAGCCTGATTGAACAAACAGAATTGTATTCTCGAGCCCATCGCGAAAGCTGCTGAGGCGAGGCCCCTCTTGATCAGTACCAGCTGGTCGGCGACCGAACGGTGCATCAGGACCGGTGAAAGTTTGAAAACGGGTTGCTGAAGTACTAGATGAATCGCCCGGAGTATGAAAGAGGTCGGGCATCCGCTGAAGCAGCGGCAGATTGTTCGCACTGTCCCAAGCTTCATCGATAGCGAACTTGTCGTAGAGTGAACGATACGCTCCACTTTCAAGGAACGGAAGAATCTCGACACGCCAGCTGAGGTATGGATTACCCTGCGCATCGAAATTACTATTCCTTGATGCGGGAAAATACTGGGTTGACGATTCATAATTGTGCAAAGCTAACGCGATTTCTTCCATGCGATGTTCAAGCAGTGCGTCGTTCGATTCCAAAACTCCGATCGTAGCAGTCACCGGTGTGGTGTGCAGCCCGTCGAATATCTCGTACTCGAATGTATCTGTGCCGAAGAAACCCTCATCGGGTGTGTAAACGAACGTGCCATCGAAATTCAAATCTAAGGTGCCGTACTCAGGACCATTCGCTAGTTGGAAAACAAGTTGATCGACAGGATCGCGAGTGATGTCCAGCAAGTCGAAATTTCGCACGCCGTCTGCAACGACGGGTGTTCCCACTGCTGTCACGTAATCCGGTAGTCCAAAGGTATTTTCTGGCGCCGTGTTACCTTCGATGACTTGGGCTTGGGCAAACAAGGTCGCCATGATCGCGGGATCTTGTTCGACGTTGCTGCCGAGCACTTCGATCGCGACCGAGCCAGAGTAGGTTTCTCCCGTGGTGTCGTTGCGGAGCGTATAGCGCACCTCATCGGTGCCAACAAACCATGGGTCTGACTGATAGCGGATTGTCGATCCCATTGTGCCGGCGACGATCGTCGCTGTTCCGTACAACGGGTCAGCGACTGAGTCGATCACGACGTTTCCGACGAGGCTATAGTTGTCCTGCCAGTCAGCGAGGTCTGAGGGATCGAGCGTCAAGTTCGCTGCCCGTTGCCACGCCAAAAAGTCGGTGCCGTCACGATCGCCGTCGGCATCGAAGTCGCTGGTCGAGTTAGGATCAAGTTCCCGTAGGGCCTGCTTCGCCAACACGTCCAAGTCGAGTTGCAGGAGGTTGCCGGCGGTGCGAGATAACGTGGGTCTTGTCGCATCTGACAACTCGCCAAACGTGAGATCTTGAGCGGGCGAAACGACGATCTCGGATGCGGGTAACAAAATGTTGGGTTGGAGGTAGACGGTTCCCGGCGGAAAACTCGTCGCATCGGCGATTCCACCAGTCCATTCTCCTCCGCCAAACGTAGCGAGGAACTCCGCGTAGGCGGCATCAGGATTGAAGCGTTGTGGTACAAACGATTCGTCCAGCCGGAAATCGAGCGACGTGCCGGTAGCCGTCGCATTGCGAATTGCCGAACCCGCTGCGAGTGCCGGTCCGTCCCAAGGTTGATGCAAGGTAACTCGATAAGCACCGGCAGTCTGGTCGTATCGAATGCCACCTGCTTCCCAAAGACCATCATGGAGATCGACAGCTACATTGCGTGTGTAGGTGTAGTCTGCGTAGGTATTGCCAGTCGAATCAGCGTATCCGTACCACGCCAACGCTCGCGTTTCGGCAGTTTCGAAAACGGAGTTGCTCCAGCCCGAAGCGTCGGCGATCAGCAGTGATCTGTCACCGGGACTTAGGTTTGCGGCCAGTGTTGTGTCGACGGCATGCGCGTGCCGCGTAACGTGTTGGGGATCGATGCGATTCATGTCGACATCGAGCCAACTGACCCTAAGCGGATCAGGTACGAACTCCGACGCCGAGTTAAATGCCCGCAGCGACAAGGCATACGTTTCGCCGGTATCAATCTTCACAAGCCAATCAGGTCGTTGCGAAAGTTGATGACGCTGATCAGCGGCAGTGACAACCGACAGGTCGATCAGCGGCAAATCGCCGGTCGACAGGCCGGCAATATCGAGCGCATCGTTGGCGATCTGAAAGCTGCTGGTATCGGCAATCGGATAGAGCACGACGTCGTCAGGCACTGGGCCTGACTGTAGCGAAGCGGTCAGAGCTAATCGAGGCTCAAGAAGCTCAACGGTGCTTTGCCTTGGGGCGGCATACTTGCTGCCTGTCGACGAACGGTCAGTGCGCAGGGAGCGTGATCGACGTGGCTGCTTCATTGCAAAACCTAGAGCTCAGAGCCGACAGAAATTGGCAAAGACACTCGAAGAAGGATCGGTTCTCGCGTCGCGAAAAGGCCCCTGTACCCGACGTCTCTCCAGTGTACAGGCCCGTCATGCGGGGGTCAACGAATATTTGCGGAGAGACGCAGCCCGTCGGTTTCTCGCCTCGGTACTTTCCGCCTAGCCGAATCGCCAGTAGCATACCACCGTCACTACGGCGATTCCGATCAGGTTGAGGGCGAAACCTTCACGGCTCATATCACGAATCGTGACTTGGTTCGAGCCGAATACGATCGCGTTCGGACCAGTCGCTACGGGCAGCATGAAAGCGAAACTCGCGCTGATCGTTGCGGGGACCATGATCAGCTTCGGATCGATGTCTGCGGCAACCGATGCGGCGGCGAGTACCGGCATCAGCAGATTCGCCGTCGCAGTATTGCTAGTCACTTCAGTCAAAAAAGTGACGGCCGCACACACGAGCGCGATCATTAAGAGGGGAGGTAGCTGTCCGATGTTCGCCATGGAGTTGCCGAGCGATGCGCTAAGGCCCGAACTTTCGAATGCCCGCGAGATGGTGATGCCACTGCCAAACAGAATGAGAATGCCCCACGGAATCTTGGCCGCTGTTTCCCAATCAAGCAGTCGTTCTTTCTTGCCGCCGGTGATTCGTGTATTGGGAATGAGAAACATGACGACCACTGCTGCTAGCGCGACGCTCGCATCGTTGGCATTCGGCAGTCCGAGCCAGCTGCTCCAACCGCCAAATGGTTCGCGGCGCGTGATCCACAGTACGGCCGTCACGGCGAAGACTGCCATGGTGCGCACTTCCTCGGGTCGCCAACAGCCGACTTCCGGGAGTTGCAACGCTGCCTTATGCGATAACTTTCGAGTCAGCCACAAGGCCATCAGCGGCAGCATCACAAGCACGATGGGCAATGCCCAACTCATCCAATCGGTGAAGGCCGGCTCAGTGCCTGTCGTGACCTGATAGCTGTTCATAAAAATCAGGTTGGGTGGCGTGCCCACCGGCGTTCCAACTCCGCCCACACTCGCGGCGTACGCGGTGCCGAGCAGCAAGCTGATGCGGAGATTGCGATCTTCGACGCCTTCGAGCACAGCTAATACCACAGGCAGCAACATGAGCGTGGTTGCCATGTTCGAGATCCACATACTGAGGCCCGCGGCCGCGGCCATGAATCCAAAAACGAGTCGTCTGGCGCTCGCGCCGCCGAACAGCGAGACCATCGTCAACGCGATTCGGCGATGTGCGCCACTGCGTTCCATGGCCGACGAGAGCATCAATCCGCCGAGCAGCAGCAGAATCAGTTTGTCGCCGTAGGCTTGGCCGACTTGCGCTGGCTCGAGCACGCCAACCAACGGAAACAACGCGAGCGGAATCAGCGAAGTTGCCGGGATGGGAATGGGCTCGAACACCCACCAGACAGCGCACCAAACGGTGATCCCAGTTGTCCAAGCCACTGCTGAGGTCGAACCCGAGAGCAGCAATCCAGCAAAAATCGCGACGGCTACCGCCGGACCAATCCATAGCGTGTGTTGCTTCATGGCAGGTAGTCTAACCACAGGGGCACAGAGATCACAGAGAGAATGGTCGTCAGCTCTATATTCTACGTGTCTGCGCGGTTTTCATCCGGTGATCCAATCGACATAATTGAGGGATGACAGAAGTCGCGACTCAGAACGATGTGCTCAACATTGCCGCCTACAAGTTCGTGCCATTGACGGAGCTTGGCCCGCGTCGGGGGGCGCTGCGCAGGCTATGTTTGGAACTGAAATTGCGCGGAACAATCCTACTTAGTCACGAAGGGATTAATTTATTCGTCGCGGGCAGTCGTGCGTCGGTGGAGCAATTGCTGGATCGGTTGCGGGCAGACAGCCAGATCGGTGAGTTGGAGGTCAAGGAAAGTTATAGCGACCATCAGCCATTCAATAGAATGTTAGTGCGTCTGAAGAAAGAGATCATCGCCTTTGGCGTCGACGGAATCGATCCATGCAACGAACCCTCGAAAAAGATCTCGCCGCAGCGGCTCAAGCAGTGGCTCGACGAGGGTCGACCGGTGACGTTGCTCGACACGCGCAACGACTACGAAGTCCGCTTAGGCACGTTTGAGAATGCTGTGCCGATCAGGCTCGATCACTTCCGCGATTTTCCTGCTGCCGTCGACAAGTTGCCTCAGGAAATGGCAGATCAGCCGATCGTCATGTTTTGCACCGGTGGCATCCGCTGTGAAAAGGCAGGGCCGTACATGGAGCGTGCGGGATTCCGCGACGTCTATCAGCTCGAAGGCGGAATTCTGATGTATTTTGAAGTGTGTGGCGGGGAGTACTACGAGGGCGATTGCTTCGTCTTCGACAAACGGACGGCGCTGGACGCGAATTTACAAGAGACCGCCACGACTCTCTGCTACGCCTGCCAGGCACCGCTCACTCTTGAAGAGCAGCAGTCGGAGCACTACGTCCCCGGCGAGTCGTGTGGGTACTGTTGGAATAGGGATCGTTAGATCGTAGGTGCTGACTGGGCCGTCGTCTGCCACCTTGTCTCCCAGTTCGTCTCATCAACTCCTGCTGCGTAGCTCACACTGATCGTATAAACTGCCTCAAGCGTTCGAATCTAGAAAACCCCTCGCGGATTGTCTCATATGAGCCAAGCGGAAGAACAAACGAAATATCAGACCGCTCCGTCGGCCACAGAAACAAGCATGCCAAGTGGCGTGCCTTACATCGTTGGCAACGAAGCGGCAGAGCGTTTTAGCTACTATGGCATGAAAGCGATTCTGCCGATCTTCATGACGAAGTATCTGCTTGACTCGGCCGGTAATCCGGATTTTATGTCAGAGGAGCAAACGCGTGAGGTGATGGGCTGGTTCGGTGCTGCCGTTTACGCGACCCCGTTCCTAGGAGCCATCATCGCGGACCGATACTTTGGCAAGTACCACACGATCATGTGGTTATCGTTATTGTATTGTGTTGGCCATGCGATCCTGGCATTAATCGATGTCCCACTCGGCGGCGTCGAACCTAGATGGATACTCTTTGCCGGGCTGGGGACAATTGCGTTAGGAGCCGGCGGCATCAAGCCATGCGTCACCTCCCACGTAGGCGATCAGTTTGGAGCCGGAAACAAACATCTGTTGCCAAAAATATACAGCTGGTTTTACTTTTCGATCAATCTTGGCTCGACAATCTCTTACTTTTTGACGCCACTGTTATTGGAGTACTGGGGTCCGACGTGGGCTTTTGGAGTGCCTGGCGTCCTAATGGCACTGGCGACATTTGTATTTTGGATGGGACGTTGGAAGTTCGTACACATTCCACCGGGTGGTCCGGCGTTCATTAGCGAAGCATTCAGTGCTGAGGGGATTCGCGCGATGGTGAATCTCACGCCGCTCTTACTATTCGTTGCGATGTTCTGGTCCTTATTCGACCAGTCCGCGTCTGCTTGGGTACTGCAAGCCGAAAAGATGAATCGTGTGCTATTCGACTTCGAGATGTTTGGAAGAAACTTTCGCTGGGAGCCTTTGTCCGCTCAGATCGGCCTAGCGAACCCGCTGCTGGTTCTCATTCTGATTCCAATCTTCTCGTACCTGATTTACCCGCTGCTTGGTCGGTTTTTCGATGTGACTCCACTGCGCAAGATAGGAATCGGTATGTTCTTAATCATTCCTTCGTTTGCAATACCTGCGCTCGTCGAGCAGAGGATCGATGATGGTGAGACTCCTTGGATCGTATGGCAGTTGCTCGCTTACGTTATTCTGACTGCCGCGGAAGTGATGGTCTCCATCACAATGCTGGAATTCTTCTATACGCAGTCACCCAAGAAGATGAAATCGGTGATCATGGCGTTTTGTATGTTCTCGATTTCGATCGGGAACATATTTACCGCGATGGTTAATCGATTTATTCAGAATCCCGACGGGACCAGCAAGCTACCTGGCGCGAGCTACTACTGGTTTTTCACAGTTGCAATGCTCATTACGGCATGCGTCTACGTCGTCTGGTCGCAGTTCTACCGCGGCCAATCCTACATCCAAGGCGACGAGAGCTAGACGGTAGACGCAGCCAACGCCCGCAGGCTGCGGCCGTAGCTGTCTGTTTCGAAGAGATGTATCGCCTGGGGATCGACGCGCGCGGAGATAGATTGGCCTTCAGTCAGCTGCGCTACGGGAACCCGGCAGACGATGCGTTGGTTGGACTTGGTTACGAGATAGGCGTCCATGGTGCTGCCAAGGGGTTCGGTGACGAGTACGGTTGCCGCGATCGCAGAAGGCGTGTCGCAGTCGTCTTCTACAAGCTCAAAGCTCTCGGGGCGGATACCGGCGACGATTGGGCGACGCGATTGGCCTTCGAGCCATTCCGTTGGCGCTTCGTCGAGGCGGAGGCGCATGTCTTCGTTGGCGAAGCACAGCTGGTCGTCAGCTTTTTCGAGGCAGCCATCAAAAAAATTCATTGGTGGCATACCCAGAAAACTCGCGACAAAGCGGTCGGCTGGATGCTGGTAGATCTCTAGTGGCGGAGCACACTGCCGCTTGATGCCGCCTTCCATCACGACCACGCGGTCGCCAAGCGTCATCGCTTCTTCCTGGTCGTGCGTGACGTAGATGGTGGTCGTTTTCAGCTGGCGGTGCAGTCGTTTGATTTCGGCGCGCGTTTCGACCCGTAGCTTCGCGTCCAGGTTGGATAGGGGTTCGTCGAAAAGAAAAACGGCCGGTTTGCGAACGATGGCACGTCCCAACGCAACACGCTGTCGCTGGCCCCCGGACAGTGCTTTGGGTTTGCGTTTAAGCAAGTCTTGCAGGCCGAGCAAGTCGGCCGCCCAGGCCACGCGTTCCTTGATTTCGCCTTTCGGTGCTTTTCGCATTTTGAGCGCGAACGACATGTTCTGCTCGACGGTCATGTGTGGGTAGAGGGCGTAGTTTTGAAAGACCATCGCGATGTCACGATCGCGCGGGTGGACGTCGTTGACCACCCGATCGCCGATTCGGAGTTCGCCAGCGGAAATGTCTTCCAGCCCCGCGACCATCCGCAGTGTCGTGCTTTTCCCACAACCCGAAGGACCGACCAGGACGAGAAACTCGCCATCATGAATTTCCAAGTCCAACTCCCGAACGGCGTACACGTCGCCGGGGTAGACTTTTGAGATGCCTTGGAGCGAAACCGATGACATAGGTCGAACCTGCGTCGAGGAGAGAAGTGTAACTTGAAAAACTGATTATAGCACCGTAATGCCGTGCGTGGTGAGGGGGCATGAAGGATGTTTCGCCGATCGAGCGAGAAGTGACTGCTCGGCAGCAGGCAGATGTGGACCATTACTTTTTGAATTACTTGTAAGGTCTGTCTCGGTAGTTCGTCGGACCTTGCGACGACGTTGCTGATTGCCGGGAATGTTGCAATTTTTGGATCACCTTGGCCCGTCGGCGACTTCATCCAGCGAATCGCACAGCAGGTGACCAGCCCGGCACTTGTAAGATCGACGTGCCGTTTCGACTATTCGCAGCCCGATGATTTTGGCGAGCGGTGGGCGACCACCACTACTCTAGCCAAGCGTTTTGAACCAAGGTAGGCTGACCTGCGAATTAGCCTAGGACAATGGGTGACCGCAACTTGGCGCAACCTTGACGCCAAACCGAGGTTTGATAATTGACCATTTAAATGAAATCCGGAACAAATCTTGAGGAAATCGCATGAAGGCGTCGGATCTGTTTGTCCAAGCCCTCGAGAACGAGGGAGTTGAGTTCATCTTTGGCATTCCAGGTGAAGAAAATCTGGATTTACTCGATTCGCTCTCGCGTTCAAACATCAAATTGGTGCTTACACGCCATGAGCAAGCTGCAGGCTTTATGGCCGCCACCTACGGTCGGCTGACCGGCAAGGCGGGCGTTTGCCTATCGACTTTGGGGCCGGGAGCTACGAACTTTGTGACTTCAGCGGCTTACGCCCAACTTGGCGGCATGCCGATGCTGATGATCACCGGACAGAAGCCTATCAAGACGAGCAAACAGGGTCAGTTCCAGATCGTCGATATCGTCGACACGATGCGACCGCTGACGAAGTACACCCAGCAGATCGTCAGCGGCAACAACATCCCCTCACGAGTACGCGAGGCGATTCGTCTGGCCGAAGAAGAACGCCCTGGTGCCACGCACTTGGAGCTACCGGAAGACATTGCTAGCGAGCAAACCGACGAGCTGCCGATTCCGGCAAGCTTGGCACGTCGCCCTACGGCAGAAGCGAAGGCGATTCGCGCGGCAGTCGAGATGATTCGACAAGCCAAACATCCGTTGCTCGTGGTTGGTGCGGCGGCCAATCGTAAGTTGCCCTGCAAGATGCTGCGTGAATTTGTCGCGCAGACCAAAATGCCGTTTGTGACTACGCAGATGGGCAAGGGCGTAATCGACGAGAATTCGCCAGGGTTTCTTGGCAATGCGGCGCTGTCTACTGGCGACTTTGTGCATCGAGCCATCGAACATGCCGACCTGATCATCAATGTTGGGCACGACGTGATCGAAAAACCGCCATTCTTCATGCATGCAAATGGTGTGAAAGTGATCCACGTCAACTTCTTTTCTGCCAAGGTCGATCCCGTCTATTTTCCGCAGATCGAGGTTATTGGCGACATCGCCAACAGCATTTGGCAGATGAAGGAGCAACTCGAGAATCAGCCGCATTGGGATTTTGCCTACTTCGAGAAGGTTCGAACTGCAGGCGAAGCGCATTATGCCGAGGGCTCCGACGACGATCGGTTTCCGATGTATCCGCAAAGACTCGTGGCGGACGTCAGACGCATGACGGATGGCAAAGGCATTATCGCGCTCGATAACGGCGTCTACAAGATTTGGTTCGCGCGCAACTACAAGGCAGAGTCTCCGAATACTGTGCTGCTCGACAATGCACTAGCGACCATGGGAGCTGGGTTACCATCAGCAATGGCTGCCAAGTTGGTTTTCCCCGAGCGACAGGTCGTCGCAATCTGCGGTGACGGTGGATTCATGATGAATTCGCAGGAGTTGGAAACAGCGGTGCGGTTAGGTCTCAACCTGGTGGTCCTGATTCTTCGTGACGACGCCTACGGCATGATCAAGTGGAAACAAGCGAATATGGGTTTCGACAGCTTCGGTCTCGACTACGGGAATCCTGACTTCGTGAGATATGCAGAGAGTTACGGAGCCCACGGTCACCGCGTCGAACGTGCCCAAGACTTCGCATCGCTGATTGCCGCATGCCACGCCCGTGTGGGAGTCCATGTGGTCGACGTTCCCGTCGACTATTCCGAGAACGACCGCATTCTGAATCACGAGATTCAAAAACTAAGCCAGCAGGTCTGACGAAAAATGAAGTTTTCGCGTAATTCGGCGAGTTCAGCATACAAATCAATAAACTCGTATTCCGCTTGTGCATCCCAGGTGACTAGAATCCGAGGAGCAGCAGCGAGTCACAGCAGAAAGGATTCTCGGTGGCCGAACAAAACAAGCTCTTCGTACTCGACACGAATGTAATTCTTCACGATGCACGCTGCATCGAAAACTTTGGCGAACATGATGTCGTCATCCCGATCACGGTGCTTGAAGAGATCGATAAGTTCAAGCGTGGCAACGAAGACATTCACTTCCAAGCCCGGCAGTTCATGCGTGCGCTCGACACACTCACTGGACCGATTTTGAGCGAACAAGGCACGTCGCGTGGCGAACGGCTCGGCAGCTTGCGAATTGTCTGGAAACCGCAACTGGACGAGATGATCAAAGCGGCGTTCATCAACGACGATCCCGATCATCGAATTCTTAACACAGCAATTCTCTTGCAGAAGGACTACCCCGGTCGCATGATCGTGTTGGTATCCAAGGATATTAACCTGCGTATGAAGGCCAAGTCGGTCGGACTGATTGCCGAAGACTACGAAGCCGACAAAATCTCTGACTTCGATCAACTGTACACCGGCAAACGCATGATCGAGGGGGTCGCTTCGGAGGATATCGAGCCGTTTTTCGATGGAGCGGGCATCGTCGAAGAATCTAAAGTTCCCGCGATCGAAGATCCCGTAGCGAACGAAAATTTTATTCTGCGCAACGGCTCAAAGTCAGCACTGGTGACGTATCTGGCCGAGACGCAATCTTATCGCAAAGTGAGCAAAGTCTCGGCGTATGGCATCCAGCCGCGTAACGCTGAGCAGACGTTTGCGCTACGTGCGCTGCTTGACCGCGATATCAAGCTCGTGACGATTGCAGGCAAGGCGGGCACCGGTAAGACGCTGCTGGCTTTGGCGGCGGCGTTGGAAACAGCCAACCGATTCCAACAGATACTGCTTGCCCGTCCGATTGTGCCGCTTAGCAATCGCGATCTTGGCTACCTGCCAGGTGACATCCAGGAAAAGCTTGATCCGTACATGAAGCCGCTGTTTGACAACTTAAATGTGATCCGCCATCAGTTTGCCGAAGGCGAACAGCGTGCTGAGCGGATCAACAAGATGCTCGAAGAAGAGCGGCTGGTGATTACACCGCTATCGTACATTCGTGGACGTAGTTTGCAGCGGATGTACTTTATCGTCGACGAAGCCCAAAATCTCACGCCGCACGAAGTCAAGACGATAATCACTCGTGCTGGCGAGGGAACCAAAATTGTGCTCACAGGCGACATGCACCAGATCGATCAGCCCTATCTCGACGCGCTTTCCAACGGGCTAAGTCACCTGGTCAACCGCATGACTGGTCAGGCGATCTACTCGCACATCACTTTGGAGAAAGGCGAACGTTCCCCGCTTGCCGACCTAGCTAGCGAGCTGTTGTAATAGGAGCGTCCGTTCTATACATACCCGGAGTTCGTCGAACATGCTGCGCGAATCGTATCCGTACTATCTGGCCAATCAGGCGATGAGTCCCAACGCCGATCTAGAAGTCACTGACAAGTACACCGGCGAAGTCGCAACGCGCGTGGCGATGGCCGACGCGGCAACGATCGATCAAGCGATAGGGGCGGCTGCTGAGTCCGCCGAGCCTATGCGCAAGTTGCCGCCTTATGAGCGACAAGCTGTGCTTAGTCACTGCGTCAATCGGTTTACCGAGCGTTTTGACGAGCTAGCCGACGCACTATGTGTTGAGGCAGGCAAGCCGATCAAGGACAGTCGTGGCGAGGTCTCGCGCCTGATCGATACCTTTCGCATCGCCGCCGAAGAATCGGTGCGGATGAGCGGCGAAGTAATGAATCTGGAAATCTCACCGCGGGCACACGGCTACCGCGGAATGTTCCAACGCGTGCCAATCGGACCTTGCTCGTTTATTTCTCCGTTCAACTTTCCACTCAATCTGGCCGCCCATAAAGTAGCACCAGCGATTGCTGTCGGTTGCCCATTTGTGTTGAAACCGGCCAGTCGCACGCCGATTGGAGCGATCGTCATCGGCGAAGTCCTAGCCGAAACCGACTTGCCCAATGGAGCGTTCTCAATCTTGCCCTGCCGCCGTGACGGTGCCGATTTATTCACGACCGACGATCGATTGAAGCTGCTGAGTTTTACGGGCTCGCCAGGCGTTGGTTGGGACCTAAAGGCTCGCGCCGGAAAGAAGCCTGTGGTACTCGAACTCGGCGGCAATGCAGCCTGTGTTGTCGACGAAGATGCCGATTTGGAAGACGCGGTGAATCGGTTGATCATCGGCGCATTTTATCAGTCTGGCCAAAGTTGCATCGGAGTCCAGCGCATACTCGTCCATAGTTCGATCTACGAAGACCTAAAAACTCGTCTGGTGGCAGCAACCCAGAGACTTGTTGCTGGCAATCCGAAGGACGAAAGTACATTCATCGGTCCGATGATCGCAGAAAGTGAAGCCAAGCGGCTCGAGTCGTGGATCAACAGCGCCGTCGAGGCGGGAGGAGAAATTCTCTGCGGTGGCCAGCGTGACGGCGCGATGTTGGATGCGACCCTGCTGGAGAATGTGCCAAAGGATCAGTCGCTGTGCACCGAAGAAGCATTCGGGCCGGTGGCTGTGCTCAGCAAGTTTTCTGACTTCGATGCCGCGCTCGACGAGGTGAATGACAGCGCTTTCGGCCTGCAGGCAGGCATCTTCACACGCGACCTCTATAAGATGCAACGTGCCTGGGACGAGTTGGACGTTGGCGGAGTAGTCATTGGCGATGTCCCTTCCTGGCGCGTTGACAACATGCCTTACGGCGGCGTCAAAGACAGCGGTCTCGGTCGCGAGGGCATTCGCTTCGCGATGGAAGACATGACTGAGATCCGAAATCTGGTAATTCGAACGCCGTAGGCGGTTTTCAATTCTACGAGATCGCTAGACGACTACCGTTGTCCCAGGCACCGGCACCGGATAACTCCCGTCTTTGTCAGGCAAAACTGGCGGCTCGGCGTCGAAGGCGTATTTCGCTGGCGAAAGGTCAATGTTGGAATTGATCGCATCATCCCAGCTAACGGATTTGCCAGAGTACGTCGCCATCCGACCAAGAATCGACGTCATGGTGCTTTTCGCGCCGTACTCCGTTTCGTTATAAGGATTTCCGCCACGAATAGCGGCGAACAGGTCGTCGTGTTCGCGCTGGTACGGATCAATGCGCGGTCCGGCATATTGCCAGCTGTCGGTTTCGGCGGTGATTGTGTGCTTGCCACCAATCATCGCGTTGCCTGTTGTACCAGTAGCAAACTCGTTGACCAGGCTGTCACAGCCTCTGATGTGTCGGCACTGGCTCAACATTGTCGAACCGTCTGCATAGGTGAATTCAACAAAGTGGTGGTCGAAAATCTGACCGTGATCTTTGCCATTGCGCACTTCGCGGCCACCCATGCCATTGGCTTTCACGGGGTAAGCATCTTTCAGCCAGTTGCTAACGTCAATGTTGTGAATGTGCTGCTCGGCAATGTGATCGCCACACAGCCAGTTGAAGTAGTACCAGTTGTTGACTTGGTATTCCATCTCGGTTGGTTCGTGACCATGCGCTTCGTAGAAGTTGGCTCGCGTACGCACCCAGACGCCGCCACTGTTCCAGTAGACGCGTGTGAGTTTGATATCGCCGATCGCACCATCCTGCAAGCGCTGAATGGTCTCGACGTACGCCGGATCGTGATGCCTCTGCAGACCAACGCCGACGGCGAGTCCTTTTTCGTCAGCCAATTTGCCGGCGGCTAGCACTTTGCGAACGCCTGGTGCGTCGACCGCGACCGGCTTCTCCATAAACACGTGCTTGCCAGCGGCGATCGCCGCCTCGAAGTGGATGGGACGAAATCCTGGAGGCGTGGCCAGAATGACGAGGTCTGCGCCACTGTCGATCGCTTTTTGATAGGCATCGAAGCCTGCGAATTGGCGTTCAGGTGTGATCTTGAAGCGATCTACCAACGGCCCCATCGTCTTTTCGTCATAGCCCTTAGCGACGCCGCGGCGAATACGGCGCAACGACCCCTCGAGCTGAACTTCAAACGCATCGGCCATCGCCCACAGAGTCACTCGACCTTTGGTCAGCAATGCTTGTACGGCGGCGGGTGTGCCGCGGCCACCACAGCCAATGACGGCCACCTTGATTTCGTCATCGCCGGCAATGTGTGCCGCGCGGGCAACGTTGACCCCGGTCGCGAGCGCAGCTCCTCCGACGACGAGCGCAGAAGACGATTTCACAAAATCGCGGCGTGTGTGCGCTGTGGAAGTGGCAGTCTCTTGTTTCGTCTGACGGGTCATGATTCTTCCCTCAGCAGAGATGGTTTTGAAAAGGTCGAGTTAACGAGCTTGCCTCGCGAAGAGCCATTCTGAGGCATTATGAGAAAATTCTACTTCGCATCTAGCGATGAATGCAACACCCTATTATCTTACCGAATCGAACAAATTGCTAGCCAATCTTGCGGAAGTTTTGAGACGAAGTTGCTAGCTCTCAGTTCAAAGCATCGTTATTGGTTCACTGGCTTGAGTAGTTGCTGTTTACAAGGGCGCTTTTGGAGTCAAAGGCACTTGTTGCCAGATTTCGTCTAGTCGATAAGACCAGCGGATTCTAATTCCTGCAAGGCGTCCGGCAGGCGTGGATCTGCGGAACTGCGCGTGCCGCGGCCCTCGAGCAATCGATCGGCGACGTCTTGACGGATGTCGTCGATGTCTGCATCCCATACCTTCTGCTTAACTTCCCTGGTCATTGGCTGGAGCGGACGGACTATCCTAAAACCCACGCCGCTGGCGGGTTCCTCTGTAAACCACCAGGGACTCACAGGCAGATTTGGGTCAGAAAGAGTCCACTCAGGGTCGTCCGACTTGTGACGAGCGCCGCTACGGCAAGCTGCCGGAGCGTCGAACCAACATCCACCGCGGATGACGCGCGGAAACAGTTTTGTCGGCCAGCGAACGGCAGCCTCTACGTGGGTCTTCTCGCCAAGCTGGGCGTAGTGGCTTGGGTCATACGCGTCGAGCACCCATTCGGCAACGTTGCCATGCATGTCGTGGAGTCCCCAGGCGTTGGGGAGCTTTGAGCCAACAACGTTCAGCTCTCCGTCAGAGTTGCTCTCGTACCAAGCGTAGTCGTCTAGTGACGCACTATCTGGGATAGAATACGGAGACTTCGTGCCCGCGCGTGCAGCATATTCCCATTCTGCTTCTGTTGGCAGACGGTACTCCTGACCGGTAATGCCGCTAAGCCATTTGGTATACTGCTTCGCGCCGAACTGCGACATCGTAACCGCCGGCTGGTTGGCTTCTTCGCCGTATGAATAGGTTACGTCGGGTTCGTAGAGCGGCGTCGGCGCGGTGACGCTGTCGATGTCGAGCGATTCGCTGTTGAGGTATTCCTTGACGATGGGTAGCGCTTTGAGCTTTTCGCTCTCAGCGCCGAAACGGCGCATTTCGACACGCATCGAGTTCATCGCTTTTAGCCCGCTGTAGGTGTTCATGTATGCCTTGTACTCCGCCCAACTCACTTCGCACTTGGCAACCCAGCAGGGTGCGACTTGGACTAAGACTTGGGGTCCTTCGTCGGAGTGACGATCAGGTTCACCCTCGGGACTTCCCATCAGAAACTCACCGCCTGGAACAGGGATCATCTCGAACGTCACTTCTGTGCCAGGGATGCGCTCGACATACGAAGTCATGTATCCGCGCTCGGTCTCAACGCTCGGTGCTCCGCCGGACGGCTTGCTGCGCGACAGGCCGGGCACATCGGACGAAGAAGCAGTCACCGGGAATGCCAAAAAGGTGAACATGCATGTCAAGCAAAGCGGTTTGGTTGCCAGAGTCAATTGCCTGCTCCAATCGAGTCGTCGAATGAATAAGTTTGTCTTCTACTCGCCATAACACGCGTCCAGCCGAGCTCATGCCGTGAGCGAACTAGACTTCAATCCGATCTTCGATGGCCAGCAACACTTCCTCGTCGCTCGGCAAGTCACTTTGCACCAGCTTGCGCAGAGGAATCGACACATCGTCCATCCGATAGGTGGTCCCGTTGCGGTGGACGCCGTCGGTTGCGGTCGCGATTTGGACCGACGGATTCAGATAGCTGGATGCGTCCTGAGCATCCAACACGACCGTCGGAATCGCTTGCAGTCGGCTACGCGCCGCCAAGGAAAGTCGACCGACGGAATCAGCGCCTACTACGATCGCAGCGTCCACCTCCTGACGTTCCAGCAACGCATTGGCGTTATGCTCACCCGGATTGTAACGCGGGTAACCTCGCGCTAGATTCACGCCCATCGGGTAACCAGTCTGCCAGCTTAGCACGCCGTCGGACCCTGCGGCATCTCCACGATTTCGCATCGCTCGTGTCACGAACCTCGTGTGAGCATTAAGTTCAGTCACTAAACGCAGCAGCGCTTCGACGGTTGCGTGTGGCACGTGATGCGAAGTAAGCCCGCTGCCATAGAAGATCGCTCCGTAGCGCGCCGACTTGAGAAGATCAGCCAACCTCAGTAGAGCGGTGGTCGCGACGCCACCAATATTTTTTTCATCGAATGAAGTACCTTGAATGAGCGCACGCAGTGCCCAGATCACTTCAAAGTCGGCGCCAGCTGGCAGCTGAATAAAGGTGTCGGCGATTTCCGCCGTCGGCGTGCGCGTGGTATCGACGACCACGAGGTGCCGGTCTTGCCGTCCGGCGGGCATGAACATACCTGGCGAATCGATAAACCGTTCGATATGCCGAGGCTGACTGACCAGTGGGTTACTCCCCCAGTACACGACCACATCCGACCGATGCCGGATCTCGCCCAATGTCGCCGTGCTCTCGCCCGACGCTTGTATGGCGACCACCGAGGCGGCATGGGAGTGCGAAGCCGTAGCGTCGATCGTAGCACCAATTCGATCTGACAAGCGACACGCTGCTCGCATACCTGCGACGCCGCAGTTGGACATGCCGTACACTAGCGGTGCACGGCTGCCGGACAGAATTTCAGCACTCTGTGAAACTGCTTGCTCGAATGCAACCGCTTGTCCGTCGACGCAAGCGTATGGTCTGTCGCAGTTCTGCGATTTCTCAAGCAGCCACGGCTCAGTGAAATGACATGCGTTTTCCACGTTTTGGATAACGCCATCGCTAACCTGTACGCGCAGGTCGTCGCATACGCAGCCACAGACCGTGCATGCAACATCTTGTATCATTTTTGCCACGAATTTCTCGTTGGGGCCGCTATTGAGTCCTCAACCGATGGCATGAGCGCAGGGTGGAGGAAAGGGAGGTGAGAGTACCCATTGTAACAAGCCTTGCATCCTATGCCCATGCGCGGTTCCAACGGTATAATCGAGCTGAACGCTAGTCATTACACTGATCGCGTCGTCAGGTTGTGTCGTGGAAGAAAGCGACCTACGAAAATCCGTGCCGAATCCAGCTAATCAACATCCGAATGCAGACGTGCGTATGCGCGGCTTTGGCGAACGCGCGAGCGTTGCAGAAGCGATGGCGTGGCTCGACAGCGAGCTTGACGTGCGAGGCACTGCTGGCATCGAGTCAGTTCCACTTAGCGAGGCCGCTGGAAGGGTGCTCGCCGAAGATACTGTTAGCACCGTCAACGTGCCGCAATTCCGCCGCGCTATGATGGATGGATATGCACTAATCGCAGAGGATGTTGCCACGGCTTCGCCGGCCAGTCCCGTCGAACTTGAGATCGTCGCCGACTGTGTTCCAGGCGATGCGTTCCGCGGCGAAGTGCGTAACGGTCAGGCAGTTCGGATTATGACCGGCGCAGCGCTACCGTTGGGGGTCGACGCCGTGTTGCCGGTGGAGCATACCAGGAACGTTGAGCGTCGTGTGTACGCGGTTCGCAATCTGCAAGCAGGTAAGCATCTCGGCAGGATCGGCGAAGACGTTGAAGCTGGAGAACTAGTGCTTGCCAAGGGGCGAGTACTCCGTCCGCAAGACCTCGGCTTGTTATCGTCTATCGGCGCGACTTCCATAGCCGTTGCACAGCGACCAAAGGTACAGATCGTGGTTACAGGAAACGAATTGCTACCGGCTGGACAGGTGCCAAATACGAATCGGATCGTCGATGCGAATGGGCCAATGCTCGATGCACTAGTGCAGCGCGATGGCGGATGCCCTTTGCAGACCGGAATCGTTCCGGATGATCGCGATGCCATTCTCGCACGCCTGCTCGACGACTCAGATATCGTCATCACTTCAGGCGGTTCTAGTGTGGGAAGAGAGGATCACGTGCCGACGCTACTGGCGGAGCATGGGACGCTGGCTGTGCATGGAGTCGCGATGCGTCCGGCAGCATCGTTGGGAATGGGCACGCTCGACGGACGACTGGTCTTAATGCTGTCGGGCAACCCGGTGGCTTGCCTCTGGGGCTATGACCTATTTGCTAGTCGGGCGGTACGCTCCCTCGGCGGATTACCCAGAGATTGGCCTTATCGTCGCACGAAGTGCAAGCTGGCAAGCGACGTGAAGTCACGTGTCGGTCGCATGGATTATGTTCGACTAAAGATCAACCAATCGGTCGCCACACCGATTGAGAATCGCGGCGCGTCGGTACTTAGCTCTACAACGCAAGCGGATGGATTCTTGGTGATACCGCCGGAAACGGAATCGTGCCCGGCCGGGTCCGAGGTGGGCGCGTTTTTCTATGATTAAAGAGCCAATCATGCGTTCTTTTTTTTGCCATTGAATCTGGCATCCGCCGCTGGTAGCGAGTCTTGCCTTCTGCACGCCGTTTCTCAGGTTATGACTGCTGGTCGGCCTGCGACGTCTTTGTCGAGCCCCAATCGCTCAACCTGCTCGTGATGAAGTCAATGATCTCTTGGTTCTCTTCAACGCCGCGCCCTTCGACAGTGATCGGCGAGGCGAATTCGAAATAGACTTTTTTCTGCGGGTCGATGCGGCCAAAGTCTGAGATGATGGGTCCCAGTCCCCAGGCGTCGGTCTTCAGTGCCAGTGGGACGATTGGTACTTTCGATTTGTTAGCCAGCTTCGTCCCGATCGAGTTGAACCGCTGCGATTCCCATGATTCCGTCCGTTGACCTTGCGGAAATACGATCAGTGAGACTCCATCTGCCAGCCGCTCTTGCCCGCCGGACATCATCAGTTTGAAATCACCGCGCGGGTCCGTCTGCGTGACGGCGATGGGATTTCTTGATCGCATGATGTGCTTGAAGATCGGATAGGTAATCAACTGCTGCTTGACGACGAACGAGGTTTCGCGAAGCGGCTGAATAATCCCTGGAAGGATCATCGTTTCCAAAGTGCTCATATGGTTGCCAACGACCAGGCAAGCCCCATCAATTGACTCGAGATGCTCGATCCCACGCACATCGAACTGGACTCCTACGCTTTCCAAGGCGCGTAAGACTTCGATGCTGCTGTTAGCCCAAGCGCGACCGTCGTAGCGCCCTCGCTTCGCTTTCCATGCCGAGCGAAGCACAATTCCTGTCAGGCGTGAGAAGAAAGCGATCGTAGGAAAGGTCTTTGAAAGCCAGCCAATCCGCTGAGGAGGCGTTCGATATCTGCCGTCGATGACATTTAATAGGCCTTGCGATGGTTCTTGCATGGGTCGCAGTATACAGAACTTAGCAGCGCACCAAAATCTCACCTCTACCCAACGTGACCATGTCGCCGTGGTAGAGATCGCATTCCGCGGTCAGCAGACGCTCGTCGATATCGAAGCCATCAGCGCGAATCGATTTGAGCATCAGCGGCAGTACCGTCGGGCTTGCCTGACATGCGTGAAGAAAGGTGGGAAGCAGCGCGGGCGGGTTTGGGCCGAGTAGGGCGAGCGTGCCGCGCCGCATCCCCGCACCTATGTGTTTTCCGCAACTGCCGAAGACAAGGGCTGTCCCTGCAATCATGTTGAATCCTAGCAGATCGCCGGCATTGCCAGAGACAGCGATCAATCCACGTCGCATCAGGAGGCCGACTTCGCTCCCGACGTCGCCTTCGACCAAAATTGTGCCGCCGGTCATCCCCCTGGTCGATCCTCGATAGGCGGCGCCAACCAGATCGCCGGCGTTTCCGCGCACGCGAATCTTACCGCCGCGCATCTCAGCACCAACCCATCCAGCAGCGTCGCCGTCCACCACTATTTGGCCGCCCATCATGGCGCTGCCCAGGTGGCGCCCCGCGGGGCCGTGGATGTGAATCTCGCCCTCCTGCATGTGTGCGCCAATCCAGTGGACGCTGGACAGATCGCCTTGGAAATCGAAGCGCAAGTCACGCGGTTCGCCCTCCACGTCGAAGACTTCCGCCAGCGGAATCTTTTTGTTGCCGTGATAAATCTCGAATCCGCAAATCTCGGAGAGTGCCTTATCTTTGGCCCAAGTGGGCGTGAGCCCCTCAACCTCGACCGGCAGCTTGGTATCGGATTTCAAGGTCAGTGTGAGCGACATCGCTAGCTGCTGCCTCGTTTGATTGCGTGTGAATCGTTGTTATGGACGCCGACGCCCGGATGCGTAGAAAATCGCCGTGACAATGCCGTAAGCCAAGGGCGGTGGTACGATAGGGAATCGTCATCGATAATCGACTTGAAGTCCAGCAAAACAGCTTCTTCCGCTGACAAGATAAAAAGATGCGAATAGGTGCGATAGTTCTCTGCGGCGGCAAATCCTCTCGGATGGGTACTTCCAAGGCAATGCTGCCGTTCGGGCCTGAATTGATGCTCGAGCGTGTCGTGCGACTGATTGGTCAAGTCGTCGACATGGACCAGATCGTTGTGGTCGCTGCGCAGTGCCAGCCACTCCCGAATCTGTCCGACAGAGTTCTTGTTGTGCACGATGCTCGCCCGGAGCGTGGACCGTTGGAAGGCCTGGCAGCCGGTTTGCGTGCCTTGGCCGACCGAGTCGACGCGGTTTATGTGACTGGCTGCGACGTGCCGCGAATCGTGCCTGCGTTCGTGGAGTGTATGTTCGCGTTGCTTGAGACGCATTCGATTGCCGTTCCACGTGATGGGGAGTTCTTTCATCCGTTGGCAGCAGTCTATCGTACGTCGGTGTTGCCTCACGTTCATCAACTCCTCGCCGCAGATCGATTACGCCTCTCTTTTCTCGCCCAAGAACTCGACACACGCGAAGTCGATACTAATATCCTTCGCGCCGTCGACCCCAGCCTTGTCACGTTACAAAATCTCAACACTCACGAAGACTACGCTGCCGCGCTATTGGCGTGCGGATTCGAGCTGCCGTAATCGAACCACTACGTTCGCATTGGAACCACTTCCGACTCGAGAATATAGCTCGCGTCGACTGGATAGTTTCTCCAACTCATCGAGTAGTGCTGCTCAAACCAATTCTTGATGTCTATTTCTCGTTTGAAGTCATAAGCAGGTTGTACGTGCAGCGTCTTGCCGATTGGCGCAAGCCGCAGCTCGCCTTGCTCCACAATGACCTGTCCCGATTTGATGACCATGCGAGGCAGTTCGAACATGGTTTCTTTATTTTCGTGCGGTGTGTAGATGGTGATGTCAGCGTCTGCACCCGGCCCGAGGTGACCCTTGTTGTCGAGTCCAAGAATTCTTGCCGGACCGGCGCGCGTGATGATTGCGATCTCGCTAAGTGTGTACTCGCGTTCGATGTCATTTAGAGTAGAGCGTTCTTTGATCCGTGGCGGACACGCGTTGAGCAAGTCCTGTCGGTAGGTACGGTCCATCAGTAAGCGAATGATCTGTGGGTAGGCAAGGAATGAGCCACCGTTGGGGTGGTCGGTACTCATGGCGATGCGCCAAGGATCCTCGACGAGTAAGTACCACTCTAGTCCGATGGCCCATTGCAGCGCATGGACGAGTGACTTGTTCTTGTACTTGATCGGCGTGATTCCACAACCAGCTTCCATCTCAGCGTTGACGCTAAACCATTTGCCGCCGTAAATATTGGCAAGAAAGTAGCCCAGTGGTCCATCGCCAGTCATACTAGTAGTTTCGCCAAACAACACTTGCCCCACGTCGACCGTGATGTTGGCGTTCGCGTTGACGTATTCGGCCAAGGGTTGGACTTTGCTGCAAAAAGTTTCTTCTTCGCCATCACCTCCGCCGTAGCTGTGAAATTGAATATGTGTGATGTGGCCGCGCCGCCCCTCCAGCGCCTTCATGGTCTCCAGCGTCGTTTCCCAGTTGCCCGGCATGCCGAGGTTGTTGCAATGAATGTGCACAGAATGCGGTAGACCCAGCTCTCCAGCGGCGTGCGCGAGCTGAGTGACGATTTGACGCGGTGTGACGTCGAAGTAGTCAACTGGCGAGTCAAGGCCGTGGACATTGCCTGCCTGTCGATGCTTCCAGACTTCAACACCGCCAGGATTGACGAGCTTCGGTGCGAAGCCCTTGGTTGCCTGCAGCAACCACGCGACGAATGCCTTTAGCTTTTGTGGCTCGCCTTCTTGAATCGACTTCATCACATAGTGATTGTTACCCATCAAGACAAAAAAGCCCTTATCGAGGCAAGGTGTATCCTCGAACTCTTCATGAGCGTGCCTCGCGCCTAGCGGAGGAATCGCTGCATCAAAGGCCGTGGTGTAGCCGAGACCGGCGTATTTGTAACCTGTCGCAAAGGTGCTGGGCACACTGCCTAAGGTACCGCTACGTGCGACTTCGGTGCGGCGCATAGGCTGATCATTGCGCCGATCCTCGGGCCGCATTTTGCGAGCCGCATTGACCTTTGGGCCGGCGATGTGACTGTGGATATCGATGCCGCCGGGCATCACGACCAAACCCGATGCATCGATGGTCCTACGAATCGGCAACGACGGCTCGCTGGGTTCTTCGACCATCTTGCCGTGCCGTATCCAAAGATCACGCACCTCGCCATGAACACCATTCGTGGGGTCATAGACGGTGCCGCCGGAAATCTTGACGAGGTCTGACATAGAGAAATAGCGGCGGTGTTGCAGAAAAATGTGGTGCTCAATCACGCGAGGGTAGGGCAGTCGCGCTAGCGCGGATAGATTCGCTGTTTTTTCGGGTGGTCATCTTGGCGATCTATCGACGGCAATTACGAATGCCGTACTGCTTGGCTTACGCTATATTCGGGGCGTGGCTAAGAACGTCAGCGTAATCTCTGTCGTCGGGCTGTGAGCCCGAACACGAATGCGATCGTACTATGTATTATGATTCTATCGCTTCACGATTGCGTTCGATAGCGGCGATTTTTTTGCTGACGCCGCTAGCGACCGGGTGGACTGGATGCAGTGGCAAGAGCGGCTCAGCCCCTCAAGTTCTGCGTTTGGCTACGGCGACGAGCACGCGTGATTCGGGGCTGCTCAATGTGCTAATTCCGCCGTTTGAACAGCTCGCAGGTGTTCGCGTTCAAGTCATCGCGACTGGTACAGGCAAGGCAATTGAGCTTGGCAAGACCGGCGAGGTTGACGTTTTATTTGTTCATGCGCAAGCCGCGGAAGAGAAGTTTATGGCGGATCGACACGGTGTGCGTCGTGAAGACGTAATGGTTAACACGTTTGAGTTGCTAGGCCCGCCCCACGATCCTGGCGCGGTTCGCGGTCTTTCGGCATCCGCTGGATTGCAAAGGATAGCTGCCAGCGGTGCGCGATTCGTATCTCGAGGCGATACAAGCGGTACGCACGAGCGCGAGCTAAAGCTTTGGAACGCAGCGGGCGGTCGAACCGACTGGGAAGAATATCGAGAAAGTGGGCAAGCAATGGGAGCGACGCTTATGATTGCCGACGAGCTAAGCGCTTACACGCTCTGTGACCGTGCGACATATTTGCGATTTCGAGATCAGATCGAACTCGAACCCCTGGCAGTGCCTTCTGAAGAGTTGCGAAATCCCTACGGCGTGATCGTCGTCAACTCCAGCAAGCATCCATCTGTGCGTGCCGACATCGCCGACGAGTTCGTCGAGTATCTCATCTCTCAGCGAGGTCAGCGGATCATCGCTGAGTTCGAAGTGGACGGCGAGAAGATGTTTGCACCGCTTCGCTTTCCTTAGCATTACTGTAATCTGCAATGCATCTCATTTGGCAAGGTATACAACAGGCAGCACAACTCGTCGTTGGTGGTGATCCATTAGTATTTAGAGCTGCGCTGCGAACGGTGTGGATCTCCTGCACGGCTGTCTTGCTCGCGACGCTTCTAGGCGTACCAATTGGCGTATGGCTCGCTCGTAGGCAGTTTCTTGGCAATCGTGCCATGGTGTTGCTGTTTCGAGCGGGGATTGCTATGCCGACGGTCTTTGTTGGCATGATCTGCTACGCGCTGTTCTCTCGTCGGGGCGTACTTGGTCCTTTGGAATTACTGTATTCGCCATGGGGGATCGTATGTGGCGAATTGCTCCTGGCAGTGCCGATCGTCGTCGGGATCACGCACGGGGCTGTCAGTTCACTTGACCGACGAGTCGGTGAAACAGCGTGGACGCTCGGAGTAGGGGGGTGGCGCAGGGGGCTGACGTATGTGTCCGAGGCGCGTGTTGGTGTCATGCTCGCAATTGTTACCGCTTTTGCACGGTGCGTAAGCGAATTGGGAATTGCCATGATTGTCGGGGGCAACATCAAGGATCAGACTCGAACGCTCGCCACAGCCACCGCTCTCGAGACCGGCAAGGGCGATTTCGCACGTGGTATGGCGATGGGGACGATCTTGCTCGGAGTCGCACTGATTGCCACCTGCCTGATTGGCTGGCTGAGTCGCGAGAAGCAAGCCTAGGCGATCCGGTCGAAAGGAAGTGCCAGGAGCACTTTCCTGAATTTGACTCTGGCATTCGTCCGCCAGGTTAGGCAGACTTGGGTACAGGCTAGGCAAACATGAGATTTTTGAGGAGTGCACCGTGTACCGTGCCAATCTTCCATCCAATCCGAGACTACTCATCTACCTAGTCGTGATTAGCACATCGCACGGTCCGTGCCATATATGGGCGGAGGACGCGATTGATGCTGATGTCTTGCTGGCGAACGGAACTATCGTCGACGGTTCCGGCAGTCCTGGGATTGTGGGTGACGTCGCCGTGCAAGGAGATCGAATCGTCGCCGTAGGCGATTTTGAAGTCGGTCGCGTTGGTCGAGAAGTTTCTTGCGAGGGGCTAGTCGTCGCGCCTGGGTTCATCGATTTGCACAACCACAGCGATTTTCTGCGGACGTCGGAGGACCCATCGACAGGAGAGAAATCGGAAGCGCCGGCAATTCTGACCGACAGTACACGTCCGGCGATGTGCTACTTAACACAAGGTTGCACGACGCTAGTGACGGGCAATTGCGGCGGCGGTGCCGTTGACGTTGGTAAATACTACGCTGCGCTTGAAGAGACGCGCGCGGGGACAAATGTCGCTCACTTGCTACCTCACGGTGCATTGCGGGATCGCGTGATTGGGCAAACACGCCGTGCTCCCACGAGCGAAGAACTTCAGGAAATGCGTGAACTCGCACGCAAGGCGATGAGCGAGGGAGCCTGGGGCATGTCGACCGGGCTGCAGTACGTCCCCGGTTCATTCGCTGAGACCGACGAGCTGGTGGCGATCGCGACAGTCGTCGGTGAAGGCGACGGCATTTACGCGAGTCACATGCGAGACGAAGGCGATCGTCTGTTGGAGGCAGTCGAAGAAGCAATCGAGATTGGGCGTCGGGGTAACTTGGCGGTTCATATCTCGCATTTCAAGGCCAGCAAAATTCGCAACTGGGGCAAAATTCGTGCGGCGGCGGAACTCATCAAGTCGGCAAGGGCGGCGGGAAGACCAGTGACGGTGGATCAGTATCCGTACATCGCCAGTAGCACGACGATTACCGCGATGCTGCTACCAGACGAAGAACGCGAAGGCGGCGGGGATGCCGTCGTCGCGCGAGTCAGTGATCCAACGCAGTTGCCTCGGCTGCGTCCGCTTGTGCAGGAAGCGCTAGATGCTCGCGGCAAGATTATGATTGCCAGTTGTCCGCAGTACCCCAACTGGGTTGGTAAGACGATTCGGGATATCGCGGCTGCAGAAAATCGGGCGCCAGTCGATGTCGCGCTCGATGTGATTCGCAGTGGAACGGAGCAGGGGGTCAACTTCAGTATGGACGAACGTGACGTGCGCTATGTCATGACGCTACCGTGGGCGGCGACCGCCTCGGACGGCAGTACGAAAGTCGACGACGGCACGCGTCCTCACCCGCGTAGCTACGGTACCTTTCCGCGCAGGATCGGCCACTTCGCGATCGAGCAAGGCGTGGTCGCCTTGGAAGCTGCCATTCGAAGTGCTAGTGGCCTGCCGGCTGACATTCTCGGTATGACCGACCGCGGGTATCTGCGGTCCGGTTACCTCGCGGACATCGCAATATTTGATCCGCAGACATTTCGCGATCGTGCGACCTTTCAGTCACCTTTTGAAGTTTCGACAGGGGTGCAATATGTGTTCGTCAATGGGCAAGTGGCGATCGACGAAGGTGAACTCCGAATCACTGATGCTGGCCTGCCGCTCCGTAAGTCGATCAAGCATTGAGCTGCTCTCGGCATTGAAGTTCGATGCGTTACTTCTTAGCTTGATCCTACCTGCGATTCATCGCGAAAGCGCATCGTGTTCTATCCAAAGCGAGCGCGCGGGACGGTAGACCCACGCGTAGTATTCGAGCAGAATAGAGATTCGGAACAGACTTCTTTCGAGGCTGCGCAGACGCTATGACGCTTGTGGTTCGCTGGCTATTTCGTTCGATTGAGATTAGCGTCCTGTTGCTCGCGACGGCCGTCGCATCATGTTCGTTTGGTGCCAGTCCCGAAGTGCGAGGGACGTGGCTCTCGACGACCGGGCCTAATCACATTCGAACGGGTATCAACACAGAAGACGTAATGTCGGACCTGCGACACATTGGTCTCAACACCGTCTACGTCGAAACCTGGAAGAACGGATATACGAACTACCCATCGAAGGCGTTGGCAGATGTGACCAACGGTATCGACCGCAACGTACCCGTGATCGGTTCGACACGCGATCTCGTGCAAGAGACACTGATCCACGCGCACCGCAATCAGCTCAACTACGTCGGCTGGTTTGAATACGGTTTTGCGGCACAGTTTGTTGGCTCTGGCGGTACGCCATCGAATCCTTTGGCTACTTACATGCGCGATCGCGGGTGGTTGCTGCGAGACCAGTCGGGCAATTATGGCAACGCCTCAAATGGGTTCGCGTGGATGAATCCCGCCGTGCCAGAAGTGCGCGAGTTCTTGATCGATATCACGTTGGAAGCGGTGCAGAGGTACGACCTCGATGGGATTCAGTTTGACGATCGATTGGCATGGCCGCGAGAGTTTGGCTGGGACCCGGTAACACTGGGAACGTATCAGGCCGAAACGGGCAATAGTCTGCCGACAAGTGTTTTCGATTTGCAGTTTCGCACCTGGAGGCAGCAGAAAGTGAGTGATTTTGCCGCCGAGTTATCGCAGGCGGTGCGCAACGTACGACCTGACATTCAGCTGTCGGTGAGTCCGTCGGTCACAGGATTCTCGGAGACCAATTTCAACGCCGATTGGACCGATTGGCAGGAAGATGCGCTGTTCGACGAGTTCGTGCCGCAAGTTTATCGCAGCAGCATCTCCGCGTTCGATGCGACGATCGGATCGCAGGTTGCGCCGTTTCAGCCTAATGATCTAGAAGAACTGATCGTTGGCATTCGAATCGACGGCTCGCCCCCGACAACGCCCTACGCCGATGTCGAAGACATGATCGAACGCACACGTAGAGAAGGAGCTGCTGGGCACAGCCTTTGGTATAGCCAGGGCGTAAGAGACTTTTATAGCGATCAACTGACCGAATTTTATGATGTCTCCGGTCAAGGACACGCCGCCAACCCGAACTTTGCGGTCGATCACCGTCCTGCGCCGTTAGTTGCCAGCCAAGCCGCGTCGGCTGAGTGGGAAGTCGACGTAACGTCGGCAGGACGTTATCGGTTGGTGGCGAAGATCGGAAACTTCTGGACCGAGTATCAGGTCGCCCATCTCCAGCCGGGTACGCAGCAGTTTTCGGTGCCGGGGGCGACGGAGGTCGAATTGCTGGTCGATCGACGCACAGCGTCGCCTCTGCTGGCGGACTTTGACGACGACTCGGATACCGATGGATCTGACTTGCTGGCTTGGCAGCGTGGCGTTATCGACGATGACACTTCTGTTGATGCCAACTTCGACGGAAGCGTCGATGATTTGGATTTCATACGTTGGCAGTTCAACTACGGACGGCAGCCGACTGTTTCGACGGCCAGCACCTTGGCGGTACCAGAGCCCGCCACTGCTATGTTGCTTATGTGTTGCGCCTTACTTGGGGTGCGAGCGCGCTGCCGCAGTGCCACTGATTGAGAGAGGAGTTCAACGGCGGCGAGTCATCTCGATCGACGTCGCTTCGGCTTTTCGAGTACGAAGTCGACGTTCTCTTGGTCCCCGGTCACTTCGACCTTGAGCGTCGTCCTGGTATTGTAGGCTGGCGGAATGTACTGTTCTGGCACATCGATCATTTCGCTACTACCTTCGTCGGCAGGTGCTTTTCGACCGCTCGGACGATTGGCGAGTATAACGACCTGATACAAACCAAGTTCAGGGCCGAGCGTTCGCTCCATCTCGTAACGACCATCCACGATCTCCGCACCAGCCGGCTTCTTGTTGACGTCAGATGGAAATAGCTCGATCGTGCCGTCGGGAATTGGCTGACCGTCATAAGAAACCACACCGCTAAGCACGTAGCGACCACTGGCGTTTTCGTCTTGGCAACCAGCGGCGGCTGTCAGAACCAGCAGTGCCAACAGTAAATTCCCCGCTGAGTGGACCATAGGACGGTTAGTCTCGAACACTAAGGCCTCGAATACAAAGGCAATAATGATTTTGGAACTACAGCTGGCTGGCGTCGATCAGTTCGGCGCCGTCTGGTGTCGCTAGCGCGTGCCAGATTAGTTGGTCAATATCGTCAGAGACAAACCGCGACGCGCCGTCGGCCATCGCGAGATTGACGCCACCAGGATGGTAACTTCGCGCTAACTGCTGCCAGACACCGCTCCAGTTACCCGCACTGGTATTCTGACAGGGTGCGATTTCGGGAGCGACTTCAGTATCGCAGTAGCGCGTGCGATCGGTAATGCGAAGAATGGGCCGCAATGGATGACGCGCATCCAACGGCATATTTGGCGGCCAGTCATGCATGTAAAGTGCTGCCGGGCCAAAGTGCATCGCGCCACGCGTGTCGGTTCCTGGCACGAGGCGAAGCTCGCTTAACGCCGCAGTGTTGCTAGTGCCATCGGTGAATTGGGCAAACGAGCGCCCGTTGGAGGATCCCGTGACCGGGTCGTTGTCTGTCGCTCCAAGCACCGGAAGTACGGAATCAACAACGAAGGCTCCCAAGGCGGTCATGTGAGGTGCAGTATCGGCGTGCGATGCTGGGATGGCGAGTGGATCAGCATTTGGGTCGGAACTCAGACGCGCTTCCCATCCTTGAATAGCGAGCTCCGGAGTAATGTCCTTTGCATAGTAGTACCCGCGTCCCGAATTAGCGACGTAATTGCCACGCGCGCCATAAAAGTTGTTCACGATTCCCACATCTTCTGGCAAGTTGACTTCCGATGGGCACGTGAAGGTCGCCAGCGTGAGATGATGCGATGTGTCGCCCGCGTTGTTTCGGCCCAGCAGCGGAATCCGCCAATCGGTGTTCTCAAACTTATTGCCTTCTTCGATGTACGGCATCATCATCGTCACCCAGCTTAGCAGCGTCTTTACGTCGCGCGACGATGCGGGAGTGATCGAGGGATCGCCGCGACGTAGTTCAGCAGGCGGAAAACTACCATTGCTGCTGGCGTAGTTGTGCATCGCCAAAGCGAGGTTGTGCAGATTGTTGACGCATTGCGAACGACGTGCTGCCTCGCGGGCCGCTTGCACGGCCGGCAGTAACAGCGCGACAAGTACGCCGATGATGGCGATCACGACTAAGAGTTCAACGAGCGTAAAACCTCGAGATCGCTTGGGAAGGTGCAGAGGCATGATCATGGTTCCTTGCAATAGCAATGGATGGTTCCGCAACGGAACGACTTGATAGAAACGTAATGCCTGTTGCCGCCACTCTGATCCACCTTAGAGTTTAGCAAAGCAGACGCCAAGCATCGACATGACCCAAAAACCGAGTTTGCCACTCCCCGACTATCGTTCGTGCGTAAGCAACTCTTCCTAATGCGCAGGCTTGGCTGCGGGCTGGCATAAGCGCGACGCATCATTGCCCAGCGTTGTAATGCTACGGCAGCGCTGTCAGCACGGGCTGTGCGGCTTATCGTTCAATGCCAACATTATGTGGTCAGGACGATAGAATTCGTGGCAACTTTGTTTGTCGGTCGGTAGAATGGGGCGAGTTTGCCAACGAAAGTGAGCTGATTTGATAGGCGTGAGAACTTGGGAAGTCGTTGCAGTCTCGATTGCATTCATCCTTTGAAATTTGAGTAGGGGAGTGACTCATGAGAAAGTTTGTTGCGCTTATGATGTTCAGCGGCGTCGCCGTGCTAGCCGCGCCGACGCAGGCCACGATTCTGGACGACTTCAATAGCGGTACGATTGTGACCGACTTCTTATTCGACGACGCACTCGATACGCAGATCCCGGACGCCGTCAACTCTGCTGCGGGTGGCCTGTCTTTTGATAGCGATTCAGACAACGATAATGTTGTCACCAACGGCTCAGGGGAGCTAGACGCCTCCGGCAAAGACAACACTGCATTCGGGTCCAACTATGTTGACATTCCTGGGATCAACGGAGGCCGAGTCATTGGGCTGTTTGATGTTGCTTGGGCTTTCGATGAGTCCGTCTACGACTCGGGACAAGATGAGGAGTTTCGACTAACGCTTGTGACTAACGATCCTCGCTCGACATTCGTCACGGGCGAGATATTTTTTAAGAGAATATCGACGACCGAAGTCGAACTCGTTGGCAACGCGGTGGGTACCGGATCGGATGATACCCCAGAGGTCATTCTTGGCAGTAGCGGCTCGCTGTTGACGCTGCTCGACGTGAACCTCGACGCCGATACACTAGAGTTGTTCTATTCGACAGACGATGGTGCTTCGTTTACGTCCGCTGGCACGGGCGTGCTTGACCCGTCTCGCGGAGTCGAGTCCGTCCGTTTGGTGATCAATGAAGACTACGTGGACGATTCGCTACTAATCGATCGTTTCGCAGTTTCACATATCGTTCCCGAACCTACTGCGTTTGGCATGATGACCTCGCTGCTTATTGTGATTGCCGCTCGACGGCAGTGCCAATAACCGGTCATACGTTCGTCGCATGTCCCAGTTTTCTAATTCTAGGTGCATCACGGCAATCAACGTGATGCGCCTGCAGCGGAAATAAGCCTCATGTTTCGTCGTGCGCTAATGGCGACGGGCTTGCTCGCCTGCTTTTTCGTCTCCGATTCGACGATGGCGGTCCAGTCTGTCACCGCCGCGAAGTATGCCGTCGTGAGCGGCCATCCTGAGGCGACGGCGATTGGTCTACAAGTGCTTCGCCAAGGTGGCAACGTAGTCGATGCGGCGATCGCGACTTCGTTCGCATTGGGAGTGGCGGAACCGTACGGGTCGGGACTTGGCGGCAAGCTGATCTTGCTCTACCGCGATGGGACGACGGGCGAGGTGTACTCAATCGTTGCCTTATGTGCGTCGCCGGCTGAGCTGCCGGTTGCAGAATTTGTCAAACTTTCCTCCGCTGAACGCAAATATAGCTATCGGGCCGTTGGCGTCCCCGGATTGGTGCGCGGGCTCGAAGCGGCGTTCGAGCGTTGGGGTTCAAAACCTTGGGATGAGCTTGTCGAGCCCGCAGCGCAGCTAGCCGAAGACGGCGTGACCATCGACGCGACGATGCGCGGAATGTTCTTGCCGAAAGTGAAGTTCTTGCGTCAGGACGCCGAGGCCGCGCAGTTCTACCTCGTTAACGGCGAAGCGCCCGCAGTTGGCACCATCATGAAGAACGCAGACTTAGCGGGCACTCTGCGCAGAATTTCCATCGACGGTGCGTCTGCTTTTTACGACGGCGATATTGCTCGTCGCGTAGTCGAGGCATCGCAATCCAATGGTGGATGGCTATCGCTCGACGACTTCCGCAACTATCAAGCCGAGTTTGGAAACCCACTGTCCATCGACTATCGCGGCTACCGCATTTACTCGTGCCCGCCCCCGCTGACGGGCGGCGTGACGGTGCTTTCGACACTGCGATGCGTCGAACAAATGCGTCCCAACGCGACAGCCGCAAATTTTGCGGCGTTTACCGACGATGTCTGCCGGTCGCTACAGTGTTTGTATCCGCGCATCCGCGACACGATCGCAGACGTATCAGCGAGCCACGATGCCGCCGCGGAGCTGATTGCCCTGACGACCGCGACACAGCTTGCCAACAGCGCCCGTGAGCTCGACCCGCGTAATCCAAATCAGGACACCAAGCGGCGCCCTCATCGCGAAACCACCACTGAGGGAATGCCTTCGGCGAGTACGTCGCATCTTGTGGTGGTCGATCGCGAGGGCAATATGGTCAGCCTGACGCAGTCGCTGAGTCTTCACTTTGGCGCCAGCGTCATCGCGCCTGGAACTGGCTTTTTACTGAATGACAGCATGAGCAATTTTGCAACGCACAGTCCCAAGGCGGTCAATCGTGTCGCAGCAGGCAAGCGGGCCCGTAGCACGATTGCGCCGATCATTGCAACCAAGTCAGGGCAGCCGTGGCTGGCGCTGGGAATTCCGGGTGGGCAGCGAATTCCCACGACCACGCTGCAGCTGCTCTGGCGTTTGATCGATCACCGTGAGCCGCTCGATCGAGCGTTTGAAGCCTCGCGATTTCATCTTGTTCGTCCACTGCGCTACGACTCGCCAGAGAACGTCATCCATCACGAGGCCGATGCTCCGGCCACGTGGATCGACGAGATGGAAGCGGCCGGGTGGGAACTTGTTTCGCGTCGGCGCGATGGCCACTATTTTGGAGGCGGCGGAGCCGCACAGTACGGCGCCGATGGGACGATTGTCGGCGTTGCCGACCCCCGCCGAACCAATTCCGCAGCGGGAGATTAGGCGCTTGGTAACTATTCGAAAATTCATCCGTCCTCGACGAACGATCCGCATCCTTGCTGCTTCGCTGAACACGATCTACACATTGTTACTTTGCGGCGTTACGTGCGGGCAGATTGTTCTGGATGCGAATTTCGACCACGGGAGTTTGGACGAGGCGAACTCGTCTGCCGTGGGCAGCTTCGTCAGCTTGTCGGGACGCGACAATTTTAATCCCGGCGATTGGAAGTGGATTTATTTCTCTGCTGGGAATGTCGAAGGGCTGACGCCGATCTTTCAGATTGACGATGACTTCGCAACCGGCGGCGGCAACCTCAACGATCACGAGATGGTATACAGCTACGACGGCCAAACCTGGCAGTTCTTCGATAACAACGTGCGTAATGCCAGCCAGGACACATTTACGTTTTCTAATAATCAGCAATTTACGCAGAACGAGGTATTTGTTGCCTACGGACTTCCATACTCCAATGGACGCGTGATATCGCATACTGCGCAGATTGCAACCAGTCCGTGGGTGTCGCCGACGGGATCGGGCAACAGCAGCCTGGTAATCGGTCAATCACCCGGCGGCATCGACGATCTGGGCCGCTCGATTGCGCCGCGTGACATTTTTGGTTACAAGATTACCGACCCGTCGGTCACTGGCCCGAAGCAGAAAATCGCCCTGCTTGGTGGTGTTCACTCCAACGAAACGTTGGGCAACTACACGTTGGAAGGCTTAGTGAACTTTCTCGTGGGAGACGATTTTGAAGCTGCTCAACTACGTAAGCAAGTTGAATTCTACGTCTATCCGATGGCCAACCCCGATGGCAGGTTTGCCGGCTACAACCGGAGTACGGTGCAGCAGGTCAACAACGATCCGAATCGATTCTGGGACTCGCCGCTGTATGGATTCATGAGCGACATCAAAGTGGTCGGTGATGCGCTGCTGGCCGACACGGGTGGCGGTGTGGACTACTTTATCGACTTTCATTCCACCGTCTCAGGCAAAGATGGCCATTTCGGATTCGTGCTACCGGCTTTCCAATCTGATCCGCTTTGGCAAAACCTGTTGCAATTGGAACCAACCATCAGCACCAGAGACGCGAGTCTGATTAGCCTTACGGCAGCAAAGTTTGGCCGCGACGAGCTGAGTGCCGAATTCTCGATCACTTTCGAAACTCAATTCATTGGTGGTGAGAATGTCGATCGATTTCACGACCTGGGCGAGAACTTTGGCGTAGCGTTCAATCAAGCACTACGTGTGTTTGCCGATTTGAATTTCGACGGCCAACTCGACGAGCAAGATTGGCTGCAGTTTATTGCCAGCGCCGAGACCGATCTGAGTGAGCTGTCAGCAATCGATGCGTACGCCGCCGGCGACCTCGACGGCGATGGTGTTAACAGCATTGTCGACTTTGGCCTGTTTGAGGAAGCCTTCGTCGCTACGCATGGTGCCGCAGGGTTCGCAGAGCTGTTGTCGTCGATCCCCGAACCGACGACCCTGTCACAGATACTAATCGCAGTCGTACTGTTCAATGGACGATGGGCGAATCGACCAACGTAAACCAACCATCAACGAGAGGATTTAAAGATGTTAAGAGCTTCCTCCTGGCAAGTTAGTTGCCTGTTAACAGCATTGTTGACTGTCAGTTTGACGCAGCAAGTAACTGCCGTCGACCTCGAAGCGTTTGAGTTCAACGACCCAGACTTCACATTTCTGACCGCGGCGACCAACTCCGTTAACAACGGCAACAATTGGTCAACCGATATCACGACCTCATCAGTCGTGGGCGGTACGTTTTTCGTCGGCAAAGACAACGACGACTTCGAGACGAGTCACCTGCAGATCGACAACGTGACGAGCGACACGGTTGGTAGCCGTTACATCGTCGCCGAAATCGCTGGATGGGACATTCGTGGCTTTGATGCAGCCAATCAAGAACAGATTCGTTTTGGCTTTCTT
>JBCDBK010000025.1:0-57147 GCA_039184115.1 Planctomycetota bacterium | reverse complement strand
TGTCGTGCAAGGCGATGCAAAGTTCGACGACGCCCAAGTTGGATGCAAAGTGAGCGCTGCGGCAGGCAACCAAATTGCACAGCACATCGCGCATCTCGCTGGCGAGCTTTTCCAGTTCCGGCAGCGATAAGTTGCCAAGATCCTGTGGCCCTTGGATGGTCGCGAGAATCGATTTGTCAGTTGCTTCGCCGTTCAATGGGGTCTCCGCCTGGCCGATCAAGATATCTGGTAGAGGTGTTTACTTGTTTCGCTGAGCTGCGCTTATTTCTCTCGTTGACCAACATAGCGCGCCAAGTCTTGCAGTGGGGTGCCCCGATCGCCAAACACATCGACTGCCTGACATGCTGCATCGATTAGCGATTTGGCTCTCAATCGACTCACCTCCAACCCTAGAACCGCAGGATAGGTCGTTTTTCCACGGGCATTGTCTTTGCCGAGCCGCTTTCCGACTTGGCTCTCGGTACCCGACACGTCCAGCAGGTCGTCAGTGACCTGGAAGGCCAAGCCAAGATTTTGCCCATATTTGTCGAGTGCGGCTAGTTGAGTTTCGTCGGCACCCGCGACGAGGCCGCCCAATCGTAGCGAAACTCGAAACAGAGCCCCCGTTTTGCGGCGATGTATCAATTCTAGTTGCTCGATCGCGTGATTGTCGTCGCGGGGCTGAAAAAACTCGCTTTCAAGGTCGTCGGCTTGCCCGCCAACCAGCCCGGTGGGGCCCGCCGCGCGGCCTAATTCGGCACAGCAACGTGCCGCGATCGTCGGCGGAGTAATGCCGGTTGCCAGCACCTCGAAGGCGTACGCTTGTAAGGCGTCGCCGACCAAAATAGCGGTCGCTTCATCGAATTGCTTGTGGCATGTCGGCCTGCCTCGACGCAGATCGTCGTCGTCCATGGCAGGGAGATCGTCATGGACCAGCGAGTACGCGTGAATCATTTCCACGGCCACGGCCGCCGGCAGTGCCGACTGAATGTCGCCGCCGCAGGCCTGCGTCGCTAACAGCACCAACTGCGGACGAAGCCGTTTGCCAGGTGCCAGCAGGCTGAAAGAGATTGCGTCACGCAAACGCTGCGGACAGCCATGGTCGAAGGCGAGAGAGCGTTCCAGCGCGGCGTCGATCTGCTGGCGATACTCTTGGCTTAGCTCAAAGTTAGCGGTGGTCGAAGCAGTCATCAGCCGAGGTTTTGTCTTTGGTTACCAGTACTCGCTCAATTCTAAAACAACGTGGAAGCGTCGTCCACTTCATCGTCGGGTGGGCGACGCGTCTTGCGCGCGGTGCGTCGACGGCTCCGTGTGGCACCTTTCTCGTCCAACGAAGCACTGGACTCGTCGTCGAATGCCTCGGTCTGCGGTGTTCCGTCAGCATTGACTTGGCTCACAAGTTCGATACGCCGCTCCGCTGCAGAGAGCTGTTGGTAGCACGATTTGAGATGTTTGACACCTCGTTCGTACTCTTCCAGTGAATCGGCCAAGCCGAGTTTGCCCGCTTCGAGCTTAGCAACAATGGTCTCCAAAGCTTGAAGCGATTGCTCAAAACTTGGTGGCTTCGATTTTGTCGATTTCTTTTTCGCCATGCGATTGTTTTTCTTGGAGGTTCGAGACTCGCTCATCACTTTCCGTCATCAATCTTCTCGACGACGCTCACCACCGTACCTTCGGCAAAGCGTGTCTTGATGCGTTGGTTCGGCTTAAGTCTTTTGGTCGACGTTATCAATCGACCGGTGACATCGTCGTGCGTTAGGCTGTAACCCCGACCGAGCACACCAAGTGGGCTGAGCGTTTCTAGTTTGCTGGTGAGATTTGCGAGTTGGCTTTGGTGATCGCGCAACGCGTCGTCCAATGTCGTCTGCATTTGCGCGCTGAGGTCATCGATCTGTCGACTGAGGTTGTGGACTTGGTCCAGAGGTCGAGCAAACACCGAGTGGCTAGCGATGGAATCAATCCGACTACGCAGCGCAGCGGCGCGCAGCGCTAGCGCGTTTTGTAGTCTCGATTGATAGCCGAGCATGGCCTCCTTTACACTCTGCGCCGAAGGCACAACGCGTTCGGCTGCTTCGCTGGGCGTCAGCGCGCGGACGTCGGCGGCCAAGTCGGCGAGCGTCACGTCGATCTCGTGTCCGACGGCAGACACGGTTGGCACACGCGAGGTTGCAATCGCGCGGACGACGGGTTCTTCGTTGAACGCCCATAAATCTTCCAGGCTGCCGCCACCACGTCCGACAACGAGCACATCGAGCGCTGGCTTGGTGCGATTTGCTTGCTGAATTGCTGCGGCAATTTCCTCAGCGGCTCCCTCGCCCTGCACCCGCGCGGGATAGATCAGCACCTCGACGCCACTCCAGCGTCGCCGCATCACTTCCAAAAAATCGCGAATTGCCGCGCCGGTCGGGCTGGTAACGACGCCAATACGGCGGGGAAAGCCCGGCAGCGGACGTTTTCGCTCGGCGTCGAACAGCCCTGCTTTGTTGAGCTTGTCGCGAAGTTTACGCAGAGCCAACTCAAGAGCACCAACGCCCTGCGGTTGAATCTCATCGATCACCAATTGGTAGCTGCCACGTGGCGGATAAACGTCCAGGCGCCCACGGCAGACGACTTCGAGGCCATCGTGCACGTCGAACTTCAGGCGGGCGGCGGTTCCGCGCCAGATCACGGCCCGCAGTTGTGCGGTATCGTCTTTCAGCGTCAGATAGCAATGCCCCGACTGCGGACGCGAGAAGTTTGAGATCTCTCCGCCGACCCACACGTCGGCAAAGTTCTGCTCGACGATACCTTTCAGTCGATTGGTAATCTGCGTGACTGACAGAACTTGTTGTTCGGCAGAGGCGCGCATGGATGGCGTCGTCGGCATAGTTGGTTCCTCGAGCAGCCTTGCATTTGGCATGCGAGCCTCGTGCCCGTCCTGCTGCTCGCCGCATTGTACGGCATACGACGACAGTGAGTAGCCCTTTGGCGGATCGAAAGCGATCGCTGGTACCTGGAACACCTCGCGACGAGTTCGCTACGCGATTTTGCGGTTCGAAGTCTCGGACTCGTCTCTGGAGTTGTTGCCGCGAAGTGGCAAGAAGATCGCCGTCTCTGCAGATGGCAACCGCATCTCCGCTGGGTCAGAAACTCGCGAACGCGATCGCTCGCGAACTTCGCCCGCGCGGTGGGCTCCGCTGGCGGCCCAGTCTTCGGCCTCGACGGTGAGGTCTGTGAGTATTCGCTCGACATCCAGGCGGCAGACTTCGAGGTCTTCGCGATCGAGTTTTGGAGGCACGTGAATCTCTGGACCAATGACGCCACGGGCGCGAGAAAATGGTCGGGGCAAGGCGAATTGATCCCAGCTATTCATCCGCCACGGACCACTTAAGCCGAACCCCAGTGGCACGATCGGCAGGCCGAGCCGAGATGCGAGATAGACAGGACCGATCGCCAACTGCCGACGCGGTCCGCGTGGTCCATCGGGTGTGATCGTCAGGTGCATGTCTTTGCCACGTCGCTTCATTTCGAGTAGCGCAGCAGCAGCACCTTTGTTCGACGAACCGCGCACGCATTCGAACCCGCCGTGGCGCGCGACTTCGGCCAGTACGTCGGCGTCTTTGTGTCGGCTGAGCAACATCGCCAGATCGCAGTTTCGGCGCAGATACAGCGGTATCAAGATGTACTCGTGCCAGAACACGTAAATTCGCGGCTGTTTGGTGCCGAATCGCGGGTCGTTGGCCTGATCGTGAAACCACGCACGGTATTGCAACGTGCTCATCCACGCTCGAATGCCCTTCGCGGCCAGATAGCCACCGACGCGTACCTTCCGTGGTACCGATTTGTTCATGTGAGTTCCTTGATCGCCTTGTTAGGGCCACTCGCCCGAGTAAACTTCTACCGCGGGGCCTGTCATATAGACGTGATTGTCGGCTTCGTTCCATTCCAGTTGCAAGTCGCCGCCCATCAGATGCACGGTGATTTGTCGTTCGGTTTTGCCAGTTAGCACGCCGGCGACGCATACGGCGCTCGCACCCGTGCCGCACGCTAAGGTTTCGCCTGAACCGCGCTCCCAGGTGCGCTGGCGAACTTCCGTGCGGCTGAGTACTTCGACGAATTCTACATTGACTCGGTGGGGGAAATGCGAGTCTTGTTCGATCAACGGACCGAGCCCAAGCACAAACTCGTCGGACGCCCGCTCGACGAAGGCGACGCAATGGGGATTGCCCATCGAAACGCACGTCACGGACAGATCGTGATTTGGTAGCGCCAAGTGCGCATCGACAACGGGGTCGCCGGCAATTGTCGTCGGGATTAGCGGTCCGTTGAGGATTGGCTCGCCCAAGTCGACGCGAACCTGCTCGACCTTGCCGTCGGTAATCGACAGCTGCAACTCGTAGATAGTGCCTGCCGAGGCAATATGTAAGGTTTCGCGTTTCGCAAGGCCGTGATCGTAGATGTATTTGGCGACGCAACGGATGCCGTTGCCGCACATCTCCGAGGCGGACCCGTCGGAGTTGAACATCCGCATCTCGGCATCGGCTTCCTCCGTGCGACAGATCAGAATCAGGCCATCGCCGCCGACGCCAAAATGCCTGTCGGAGACGGCGCGTGCCAGCTCCGGCAAGTTGTCTGGAACTTGTTGGGCAAAGCAGTCGACATAAACATAGTCGTTGCCAGCGCCGTGCATTTTGGTAAAGGAGATCATCGCGGGTGCTTCTTGTGGTCGGGTGAGTGTCGCTGCCGTGAGTCTCCGAGCAGTGAACTTCCGACGGCATTATTCAGCAGTTCGCCGACAGCGCCTATCCCGTCAGATCGAGGGAGCTGCCACTCTGCCCAGTCGGGTCTTTCGATTTTCGCGGTGGTTCGCCCTCGGCTGATGACGGTTCGGTGGTTTTCTTCGCTGGCGCATCGCCTTCCCACAGACGCCGGCCGTCGGCGTCTCGCTCTGACGGACCTTCGTCGCCTTCGGTCTGACCGATGCCGGCGGCTTTTTCGGCTTTGGTATCGTTAGCGATCTGGCGTTCGGTGGCGCTCGATTCTCGCTTGGCGCGCTCACTTTCGCTGCCCGCCGTCTGTGACAGGGGCGCTCCGGCAGCACTGCCAACAATTCCGCCCATCGGTCCTACGCTCATGGCCTAAGTCTCCTTAGTCATCCAAAGCAACTTGGTGGCTGACGAAGCAAGTTCGAATCACTCCGTCATCGGAACTTCGTCCTTTCTATTGCAATCCACGCCGCGGCCAAGCCGGTGGATTTCGTTCGGCCGCACGCGGTGTTGTTGTCGTGGTCGACGGTGTCAATTCGAGTTGTTTGATCAGGTTGTTGATTCCCGGTAGTGCCTGCGTACTAACTTGGGGGTCTGACAGCGTGCCGCTCACGGACATGCGAAGCGTTTGGCGACCGGCACCTTTGACCAGGTTTTTGAAGAACGGCAGTCGAATTTCGTCACGGCCCACGACAGGGTGGAAATCGAGATTAAGCTGGTGATCGAAGTTCGTTTCGCCACGACCAAGCAGGCTGACCGCGTCTCCTTTGAAGTCTAGCTTATCGAGATAGATGTGCGGTCCTTGAATGCGATATGTGCTTTCCACCTGGTTGAAAGCAGTGGTGTCAGGAGTTTCGTTGCGCAGTAGCTTCAGCATGCTGACCAAGGGGGCGAGACGGTGGATGTTGGCCTCGGTAATTTGCACTTCGCCGTGGCCGACTAGTGTGGCCAGAGAACGCCCTTTTCCGTTGGCGGTAAAGGTTGCGCGGACATTGCCTTGGTAGTCGAGTTCGCCGTTAATCCGTTCCTTCATCATACGACTCAGGCTGGCTCCAGTTACCTCGGCGACCACAGAGTATTCGGGCACGACATCGAATGAGATCCACGAATCGGCGCGCAGGTAGCCGTCATAGAGCCTCGCGGTCAGATGTCGCGTCGGTTTGCCGATGCGTTCGGTGGCCCATTCGCCGAATAAGCAGAGTCCCTCGTTCACCCAAAGCGGCCCTTGGATTTCTGTGAACTGGACGTCTTGGAAGGTTGCAGTGTCGATTGCCAACTCGCCAACCGATTCGCTCTTGCCGTCTCGGTTAGCCCCTTGCAATCGAATCGTGCCGTGGATGTTGTTGACTTCTAGCCCCGCCTGAATATTCGCCTGCAGACAGTTGAGTTCGATATCCCAGCTTGAGTTTACCGGCGCAGTAGTTCCTCCTGCCTTGGCGAATTCAAGGATACCGTTAGACAGATTGAAAGAGCCTGACGGTTTGAGAAACTCGATGATGTTTCGGAGCTGCACCGGCAACGCGTCGGTGAGGTCGCGACGAGGCATCAGTCGATCGACGGCTAAGCCTTCCAGTCGCACACGCCACGAGCCGTCGCCTAAGAACTCTCCATCGCCGTTGGTACTAACCGTCGTGCGACCGTTGCGAGCACGAAGCTGCGATAGCAGCAACTTGCCATTGCGGTAACTGAAGGTGCCGGATGTCAGGTCCATGGGATAGGGAAAAAACTTTGGCTCGATGGTGGTAGATTCTGGCTGAGGACTGACGGCGACATTGATCGTCGGTTTGGAAGAACCGCTGATATGGTCAATCTTCGCTTGCAAGTCGACGTTGCCACGCGGTCGAAGTTCAAGCCACGCGCGTCCGACGTTTGGTGGCAAAGCATTACGCAAATCGTCGTCCAGCGGAATCTGCTCGCCCCAAATCTGTAAGGACAGCTCATTGCCAGGCAACCCTTGCTGAGCGCGTGGATGCAGATGACCTTGGCAGCGTACGGTGCGCGACCCGTGCGACACCAGATCGCGGAATGTCCAATGTTTGTCTTCAGCAAGGACCAGACCGTGAATACCACCGAGGGGATACGGAAACTTGTCGTAGTTCATCCGGCAGTCGATCAATTCCAGGCGGAGCGAGGTGTGCGGCGTTGTTTGTCCGACTTGACTTCGATCGATGCGCCAACGGACATTGAATTTCCCTTGTGGGTGCATCGATTCAATCACGTCGCGCGTCTTGCCCGGCAGCGCGGCGATCATGCGATCTTCGATCTTCAGGCTGGTGCCGGTTACCTCAATCCATCCGATCGCTCCAGGCTTGGGGTCGAAAACTTGCCCGATGAAGCGAAGTGGCCGCCTGCCCGCATAGCCAACAAGATCGATGTCGAGCGTGTTTGGCTGCGTTGCGGTAACCGGCGTGAATCGCATGGTGCCGCTGCCTTTATTGACTCGGTAGCGAAACTTGTCGGACTCGAACTCGAGGTCGCGGCCCGTGAGCAGCGCTGCGCCGGGCAGCCAGCGCTGACCGTCGTAGGTAGCTTGCATCTCCGCATCAACGACGCCAGTCGGCTGGTACTTGTCCCATTGGATCTTTAGCAGCTCTGGCAGCGAGCTGTAGAGTTTCTGATCGAGCGGTACGTTCTCGAGCCTGCTGGAAATCACCATTGGTGCGTTTGCTGACCAGCCGCGCCGGTCGAGCTGTGCGGCAACCGACGCGGGACCACACATTGCCCGTAGGTTTTTCACAGACAGCATATCGTTCTCGCAACGCACAACGCAGCTCAGATCGACCAACGGCCGTGGCAGCCGCGCATCCTCAACACGCATCGACTGCAGGTGAAAGGTCGCATCGATGTTTGGCTGCGTTTTGCTGTCCAATCGATGTTCGACGACGATTTCGCCATCAACTTTGCCGCGCACCTTCGTCTGCTGCAGATTCTTACCCCAGACGATCGACGCCCAAGCGACCAAAGGATCGCTGATCTCCAGTTGGTCAAAGGTGGTCGACAACGCCAGCGCGTGTTTTTTGAGATCGTAGCGTGCACGGATCTTGGCGCTTTCGACGAGCGGGCCACCGAAGCTGCCCTCGATTGTGAGCGGTTGCGAGGCGTCGTCACTGGGGGAAATCCGTGCGTCGGGTCGAATCCTAAGATCGACGTCGCGAAGCGATAACGGTGGCAAGCCACTGCGACTTTGATCGGCAAGTGTGAATTGTGCGTTTTCGATGATGATCTCAGGCTTCTTGCGATCGCAAGCGGGCAATGGCAAAAGCGACGACCAGTTCCATAGCCCGTCGCGGCTTTTGGCCGCCCATACCTGTGGATGTCGAATCAACACTCGATGGACTTCAGGTAGCCCATTGACCAGCTTCGACAATTGCGCGTCGCAAGAGAACATGATTTCGTCAACAACGAGCAGCTTGCTTTGCAGCTGTGTGCTGCTTGTCTCGGAAATTGACAGATCGTAGATGGCGATTCCCTGACCTTCGACAAGGCGGGCGCCGCGAATGCTGACGTTGTACTGGGGCAGTTGCTCAGCCAGAAATTGCTCTGCCTGTCGGCGAATCTCGTCGTCGAGACGCGTGAACAAGAAGACTGCCAGACCGATCGCTACAAACACGGCGAACAACGCGCCCAGTTTGAATACGGACCAGCAGATATTGACGAAGCGTGTAATGACGAAATCCTTTTCGTAGTGCCGACCGCGCATTCCTTGCGCAGCTCCGTTGCGCAACGCGCGTCAACCGACGACCGTATGCCGACGAGACGCTACGTAGTTTCCCATAGTTGCGCAATTTGGAACTCGGATACTAGGTCGCATGGCCATGACAAGCAATACGGCATCCCCAAGCCGTGATAGCACTCGCTCCTTAGCAACTCGGATGGAACTCGCTTGAAGCGGTAGCCAATCGTTTAGGCGACGAACTGACAGTCAGCTGCTTGCGCTGCACTGTGGGAAGTCTTGCAGCATCTTGCCAGCATCCGACGCGACATTCACCAGCGCAACACGAAGCGTTTGCCTTCGATGCTAGCATGCACGTTTCCTGGAAGATTCAGCGCGGAAGGTCGGCTGTCGCTTTGCAGCAGTGCCGCCATTGCAGACCAGGCCTCGTAGCTCATTGCTTGTTCGCCTAGTTTCGCTCGCCGCCATGCAATTCTAATCGCTTCGGCAGCGATAACGTGCTGTTGTTGTCCGAAGGCAAAACGATCGAAAGATAACTCGTGCTCTGCGACAACTAAAGCGGCCTTAGACAGTTGCTGCTCTGCGAGGAACTCGAGGGTCGACTGCGCTTCGTCAGCCTGGAGAGCGAGTCGCAACAGCGCGGCATCCAGGTCTGAGTTGTATCGTTCACGCAACAGCGGCAAGAGCTCGTGCCGAATTCGATTGCGGGCGAACTGGGGATCGTCGTTCGAGCTATCGGTGCGATGAGGCTGTCCAATCGCGTCCAAATAATCGGTCACCATCTCGCGTGAGCAATTCAGTAGCGGTCGAATTACCGTCAATGCAGCTGAGAGGTTGCGAGTCGGCGGTATGCCAGCCAGGCCGCGTAAGCCAGTACCTCGTAGCGTGCGGAACAACACGGTCTCCACTTGATCGTCGCGCGTGTGTGCGGTGGCTAGGTAGCGTGCTCCATGTTGTTCTGCGCAGCGCGTCAGTAATTCGTATCGTAACCGTCGCGCTGCCGCTTCGATGCCGTGGCCAAGCTCATCTGCATATGCGGCGGTGTCTGCGGTGAGCACTTCTAGCGGCATTTGGAACTGTTCACACTGTCGTGTCAGCCATTCGGCGTCCTCGTCAGATTCAGAGCCGCGCAACTGGTGGTTAACGTGCATGACTAGTAGCTGTCCGGCACCGCCAATCTCCTGTTTCTGGTGAGATAACGCACGCAGCAGCGACATGCTGTCGGCACCCCCTGACACAGCGATAGCGACGTTGACCTCGTTCCATCCAGGTGGAAGTTCGATGAGGGAGAGCAGCTGCCCGGCTGCCCGATCCGCCGCTGGCACGTTTCGTTTGGCCACAAGTAGTTCCGATCTCCCCGCAAGGATAGGTCCGATTGGATGCCGTCTGGCGAGCGGTAGGCCCGCAAACTCTGCCTTAGCCTATGCAGATCCTACCAGCGCCCAATACGCTGGCGTAAGCCTTGGCCCCGCTTGCACTTGCGGTTTGATTTGATACGATGCTAGGAATGCAGGAAAACAGCCTACCGCATTGTTAGGTTGTTTTTCGAGAACGAAAACAACGCGTTTCGGACCTGCTGCCAAGATTGGTATTCAGCGCCGAAGAGCGTCGTGTGATCCATGTGTTTGTCGCTATTTCGTCAATTCAGACACTCGTTTCGATTCGTGGTTAGCAGATTCTGCCAATTGCAGAAGCAAGAAATGACATGCTTGAGATTTGCTACAACTTGATCGCCTTGCTGACACTGATTTGCCGGCGCGCGGGCCAAATGGTCCTTCGAGTGCGTCGTCACACAGACAGTGTCCTGCAGGCCTTTGGCCGCAGCATGTCATGCCGAGACCACCTCACACACAGCCAACTGCGCTCGTGTGTGGCCGACCTTATCAAAGGTTGGCCCTTAGGTGGTAGAAATCCGCTAACGGCTTACTTCTCTCCGCGGCGGCAGGCAATCCTGTTGACCGTTCCGAGAGGTAGACACCCAGAGCTGGTTGATCGAAGGCAGGGCGTACGCGCCTTTGCCTGCAAGACAATCTGAGTGGGAAACGTTCGGAGCCTGGTTTTGGTTTCGCCGAGATATCTGAATTCTGCGTCAATCGTTCGATGGGTTACACGATCGAAGCGATGACCTTCTGCAAACGAAGTTTCGCCCGCTCTGAGGTCGTGGATTTCCTGGCGACAACTGCCCGCATGTTGGCAGAGTTGCTTGGCATTGCGAAACGCCCGATTGCCTATGCAATAGTTACGGAAGGAATCCCATGGCGAACCTGGTTTCTATTCTGCCGATGGTGGCGCTCAGCGATACGGCCCAAATGATTGCCTTTGCGGCGGCGGCGCTAGCGGGTGCTGGCGTTGTCAAGCTTTTGGACTATCTGCGCAAACGCGACGCTGACAAAGAAGCGGCTCAAATAGTCGAGCGTGCCGAGATCGATGCGAATACGCTGCGCAAGGAAGCTGCCGTCGAAGCGAAGGAGATGGCGCTTAAGGAGAAAGACCGCCTGGAGCGAGAGAATAACGAAATCCGGAATCAGCTCCATGAGCGAGAGCGACAGCTCGACAAACGCGATGACGGCATCAACCTGCAAACCGAACAGCTCGACAAGCAAGCGAAGATGGTCGAGAACAACCAGCGACGGCTCGCCGAAAAGCTTGAAGACGTCAATCGTCGGCAGAAGGAACTGGACGACTTGCTCGATCTCGAGCGTCAGACAATGCACAAGCTTAGCGGTCTTGGCCCAGAAGAGGCGGAAACTCGGCTACTCGAGCGGCTGGAGCAGGAACTGGTTAAGGAACAGGGTGCCTTGATCATGAAGCACGAGCGGCAAATTGCTGAGAAGTGCGATGGAAAAGCCAAGGAGATGCTGATTACCTCGTTGCAGCGATTTGCTGCAGCACACACGGCCGAATCGACGACCAGCACCGTTGATATTCCGAACGATGACATGAAAGGTCGAATTATCGGTCGGGAAGGGCGAAACATCCGCGCACTCGAGAAGGCCACCGGCGTCGATGTCATCATTGATGACACGCCTGGAGTGGTCATTGTCAGCGCCTTCGACCCGGTGCGGCGCGAAACTGCTCGCATTGCTCTCAACAAACTCATCGCTGACGGTAGAATTCACCCGTCGCGAATCGAAGAGTTGGTCGCCGAGACCGAGAAGGAAGTCGACGTCGAAATTCGCAAAGCTGGCGAAGAGGCGATGCAGGAAGCCCAAGTGTTCGGCTTGCATGACCGAGTGATCGAACTGCTCGGACGATTGCGTTATCGGACCAGCTACAGCCAGAACGTGCTTCGGCACTCGATCGAAGTCTCGTTTATTGCCGGGATGCTAGCCGAGGAGATGGGTATGGATGCGGAGTTGGCACGCCGCGCCGGCCTGCTCCACGATATCGGTAAAGCGGCCGACCACGACCTCGAAGGCGGTCATCCCAAAATTGGCGCCGACTTGCTCAAGCGTTTCGGCGAAGGGCCGGAAGTAGTGCATGCCGCGCTGGGGCACCACGACGACATTCGTCCCGATATGCCGTACACCGTGTTGACCGCTGCCGGCGATGCCTGCAGTGCGTCGCGGCCTGGTGCCCGCCGCGAAACGCTCGATCGCTACATCAAGCGAATGCAGGAACTCGAGACCATTGCTTCAGGCTTTAGTGGCGTTCGTCAGGCGTTTGCTATTCAGGCAGGGCGTGAGGTGCGTGTGATTGCCAGCGCCAAAGACACCACCGATGAATCGGCTGCTAAGGTTTGCCGCGATATTGCTAAGGCGTTCGAGCAGCAGCTAACCTATCCGGGCGAAATCAAAGTGACGCTGATTCGCGAGACACGAATTACCGAAACGGCACATTGATGATACGGAGTGGTGGGTTGTGGGCGGTAACTGGTAAAAAATCTCACCAACCACCACCGACTATTCACTACCTGCAATCCAACCTTACCCATGCGTTTTCTTTTCATTGGCGATATCGTAGGACGTCCCGGTCGCGACTTTGTTGTGCGTGCGGTCGCGGGGCTTGTCGCGCGGCACCAACTTGACTTGGTGATCGCCAATGCAGAAAACGCCGCCGGTGGTTCGGGTCTGACACCGCTGATCTATCGCGACCTGATTGCCGCTGGCGTAGATGCGATTACGCTGGGAGATCACGTCTATCGTCGCAAAGAGATTCACTCCGTCCTGCAGACCGAAGACAATATCGTGCGTCCGGCGAATTTGCCCGAGGAGGCGGTCGGTCGACAATGGACCGTCGTGGTCGCACGCGACGGTACGCAAGTTGGGATTTTCTGCATTCTTGGTCAGTTGTTTATGAAACCGGCGGACAACCCATGGCGCTGCGCCGATCGCATCTTGGCCGAAATTCCCTCCGATGTTCATGTCCGATTTCTCGATTTTCATGCGGAAGCCACCAGCGAAGCTCAGCTGATGGGCCGTTACTTGGATGGCAAGGTAGCGGCTGTGCTGGGGACGCACACGCACGTGCCGACTGCCGACGAAAGCGTATTGCCCGCTGGCACCGCGTTTCAGGCGGACGTCGGGATGACGGGTCCTTACGACAGCATCCTTGGCCGTCGGGTCGACCGCGTGATGGAAACCACGCTTACCGCCAATCCCACCCAGTTTGAAGTTGCCAGCAAAGACGTCCGCCTTGGCGGAACCATCGTCGAGGTGGATGCCGAAACCGGACTGGCGACCGCCATCGAAAGGCTTTGTGTTACCGAGCAAGAACTGCCAGAGTTAGAAATGCTAGCAGCTGACGCGGCGCGCGACTGAAAAGTGTTTTTTGCGAGCTAAGTCAACCCGATGGCGAAAACAGCATCCGCGTGCTGCCGACATCCCTCTTGCTTTGCCAACGCGAATTCAATAACTTCCGCCACCCATTTCTTCGGTTGAATCAGTGAGTCACGCGTCGCTTCGATGGTCGCTGCCGCAACGTGGTTTGCTAATGATGATTGGAGTCTTGGGCCTGACGGTGCTGGTGAAGGCACGTACACTTGAGCCTGATCCACGCGGTTATGGAACGCACGAACAGCTTGGATTCGCGCCGTGTTACTTCCAAAAGTTGACCGGAAAGCGTTGTCCGATGTGCGGCGGCACAACGGCTTGGGCGCAAGCCGCGCGCGGCGACGTGCTGCGGGCGACGGATACCAACCTGGGAGCCACGCTGCTCTTTGCGGTCGTCGTCATCGGGTCGCCGTGGCTACTGTGGGCAACGGCACGCAGACAACCGCCTCGGAATTGGCCGACGTGGCGCTTCATGCTGGCGATGGCCAGTGTGTGGTTGGTGGTCGTCGGGCTCGACTGGCTGCGTAGGTTGATTTGAATTGCCGAACACTCATCCAATTGCTCCGATTCCGTGAATCGCGGCACAAGTTGAAATTCGAGGAACGAACGATGGATCGCTCATTCTGCCGCCGACGCCGTGGATTACTGATTTTGTTAGTGACCGCGATAATCGTGCCTACGACAGGCTGTTTGCATGGAATACTGGCAACCGGCATCTATCTTTGGCAGGGCGGGAACGTCGTGCCCGCTCAGTGCGAAGACCTGATCGATCAGCGCGTCGTTGTGATCTGTCGGCCACCATCGTCGCACGAATACCGCCATGCTGGTGCCGCCAGGACGATCGGTAAGCGAATCAGCAAAAAGCTGGAAATCAATGTCGACGGAGTCGACGTAGTAAGCCCGCAAGAAGTCGATAACTGGATCGACGAACAAGACTGGGACAACTTCAAAGATCTTGGTCGGGCGGTCAAAGCCACCCGTGTGGTGTACATCGAACTCGATGACTTTTCGTTGTACAAGGGTGCGACGCTCTACCAAGGCGACGCCAATGTTAAGTTGTCGGTTTACGACATGACGCAACGCGGTAAATTGGTCTGGGAACGCAACGTGGGACAGATCCTGTTCCCGCGCAACAGCGGTATTCCGGCTGCTGACAAATCGATTCAGGTATTCCAGGACCAATTCGTCGAAGTCGTGTCCGACCAAATCGCGAGCTTTTTCTACGAGCACGACCCCAACGCCACCTTCGCCTTGGATGCCGTCGCCAATCAGTAAGGCCGCTTCTAGGTAACACATCAGTCCGCCAGCCCGACGCGCAAGCGAGGGAATCTCCGCGAAATCCATCGGTTGTGCGTCGGACTAGCGAACGCGCTATGCGGGCTAAATGCACAAATGAACCGCGCCCTGTGTGCAATTTGCGTCGTCTAGCCAACTCGGTTAGGCATTGGTATGCTAACAGCTTGGCTTTTGGGCAGCACCGATGATAGGCGAACACGCTTCGGCAGGTGGTGCCTTTTGCCAGCGTAGCTTCAATCGGCAGAGCACCGCATTCGTAATGCGGATGTTGTGGGTTCGAGTCCCACCGCTGGCTCTGAGAGTGAGTTATCAGTTACGGCGCAGATTGTTGTGCGTCGCACGTTGCGGATTCATTCGCCGTAGAATTTTTGGCGCCGTAGAATTTTTGGTAGGAGCGGACGTTTTATGTCGCAAGTTGCAGAAGTCGATCTTCGACAGATTGTGGTTTCCAACAGCACCTTCGGACCTAACGAGATCCATCAGATCGTCGGTTCGATCTCGGCTGACTACAACAATTTTCGTCTACTCCGTGATGCTGTCAGCGAGATGGAGCAGCAGGAGATGCGCACGCCAGCCGCATCAGCACGGTTGGGCGTCTGCCAATATTTGCTCGGTCGCTATTCTGACGCGGTGCAGACGCTGACGAATGCCGACGGTGGTGCCCTCACGCATTTCTACTTGGGTAAGGCGAACTTGGCGCTCGATCAATACGGCGAAGCTTTGTCTGCATACGAATCGGCTGAGCGTGCTGGCTACAACCGCGACGACGTTGCGCTCGCGATGGCTGACGCCAAACGTTATAGCGGCGATCCAGAGGGCGCGTTGGCGATGCTCGATGGCCTATCGGGTGCCGTCGAACAAACGGCCGAGTACCTCTATCAGCGGTCTGCCACGGTATCCGCACTAGGTGGCAATCAGTCCGAAGTCGTCGCACTGCTAGAGCGTGCTGTCGAGGCGAACGGTAGCCACGCAGGTGCGTTGTTCGGCTTGGCATTGGAAAACGATCGCTACGGCAACGACGAGTACGCGCGACAGTTGTATGAAAAAGCAGCTGCACAGTTTCCGGCCCACGTTGGCACGTTGGTGAATCTTGGGCTGCTGTATGAAGACATGGGCCACTACGAACGGTCGAAGCAATGTTACCAGCGTGTGCTTGATATCTATCCCGATCACGACCGCGTGCGGCTATTCTTCAAGGACGCCGACGCGTCGAAGGATATGTTCTACGACGAAGAAGCGCGTCGTCGGCAAGATCGTTTGGCCCAGATTCTGAGCGTGCCGGTTACCGACTTCGAGCTTTCTGTCCGTAGTCGCAACTGCCTGCAAAAAATGGGTATTATGACGCTGGGCGATCTGACCGAAACGTCCGAGCAAGAGCTGCTCTCCAGCAAGAACTTCGGCGAAACCTCGCTTGTCGAAATTCGCGAAATGCTGCAGTCGAAGGGCTTGGAACTTGGCCAGTTCGCAGCCAAGTGGCGAGAGGAAGAGCCTGCCTACGATCCCTCTTCGATGAGCGACGACGAGCGTGCCTTGCTCGATCGCCCGATTGCCGACCTCAATCTTTCGGTGCGTGCTCGCAAGTGCATGGTCCGACTCGGCCTGTCGACGATTGGTGAACTGTTGCGCTGTACCGGCGACGATCTGCTAGAGTGCAAGAACTTTGGCGTCACTAGCTTGAACGAAGTCCGCGAGAAACTCACCGAAGCCGGCTTGAAACTACGCGGCGACTGAGCTCCAGTTGTGGTGCTTCATCAGTTTTTCCTAGCCGTAAAGAATAGAACGCGGATAAACACGCAGATCGAGCGGATCTCCGCGGATACTTGGAAAAAATTGTTCACTTCCAGTATCTGCGCCAATCCGTCACATCCGTGTTTATTCGCGTTCTATTTCTTTTTTCCTCCAGCGAGTGACGAGTGGTCAGTTCTCAGTTTCAATTCGAACTGTTGCACACAGGCCCTGCGACAGCGGCTCGTCGAGGGCGATTGCACACGCCACGCGGCACGGTCGAGACGCCCACCTTTATGCCAGTTGGCACCTTGGGCACGGTGAAGGGCGTCGATATTGGTCGCGTGCGCGAGACGGGCGCACAGATCGTATTGGCCAATACCTATCATCTGGCGCTGCGACCCGGCGAAGAAACCGTCGCGGCCTTGGGCGATCTGCACGACTTCATGGGTTGGTCGGGACCCATCTTGACCGATAGCGGAGGGTTCCAAGTCTTTAGCCTCGCCGAGCGTGCTAAGGTGACAGAAGACGGGGTCACGTTCCAGTCGCACCTCGATGGCACGCTGATCGAGCTATCGCCTGAGCGATCGATGGCGATCCAGGAGAAACTCGGCGCGGACTTTATTATGGCCTTCGATCATGTCGTGGCTCTGCCCAACACGGCGGATCTGATCGAGGAATCGACGTGGCGCAGTGTCCGTTGGGCCGAGCGGTGCCGTCAGGCGCACTCGCGGACGGATCAGATGCTGCTGGCGATCGTGCAGGGAGGACTCGATGCCAAGCTGCGTCGCGAGTGCGCTCAAGAACTCGTCAAACTTGATTTTGCCGGCTACGCGGTCGGTGGCTTGAGCGTCGGGGAAGAGCCGGCCGATATGTACGCGACTTTGGATGTCACCGTACCGGAGCTGCCAGCGGACCGACCTCGCTATCTGATGGGCGTCGGCCGCCCCGAGGACCTGGTCGAAGGGATTGCTCGTGGCATCGATATGTTTGACTGCGTTATGCCCACGCGAAACGGACGCAATTCGTTGGCGTTCACCGACGAGGGACCCGTGCGGCTGCGAAACTCGAGCCACGAGCGCGATCGACAGCCGCTAGAGGCAAATTGTCCTTGCCCGGCTTGCCAACACAGCCGAGGTTATCTACGACATCTATTCTTGTCGAAAGAGATGCTGGGGCCGATTCTGGCATCGATTCATAACCTGACCTACTACCAGCGTCTGATGTCCGCGGCCCGTGAGGCGATCGAGGCGGATCGATTTGACGAATTCCGAAAGGCCAAACACGCCGGCTGGCGGAAGGCTGCCGACGCGTGACCAGTTGGGCGTTTGTCCAGGCCACGCGTGCCGCACTCGGTTGGCGAGCAATCCGCAATCTCGGCGATGGGCGTCGCCCTTGTCCCTTATGGCGCTTCGATTTATGATGTTTCGTTTGCCCGCGGGCGGTGGCCGGCGGGGGGAGGTTAGCCAATTCTGGCGAGCCTTGCCGAAGAGAAGCCCGATTGGGCGATTAGACGGGAATAACATTGAGCGAATTCGACATCTCAAGCATGTGGTCTGCCGGCATTTCGCGCTACTACCTGCTGGCTCAAGACGGTGCTGCTCCGCTGCAATTGCCGATTCCGGTTTTGGTCGCGATCATGTTTGGTCTGTTTTACTTCATTGTATTGCGACCGCAGCAGAATAAGGATCGCGACTTTCGTTCGATGCTTGAGGGACTCAAAGAGAAAGATCGAGTGGTGACGATTGGCGGCATTCATGGCGTGGTTACCAATGTACAGCGCGATCGCGAAGAGGTGACGATCCGTGTCGACGAGTCGACCGGCACCAAACTGCATATCAACACTTCCGCCATATCGCGGGTAGTGACCGACGATGATAAGAAAGATAAACAGACAAACAAATCAAACTAGCGCTAAGCCCCAGTCGTGATATTGGGACTGCACTCGTCTGCTGACCAAATGGCAGGCGATAGTATCGATTGCAAATTCAGGTTTGGATTGAGATGAATAGTAAACTGCAAAATGAGCGGTCGGCGGTGGCTCTGCTGGCGCTGTCGAAAATTGCGTTTCTGGTTCTGACGATGGTCAGTCTGACGTTCACAGTCGCCCAGGCGCAGGAAGATCCTGGTGCGGCCGCGGCTGCCGGAGACGTAGCGGGCAAGACCGTCGAGTCCGAGGCGGCTTTGGACGCCGCCGCGAACGCTGGCTCCGCTGGCGCACTGATGCTGGCGATTGTGATTGCGATCTTCGTTTTGCCGGTAATCGTCGGCGGCTGGTTGGCAAAGTCCGTGCGCATGCCCGAGTATGGCTGGAAGTTTGCCGTCGCAATCGGCACGTTAGCCGCGGCTGCGGTGGTGGTCTACCAAGGCCAGGTCAAGTACGGACCAGACCTTAGCGGCGGGATCACGCTGATTTATGAACTTCAAGACACCACCATCGAGGAAGAAGACCTCGAAGACGATGGCAGCGGCGAAAGTATTGCCGAACGCTCCACGCGCGCAACTCGCCAGCTGGTGAAAGAGCTAATTGCGGCACTGAGCGAACGCGTCGATCCCAGCGGCACCAAGGAAGTGACGATCCGCGAGTACGGCCTGGGTCAGATCGAGATCATCATTCCGCGGGTTGGACAGCAAGAGCAAGAGTTTATCGAACGTCGCATCTCGACCGCCGGAGCGCTCGAGTTCCGAATCGTTGCCTCGCCGGTATTCACGAAGCATCGCGAGATCATTGAGTTGGCCCAAGCGCTGCCACCCGGTGAGCGAGAGGTTCGTCGTGGCGGAAACGTCGTGGCTGAGTGGATGGAGTATGACGCTGACCACTTTGGAGGCATCGACAGTCCCGATCCGCGCTTGGTCAAACGGATGGCAGGCACGCAGCCGCAGGCGTTGGTGCTAATGAACGATGGCGTCAACGTGACCGGCGACTACCTAAAGCAAACTTCTGCCGGCATCGACGAGAAAGGCGAGCCGCAGGTTAATTTCAGTTTCGATCAGCAGGGCGCATACTTGTTTGGCCGACTCAGTGGTCAGCATACGCCGAATTCGGCTGGCCAGGAGTACAACCTGGGCATCATTCTAGATAAGCGCGTGCTGCGGGCTCCATCGATCATTAGCAAGATTACCTCGCAGGGTCGTATTTCTGGCGGCATGCTGCAGGAGGATGTCGACTTTATCGTTGGCATTCTCAATGCCGGTAGCTTGCCTGCAACGCTCAACAAAGAACCGATCAGTCGACAGACAATCAGCCCGACGCTCGGTGAAGAGACGGTGGCGAAAGCGCGGACGGCAATCACGTACTCGTTGATTGCGGTGATGGTCTTTATGCTTTTTTACTATCGATTTGCGGGCATCGTAGCATGTCTAGCGTTGGGTGCAAACTTGCTGCTGATACTTGGCTTTATGGTGCTCTTCAATGCTGCCTTCACTCTGCCTGGGTTGGCCGGTTTGGTGCTAACGATCGGTATGTCGGTCGATGCCAATGTGCTGATCTTCGAGCGGATCCGCGAGGAACGAAAACGAGGTGCCGCGCTGCGAATGGCAATTCGCAATGGTTTCGGTCGCGCGACACAGACTATCGTCGATGCTAATGTGACCACGCTGATCACGGCGATCGTGATCTACAAGATTGCCCCAGACAATGTGAAGGGCTTCGGCGTCACGCTGATCATCGGCATTGTTATGAGCATGTATGCGGCGATCTTCCTCTCGCGCCTGGTGTTTGACGTTGCCGAAAAGCTCGGCAGCATCAGAGAACTTGGCATGGGGCAGATTATTGGCCAAACCAACATCAACTTCCTCGGCAAGCGGACAGTTGCGGCGATTGCTTCCGTAGCGTTGATTTCCGTCGGCTTGGTGGCGGTGTCCAATCGTGGAACCGACCTGCTGAATATCGACTTTACGGGTGGTAGCTCGGTGACCATGGTTTTCGATTCCGGGCAGGAGCTTAGCTTCTCGGAAGTCAAGCAGCAACTCGCCGAGAAAACGGACTTGGCTGAAAAGAACTTGTCGCTCGTCGAAGTCGGCGAGCGCGGCACAGGCAAGCAGTACACCGTCAGTTGCGTCGAGCAAGATGTCGAAGCCGTTCAGCAAATACTGCAGGAAGCGTTCGGCGATCGCTTAAAAACCTATGAGGTCGAAGCCTCCGCAGTCGAGTCACTAGGCGTCACCACGGGTGCGACCGATACGTCGCGGACAGATTTTGTGTCGCTAGTGAGCTTTCAAGACGAATCCGCAAATGAGGAAACTCCTGTCGAAGAAACTCCCACCACCGAAAGCAGCTCGGACGAAGCGCCCGACGCAGAAATAGAGGTAGCGGACGACAACGAGACGAGCGATGCGGAAGATGATGCCACAGTGGAAGGTGACGACAGTGCCGACGAGACGCCAAGCGAGGATTCCGGCGAACCAGTTGACCCCTTTGCAGGCGGTTCCACGTTCGAGCTGAACTTTCAGGCAGGCGGTGACGGCGGTGGACTTAACTTTGATACGGTTCGTCAGCTAATCCAAGACGCACTCGACGAGACCGATCACAGTGGCGCCGCCTTTAGTGTTTCTAATCCGAATTACCAGACGGGTAGTGCACGCAGTTTCGATAAGTGGGATGTCAAAGTCGCTTTGCCGACCGACCAGGCTGAAGAGTTGGTCACGAATCTTAAGACGAAGGCAAGCAGTCAGCCAGTGTTTCCGCTGGCCAACAAAATCGGTGGACGCGTCGCTGGTGATATGAAGACGAAAGCGATTGCCGCTATCATCATCAGTCTAATCGGAATCGTCGCCTATATTTGGCTTCGCTTCCAGCACGTGATGTACGGCCTGGCGGCTGTGGTCGCGCTAATCCACGACGTCTTGGTGACGTTGGGAATGATTGCTCTGAGCGCGTGGATCGTGAGCAATATTCCTGGGTTGGCGGAAGGCTTGATGATCGAGAAATTCCAGATCAGCTTGCCTATTGTGGCGGCGTTCTTGACGATTATCGGTTACTCGCTCAATGATACGATCGTCGTGTTCGATCGCATTCGTGAGGTGAAAGGCAAGAGCCCCAATCTCACTGCTGATATGATCAACAACAGCATCAATCAGACGTTGTCGCGAACGTTGCTCACGTCGTTGACAACGTTCCTATCGGTAATCTTGTTGTACTTCCTTGGGGGTGATGGTATTCACGGTTTTGCATTTGCGCTCGTCGTTGGTGTGATCGTTGGTACCTACAGCTCGATATTCATCGCGTCGCCAACACTGCTGTGGATGAGCCAGCGGTCGCAACAAGCGAGTCCGCAGCCGGGGCGTCGGGCGGCGTAGCTTATCGGCCAGTGCTCGGCAGCAAAGCCGATGCCTCGTGCATTTCTGGCCTTGCGCGTATTCTGCAGATTTGGTAGATCCAGCAAGGTTTCGCTGGTCGGCAACTTCTACGTGACGAATGCGCCACTCAAGATAGGCGGCGGGGTGCTGCCTCAATCTCTCGGATGACCTTGTCGAAGTTCTAGGTAGAGGGTCGATGTTCTCGTTGAATCTCGCTCGATATCCTAGGGCCTGCGATGAGTCGCGGTAGAAAACTACTAGTCGTTGGTTTAGTGCTTGCCATTGGTCTTGGCTTGGCGTGGCCGTTTCGGAAGTCTGCGCCACAGACAAAGCTCGACTCGGTCGCCCAGACGGCGTCCGCGGTCCCATCCGCTAGCGCGGAGGTCACAACTCCTCAGCCGCCGAAGAATGCGAGTACTCAACTCAGCGCTCCTGCGCCACAAGTATCTGCTACGATGGCGAGCATCGGTGAGTTGCAGCGAACGGAAAATCACGATTCGACTGCAGCATCGTTCGACCTTGCGAATCACCCGGCGCTTGCGAATTCACCCCTCGTGACGAAGGATTCACCAGTGACTCCCCCAGCACCGCCTGTGAGTCGCAAGGTTCAGCCGCCGCGCGAGCCAACGTCGGCATACGCGCCACCTCGCCATCAGCACGCCCGTCCTGCTTATTCTACGGATTACGATCAACCTGCTTACGGAACGGCTGAGCAGCCGCACGGTCAAGTAAGGCACGTCGTGCAGAATAGCGATACGCTCGAGAAACTTGCCAAACGTTACCTCGGTGACGAAGGCCGAGCGCTGGAAATTTTCGACCTCAACCGCGATGTGCTCGACAATCCGTACCTGCTGCCAATTGATGCCGAGCTACGCATCCCCGCGGATGCACACGTCAGCTTAGACTAACTGCGGTTTAGTTGGACTGTCGGCGTTGGATCCATTCGTAGTCTTGCTGAACGAGTCGCGCGTCCAGAAAGAACTCGACGTCGGGCAGTAGGCGGAAGCTTGGGTCGGTCAGCAGACGACTTCCCTGAAGCGACGTCGGCCGCCCGATCACGATTAGCTCTTTTGCCTCCGGACCAAGCTCCGGTGGCGGATCGGGATGAAACTTCTCGAGATTCTTGTTCACCGTCATCGCGCTTTTGGTAGCCTTGTTATCTTCCTTGCCGTACACGATCATCATCGACACTGCTTGGCGCACGCCCGGCTGTCGCAGCGGTTTGAGTAGTGGTAGGCCGCGGAAGCTCCAGTCGGGCGAGACGAGCACCAGGCCTTTAACATCTTGGCCCTGCTTGCGACTGGCTAGCTGAGGTGCACTCCAATCGACGGCTGCCCAAGACGTTGCCACGTTGGCTCCCATACCGCTGCCGATTAGGCAGAGCTTGTTCAAATTCAGCCGACTTGCGTCATTCTGCTTAACGAGGAACTTGCGGACCGCCTCCATGTCGTAGAGGACCATGCTGCGAAAGTCCTGTTTGCCAAAACGAGCGGCTTCAAGTTCCACGGTCTGCCCATTCCGTGTCTGGGCAACGGTGCTTTCGCCATGCCCGCGCAGGTCTACCGTCAGCACCGCGTATGACGAAGCCTGCCCGTTGGGCGGACTTTGCAACGCTCTAGCCAAGCCGTTAAAGATCGCCCGACTCTCCTTGTAGTCGTGCAGAAGAACTATCGGCACAGCGTCTTTGCCCATCGAGCTAGGATAGTAGCTCGCTTTGAGCATCACACCGTCTTTGGTGGGCAGTTTGACCGTCTCAGCGGCATCCTTGCGACTAGATGCCCGATTTCCCTGCGCTTGGACAACGCTATGTTGTCCACCAAGCCAAACGATCGAAACTAGAGCCGACACGCCCAAACGTACCGCAATTCGCATACGCACCTCGTCACACCGTGAATTCTCGATATTCATTGACAAGCCGACGGCAAGTTCACCATCTACTACCATAATAACGCGCCGCAGCGGTCCGGGCACGGCCAAAGAAGGTTCGGAAACGGCCCAAATGGTGTTCGCTTGCCTCGAATGCGGTCTCCGGACAAAATAGAAATAGCGGTCCATCCCGGAACAGAGGCGACCGAGAAGCGTATGACGTGGCTAAAGAACTACTTTCGCAAGTCTCAGGGGGCTGATACCAACGCTGCGCGCTCGGAAGGTCACCGAGACTTGGCTGCTTGGTATGCGAGTCTGGGTATCCACCTCCTGCTGCTCATCGTGCTCGCTACCGCCACGATCGTGTTGCCAGGCAAGTTGGAAGAGCTTTCGCTGTCCTACGAGCTGCCGGAGTTGCTTGAAGAGGAGCCGCTGCCGCAGGAGTTTCTGTCATCCGACCAGCCGCTTCCCGAAGTCGGCGCACTGAGTCAAGCAGGTTTCGAGTCCGCGCGGGCAGCAGCGACCCAGACCGACGAACGATCGCTTGTGGTCTTCGAACCTGATGAGATCACGGACTTTGCCGAGCAACAGGCAATCGACATCGAAATGCCCGTCTTTCAAGGCCCCGAGTTTTCCGAGGACTTGCCTGTGCAGGGGGCCGGTAGCGTCGGCACGACGGGTGCGATGGGGGCGATTGACCGGATCACGCACGAGATTATGACCTCGGTCGAGCAGCAGCCAACGCTTGTCGTTTGGCTGTTTGATCAGTCGGGTAGTCTGCGCGACGAGCGTGAACGAATTCTCAATCGGTTTCATCGCATCTACGACGAACTCGGCGTGATCGAAGCTTCGGCCAACCCGGCATTTCGCAAGGCTATCGACAAGCCGCTGCTGACGGCGGTCGTCGGGTTCGGTGCGCGACCGCGCATGCTGACCGACGATCCAACCGACAAGATTGATCAGATTGTTGCTGCCGTCAGAGCGATCGAAGACGATGACAGTGGCCAAGAAAATGTATTTCAGGCGATCAGCCGCTCAGCCGAAAAGTTCCGCACCTATCGACGCGAGAAGCATGGCAGCCGCAACGTGATGCTTGTGGTTTTCACTGACGAAGCTGGCGACGACGTGGCACGACTGGACGAAACGGTGGACTTCTGCCGCAAGCTTGCCATGCCCGTGTACGTCGTCGGACGCCCAGCACCTTTTGGCCGCAAGAATGCTTACGTCAAATGGGTTGATCCCGATCCGAATTTCGATCAACGTCCGCAGTGGGTGCCAGTCAGCCTCGGCCCCGAATCGCTGATGCCCGAGCGGTTGAAGCTGCGCTTTTTGGGCGAAGGCAACCGCGAGCCGCTGCTCGACTCAGGTTACGGACCGTATGCACTGACGCGTTTGTGTGCCGAGACCGGCGGTATCTACTTCTCGTCGCATCCGAATCGTCGCGTGGGACGCAATGTCAGCCGTCGCGATACGAGCAATCTGGCAGCGCACATTACCAATTTTTTCGATCCGCAGGTCATGCGACGGTACCAGCCCGACTATCTCACGGTGGAAGAGTATCGTCGCAATTTGCAGACCAATCGTGCTCGGGGAGCTTTGGTCGAGGCGGCGCAACTGTCTTGGACATCGCCTCTGGAAGACATTCGTCGTCGATTTCCCAAACGCGACGAATCACAATTGGCTACGAGTTTATCTGTCGCGCAGCGTGATGCCGCTGGACGAAAACCAAAGCTCGATCGCATTTACCAGACGTTGCAAGCGGGCGAAGCGGATCGAGAGAATCTAAAGAGCCCTCGTTGGCAAGTTGGGTACGACCTGGCATTGGGTCGGGCGTTGGCGGCCAAAGTTCGCAACGACGGCTACAATGCGATGCTCGCCAAGGCGAAGCAGGGTATGGCCTTTTCCGAAGACGGCAAGAACACGTGGATTCTTCAAACCGACGAGGAGTTCGCCAACAGCAGTCTGGAGCGCTTGGCTGAAAGGGCCGAGTTCTATCTACGTCGAGTGCTTGAAGATCATGCCGAGACACCGTGGGCCCAGCTTGCCGCCCGTGAACTCAATAGTCCGCTTGGCTGGCGATGGGACGAAGGTTATACCTACATTCCGCCTGCCGTGCAGCGCGACAATAACGGCAACAACCGACCGCCACGTCGTCCAGAACCACCACGCCGTCCGACCGGGCCACCGCGTCGCAATCCACCGCCGCTATAGGTCGTCTGGTTTGCAGCTGTGCTTAAAGCAGCTTGATAACACCGGCAAGGTGCTGCTGAATCTCGCCATTGACTTCGAGTTGCAGCGCACCGCCGTCATCAATTCCGCGGCAAAAACCTTGCACCTGTCGCGCTCCGTTGTCGATCTCAATCGACTTGTGGCTCAGATAACATCGCTGACGCCACCCGTTCAGGACATCGGCGTTCCAAAACTCACCAGGTTGCAACCGCTTCGACAATCGGCGCAAAACATGAATCAGAACCTCTGTCAGGGCAAATTGCTGTCCGGTCGCGTCGGTCAGCGATGTGGCCAGCGTTTGTATGCTAGGCGGTGCATTTTCGGTGGAGTTGTTGACGTTAATGCCAATTCCCACCAGTAGTTTGCCCGACGATTTCGGCGGGACTTCGACCAGAATGCCACAGATCTTCCGACCTTCCAGGTACACATCATTCGGCCACTTGAGTTGTACTGTCGGCGAACCGGAAAGGCTCGCGGGAGGCACCCCCTGAGACAGCAGTTCTTCCAGTGCCTCGCAGACCGCTAGTCCTGCCGTCAGCGAGACTTGTGGCCAGCTTTCAGTCGGCAGTTGATTTGCGTCGGTTGCCAGAACGATCGAGAAAGTCAGCGCTCCGCGGCCTGACCACCACACATTGGCCCCTCGCCCTCGACCGGCAGTCTGGGACTCGGTAAGCACGAGTAGCGGATACGCCGTGCCAGAGCTTGCCATCAGTTCGATAGCGCGGTCATTTGTCGAACCCAGACGAGGGAGAAAGTCGATTGCTTCGACGAATGTTTCAGATCGGATTGCGCGAAGGTCTTGAGAGCGGAAGCAGTTCACGGTCAAGTCACTCACTCTTCATCGATTCCTTGCAGCGCCGCTAGTAGGTTGTTGAATTCAATCTCGCAGCAGTGGCAGTTTTGCAGGTGAATCTGGATCGCTTTTTGCGACTCTGTGACGGTTTTCCCCAGTAATTGTGTCTCAGCGAACTCGGCAAGATGTTGCGAGCAACCGTCGCAATCCAACTCGTCAGGTTGCACTGTGGCGATCATCTTGAGCAACTTGCTAATCTGTTCGTTATTGATGGGCATCGTAATGAATCCGCAATTGGGCTGGTTTAGCTTCGCTGAGTCTAGCTGAAAAGCGACTGGATCGTTGGTCCATCATATCCGGCCTGTTCGAGTTCTCGCTTGAGCTTCTGGCGAGCATCGTGAACGAGCTTGTAGACGGCATTCCGGTTGCTGCCAGTATGCAGGGCGACCTCATCGACCGTCATACCGCTGAGTCCGCCTTGCAATGCGACGCGTTGTTTGTCGGATAACTTACTTTCGATTAGTTCTTTGAGTTTCAGCACAACGTTTCGGCGTTCGTCTAACTGTTCTGGCTGCTCGGCGGAATCGTCTGGTATTTCGATTTGCAACTGCTCGCCATCGGAAAGCTGATTGAGCGACACGTTTTGATAGCGTTTCTTGCGTAGTTCGCTGACGGCTCCACGAATCGCAATCGACATCGCCCAGGTCGTAAATCGGCTTCGTCCCTCAAATTGATCAAGTTTATTGAGGATCTTGACGATCGCTTCCTGAGCAATATCTTCGCAAAATGCTGCGTCGACGCCTTTGCCCGAGAAGCTACGTAGCAGTCCACCGACCAGGAACTTGTTGAGCTTCGCGATTGCGGCAGCTTGCACATCGCCGACTGAGCGCAGATTAGCCACCCAGTCTTCGCCGTCATTCGCTGCTACCATCCGGTGTGTCTCCGTGTAATCTTCTTGGCTCGAATGCAAAGTTCCAACTGCCGTCCCAGATCCGATCTACGCTTGGCGAGAAGTCGTCGTGTTGCCAATTAGACGCGATTCCTATGGCCTCGCTACACACCCCGCTGGAGGTTGGTCGAACGGCTCTATTCGTTGGGAATCGATCCCGATCCAAAGCCCGTGTTCGCCTTGCTGGCCGTCGCTGCGCCCTGCGTGTTGAGGGACCAGTCGTATTGATTGTAGATGATTTTCGTTTGCCCATCACGGGCCGACTGAATGCCTTTGAGAGTTTGCGGCGACTCGACGCGTTCGGCTAGAAAATCGAGGACTCCGGCTTCGCCACCGAAGTCGACTCCATACCAGGTTAGGATCGGGCTTAGATACAATGCCTGTTCTTGCTCGTCGAAGTGGACGTACTCGTGCTTGGTAGCGAACGTTTGCGCTTGATCTTCAAGCTGAGCGTCCAGTCGGTCGCCAATAAATGCTTCAGGACGAATCGTCGGACAGCTTTTTGCGGCGCAGACAAGTGCGACGTGAATTCGTGGCTCGTTGTACTTGCGAGCATCTGGATCTTTGTCCTCTTCACGGATGACCTTATGCTCGAGGTAGTTCAGGTCAATCGTCTTTCCGGCCAGGATGTGTTCTGGTAGATCGAAAAAACCCGTGCCGTCGGCGCTTTTGTAGTCGAGCACACTACTATCGATCTTATGTACGAGAACGCCGTTGATGACGAAAGCGTTGTAGGCGTTGCAAAGAAACGCGAGTCGGTGCTCGTCGTCGGGTAGCTTCTCTGGGTGCGCAGACGCGAGTTGCGACAAGTAAGTTTTGAACAAATGCGTTCGCTTGAGCCCGTTGTAGTCAATCAATCCGTCGGCCACGTACGTGCGTAGTAGGTGGTCCCATAACCCTTGGTCGACGCCTGACACGTCCGGCTTAATCTCGGGGTAGGTAAACGGCGGTGGCAAAGTTCGAAACGCCCATACAGCGACGCCAATTGGCATTGCAAAACTGGCGAGTGCAAGCCATAGCCACGGTCCGGAGTATTCTTTTTTGTTCATTGTTTCAACGCAGCTCTGACTAGCTGCGCTCTCCAAGAGACTTATCGTTGATTTTCGGAATGTCGAGGGCGGAAAGTATCGGCAGCGCGACAGTGCTGGCAGGACCCGCATCAGTGCCCATTGCGTACGGTTTGTTTGCAGGCAGTTCGCCAAGATGAAGGATGTCCATCGGACAGCGGACGATGCACTCTGCGCAGCCAACACAGGGCGAGTCCTTAAGAGTGACTGGCATGCCTTGCAGTGCGCGTGATTTGATGTCGATACCCATCTGGCAGTACTGGTTGCACATGTTGCAGTCGATGCACTTGCCGGGCTCGGCGGAGATTTTGAACCGAGACCAGCGGCCCCAGAAGTTCATCCAGAAGGCCAGCGGGCACCAGTAGCGGCACCAGATTCTTTGACCGAGAAATGGATAGACGCCGATTGCCAGCGCGCCGGCAAAAAAGGTTCCTACAAGTGAGTTGTAATAGCCAAACGGAGTGTCGATGCCCATCAAGTGCAACACCGTCACGAGCACCGCCAACGGAATCACGACGTAGCCAAACCGCTCAACCCAACGGGCGCTGTCGCCCTTCGGTCCGCGGTGTCGAAACGAACTGCCGACCGTTTCGGCAAGGGCACCACAGCTGCAGATGTGTGAGCAGTAGAATTTACCGAAGAATAGCGTGAATACCGGCAGAATAACGAACGTGAGAAAGACGGCCCAGATGACGCCAAAGACTGCCACCGCCGTCCACCAACTGGGTTCACCTTGCTGGGCGATCGGGTCAAGATCGAAGGCCGTCATGTTGAGCGGCCATGCGTTGAGCGAGCGTGTGAGCAGTGGCGTCCATGGGTTCTTTCCCCACACCGCGACAAGCAATGTCGGTAGTCCCCACCACAGCGTCCAATTGAAGAAAATGTTCGACAGGTTTCGCCGCCAGATGAGACGGTTCTTGTAGCGATAGCCCCAGTACAGTCCGAAGCCTAATATGCCGGTGAAGTAGAGCAGATAGTAAAACGAGTAGAGATTCGAAAAGCGATCATTCAGGATACTGAATAGCCAAGCAAAACCTGGGATATAGATCAGGTCCGACCCTTCCGCAACGGGCGTCAGCGAGAAATGCTTCGCTTGAAAGTAAGTGAAGTAGCCAACCAGAATGCCGATTGCACAGTAGATCACCCGCTTTTTTGTCCACACGCCGTCGAGTTCCAGGCCGGTATCGAGCAGGAAATCGACGGGTGGCAGCGTGCCAATCAGCACGAGGACGTAGTCGTTTGACAGCGTACGCTGTTCACCTTTGACGCGGATGTCGACCTGATCATCGCGGATCTCTTGGACATTCGACTCGAACAAGACGGTCAGCTTGTTTGCGGCCATGGCCGCTTCGAGTGCTTCGCGATTGTCTTGTTTCAAGCGAAAGAACTCGTCGCGACGGTAAGAGAGCGTGACTCGATTGCCCTCCATCAGCATCAACGCGGCCTCGATTGCCGAGTTACCACCGCCGACGATCAGCACGTCGTTGTCTTCGTAGTCTTTGGGAGTGTGCAGACGATAGACGACTTTGTGTGCTTTGTCTTCGCCGGGGACCTCAAGCTTTCGCGCCTCGCCTTGTCGTCCGATCGCGACAACTACGTTGCGTGCGGGAAACGGTGAGCCGTTGGCGACTTCGACTTCAAAATCATGCTCGCCCTTCTTGCGTATCCGTTTGACCTCGACACCTTCCTTGATCTTGAGCCCGTTTTCTTGAATGGCCGAGTCGATCATTGCCAAGAACTCTGACTTTTCGCGATCGCCTTCAACCTGAAGTGCGCTCTTGTTTTGCAAGAACCTCGGCTCGGAGTAAACCTTCTTGCCGGGTGGAAAACCCCGCACGGTGTTGGCCGCGTGCGATCGCTCGAGCACGACGTATTTAAGACCCTTCTTCTGAGCCTCGATGGCGGCGGAAAGACCGGCGGGCCCCCCGCCAATGATTACAACGTCAAGTTGGCCATCGTCGTCACTATTGCGCACGAACGCTTTCTTGCGTTCCATCTTATCGATGACTTCGGCGCCGTGATTGGCCGCAATTTTGACAAGCGGAATGCCAGTGACGTCTCCGATGACGTAAATGCCTTTGACGCTCGATTGATAGTGGCTGTCAATGATCGGCAGGATCTCTTGCGGCGGAACTGTCGCAAAGTATTTCTGCTTCTTGGGTGCGCTCGGTGCTGAGGCCGGTTCGCTGGTGGTGCCGTTAGAACTCATCGTAGTAATCCAGGTGGTTTAGTTGCTCGCACGGACCGCGATTGTCTAACGTGCCGGCACCGTTACCTCAACATGCACTCCGGCAAATGGAGCATTATTTCAATGCAAGTGACCCCCAAACCCCAGTACGATTATGTCGAAGTTGGGAAACGCGGCCAACCCAAATTCACGACGGGCAGACACGCGCCGTCCTTACGCAGAAAACTAAAAGTTCTTGGCGAGATTCTTTTCTTGCAAATCTGCTGGTTCTTTGGCGTAAGAAATCTGAGTCACGCCCCTCGAAATGACTGTGACGTCGCAACAGTTCACTATCGTCAGTCTTAACAGGGTTAGGCCAGATCCAATCAGTTCAGCAATCAGGAGAAGAGAAAGATGAAAAAGCGTTTCACAGCCGTTGTTCTCGGTGCAGCCGTATTTGCCACGTATTTTGCTAATGCTGCGCATGCAGCTGATGAGTCGATGATGAAGGCAAAGCCCGAATCGCGGGCTTATTTGCACGGTTACAACGTCCCTAGTAGCGGTATCGCGCTCGAAGGCTATTGCCCTGTCGCTTACTTTGCCGTCAACAAAGCGATTCGCGGCAAGCAAGAGTTTGCGGTTACGCACAACGATGTGACCTACTACTTCGTCAATGCCGACGCGATGAAGCTGTTCCAAGCCGATCCTGTAAAGTACCTTCCAGCTTACGGCGGCTGGTGCGCGACAGGAATGGCGATGCAGCATACGGTGCCGGTCGATCCGACCAACTTCAAAATCGTCAACGGACGACTATTGCTGTTCTTGGCGAACAAGAATATCGATACGAAGCAAATTTGGAACCAGCGTGACGAAAAGGGGCAACTGGCCAAGGCAGACGCGCATTGGCAGACGATTAATAAGTAGCAAGCCCGGGTCATTGAGTCTGGAGCCGTTACGTTCGCGTCCTGGGACCAACTCCCATGGCGCGGACGTTTTTTCTTGCGCTACGACGATCGCGGACTCACCGAAGGCAATTGTCATCGGATAGCCATGCTGTGTGACATAAACCCTGTTGATGATGTAGAATCAGCAGAGCGAGCGGGTGCGCGGCCACCGCGTCTCGCTGTGTAGTTACATTTCAGATTCGCTCTTGCGTCGGCGAGGGAAGCATGCTGGCTAACGGTGTCCGCGTACTCGCGTTGTTGCTGCTAAGTTCAGGAACCGCGGCGGCGGTTGAGAGTGCCATTCAGGTGGCAGTTTTTCAGGGTGAAGGCGTCGGTAAGAGTGCCGAGAGACTGATCGCGTCGTTGAGCGACGTGGCCGGAGAAGACTACCGAGTTTCTCGAATTACGGTTGCGCAAGTGCGCGCGAGTAAACTTGCCGGCATTGACGTGTTGGTTCATCCTGGCGGCAGTGGTAGCAAGCAAGGTAAGGCGCTCGGCGAAGCAGGACGCAACGCGGTCCGTGACTTCGTCGAACACGGCGGCGGCTACTTGGGTGTGTGTGCCGGTGCCTACCTGGCGACGAACGAATACCCTTGGTCACTACACCTGATCGACGCCAAGGTTGTCGACCGACGCCATTGGGCACGCGGCAAAGGACCCGTCACGTTGCAGCTTTCTCCACGGGCTCGTGAGTTCTTTCGTCATTCGGATCAAGAGATGACGATACATTACGGCCAAGGACCTTTGCTGGCTCGGCGTGAATGGGACGATGTCAAAGTGCCTGACTATGAGAGTCTAGCAATCTATGCTTCGGAAATAGCAGAAAAAGACGCGCCTCGTGGCATCATGGTGGGGACATCGGCGGCGGTACGTTGCAAGTTCGGTCGCGGTCGCGTGCTGTGTTTTAGCCCGCATCCAGAATTGACCGAGGGACTGGGCTATATGATTCCGACAGCCGTAGATTGGCTTGCTGCAGACGACGACAAGTAGTCGATCGCCGCGTTAATTCAACGTGCGGAAGCACGAAACTGGCGATCTACTGCAATGTGCCTTCGCCAAACGCCGACGAGGCGTCAAACTCAACTCACCGCTTACGACGGTGGGTCATCAGCAGACGGACCGTACATGCCGGGGACCGCAATATCGTTCAGTCGCAAGTAGACGCACAAATGTGCGCGGTGATGAATGGTGTGGTTCAGAACCCAAGTTCGCATCACATCCATCTTGGGCATTGTGATCATTGCTTCGCCACCGGAGAGCAAGGACCACGACTTGGCGAATTCCTCGTCGGAGGTGGCTTCGATCTGCCTGCGGGCGGCCTCGTAGTTTTCGTCGAAAAGTGCGAGAATCTCTTTTTGACTAGTGAGGGCAGGGGATTGATAAGGTTCTTCCCCTTCGGGATGCATGTCCCAAGTGTCGGCCGTCAGCGTGCCTTCGACCCAGCCCACCGTTTCTGCTAGGTGATTGGCGACCCAGCCGATCGTGTTGAGCTTCTCAGTAGCTCTCCAATTGAGTTTGTTGTCGGGCACACATTCCAGCACCTTTCGCGTATTGGTCATTTCGTGATCAAACTCGGGAAGCATCGCAGTACCGAGACTCATAGCAAGCTCCTTTCGCAATGGCAGTAAATAGTGTTCGTATGTTCACTATTCTAGCGATTGGTCGGCACTGCGCCTACTCTTTCGAGGAGTATTTCTTTCTGAGCTGCTGCGATGCTTCAAAGTCACGCTGTTGTTGCTCAACCAGGTCGATCTTCGACAAGGAGTGCTCATGCTCAGTCCTAATCTCTCGCAGCTGCTGCCCGAGGTCTGCTTCGCTGGCCTTTAGATCTGACTCTGCCTTTTTTAACTTGGCAATTTTCGCCTGAATTGTTTCCAGTTGCTGAGCGACCGCATTCAGTTGGGCGATGTGTGTCGCCAATTGCATAGCAGCTTGCTGGTGCTCGGCTTCGAGGCGGCCCGACTGTGTCGCCAGTTGCGTCTGCTGGGTGCGATACGTTGCTAGGTCCTGCGCGAATCGCTTCGTGGCGGCAGTAAAACGCTGCTGTTGCGACCGGAGTTTCGCGCTCGCCCGCTCAGCGTGCTGGCGCTCTTGTTCTCTTATTGCAAGATCGGCGGCTGCTTGTGAGTAGGCTTCGTCGAGTTGCTGCAAGTCGGGCAGTCCGGCGGTTTCGTTGCCGACCTGTGCAACGAGGTCTTCGGCGACTTCGATTGATTTTTGCGCAGCCGATTGTTCTGTCGATGACGCGTCGACGGCTCGCTGAGCTGTTTCGTACTGTTGCTCCGCCGATTGGAATTGCTGCTGGGCCAGTGCGACCTGCTGGTTGAGCGATTGCATCTCCTGAGAATCTGCCTGTTCGCTAACGGCGGAGCCATTCTCTGCGTCATCTTCAGTGGCCAATGCTTGTTCGAGTCGCGAGTGGGCTTCCTTCAGTGCAGCGGAGGTCGTCTCAACTGCCGCGCGAGTTATTTCCAGTTGTTGCTTATGCTGTTCGAGGAGCGTCGCGGCTTCGGCGTAGAGTTTGCGTTTTTCCTGCAGCGACGATTCCGCCCGGGCCAGTTTCGCTTGATGCGTTTCGTGGGCGCCTTTGCCTTGCTGGAGATCCGCCAACGCAGCGTTGGCGAGCTTCTTGCTTTTGCGAATGCGGCGTTTCGATCGTTCGGTGGCATCATCCGCTTTGGCAATCCGTGCGGCCAGGTGTGCCGGATTGGCTTGCAAGCGAGCGACGAGTTTCTTGCTTTGGGAATCGAGGATTCGAACTTCGCCCGAATAGTCAGACGCGACCACTCGATTTCCGTCGTGCGTGAAGGCAGCCGCTAGTGTCATTTCGGGCAGCTTGCCCAGGTCGGCGATCGCAGTACCCTCTGGTTTCCAGGTGCGCACGTGGCGATCCCGACCGGCAGTGACCCAGTTTCCGTTTTGCGCGAAGCGGACTGACTGTACACCGGATTTGTGAGCTTTGACGGACTTGATCTGATTGCCTTTGGGATTCCAGAGTCGCACGGTGCCGTCTTCGCTGGCGGTCGCGAGCATTGCTGAGTCGGCTCGCCAATCGAGTGAGGTGATTGCGCCCGTGTGTCCCCGTAAGTCAGCCCGCTCGTGTCCAGCGGCGGCCTGCCAGATCAGCGCGCCACCGTTGCGGTCGGCAGTGGCCAAGAACTTGCCGTCAGGGCTAAAGCCAACGGAGTTCACCCATTCGGTGTGTTTCGAAATCTCATACGCAAGCACTCCGTCGGCGACCCGATACACACGCACTTTTTTCTTGGGACCGCCGATCGCGACCAGAGAAAGGTCGGGACTGATGTCAGCAGCAAGCACAATGTCGAGTTCGTCGCCGAAGGTTGCCAGACGTGCGCCGGTCTTCACATCGAACAGCGAGGCACTGCCAGCGACGGCATGTCGCCCGCCGGCGACCAACAACAGGCTGCCGTCGCGACTGAAGCGGACGACCTTCGTCGCGCCCTCGATGTATGGCACGATGCCTAACAGCTCATGCGTCTCGGTATGGTAGAAAGAAATTTGCCGTTGCCAGCCGACAGCCACCAGCGGTGCCCAGGGGCTTGTCGCGAGCACTTCAACGGGTCCAGGATTTGTCGCCCACAGGACCGGTTCATGATACAGCTGTTCGGGCATCGCCGGATCACCGACTGGTTTGCCGAGCTTCGAGCTATCGATCTTCGCGATGGCAGGTTTGTTACTTTTGAGTGGTTTCGAATTCGCGTCGTTAAGTAATCCGCCTGCAATCCACTTTCGCAGGATATCGAGTTCCGCCTGCGGCAGTTTGTCGCCCGGCGGCATCTTGGGTGCTTCCTGATGAGTTACGAGTTTCCAAAGGCGTGAGCCCTCGGGGTCGCCTGCCACCAGCACTTCGCCCCCGGCGCCACCTGCGAGAACGGCGTCGAAGTTGTCTAGCGCGAGATCCGCGGTAGCGTCATCCTGATTGTGGCAGGCAAAGCAGTGCTCGCGCAAGATCGGCTTGACGTGCGTTTCGTAGGTCACCTTGTCGACGGCGAAAGCGCCGACTGCGTGCGCCGCGAGCGCGATGGCGAAACAGAATCGACGGAGCATGGGCTTACTCGTTCAATGATTAAACAAAAACTCGCGTGAATTCAGCACTGCCCAGAACACGTCCTGCAGCGCCTCGCGGTCGACCTTCTTGTCGTTGGCGGGAAGGGTGGCGAGCAGACGACTGCTCTCGTCGTCGGTAGGCAAGCGGCTGAGACAGCGGAGATAGATTGCTTCAATGATCTCCCTGGTTTTTTTACCCTCATCGATCCAGCCCTGGACGAGTCCGCCCTGCGCGATGCGTCTATGCACCGTATTGCCGTTGAGCAGGTGCAGCGCTTGCGACAAGGTTGGCTCGGCGTTCGATTCGCAAGCACATACGGTCTGGCGCTTTGCGCGTCCGAAGGTTGTCAGAAAATAGTTGCTCGCCTTGCCGTCGGCGATTTGGACGGCGCGTGCGCCAGGCGGCAGGCCCGGCAACCTCTCTTCTTTGCCGGTCGCATAGGTTAAACAGTCGAGCAGGACTTCGGCCGAGAGGCGTCGCGGCTGGGCGCGGGCAAAGTTGAGCGTGTCATGGGCGTTAGACTCGTTTGGATCGCACGACCGCTGGTAGGCGTTGGAATTGCAGATGTCGCGCACCAGTTGCCGCGTGTCGAAGCCGTACTCGATGAGTTGCCGGCCTAGGCGGTCGAACAAAGCTGTGTTGCTCGGCGGATTGCTGACGCGGATGTCGTCAACGGGCTCGACAATGCCGCTGCCCAAGAAGTGTGCCCAGATACGATTTGCCACGCTCACTGCAAAGTAGGGATTCTCAGGCGAAGCAATCCATTCCGCCAGCACCACGCGTCGGTCGAGTCCCTTCGTCTCCGGCGCTTCTCCACCGAGAAACTTAGGAGGCATGACGCGTTTATCGACCGGATGACGCGTCTCGCCGCTGCCACGGTTGTAAACCATCCACTCTCGATAGTCGTCGGATTTCTTTCGCGCGATCTGCGAAAAGAAGGCAGTAAAGCCGTAGTAGTCGTCCATCGTCCAACGGTCGAAGGGATGGTTGTGACATTGTGCGCATTGAATGCGTGTGCCAAGGAACGACTGGGCAACGTTTTCGGCAATCTTCTTAATGTCGGGTTCGATCTGATAGAAGTTGGTCGTCGGTGTATCGAACGTGCTACCGCTGGATGCTAGTAACTCGTGAATCATCTCGTCGAGTGGTCGCCCTGCGGAGATTTGCTCGGTTAGCCATTGCCAGTACAAATACATCGGCTTGTACTCGACGCGATTCACTTCGGTGCGAATCAGTAATAGCTCTGCCCATTTCTGCGCCCACAGCTGCGGGAACTCAGGTCCGGTGAGCAACTGATCAATTTTATCTATACGTTTGTTGGGATAGTCGCTGGCAAGAAAATCCACGCGCTCGGCGATTGTTGGTAGACGACCAGCTATGTCGATCGTCACGCGACGGAGGAACTCTTCATCCGTGCAAAGCCTGCTTGGGTGAATTCGCAGCGTGCGCAATTTTTGGTCGACGAGTTCGTCGATGTAGTTGGCGGGCAACTCGTCGGATGGCACAAATGGTTCGTCTGTGTGCAGTACGAGTACCTGGCTGCCGACGGTGTGGGTGTCGAAGCGGGCCATAACAAAGGCCTCGCCGGGCAACGCCGAAGTGACGAGGCCGTCGGCGTTGACGGCAGCGGTTGCTTCGTTGCTGGACTGAAACAGCGCCAGGTGCGAAACATCGCGTGTCGAGCCGTCGGAATAAGTCGCGACCGCGATAAACTGCTGAGTTTGGCCACCGACGCCAACGGCCGCTTTGGGAGGGTAGATTGCCAACGCATCGACTGTCGGGGCTCCGTCTAAATCGTTGGGTGCGCCGGCGGCGATCCAGTCATGCAATTTGTCGTAGTACACGCTATCCGGCTCAAGGCGTTTGCCGCCGGTGTGCGGCACGGCGCCGGTCGCCTTGAGCAGCAGCAAGCTCTCTTCTGGCAATGCCAGGTTGAGGCGACGCGTCGCTAACTCGCGTGTGAGTCGGTGATGATCGCCGGCGGGGTCGAAGCCGAACAGCGACAGGCGAAAGCCATCCTTGCCGCGTGACGAGCCGTGACAGCCGCCAGAATTGCAGCTGGTGCGCAGAAAAATGGGAATCACATCGTGCCGGTAGCTGACCGACTTGCTGTTGTCGATGTTATGGGCCACGACTTGGACGTCGGCGCTTAAGCCGGCGAACTCGGCGATGAGTTCGGCTGCGCCGTCGGCTTGAGCGGATAGCTCACCGTCGACAAACGCTATGGCCTCGGCAGTTGCCAGCGTGTCAGACAGCCGCCAGCTAGCCAACTTGGTCACGTCGAGCGTAACACCATCGGCCCGTGTGGCAATCGCGATCGGTCGTTGAAAATCGCTCGCGTGATCTAAAGTAATCGTCTCCGGATAGACAGCAAGCGAAACAAACTGCGTCGGCGGCACAGCGTCAGTCTGCGCAGCAATGGTTTGCGCGCAGCGGGCGGTCATACTTAAGCCAATCCCCATGACGAGTACCAAGCGACGGAGGTTCACGATGCCTGATCCTCACGCGTTTTCTGGTTGGCTGCTGTCTTGGTCTTGGGCGCTGGATCGACGAACATATCGACATAGCCCTGGCTATAGCGGACAGGCTCGCCTTCGACCGTCAGCTCGACTTGGCAGCCGACGCCCCGGTGACGACCCAATCGGGCGTCGTCTGCGACCTTCAATTGGAAATCGGCCGTTTCACTATCGCTACGTACGATGGCTTCGCCGGCGGTCACGCCGGTGGGCAGTCGAAGTAGTTTCACTTTGGCGTCGCCGCTAAACTCGTGCCGTTGATCGACCGCGACCGTCATGTCGACCGTTTCGCCGCGCTGCAGCGTGAGAGAGGGAATTCGCTTGACGTCGAAATAAGGTTCGGCAATTTTCAAGGTCGCCAACTGCGTAGCACACTCGACGGCGCCGTTCATGTTCGTGCGTCCCAAGAAGACGATTTTCCACTCGCCAACGCTTGCCTTGTTGTTGGCCGTCATCGGGACTAGCACTTCCGTCTTGTTTTTGGTGATGGAACGTGATTGATTGGTTGACACTCCTGGCGGATTGTAGAGCGTACGCACGCCGATCGAATTGTCGAAGCCTTCCTTGCGCGTCGCAACGAGTTTCAGTTCCATCGATCCGCCTTGCACCAGCGGCGCTTTGGGTTCCACGATGCGCACGTCGTATGGTAGTTGCTTCGCTACTGTGACGGCTGGGCGATCGGCGTAATGGCTCCAGACTTCGACGTTGTTTCGTCCGCGCACCAGCCAAGTTTGTTGGCGAAACGGACTCTCGACGGCAGTCGGTTTATTGGTCGGCGTCGCCACGACGCTGGCCAGCTGCGATCGTAACGGCGCATCATCTTTGGCAGAAAACAGCAGTGGGATGCGATGATAGTTGGCAGCGAGCTGGGCGATCGCTGCGTTCGATCCCTGCGGCAAGTCGGCGAATTCCACTTGCATCGGACCACCGATGTAGCTGCGCCGCACCGTCATCATCGCTGCTGCGCGACCGCCGCGCGGAATGTTAATCACCTGCGCGCGATAGCGCTGTCGCTCGTCGAGGGTGAGGTGCGCTGTCGGTACCGGTTTTTTGATCTCCAAGGCGTAAGTCATCTCTGGGCGACCTCGCTTCAAGCGATCTTCGACGTCGAGCGTGTACTCGCCATCTTGCGGTGCCTTGAAGCGAATGTAACTGTCGGGCTTGCCTCGATCGTCATCGTTGCCCTTGAGGTACTTTCCGTCTGGCGAGAAAATATGAATCACGCTGTCTAGGGGCGATCGCAGCTCTCTGGCACGCACGCGAAAGTCCCACTCTTCACCTTTCTTCATGGTGAAACGATAAAAGTCACGATCCTCAGGCTCGCTGATCACTCCGCAGGCGACGCCAGGCGCCGGGATTTCGTTTGGTTCGGTAAGCTTGTTGTTCGGCTCAATTTCAAGCGTTGGCGGTTGGTCACACAGCAACAGCGGCATTCCCGTGGGCGCAACACCGCCTTCGTCAGTCGCATGAACTTGGTAGGTGTGATCGTCGGTCGCGGAGATTTCTACCGGCACGGTCGAGTCACCGAACGTTTGACCAATCCACCGTAGCTGGGCCGTCGATCCGGAAACAGCCGCAGGCGGAAAAACACCTACGGGACGCGGAAATCGTCCCACGTGCAGTCGATAGGTTGCTGCGTTGCTACCGCGAAAGGCGGCTTCGCGGACGAGCACGAATAACTTGCCAGATTCTGTTGGGAGAATCGAAACAAAAGCATCTTGCCGGGCTGCCGGCTGATCGTCGCTCGTGGCGAGGAGCTGACCACGCTCGTCGCGTAGTTCGATCAACGGATCGAATAGCGTTCGTCCCAATCGGATTCCTTCAATTTCGACACTCAGCCGTTCACCTTCGGTGACCTCGACGGCAAAGACATCGATGTCTCCCGCGTTGACGACTCCGTTAACGACGACTTCGTTGGCGATCGTCTGCGGCTCGTCCGACGAGTTATTAGGTTCGGCCTCGTTGACTTCTTTCAAATCGCCAACGTGAAAAGTAACCAAGTTGGTCAGACCCGAGGACGTGCGCAGTCGCAGCGCGTGTGGGCCCAGTCGGCAGTCCTCTTCGATGCTCAGGCGGCATTTGACTTTCTTATCGTCAATGGCCTCAATCGCGACGGCTTCGATGCCTGGCTCGTAGAACAGAATTTGTTCCGGCTGATCGGCAAGCCGCACGCCACGAAACTTCACCTCGACCTCGGTTCCACGCTGTGCGCCTTGAGGCTGGAGCTGACGCAGTTCGGGGTCGGCCGCGCAGACGATCGTGCTCAAGGCAATGCAGGCAAACGCGCCGCAAATATTATGGAAGGCAGCTAGCATAGTTTCTCCGCGCCGTTGTAATTGTTTAACTCAACAGCTCTTTGCGAACGCGTCCGCCTTTGACAATCTCGATGGGTCGATCGCCGGGTGCGACTAACTCTTTATGGGCGGCAATGCCCAATTGGTGGTAGAGAGTTGTCGCCAGGTCTTCGGGAGTGATCGGCGTCTCCTCGGGCTCGTTGGCCGTGGCACCTGACGAACCGACGACGGCACCGCGCCGGATACCGCCACCCGCTGCCGCAACGCTGAAAACCTTAGCCCAATGGTCGCGTCCGGCGTCGGCATTAATCTTGGGCGTACGACCAAATTCGCTGGAAACCAGCACAATCGTCTCGTCGAGGAGACCACGCTCGTCCAAGTCCGACAGCAGCGCGGCGTAAGCTTGATCGAACGCCGGCATCAGTCGTTTCATCTGCGTGGTCACATTTTGGTGATGATCCCAGCCTCCGTAAGACAGCGTGACGAACCTCGCGCCCGCCTCGACCAGACGTCGGGCAAGCAACATTCGCTGACCCGCGGCATTGCGACCGTAGCGGTCCTTGATTGGGTTGGGTTCTTTGCGCATATCAAACGCTTCGCGCGCCGTCGGAGAACTGATCAATCGGAAGGCCCGCTCGTAGAAAGCATTCATGGACGACACCGCGTCAGATGCAGTGCGCTGGCTAAAGTGCGAGTTGGCCGCCTCAAGTGCAGCCATGCGCCGGTGATAACGATCGTCGTCGACGTCGCCAGGTGAATTCAGATCGCGGACGCGAAACTCTGCCCGCGCCGGATCGTCTCCCACCGAAAACGGCGCGTACGCAGAGCTGAGATAGCCCGAACCTGCGTAGGGATTCGGTTGATTGGGAATGCTGATGTAAGGTGGCAAGTCCTTACGTGGGCCGAACTCGTGACTGACGACGCTGCCGAAGCTGGGGTACTGCAATGCCGGGCTCGGTCGATAGCCCGTCATCATGTTGTGCTGTCCACGCTCGTGCGCCGCTTCGCCGTGCGTCATCGAACGGACAATGGTCAGCTTGTCAGCGATCTGCGCTGTCTTCGGCATCAATTCGCTAAATTGCACGCCGGGCAGTTTCGTTTTGATCGCCGATAACTCACCTCGATACTCAATTGGCGAGAGCGGTTTGGGGTCCCACGACTCTTGAGCCGACACACCGCCGCCCAAGAAGATATGGATCATGCTTTTGGCGGTTGCTTTCGGCGCGACAACGCTGTTGCTCGCCGCCTGTGCGGATTCTATCGCTAAGAAGTCGCCAAGGTGAATCCCCAGTCCGGCGACCGCGCCGACCTGCAAAAAGCGTCGTCGATCGAGCGTGTTTGGTGACGAAACAGGCAGCCTTCGAGACATAGCAGGGCTCTCCTCGGAAAAAAGCTTGGCCAAGTGGCGAAACGAAACCGACTCCTCGGTTGGAATCAAACTCGGAAAAATTTGGCTCGACTAAGAAACTTCGCGTCACCGAATCTCGTCAGACCGTGGGAGGGAACGCAAGGTGGGATTGCAGGGCAGGGCGAGTGATGAGAGCAATCGAAGCTGCGAGGTCGAAGCGATCAGTCGGAGTGATCAAGAGTTCCTGGCCGCAACAGGTTTGCTCTCCGAGTGTTAAGGCATTGTTATAGCCATAGCACGTGGCGAAGTCAAACTTCTCGGACCCAGCTGCACTCTGCACGACTGATTTCCGAGAAATTTGCGTATATGCGTGTCCGCAGAGGGTCTCTCCAGCCGCGAAGCCGAACTTGGAAACTGCGCAGACTCGCGACTCGTGGACGCAAAAAAGTATCAGGCGATAGCGTACTTCAAACGGTCATGCCGAGACGGTGACGCCGTTCCAAAATGCGACGCGGCCCGCGATTTCCTTCGCGGCTTCTTTCGGAGTCGCGTAATACCAGACGGCGTTCTCGTTGGTTTGCCCGTCGACGTTCAGGGAGTAGTACTCGGCCGTGCCTTTCCAGCCGCAGACCGTGGTGTGGTCGCTGGGTACGACGTAGTCGTCATTGAGCGACTCGCGTGGGAAGTAGTGGTTGCCATCGACGACCACAGTGTCGTCCGACTCGGCGATGATGGCGTTGTTCCAGGTGGCTTTCATTTCATACTCCGGTTACTTGGCAAACAACTGATTGAGATCGCGAAACGCTTTGAACTCGAGTGCGTTGCCAGAAGGATCGAGAAAAAACATGGTGGCCTGCTCGCCCACTTGCCCAGCGAAACGCACATAAGGTTCGATGACGAATTTGATTCCTGCTGCTTTCATTTTCTCGGCGAAGAGTTCCCAGTCGTCCCAGGCCAATACGACGCCAAAGTGCGGCACCGGCACATCATGCCCATCCACCGGATTGTCGATTCTGTCGACCGCCGACACATCGCCGCTAAAGTGCGCGACGATCTGATGGCCGAACAAATCAAAGTCGATCCAGGTGTCACTGCTGCGACCTTCAGAACAGCCCAGCAGGCCGCCATAAAAATCGCGGGCCTGTTGCAAATCGTGGACGGGGAAGGCCAGATGAAATGGCTTTAGTATCGATTTTGCGGTGGTCATCGCTGGCTCGGTCGCCTTTCACGCCTGTCAGGCGCAAGCTTTCTATTCGTCTTCCTACCGAATCTGCACTTAGATTCTGCACTTAGATCTCTAGCCACGACGGACGCGATGTCGAGTCAGTGCCGACAGATCGTATTCTGGCACATTGGTCTGCGGAAGCAAGACTTCTGGACTCTTCAGCGTGAATGTGGTCGCCGGCTAACCAACGCCGCTATCTGTGCAGGCTCACAGGTAGCCGGTAGAATCGATCGTTTCCCTTGGGTCGAAGGAATAAGCTGTGGACAATCCCCTGCGTTGGTTGGCTTTGGTGGTGCTTGATGAGCTGGAGTTGCCTGCGTTCGAGGACGTGGCGCGATACGTCGGCGAAAACTACGTCGATGGGCCGACCATGTCGGTTGCTGGCAGCACTGAGAACCTGTTCACATGCACCATCGGCGATTACACAGCAGCGGTGACGCTGGTTCCGAAAGAAATTCCTTGGTCGCAGCTTGAAGGACCTTGCGCGACGGCTTGGTTTTGGCCCGATGCCGAAAAGGCGTTGCGTGACCACAAAGCGCATCTGCTCGTCACGCTCATCGACGAAGGTGGTAAGGAAACTCTCAAGGCGACGGCCCTCACGCAGTTGGTGGCAGGATTGGTTTCTAGCGCTCGCAGCTGTGGCGTGTTTTGGGGGCCGGGCCGCTTGGTGCATCCGCCACGTGCTTTCTTGGATCAGGCGTTGCAACTTGCGGCCGACGATATGCCGTTATTCCTGTGGGTCGACTTCCGTGTCGAGCGCACCGAAACCGGCGGCACGCGACTTTACACCACGGGTTTGGAAGCACTTGGCTACATGGAGCTTGAAGTCACGGACTTTCATGGTGAGCCTCAAACGTTGTTGGAGTATTCCTACAACATCGCCCACTATCAGCTCACGCAAGCGAAAGAAATTAGCGAAGGCGATACGATCGGTCTGACCGACGAGGTGCAAGTGGTAGCCTCGCGCGTGCCTTCGATGTTCGACGAGTCGCTCGAAGTGGTCGGATTGCAGTTTCAGACAGGCGCCGGGTGATAAACCAGGGGCCGAGCACTACTGACCATCCACGATCTGCTGAATCTCGGCGTCACTCAAATCGCGCACACCTCCGCGGACTAGCACGGCCATGACGACACCGTCGACGCCTTGTTGCTCGTACGCTGCCCAGGGTGTATCAGGCGAGTCGCTGGGAGCGCGGCGCTTGCCACAGACAATTTCAAACGGCTTGCCATCACGCGGCGAGGTCAACAGCTGGTCAAGACTTTGAAGGTTATACCGCTGCAGCTCCTCGCTTCGCGACTGCATATAAGCGCGAAACACGGCATTATCCTGCGGTGGGATGCCTCGATGAGAATCCAAATATTCCCCGTAAAACACAGAAAGCAAGCTCATCAAGATTCGCGTCTGCCGATCGACCGAGCCCGAATGAATCGAATCGTCTGACGCGCAGCCAACGATCGCGATCATGCAGACGAGCAGAAAAATGGCAGATGCGATTCTCGGGAAAGTCATCAGCACGCTCAAAGCTGAGTGAGGTCGACGACTTCTTCGCCGTTTCGTGAACCCAGACTGTTGAACACTAACGCGTCGACCTCAAACGTAATCCCGTGGACGGAGCCATCCGCAAACGCGGCGTTGACTCCGCCAGGGTGGGACGAACCGAAGTAGAGGACCTCGGTGTCCTGTCCGGTGCAGAATCTCTGCGTTTCGTCCGCATAGCAGAATGTAGAACTGTCGCTAAGCGGCGGAAAACCGGTCGTCCGTATCGTGTCGGGATCCCAGCCGTCTGTCCACCCGCGATCGTCCGACCACGAGACTTGGCCGTTAGGTGTGATATTGCTTTCCGCCATATCGCTGCGGACGAGTTTTTCGCTCAGCACCAGCGTGTTGCTCAGTCCATCAACGATCTGTGCGGGCTTGACGGAGCGGACCCCGCCGGAGCGCTTTTCGAGTACTGCCGGTGCCGAAGCTGTGGCAGCAGTGAGGACACTGTATGTCGATCGAACGATCACTCCGTCGTAAATGGTGTTGTCACGAACATCTCCTGACGTCGTGCACCAGTATGAATGTCGCGCCGTGTTGTAGGAAATCGGATTCCGAAACGGGTCTAACGTCGAGAGGTCGTAAAACCTTTCGGTCGTCGCACTTTCTGGGCATATTCTCGTCACGGGATGAGCTGCTGCATAGTCCATCAGCGCAGCGGTAGGGGCACCGATTGATGCTGCCGTGCTCGAAATGCCTGGTGAACGTCGCGAGGGACAGTAGTAAAGCGGCACGACAGCATTGATGAGTTGCGGCTCTGAGTTGAGACCATGGATCGCGTTTGCTTCTAGGAAAGGTAGAATCTGGAACGCCCAGCCCAAGCCTTGCTTCTCGGCCCCGTTTGGCGAACCTGGATTGTCGAGTCCGCCCGACACGTAGTTTCGCAGCAGGGGATTCCAGCGGCTGCCGCCCGTCGGAAACACACCCTGCGAGTCAACGTGGTTCTGCAGAGCCAGACCCATTTGCTTGAGTTGATTAACGCAGCTGGTTCGCCGCGCAGCTTCTCTCGCTGCCTGCACAGCCGGCAGTAGTAGCGCAATCAGGACACCAATGATGGCGATGACGACTAGCAACTCGACCAGGGTAAAAGCACTTTTGCGATTCGCGCTTGATGGGAATTTGTACATGAAGAGGAGTTCCTATCTTCGATAGATAGACTGTCGTGCAGTTGCAGCCAGGCCAAGTAAGCCAGACCATGAGGCAACTACCTTAATGTGATGAGCATCGACGAGGCCGCAGATAGCGAATGTGGCTATATGCAACTGTTACTGTAACTTGTTTCATACTAGCCGTTCGCTTCAGACTCGACAAGCAAGAATTGCCAACAAAGGGGAGAATTCTGACGTGAATGTGGCCCCGAGCAACATATGTCGGGTAGCCCCTGGTGATCTGCGCCATCGACGGCGTCATCCGCCGCTTGTTTGTGCGCCGCGATAGATCCGTTGATGCAGGGCATTTCGCCCACTCGTAAACGGTCCCTCGGTCGCGTCGTCGGCCAGCGCGAGTAGCATCATCTGGAACTTGGCGTCGCAGTCGTCGGCGTAGTGTACGAGTAGTGCCTCGGGGGTCATCGGCGGCTTTGGCGAGCCCCATTCTGGCAGTCGCTGATGCGAAACGATGATATGTTCCAGGCGCAGCAGCGTCTCTTCGTCGAGCGCATGTTCGGCTGCATGCTCACGAACAATGTCGCGCCCCTGCAGGATGTGACCGATTAGCGAGCCTGCAGAAGTGTATTCGGCACCGGTGGGTGTTTCTTCCAGCTCACGAATTTTGCCAATGTCATGCAGAATTCCACCGGCGACCACCAAGCTCTTGCGTAGTGGCGGCTGCATATCAGGATAGAGTTCCGTATACTTGTCGGCTAAGTATTCGCAAGTGCGCGACACGCTGAGCACGTGTTCTAGGTAGCCGCCAACATGCGCGTGGTGATTGTACTTGGCAGCTGGCATGGTGAGCAGAGTTTCTCGGTGCTTGTCAAGCAACGATTGGACGAATGCTGCCAGCGGCTCGTCGTCGACCGCTATCTTCACCAATTCAAGCAGTTCGTCGAACATTTCCACGGGATCGAATTGCGAGGCGGGCAGGCACATCGCGGGGTCGAACCCATCGGCCTTGTCGTCGTCGTTGACGAGGCGAATCTTGCGAATCTCCAGCTGCGGACCAAAGTTCGTCTCGCGGTATTGCGCCCGTAGCTTAAAGAAATCGCCGACCTTCCACTGATCGCGGCACGCGGTCGCCCACGTGGTGTCGTTCCAGATCGGGAAATTCACCTCACGTCCTGCATCGCGAAATCCAACCCGAAAATACGGCTTGCCGTCCTTGGTGGTCAACTCTTCCTTGCTCGTCAGCAGGGCGTAGAAGTCGGATTCCTGCCCGTGTTTGAGCTCGGACAGTGGTACAGCGGTGCCTGCCGGTGTGGACGATTCGAACAACGAAGCTTGCGATGATGCCATGTCCTGATTGTAGCGGACTGGTACGATGTTATTTAGACCTTGCAAGCGAGGTGCTGCAATTTGGTAGTTATTTACTGGGCGAGAGCTGCCATTCTGTCGCACCCGGCCAGAACGATTGGACGGGCGAGGGCTGATCCGTCGATGTTATCGAGGCGGGCCCGTGCCTCGGGCCAATCGACAAATTTCGACTCGTTGTCAACGTTTGCCAGAAGCTATGTGAGATGTTGAATTTCTTTCGTGATCGTCGACGAAAAAAGTGGCTAGCGCAGCCGGAGCCTGCCGAATGGGGCCGCTGGCTGCAAGCAAATGTCTGGCAGTATCGGCACCTCAGCCGCCAGCACCGGGTGAAGGTACTTCGCGTCGTCTGTATTCTGTTCCACGAGAAAGCATGGGTCGGCGGTAGCGATCTTGAAGTGACCGACGAAATGCGCGTCACGATTGCCGGACAAGCGGCTCTAGCCACGTTAGGATTTGAAAAGCCGTTTTACTTCGAGCGATTGAAAACAATTATCGTCTATCCGAGCACCTTTACCGGGCGACCTGCCTCGGGTGGCGACTTGATTCTCGGAGAACTCGGTCAGCCGATTCCTCATGCGGGTGCGCGCACGGGTGAAGCCTGGCAGGGTGGCCCCATCATTCTTTCTTGGGAAGCCGTGTTTCGCGAAGGCAAGCACCTGCGTGCTGGTCGCAACGTGGTGCTGCACGAGTTTGCGCATCATATGGACGGGCTCGATGGTGCTACCGATGGTGCACCGCCAATGACGGACTATAGTTTCGAGAAAAAGTGGTATCGCGTGACCGTCGCGGAGTATCGCAAGTTGATCGCATTCGCTCGCCGGGGCGAACAGACGCTGTTGGATCACTACGGTGCGACGAGCCAGGCAGAGTTCTTTGCCGTGGCTGTCGAGTGCTTCTTCACGCAGCCGCATGACTTCGCCAGCCAGCACACCGAACTCTTCAGCGTCTTGGTGCGGCTGTTTGGTCAAGATCCGCGCGATTGGCTCCCACGGACAGCAAACGTCGCCAGCTGAGCGATTCGACGAGCCCTGGCGGTTCTCGCGGTTGGTATGGCAAGCGGAATCTCGCCCTTTCTGTGACGTAGCATACAGTCTGCGGCAATTGGCCCAACTAGTCTGGGACTCGGTTGGGAATACCGGCGAGAACTGCATCAAGTGACTGAGAATTCTACGGCGAGACTGCGGCCAGGCGATTGGGTGCGGGTTCGAACTGTCGAGGAAATCGCGGCGACGCTCGACGATCGCGGACAGCTGGACGGGCTCCCGATGATGCCCGAGATGTTGGCTTTCGTCGGCAGACGTTGCCGAGTTGCCAGCCGCGCGGAAGCCGCGTGCGCGACCGATCAGGTGACGGCAATTCGGAGATTACGAAACGTCGTTCATTTGGAAGGCCTACGCTGTAATGGGGTCGATCATGGCCAATGCCAATCGGGCTGCTTGATTTTCTGGCATGAGGCGTGGCTGGAATCTGTTGATGCAACGCTCTCGCAAGTGCGCTCTGCCGAAGCTGCGACGTCTGATCTGTTGCCTTTGCTCCAGCTGGCCACGCAAGACAGTCCGGCGGGGGAACAGCGCCGTTTTCGCTGCCAGGCGACGCAGCTGTGGCAAGCGAGCGAAAAGTTGCCGGTTTGGAACCCGTCACAGTATTTGCGTCAGATCACCGCCAACGGCGTTGCGGTTGGTCGCGTCGCGACAAGTGTGCTGGCCACTTTAGCGCAGAAGATCGGCCAACGCTTGCGCGGCCGACCGACGCATGTGGCTGAGGGGCACCGCACACCTGTCCGACGTCTTGGGTTGACGGTGGGCGAATTAGTGGAAGTGCGTCCGTTAGCGGAAATCGAGCCGACGTTGGACAAACACGGCAACAACCGAGGTCTATGGTTCGATCCGCAAATGGCCAACTACTGCGGTCGGAAGTTTCGCGTGGCGCAAAGCATTGAGCGGATGATTGACGAAGGTTCGGGTCGGCTCATCGAATTGAAGACACCGACGGTCACGCTCGAGTCGGTCGTCTGCGACGGTTGCTGGCACCGATTCTGCTCGCGCGAAGCGAGGCTGTTTTGGCGTGAGACCTGGCTTAAGCGCGTGACGAACCCAGCTCAGGAATCCGACTCGCCCAGCCCTCACATCAGTCCAGCGACTGTAGGCTCTCTTGGTAGTGCTCCAGCGCCTGCTGCGGTTCGAGATTGAACACGACGCGTCCGTCAGTGGTCCATTGGCCGCCGCGATGGATGAAGATTGCCGTTGCCGCTCTCAGATTGCCAACCGCCTCGACGTCTTCCATGCCGCCGCCTTCGATTGCTTCGAAGCTGACTGTCGTCGCGACTAGTGCGTACAGATCGTCGTTGGCGCGATCGGTCGCGAACAGCACGCCGTTGTGCAATTCGCAGTTTTTCCAACGCAATCCACGCGGCTTGCCGGTTGCCGCGGCTGCCTGCAGAAACTCGCTTTGCAACCCTTCTCGCAAGCCCTCGAATTCTAGTGTCGCCAGCTTTCGTTTGGCCGCTTGCTGAGCCGTCCGCCAGCGACGCCAGAGCAGTTGTGCCACGAAGACGATGATGATGCCAATGAAAAGCACTTTAGCGACATGAGGCATCGAACCGCTTTCGTTCGCATGGAGAATGGGCGCTAGAGACAACCAGGGGTAGGAATTCCACCAGCAGCGAGCCAGCATTCTAGTTGCCACGCGACCGGATGCCCAGTAGGGCGGAGTCGCAGCGCTTGACGAATTAGTGGCGCCAAGCCTGGTAGTTGTTGCCCGTCGCCGGATCGGTGGAAGGCATCGCTGGAGAGGGAAGTTCTTCGCCGTTTGTGCTGCGCGTCGATGGAACTTTCGGCGTCGATTGCGGCATGCGCTGGTTTGGCAGTGCAGGAGTTGGCTCGGCGGCTGGCGCAGAGAAGACCTGGTTCGCGCTAGAGTGGCTAGAGTGGATTGTATGCGAATGCGGTGGGATGGACTGTCCGTAGCAGTTCCCCCCAGCGCAAGCAGGAGCGGCATAGCTCGTCACACAGTCGAAACATTGACCGTAGGGTCCAGCGTATCGGTACGAGCCATCGAATGTGACACGCGGCACATAGGGAGTTCGTCGAGCTGGTGCTCGCACAATTGGCGCATGGTGTCCAGCGCCGAATCCATGTCCCGCGTATTGGGCACAGTTGCCAGGGAGACTCCAATAGCCGATTGCCGCAGCCCGCTCGACGGCGAAGCAACTGATGGCAGTGAGTAGGACCGACGTGATTCGCAGTCTGGACATCCGTGTGTGCCTTTTGCGATGGTAGAGGGAAACCGCATTCGTTATCTCCTCCATCGAACGAAAGTAGGTCCGTACATCAATGGCCGCTAGCGAAGCGGCGCATTCGTCAGCCTTCCACCTGTCGGAGTGGCGTGACGCGCAGAATCGATGAGGTCGACGTCGATCGGTCGACTCTGCCTAATCGTTTCAATACGACCGCCGTCGCGAAATCGGTCTGTTATGGTGCCCCAACAACCTCGCCGCCGGCGCGAGTCGCCAGTCTTTGCATGGTTTCTTCTTCGAACGGTATGCTTACGGTTCGGCAGCTTCCGTCCGACATGGCCATGCCGAATCGACCGCGCGGGTTGCCAGCGATTCCACGCATTGGCCGTGTCGAATCGAATTCCAGGTCCTGCGGTTTCGACCAAGAGACGGCCTGATCGGGCGACGCTTCGACGAACATGATCGTGTTGCTTGTCCCGTCGGTCACGTCGCGGAAGGTCAGTTCTTCGTTGCCCGGAAATAACGTCTCTTCGCCTGCGAGCGCCAAGTAGCACGTGCGGCCGTCGGTAGGACCGCCCGGAGTGGAAAAGACTTCCAAGACGACTTCCGACCAAGGCTGGTTGTGCTCGCTGTCCCAAGATTCGTCGAGGCGAAATCTATCGTACAGTGCCTGTTGCTCGAGGTAGGGCAGAAGTTGAACTCGCCAGCTGAGCAATGCGTTTCCGTCGTCATCGTAAATATTGGCAGGAAATTTGCCGTGGACGTCGGCATAGTTATGAAACGCCAAGGCGATCTGTTTCATGTTGTTGAGGTTTCGGCTACCCGCCGTCGCGGGGCTGACGGAGACGCTACGCCCCCACACAAAAGTTAGCGGCAGTAGCGCCATCGCACCATTGCCATCTGGTAGTGCGTGTTGTGAGCGAAGCTCGGGGCCCGCCGCGGTATCGATCATCGTACCGACAAACGGACGCAAATGAGGCACGATGGCATGGGACGATGGCAGAATCGACGGATCGACGTCGATCCCCTGGCGCTTGAGCTGCGGAGCCAGCATTGACGCACCCATCTGCACAAAGGGATACGCCGCGCGAACGAGGTTAGGAGTATCGACGTAGACCAGCGCCGTCGGCGCATCGCGGCTTGCGAACACGTCGGCAACTTCGTCAATCTCGGTGAATGACGGCTTGTCGTCACGCGAAATCAGGTCGCGAACCGTTTGCGGACTAAGGCCGAAGAAACACCAGTCGTCGGTGACACACCACGCGGGCGAGATTGGAATTGGCTGCCCCACGAAGCGCGCCGTGTAGATCGTCTGACCTTCGTAGTCGGCATCACTCAATTGCAGTCCGGTATCGCCCTGTGGCAATTTAGCGCGTGCGTTGTTAACCAATGCTTCGATAGCGACGCGTAATCGCGGTGCATCCTTCACCTTTACTGCGAGCGCGGAGCCGACCCAAGCGCTCATTAGATCGCCCTCAGGCATGTAGGCCGTCCACACGTCGTCCAGCGAGCCGATCAGATCGTCTTCGAGGTGAAACCCCAACTTCTCTTCGACCAGGTCCACGTTCGTTTCGACCATCTCGACTCCACGCGGATCGAATTCTTCACCAAGCCGCAGCATATTTTTCCACGCGTCGGCCAGGTCGAATCGCACTGCAGCCGCGATCATGACCCGCTTAGGTATCAGTCGTAGATCGTTGTCCGACAGCTGACGATCGAGGATGAACGCAAGCAATCCTTGCCTCTGTCCCTCGATCTTCAGCTTCGCTTGGGAGGTGCAGCCGAGACGGTCGAATCCGGCACGCCGCTCAAACGATTGCAAACTCGTCAGGCCGAGCTTCTCCAGGATCGGCCAGACTTGCTCGCGCTGTAGCTGCGGTTGAAGTCGGCTGAGTAGGCCTTCGATATCGACGTGGCACAGTGTCGATTCGCGGACGATGGTGTCGCCGTCTCTGAGTGCGTCGAGCCATGCGGGCGCATCGCCGCGCGTCAGTCGGTCGATCGTGTCGTCGGCGACACCGTCTCCTACGGCGAAGATGAAATAGTCTTTGTGCCAACCCCAGCGAATTTCTGGAACTTGCATCGACATTCGCATCACATTCCAGGTACTGCCCTGATGTTGCATAGAACCGATGGGTAGTCCCTGTTCCAAAGCCAGATCGACGAGGTTGCTGATGGATGATTCAAGTTCGCCGCGTCGATCGCCGGCGTTTAGCACTAGGGCAGCGCGCATTTCTAACTGATCATCGGACAGCGTGAGATCCTCAACGAACAACGCCAAAGGACGATGAAGCAATGCACCGAGTAGCTTTGGTAACTCTGCCGTGATGATTTGGCCGGTTCGGTCCCCTTGGGCAGTTCTCTGCATGCCGACGATTAGTTGATCTCGCAGCCCCTTGATAAAAGCACGGACTTCCGGCTTGGCGTAGAGCTGTTCGGTTTGATTGGGGCTTTGCGACTCAGCAGTGGCGACACCCGCTGACGAGGCGTAGAGAAGGCACTCCGAAGGCGCGACCGCCGACAACGCGGGGTCCAGAGGCAACGGTGGCCCCGACATCGGAGCGGTCAGCACGGAGCCGAGCAATAGGACGAGTGGCAGTGAAAATAGACTAATCGGTATGGGTGCCATGGTTTCCGGCCTTTCTTTCATTGGTAACGTCGAGGCGCAAGTTCATCTCGAAAAAACGAAGATGAGTTCCGCTGGTAAAAGTAGTCGCGTGCTTGCTCGAAATCTCGCGTGACAATCGCATGGTTCTTGTGCGCGCACAACTCAAATCACGCGGCAAGCCACCCGGCAACCTTCATCCTAAATTAACGCTTTGGCTATCGGTTCTTAACTGAAAGTTCACAGTCCGCAGGTAATCTCTCCACCAAACTTCTGGGAAGACTCTGGCTAAGTAGCACAGTTTACCGTTTTTCCCTCTTACTCGAATGGAGAGTCTAATGCGGAAATTTTTACTAGCAGCTGCCGCTGCCCTAGTGCTGGCGCAGCCAGCGGTTGCTGATTTCGATCTGCAAGTCACTGAAATCTGGCCGGGCAACAACCCCGGCAACGACGACGTCACCGACGACTGGTTTGAACTGACAAACGTCGGCACGATGGCCTGGACATCGGCTGATGGCGACCTCTACTTCGATGACGACTCCGAGAATCCCGTCGTCGCGGATCTGATGTCCGGAATCACGTCGATCGCCCCTGGAGAATCCGTGATCTTCGTTGACGAAGGACCAGTTGGAGCTGCCGTCTGGAGTGGTGTCTGGGGTGCCGTTGTTAGCCCACTTCCGCAAGTTGGCAGCTACTCGGGTGCAGGCCTAAGCGGCGGCGGCGACGCTGTGTCCATCTTTTTGGACGCCAATTTCGACGGTCCTGATGCAGGCGAACTGATTGAAGTTGCCGGCTATCCGGATGCAGATTTAAGCGGCGGGCAGTCTTACGACGTAGTGTTGGGCGCATTCAGCACGGTCGGCGATGCTGCCGGTTCCGTGGCGACGATAGCCGTCAATGACGTACAACAACCCGCGATTGGCTCGCCTGGAACCTCGGTTCCAGAGCCAGCGTCAGCCGCCCTATTTGCTTTGGGAGTGATCTGCGTGATGACCCACCGTCGCAAGTAGGCGGTGGTTGCAGTTTTGATGTCGAGGGTTTGCTCTAAAACTCTTTGAATTTTTTTCTCGCCTCGGGCTCGGCATTCCGCCCAGCCCGGGGTTTTCTTATTGCGTGCCGGAGCGAGAACCAATGAAACGAAAAGGAAACTTGTGGATACTCTTCGCGATCGTCTTGAGCGTTGCCGCCGGCGATCAGTCCCATGCGGGAACGTTTTCGTTTGGCAGCGGCAGCGGAAATAGCATCTCTGGTGACACAACAGGTACCATCTCCGCCGGTGGGTTTCAGATGAGCGTCGCAGCGCTGCCCGCAGGAGGCTCAGTTTTCGACGAGTCGGATTCGGATGGCCTCGGGGTAAACTCGTCGGCAGCGACGGGAACTGCGGACGGTGACCCAGATAAATTCAGCATCGTCGGTGGCAACGGTGCCGCCGACGGAATGGGAGAATCGATTACGTTTTCGTTTGACCGGTCGGGATTTCTGACCGAGCTGCGTTTTGATGGCCTCAAGGACGAAGCCCTCGAGTTCTTCCAACTACAAACGCCAAGTGGCACGGTTTTTTCTTATTTCGACGCTCAGACCGCGCTGCGGGTGCCATTGAACTTGCTCACCGTTCCCAACCTGCGGCTGCTTGATCCCGATGACCTGATCGCAGATACCGACGATGATATTACGAATTTGAGTCTCCCGTTTGAACCAGGCGAACAGTTCACAATCACCTACGGCGAGTTCCCGCAGCCGTCAGGCATCTCCGGCCTCAGCGTACCTAATGGTGCGAGGTTGCAAGGAATCGTTGTGTCGGCGGTACCAGAGCCTTCCGTGCGATGGCTTTCGATGGCATGCATCGCACTTGGCTTCTGTGTCCGCTGCAGAATTTAGTTGTTGCCATGCGTGAGTGGCACACACGTGGGCGGTCAGAATCCGAAGTCCGTTATCGGCTCTTCGGCATCGCGGCTGACGAGCGCCAGGTAAATCATGTGATCGGTCTCATCGGTCATGAAGTGCACCGAACCGTCACACATCAGCGCTTGCACGCCACCCGGATGATCTGAAAAGAACTCTTCGACAGCGAAGTGGACCTTTTCCGGAGGGTTGATCGCCGTGGTCGTATCGAGTTTTGGGTTATCGGGCGAGATGTCAATGTGGCTTAGATTCTTTAGGCTCGCCCAGGCACCCGATGGCTCGTCAAAGTTGTAATCGTTTTCCTGGCCGATCGGCGTCAGCTCTTCCTCGATCCCTTTACCGGTGGATTCGCAAACAATCATCGTGTTCGTCAGGCCGTCCGTGATTTGCTTGACGCTGATTACGTCAGCCGAGCACTCGCGGCTGGAGAAAAAGCAGTCGAGACTATTATCGAACCCGGACTCGATATCTAGCAGAATGCCGCGGAATAGTTTTGACAGCGTGCTCGCCCCACCGCCGTATTGCACTCCCGTATAGGGGTTTGGCAAGTCAGGGTTAGGGCCTTTGTTACCCATGTAGTCGAGGCATCCCAAGCCATCCCCTTTTTTGAGATCGCCAATGCCCTCAATCCGATGATCAGGGCTGCGAAACGCTTGTAGTCGGCTCGTACTTGGGCAGATATAGACAGAGATAACAGCGTTGGTTGGGCCAGAGTAGTCAGGCATGTTGTTAGGCTGCTCACCTGCCTCCGCCGTAAAATCGATCTGATCGAAGATTTGTTGCTGTTCGATGTATGGCAAATGCCAAACGGACCATGCGTAAGCGGCTTTCTCCTTGACGTTCGCTGGTTTGTATTGGCCAGGTGGGAAGTGTTTTCGCGCCGCTTCGTAGTTGAGCAAACCGAGGCCAATCTGCCTTAGATTGCTCGAGCACTGGGCTCGTCGCGCTGCTTCGCGAGCAGCCTGAATCGCTGGCAGTAGTAAGGCCACCAGGACGCCGATGATGGCAATCACGACCAGCAATTCTACCAGCGTAAATGCACGAATTCCGTAACTCGATCGGTTCTCGCCTGACATATTCCTTTGCCGCATTTTGTCTCCGAACTATTCCGAGATTCGTATCGCAACGAATCGACGTTCCTAATTGACCGGGCAGCCGTTGAAAGGGACCCGCGTTATCATTTTCTGCGGTTTTGACTTCCGGCGACGAGCGTCAGAATCCCGAGGCCCAGCATCGAAATACTCAACGGCTCGGGAACCGCAGCGATCGCGGGAGCTTCGATTGATCCAGCTGACGCGTAGAGAGTCGTCCACACGCTTAAGTCGTTTCCGTCCACGACGCGATCAAGCAGCCCTGTCGCGAGATCATGGGTATCTCCCTGGGCACGCGACGCATCATCGCCATTTCCGAAGCCAACTCCACGCTGCCAGCTGAGAAAGTCGTCTCCATCAACGTCTTGGTCGAAGTTAAAGTCGCCGTTCAGTAAAAACAGGTTTGGAGCACCGAGCGTGTTGGCCAACTCGGTGCCGTAAGGAACCCCCTGATTGCTCTCTACGAAGTCTTCACCGCCGTCATGAAGATCGCCAGACTGACGGAAATCTGCGGGGCCAACGAAACCGGCCAGCCCTTCATTCGTAAGATTAGAGGCATGCCAGTCGAACTGCGTCGAGCCTGTGCTGTTACCCCAACGTCCGATGTATTCGATTTCGAAACCGACATCGATGAAGGTGGCGCCGGGTTCGACGAGTCCTCCGTCAGGAGGCGTGCCCGGGCTGAAGTTGATATCGGCGTAGAGCCTGCCGTCGGGCTCGTCAGGATCACTGTTAATGCCAACCGCGTCGACGACCGTCCAATTGCTCGGAAACACATCGTCGAACATGCCGTTGTCGCCAACGTCGAGGTCTTGCTCCAAAATTGGTGCGGATCCACCATCAGGATCGACCTTCACAATCATGGCCGTAAAGCCACTATTCTCGGTCCGACCAGAGTTATTGGCGTCCGACCAGCCGACCGTACTGGGGCCGCTCCCGTCGTTGCCATACGTTAGCCCAGTTCCGGTGTTCACAAGGTCCGTCGTCCCCGCAGCTGGGGCCGAATAAAAGTTACTAGCCTGACGAATCGTCAGGAAACCGTTCGTGCCCAAAGAGGCAATCGAGCCGGAGCTTGCGACATTGAAATCGACAATCGCGTCGATCTTCCCTTGGCTTTCCCCGTCGAGGCCCGTCTCGTTTTCGAGGAAGATCAAATAATGATCTTCCAGCGAAGTGCTTTGGGTGCCGCGAAGCTCGATGTACTCGAACAAGAGATCCCCCGAAGAACCCGGTGGATCCAGGTAAATTTCATTGATATAAATTTCCTGGGCGAGTGTATTGGCAGTCGCAGCCAGGCTGAGGACCGTTAGAAAAAGAAGCAGCTGATTGGTGCGAAATCGAGTGTAGG
>JBCDBK010000024.1:0-58025 GCA_039184115.1 Planctomycetota bacterium | reverse complement strand
GATGCAAATGCGATTCTTCAAGTCAGTAAGTTCTACGAACAGATCAAGATTACCAATCAGAGCGATAAGACTGTGTCTGATGTCGCAATTCTATTCGTTGGAAGCGCATTAGTTGAATCGATTACCGATCGCGGCGAAGGTTCGATTCAGATCGCTGAAGGACGATTTGAGATCGGTCAGCTAAAAGTGGAAGAAGCCATATCCCTTAGGATCTGGAGCAGTTTCTCACACTTTGACTCGACGATATGCGTATATGAAGGCGGTAGGCAAACTGTTAGAGAGCCAAACATTGGCTTTCCAGGCGACTTGCTAACCAAATATTTGCTTGTTTTGGGTATGGTTTTGATTCTCAAACTGGCTGTTGAGTCCGCTACTGAACTCCAACAATCGGCGGCGTATCACAAATTTCGGGCAAGCGATTCCCGCGATGGCAATTCCGCTGATTCAACTTGAGCCGCATCACATCTGCTTGCATCTGCTGCTGGTCTCCGACCTTTCCAGAAATCAACATCCGCCTGCTAGCCCCATCCGTAGTCCTTTGTGATCCGACGGATAAACTCTGGTGGGGGCGTTCGTCGGGGTAGTCGTACCTTCCCGATCGAATAGGAGAGATTCATGTTGACGCAAGCGATGCGCGCGTGGCTGGCGATGGCCGCGTTGGTACTCTTTGATGCAAGCGCGACCAGCGCTTCCGACCACTTGGATGGGCCGGAGCTTTCAGGCACGGGCGATCACGATTTGAACGACCTCTATGCCTTTCAATCTCCCGTTAACCCGGACAACACCGTACTCATTCTCACGGTCAATCCCTTTGCCGGACAGGTGAGCGGAACAACGTTCGGCACCGACGTGGTTTATGCGTTTAAAATCGACAACGACGGCGATGCCTTGGCCGACGTAACGTATGAAGCGACGTTCTCTGAGCCAATCGCCGGCATTCAATCCATGACGATGACACGAAACGGCAGTCCATTTGCGATGGGCGACACCGAGACCGATATCTTCGTCACGGGTGGTGCCACGGTTCGCGGCGGACTATTCGACGATCCGTTTTTCTTCGACTTGGAGGGATTCAACAACGGCCTCGCCTTCACGGGAGTCGATGCGTTTGCCGGCGCGAATGTCTCGGGGCTTGTGCTAGAAGTCCCTAGCAGCGATCTCGGCGGACCCAACATCGGCGTTTGGGCAACTACCTCAGTCACGCATCATCAGGTCGATCGCGCGGGCCGTCCCGCGATCAACACGGTGCTGATTCCTGGCGGTCTCGACGGACGAAAGGACGAGTTCAACGAGTCGGAACCCGTCGACGACTTGGCGAACTTCGGGGCTGATGTCGAAGCAGCCATTACGAGCTTAAGCAACGCTGCGAATGCGGCTGCGTTAACTCCCATCCTGCTGCCCGATATTCTGACAATCGATACCTCGAGTTCCGACGGTTTCTTGAACGGTCGCCAACTCGCAGACGATGTGATCGACGCCGAGCTGACGCTGCTTACGGCCAGTTCAGCTCCAATCGGCGACGGCGTTGACGCCAATGATGCTCCGTTTCTTGATGTATTCCCCTACCTGGCACCTGCGAACGTTATCGTTCCTGAACCGACATCGCTATTTCTAGCTCTCTTCGGCGTGTCGCAGCTTGGTCTGCTCCGGCGGCGTACGTAACCCCAACCGCGAAGCCGCCCGTTGAACAGCGAACTCCGCGAAGCAAAGCCTCGTGGAGTTCGCTTTCCTATGCGCTAGTGTCGTCACCGCTGAAACTGTTCCTGGTACACCACGCTAGTACCGACGATCTAGCAGCAACAGAAATTCTTGATCTTTTTTGTGCAATAGCTGTAGCAAACCTGCGCAGAATCCTGTCTGTCATTACTGGGCTAATTGCATCTTCACTCGCGAGCTGAAAGGAGGAGAACCGGCTACACTATCGTTCTTGTATCCATGCTCGCCGACCTTGGTCACCTGTTTGGCGGTTCGAGGCACCGTTGACCCTGGTTGCGGCTGGGTGCTTTTCTTTCTCGGAACTTGAGGAGAGTGCGATGAAACGAAGAAAAACTCGTAGCGCTGAACGTTTAGAGGTACGCAACCTATTGGCCGCTGATCTGGCTGTCGACACCGATTCGCTGACTGTTGAGGATTCTGGAGCAGTGGTTGTCGGCGAAGCCAGCGCTGCAGACGACGCGCCTGTCGTCTCGAATGACGGAATTCTCGAAGCTACAGAAACCGCGTCGGAAGTCGCCGACATGCAAACGGATGTGGTGCTTGAGTGGAACGACCTGTTTGGCGACCTCCTGGTCGCCGATGTCGAGAATCAGAACCCAGGTTACGCGTCGCGTGCGATGGCGATGTTCAACCTTTCGATCTACGACGCGGTGACCCTGGTCAACGGTGATGCCGATGACACTTTCTACGATTACAGCAATCAGCTCAGCGGGCTGGCCAACAACGCCAATGCCGAACTGACGGCGGCGCAAGCGGCCTACACGGTGCTGAGTGAACTGTATCCAGGGCAGCAGACGATGCTCGATTCGATGATCGACGCGACACTTTCGTCCCCTGGCAATACGCAAGAAACCAACGCCAGCATCGCACTTGGCACGGCAATCGGCGAAGTAGTTATCGAAGCGCGCGCCGACGATGGTTCCGACGCGGTGGTCGAATACACTACCACCGACGGAATCGGTAACTTTCAAGTCGATCCGCTAAATCCGGAGGTCGCCGTTTGGGGTCCTGCGTGGGGCGATGTCGAAACCTTTGCTATCGACTCGGCGGAGAGTTTCGCACCCGCGACGACTCCTGCGATCTCCAGCGAAGAATATGCCGATTCGTACAACGAGGTACAAGAACTAGGCTCCGTCGACAGCCAAACGCGCACGGCCGATCAGACTGAAGCGGGTATCTTCTGGGCATACGATCGCGAAGGACTCGGCACGCCGCTCTCGCTGTACAACGACGTACTGATCGAAATTGCCACGCAGCAAGGGAACTCGTTGGAAGAAAATGCCGCGTTGTTCGCACAAACGTCGGTCGCGATGGCCGACGCTGCGATCGTCGCTTGGCACACAAAGTTCGATGAGGAATTCTGGCGACCAATCACGGCCATTCGTGAAGGCGATGCCGACGGCAATGATCTGACCGAGGGCGATGCCGATTGGACCTCGCTGGGCGCACCGGACGGCGGTGATGACATCGTCGGCTTCACTCCGCAGTTCCCGACATACATCTCGGGACACGCAACGTTCGGTGGCGCGCTGTTTGGGGCTATCCAAGAGTTCTATGGCACGGACGATATCTCCTTCGAGCTGGAATCCGAAGAACTGGCAATCTTGCTGGAGGATCCTGAATTGCAAGAAGCCTATGGGCTGGCCCTCGACGATGCGACGCGGCAGTTCGATTCGCTAAGTGAAGCGATGGCCGAGAACGGACGTAGCCGCGTCTACCTCGGCATTCACTTCGATTTCGACGATCTCGTCGGTCAGGAAGTCGGCCAGGCGGTCGCACAGACGGTGGCGACCCAATTTACCGTTGCCGAGGACGATGGTTTCCAGGGCATCGGGGATGCCAACCCCAATCGTCGGCGAATGGCAGACTCTGGTCGAGACATACCAGGCCAGCCAAGTGGACCACAGCCGGTCCAAGGTGGGCAGCGCCCCGCGCCACGAGGTGTGCAAGCTGAACGGGATGCGGCTGACCCTAGACGCGACCAGCGCCGGGGCGGTGACCGAAACCAAGCCGATGCGGTTGACTCCGCGTTCCGCGATCTCGGCGAAGCCTCTTTCGCCTCCCCGCTAGCGCAGAACCCGTTGTCTAACGGCTTGCGCAATGAGCGTCGCCGCTAGTTAGGACACGACGCGTTGACATTTCGAATCCCGCGACATGTGTGGTCGCGGGGTTCGTTTGTCTTGCAAGTCTCGCTGGAATGACAGTTTCAGGTATACTGATGCCCGAAACTGCCTTACCCCGCAATGGAGACGTCCTTCATGGCACATGTCGCGGATCAATTTCGTCAATCGCCAATCAGCGTTGCGTTGATCACTAGCGCAATATGCATCGCGTCATTCACCCGCATTGCTGTCGGGGCGGAGCAGCCAAATTTCTTGATCATCCTCGCAGACGACTTAGGTTATTCCGACTTCGGCTGCTACGGTGGGGAAATTAGCACGCCGAATATCGATGCACTCGCGTCAAGAGGCTTGCGTTACTCGCAGTTCTACAACACGGCGCGTTGCTGGCCGACGCGCGCGGCGCTGCTCACCGGCTATTACGCCCAGCAGGTCCGACGCGACGCGCTGCCGGTTGTCAAAGGTAAGAAAAAGTGTCGCGCAACGAAAAACTCACGCCCGCCGTGGGCAAGGCTTCTGCCCAAGCTGTTGCAACCGTTGGGCTATCGATGCTATCACTCTGGGAAATGGCATGTCGATGGCCAGCCCTTGGAAAATGGCTTTGACCACTCTTATCTGTTGTACTCGCATGATACGTTTTTCGCACCAATGACGCACACACTCGATGGCGAGCAGGTCTCGTCAAACGACGATTACTATGCGACCACCGCCGTCGCCGATTACGCTATCGAGTTTCTTCGCCAACACCGCGAACAGGCGTCTGACCAACCTTTTTTCGAGTTCGTTGCGTTTACTGCCCCTCACTTCCCGCTGCACGCTTTACCCCAAGACATCGCACGTTATGACTCGGCTTACAATATCGGCTGGGACGAAGTTCGTGAACAGCGATGGCAGCGCTTGAGGCAGATGCATTCAATTCCTGGCACCCTCTCGCGGCTTGAGCCCGAGATTGGAACACCCTATACCAGGCATTTCGACAATGCGAAGCAAGTTCTTGGCCCAGGAGAAGTCAACGCTGAGGTCGCGTGGGAGTCGCTGACGGAGGAACAGAGAAAATTCCAAGCAATGAAAATGTCCATCCATGCCGCGATGATTGACCGCATGGATCGCGAAGTCGGACGTATCGTCGAGGATTTGCGTCAGTCGGGCGAACTCGACGACACGGTAATTGTGATTCTCTCCGACAACGGGGCGAGTGCGGAGATTATGGTCCGAGGCAACGGACACGATCCAGACGCATCGCCGGGTTCGGCGGCAAGTTACCTCTGCTTGGGCGCGGGTTGGTCGAGCGCCGCCAATACTCCCTTTCGGCGGCATAAAACTTGGGTTCACGAGGGTGGTATCGCCACTCCGATGATCGTGCATTGGCCGAATGGCATTTCGGCGCAGGGAGAGTGGCGCAGCGCCGCCGGGCACGTTATCGACATCGCACCGACGGTAGTTCAACTCGCCGGCGGCACCTGGCCGCAGTTGCACAATGATAAAGAGGTTCCATCAACCCCAGGTTGTAATCTTGCCGCCACCTTTGCCAGCGACGTACCGATCGAACGTCAAGCAATCTGGTGGCTGCACGAAGGCAATCGCGCCATCCGCGCGGGTAACTGGAAACTGGTCGCTGCGAAGAACGAGCCGTGGCAGCTCTACGATCTCAGCTGCGATCGTACAGAAACGAATGACCTCGCGAGCAGACAGCCTGAGCGAACTGCAGAGCTTGCACAAACCTGGCAGTCGCTGACCGACGAGTTCATCCTTCTCCGCGACAGAGATAGCACCCAGAGCGAATAGCAGTTCGCGTCTTTGGCCGCAGTTGTTTGCAAGACTTTACCGTACTAAACTGTGATTAAGCCTTCGACGGGTTTGCCTGACAGATCCCGCGTCTTCGGTCGCTCTTTTCCTCCACGAAAGTTCTTTTATGCTTCGCTACCTATCTGTCGCCATGGCGTTGGTTATCTCGGTTGCCGCCGGTTGCGCTAACAACGTCCAACCCAGTAGCGACGCCGAATCGGCTAAGCAGCCTCATGTCGCCTACATCACAAACGGCGTTGCCTCATTTTGGACAATCGCCGAGTCAGGCGCCAAAGCCGGCGGCGAGGAAATTGGCGCCAAAGTTACTGTGCTGATGCCGTCTGAGGGGGCAGCCGACCAGAAGAGAATGGTCGAAGATATGATCACCAAAGGCGTCGACGGTATGGCGATCAGCCCAATCGATCCCGAAAATCAAACCGACCTGCTGAACAAGGCCGCTGAATATACCACGCTTATCACACAAGATTCGGACGCGCCCAACAGCAAACGCCTCGCCTACATCGGTGTCGACAACTACTTGGCCGGTCGGATGTGCGGGGAACTCGTCAAAGAGGCGCTGCCAAACGGCGGCAAAATCGCAATTTTCATCGGACGTCTCGAACAAGATAACGCCCGACGACGACGTCAGGGAATGATTGATGAAGTGCTTGGGCGCGACCACGACCCAACACGTTTCGATTCGCCCGATGTCGCGATCGAAGCAGGAAAATGGCATATCGTCGGTACGTACACCGACCAGTTTGATCGGGCGGCTGGCAAGGCTAACGCTGAAGATGCGATGTCACTACATCCCGATCTCGCCGGCATGGTAGGCCTGTTCGTATTTAACCCGCCGCTTATTCTCGAAGCGCTCAAGTCAGCCGATAGGCTTGGCGAGATTAAGGTCATTGGGTTCGACGAAGCGGACGAGACGCTACAAGGCATCAAAGATGGCTATGTCTATGGAACCGTCGTTCAAAATCCGTTCGAGTACGGTCGCCAGTCGGTCAAGCTCCTTGCTGGAATTACTCGAGGTAAGTCGCTCGCTGAACTTGGTATTTCCGACGAGAGATTTCTTAGCATTCCCGCGCGACAGATTCGCCACGACAACGTCAATGAGTTCTGGACTGAGCTTAAGCGGAATCTAGGCAAGCAGTAGGACTTTGCATGGCCATACCGACCGCCGACAGTCCTCCGCTTTTGGAAGTTCGTGAGATCAGCAAGTCGTTCTTCGGCGTCCCAGCATTGAGAAACGTCAGCTTGTCGCTACGCGCCGGCGAAGTACACGCAGTTATCGGCGAGAATGGTGCCGGCAAGAGTACCTTGATGAAGGTACTCGCTGGGGTCTTGTCGCCGGACAGCGGTCAGATACGGTTGGATGGAACGCCGGTATCTGTCGATTCACCCCAGACAGCGTTTCATCTCGGGATCGCAATGATCCATCAGGAACTCAACCTCTGCGACAACCTCGATATCGGTGCAAACATTTACCTTGGACGCGAACCCACCAGCTACTGGCAGATTGACGACGCACGAATCTATAGGAACGCATGCCGCCACCTAGAAGCGGTTGGACTGGAAGTCTCGCCACGCACGCGCGTAGACCAGCTGACAATCGGCAAGCAACAACTTGTCGAGATTGCCAAGGCGATTTCCGTCGATGCGAAGCTCGTTATTATGGACGAGCCGACCTCGAGCCTTTCGCAGCAAGAAGCTACCAAACTCTTTGCCGTGATCAGGCGGCTTCGCGACCAAGGCGTGGCTATTGTCTACATTTCGCACCGTTTGGCAGAAGTCAGCGAACTGGCTGATCGAGTGTCGGTTTTGCGCGATGGAGAAGTAGCCGGAAGCATCGAGCACGACCAGATAACGCATGACAACATGGTTCAGCTGATGGTCGGTCGCAACATCTCACAGTCGTATGCACGTGGCCATCGCGAGATCGCACAACCAATGCTCTCCGTCAACGGACTACGCACAGAATTACACCCCGCTCACCCGCTGGAGTTCGAAGTCCACGCAGGAGAGATTGTAGGCCTTGCTGGCCTCGTTGGTGCAGGCCGAACAGAAGTGCTCACAAGTCTGTTTGGCGTCGAGAGTCCGATCTCTGGCAACATAAGCATTGATGGTCATCAGGTCATGATCGCTAATCCGCGTGAAGCGATAGCGGCCGGTATTGCTCTCGTCCCGGAAGATCGCAAGCAGCAAGGACTGATCCTCGAAGAGAGCATTCGTCATAATGTCGGTCTCACGGGTCTGAAGCGACACCGCCGAATCGGCGGTTTTGCCAATTATGCTCGTGAGCTTGAAGACACCAACAAAATGTCCAACGAACTACGAATCAAGTCGTCGGGTAATGGCCAGCTGACCAAACATCTGTCAGGCGGCAATCAGCAGAAGGTCGTGCTCGCCAAATGGTTGGCGATGCAACCGCGCGTGCTGTTGCTCGACGAACCGACACGTGGAGTCGATATCGGCGCAAAGCAAGAAATCTACCGCCTCATCGAGCAACTTGCCCAGCGAGGCGTGGCGATTCTATTCGCGTCCAGCGAAATGGAGGAGGTGCTCAGCTTGTCGGATCGAGTTCTTGTCATGCACGAAGGCCAACTCACTGGCGAGATTGGCCGTGACGCGTTGAGCGAAGAACGGATCATGCAGTTGGCCACAGGCAGTGACCTGGTACAGAAACTCGAGTTGACCGTCGCACACTAAAGCGCTATGAAGAAAAACCTCGGCATCTTGGGACTACTAATCGTCGTATGCGTAGTTACGGCACTGTGCTCACGCGGGTTTCTGACTGAATTCAATATCGAAAACCTGATTCGTCGCACCGCTCTGTTCGGCATCATCTCGATTGGTGCCGCCTTCGTGATCATCACTTCAGGCATCGACCTCTCGATCGGGTCCGTCGTCTGCCTAATCGGCTGCCTCGTGCCGTGGCTGTTGGTCGAAAAAGGCATTGGTGTGCCAGTCACGCTGCTGATGATTGCGTGTATTTCCCTGTGCGTTGGCCTGATCCACGGTTTGCTGATCACCAAGCTGCGATTGCAACCGTTCATCGTCACGTTATGCGGACTGCTCATCTATCGTGGCATTACGCGAGGCTTTCTCGACGATCAGACGACTGGATTTAAGGGGCAATTCGAAGACCTTCGACAAATAGGCGCAGGTGCCATTTCTTTACCTGGCACAGAGTTTGATCTCCCGATTCCACTGTTGATTCTGCTTGCTGTCGCGATCGCAGCCGCCGTGTTTCTTCATCGCACAATCTACGGACGCTATTTGCTAGCGCTCGGTCGTAACGAAGAGGCCGCACGCTTCAGCGGCGTCAACACAGACCGTATGATCGTGTTGGCATACGTCATATGTTCGCTACTAGCTGGATTGGGCGGACTACTATTCGTATGCGACGTTGGTTCGGCGCAGCCAGTCGATTTTGGAAACTTTTACGAACTCTACGCAATTGCCGCTGCCGTCCTAGGCGGCTGCAGTCTGCGTGGAGGCGAAGGTTCGGTTCTTGGCGTGATCTTGGGCACGGCTGTCATGCGCGTGTTGAAGAATTCGATCACCATGATTGACGCCATTCCCAACAAGATCGAATTCGCCGTAATTGGCCTTGTGATACTGGGCGGAGTGGTGGCCGACGAACTTATGAACCGCTTCGCAGCGACGCGAGCTGTTGATACGAAGCCAAACCTAACGTCGAAAAGCACATAAAACCGCCGATTTTTCCTGCAAGAAAGCTCCACTTTTTTTGAGGGTGATGATCAACTTCAGATAGGTATAATAGGGCACATCTGATAACTACACGACCGTGTAGCGACTTCTAATCGGTCCGACTCGAAAGTCCCCCAGCTCCGCACCGAGCAATTTTCGGCTACTCGAATCAACGATTGTCTTTTGAACGGGAGTTCTGCCCTGCAATGCATTGCCTTGGTAGTATACCACTAATGTTGTTTGCGTTTTTGTTCTCGCAAGTCGCTCTTGCGCAGCCAACGCTCGAATACAATCGTGACATCCGCCCGATTCTGACCGAAAATTGCTTTGCATGCCACGGTGCTGACAGCGGTTCGAGGCAGGCAGACTTACGACTCGACCAGCGTGACGCTGCCATTGAATTTGGAGCGATCGAGCCCGGGGATGTCGAAGCAAGTGAGCTGATTGCGCGAATCTTCACCGACGACCACGATATTTTGATGCCTCCGCCCGAGACAAAAAAGACTCTCTCAGCCGAGCAGAAGAAGCTACTCAAACGATGGATCGCCGAGGGTGCGGAGTATCAACCGCATTGGTCGTTTGTTCCGATTATAGATCCGAAACAACCCCGTGGCAGCAACGAATCGCAGGTTCGTAACCCGATTGATCGATTTGTCTTCGCGCGTCTCGAACAAGAGGGTTTAACGCCCGCGCCTGAGGCCGAACCGCGAGCGCTGTTTCGTCGACTGCATTACGACATCCTCGGATTGCCACCGAAGCCAGCGGACGTGGTTGCCTTCGAGGCCGATTACGAGCACAAGAAAGACTTGGCACTTTCGTCGTGGATTGATCGTCTCATGGAGTCGTCTGCCTGGGGCGAACATCGAGCTCGCTACTGGTTGGATGCAGCGCGGTACGCGGACACGCACGGCTTGCACTTCGATAATTATCGAGAGATGTGGCCCTATCGTGATTGGGTAATCCGCGCGTTCAACGAAAACCAGGCGTTCGACCAATTCACCGTCGAACAGCTCGCGGGCGACTTGCTACCGAATCCCCGGACTGACCAACTCATAGCGACAGGATTTCAGCGCTGCAACGTGACCACGAACGAAGGCGGCACCATTGACGCAGAAAACCTGGCCCTCTACGCGGCAGATCGGGTGCAGACTTTTGGGTGGGTGTTCTTGGGACTGACGACCAACTGCGCTCAATGCCATGATCACAAATTCGATCCATTTTCGATGCGTGACTACTACTCTCTCGCAGCCTTTTTCGGCAACACCGAGTCGCCGCCCAAAGATGGCAACTCCAAGAGTGGCAACGGTCCGACCCTGGTTGTGCCCGCGAAGCAAGACGAACTCCGCTGGAAACAGTTGCCGGGCGAAATCGCCTTGGCGACCGCAAAACGCGAATCCCGCGCCGATCTGTCGAAGCAAGACTCCGAGGCATGGTTGGCTACGGCGACGCCGGGTGCCATCGCCGAGATTCCTAGCGAAGGACTGGCGGTCCACTTGCCAATGAATGAGGGCGAAGGGCGAAACATACAAAGTCTCGCCGGCAGCGTCAGCAGCTATAAGGCTTCAGGACCGATTAAGTGGCGAGCGAATGGGATTATCGGACCTTCGCCAATCATTCGCAATGGTTCCACCTTCGAACTGGGCGACGTTGGAAATTTTCGACGCGATCAGCCCTTTAGCTATGGTGCTTGGACCATGACCAGTAAGCAGGAGCTGAACAAGGGCATCAACGCTGCAATTATCGCCCGCATGGATGAAGCGGATGGCTTTCGCGGTTGGGATCTCTGGCAGTCGGACACAATCCTCGCAGTACATATCATCGACACGTGGACAGGCAATGCGCTAAAGGTCTCGACCGACAAGGACGCAATTCAACCAAGCCGATGGCATCACGTTTTTGCTACCTACGACGGCAGCGGGAAACCCTCAGCGGTCAAAATCTATGTCGACGGAAAGAGCCTGCCTCTGAAGGTCAACCAGAACTCTCTACGCAAAGATGCCTCGATCAGCACATCAACACCGCTACGGATCGGTCAACGCAGCAAGGGCGCCGTATTCCGCGGCGGATCGATTCAAGATGTACGCATTTACGATCGATTGCTGAGTGATGACGACGTCCAGCGACTAGCTAAGCTGACGCCGGTACGACACATCCTCACCAAAGCGAAAAAAGACTGGACCAAAGGCGAGCGTCTGATACTGCGGGACTACTATCTTTCTGAGCATGACCCAGAGTACCCTGCTCTCGCCAAAGTAGTCGCCGAATTAGAGGCGGAGAAAGGCGCAATTGCCCAACGCAGCCCGGTCACGCATATTCAACGTGAGAAGAAGAACTCTGCCGCCATGGCGCACATTTTAATGCGTGGCGCTTATGACCAGCCGGGCGAACAAGTACCAGCGGCGACGCCAGCCGCCTTACACCCAATGCCCAATGGCGCGCCTCACAACCGCCTCGGCCTGGCGAGGTGGGTAGTTGACGATCAAAATCCCCTTACGGCTCGCGTCACTGTTAACCGATTCTGGCAGGAAGTCTTTGGACAAGGACTGGTACCAACGACCGAGGATTTTGGCGTATCTGGAGCGCTTCCGTCGCATCCTGAATTGCTCGACTGGCTGGCGACAGACTTTGTTCGTTCAGGCTGGGATGTCAAGCATTTCTTCAAGCAGATGTTTATGAGTGCGACCTACCGACAGGCGCCGATTGCAACAGCCGATAAACTCGAGACTGATCCAAGCAACGCCCTGCTGTCGCGCGGTCCTCGCTTTCGTATGGACGCGGAGATGATACGAGACACGGCATTGGCGGTTAGCGGCCTGCTTTCTCCGCGTATGTTTGGTCCCGGCACACGACCGTACCAGCCGGACAATATCTGGGACATCGTCGGGTTGCCGGGCGGTGACACACGTAGTTACAAACAAGACCGCGGCGAGAATCTCTATCGCCGCACAATTTACAACTTCTGGAAACGAATGTCGCCATCACCGAACATGGAAGCGTTTAATGCTCCGTCGAGAGAAGTATGCACGGTAAGGCGCGAACGCACAAACACTCCATTGCAGTCGCTTGTCACGCTGAACGACCCTCAATTTGTTGAGACCGCTCGCCAGCTTGCCACCGTCGCCCTGACAACCAGCGGCGGCGACGACGGCATGGCGCTCGACTTGATCGCAGAAAAACTACTTGCCCGACGGCTCAGCAGCGACGAACGCAAGATCGCGATCGCATCACATCGCGACTACTTACGCCACTATCAGCAAAATGGCGAAGACGCGGAAGCGCTTACTCGAATTGGTGATGCGAAAGTTGACGAAGAGCTTGATACCGTCGCCCTCGCAGCGTGGACAATGGTATGCAATCAGATGATGAACTTAGACGAAGTACTCAACAAATAGGTGGCCCAATGATCGATCCCATGCAATCACGCAGGCAGTTTCTGACCGGAGGCAAACATCTGCTCGGCGGAGCGGCGCTAACGTGGCTCGGTGCTCATTCGGCGCAGGCGTCTTCCACTTCGCATTTGGCTGTACCGCATTTTCCAGCCCGCGCGAAACAGGTAATCTACCTGCATATGGTAGGTGGCCCATCGCAGATGGATCTTTTTGATCACAAACCCAAAATGGCGGATTGGTACGATAAGGACTTACCCGAGTCAATCCGTAAGGGCCAGCGTCTCACTACGATGACGAGCGGCCAAGCGCGTTTTCCGATTGCGCCCTCGAAGTACAGCTTTCATCAGACTGGCCAGTGCGGCATGTGGATGAACAAGGATCTCCTGCCCTGGCTAGCGCAAAAAGCTGATGACATCTGTTGGATTCGCAGCATGCATACCGAAGCAATCAATCACGAACCAGCGATCGCGGCAATGCAAACGGGCAACCAGGTCGCTGGCCGCCCCTGTTTGGGTTCGTGGGCTTCGTACGGCCTAGGGGCCATTAACGAAAATCTGCCCGCTTTTGTGGTGCTGGTCGCCGTACCCAGTAATCGGGAACAAGAGCAAGCGATTTCGTCACGACTCTGGTCGGCCGGATATCTTTCTGGCGAACACGCCGGTGTGTCGTTTCGAAGCAAAGGGGATCCGATTCTCTATATCAACAATCCCCCAGGAGTCCCCAGCGAGATTCGCCGTCGGTCAATCGAGGGCATTAATGCGTTGAATGAGATCAATTATCACAAATTTGGCGATCCAAATACCCATACGCGCATTCGACAGTACGAAATGGCCTTTCGTATGCAGGCAAGCGTCCCCGAGCTAACTGACTTTAGCAGTGAGTCCGAGCATACATTTCAGTTGTATGGCGACGAGGCGCGAAAGCCGGGCACATTCGCCAACTCGGTATTGATGGCGCGTCGCCTTGCCGAGCGCGGCGTCCGCTTCGTGCAGATCTACCACAATAACTGGGACAACCACAGCAACGTAGCCGGTCGTTTGCCAAGCCAATGTAAAGACGTCGACCAGCCGTGCTTTGCCTTACTCGAAGATCTCAAACAGCGTGGCATGCTCGACGACACACTCGTGATTTGGGGCGGCGAGTTCGGTCGTACCATCTACTCGCAAGGCAATCTCTCGCCAACGAACTACGGTCGCGATCACCATCCCCGATGCTTCTCAATGTGGATGGCTGGCGGTGGTGCCAAGGGCGGGACCATCTACGGGGAAACCGATGACTTTTCCTACAACATCGTCAAAGATCCGGTCCATATTCGCGACTTCCACGCCACCATTTTGAAACTCCTAGGCTTCGACCACGAGCGTTTTTCTTATCGCTATCAAGGCCTTGATCAAAAGTTGACCGGCGTCTTGCCGGCACATGTGATCCCCGAACTAATTGCCTGAAGCAGCCCACAGAACTGCGGACTTAGTCCTGACGAAACGCCTTGAAGTCTGGGTCGCCACCAGATTCCAAATAGGCGAATAGGTCGAAAATATCGCGCTTGGTAAGTGTGTCGAGCAAGTTCTGAGGCATCATCGAGACTGTCGACGGCGCTGCCTGCTCGATTTCGTCGCTGGGGATTTCGATGACGCCAGATGGTGATTTCGGATCGACAGCGACGGTCCAAAATTCATCGCCCTTCGTGATAATACGGCCGGAATGGACCACACCATCCTCTGTGAGAATGTTATGCGTCTGGTACTGATCAGAGACTTGCTTAGAAGGCTCAACAATCTCGCGCAGCAACACCTCGCGACTGTATCGCTTTGCTACCGCCGTTAGATCGGGGCCAAATATTCCGCCACGTTTGTCGAAGCGATGACATGCGATACACTGAGCGGCCGCGAATAACTTCTTGCCGTTTTTGTAAGATCGACCAGCGTCAATCCGGTGTAATTCAGGCAAGAGATCGCCAACAGTCCAGAGTTTCACGAACTTGCGAGGAGTTGGCGAGCCCGTTTCGCTCGCGTCGACGATCTTCGGCATGAGCAAGTCAACGAACCTCTCTCTCTGCTGTTCGGTCAGTTGTTTGGCAGCGTCGCGGCGAATCTGCTGCAAATATGTCTGCAAGTGACCGCTACCGACGTACTCCCCGGTGGTTGCTTTGCGTTCCGTCTCATTAAGCATCGAAAAGTAGGCAGCGATAGTCTCGTCGGTCCAACCGTACTTTGCGGCTCGCAACGACATCGCGTAGTTTAGCAGGGCTTCTTGAGTGCCCGCTTGGCGCATCAGTGCAAGTGACCTCCCTACGACCTGCCTCGAATCCAAATAGACAAGCAGCTTGCAGATTTCGAAATCGAGAGGTGTCGTTTCCGTTGGGAAAATCGCTTCGAGTTTAGCGGCCAATAGTTCGCTCGCCACTGCATCTGGCTGCCCATGTCTTGAGAAAGTAATCGCCATCGCTCGCAATAGGTCGACTTGCTGACGACTACGGAGTTTGGAATCCAGGAGAATGATTCCAGCAGCAGCGACGTCGCTGGACGTAAATTCCGGATCACTTCGCGAGGAGGCGATCATGGCGGTTATCGCGGTCTCGGCATCGGACTCCTCGGCGAGACGTTTCCTCCAAATTTCGGGGTCGAGGTGTTCGAGCGCGATGCGGGCCGCGTAGCGGATAAATCGGTCCGTGTGCCCCAGCTGTTGCCAAATGGAATCGAGCGCGGCCGGATCAGGCGCACCGTGCAGCGCCTCGATTTTATGTCGCAATGCAGCCAACTGCGAAGTCGCAGGCTGCTCGGTGGCAGGCTCGGCGATCGACGAGCCTTTCCATGTCACTCGATACAACCCAGATTGAGTCCGCCGTCCGCCGATTGTGAAGTACATTGCTTGATCGACCGGACTGACGACGATATCGGTAAGCGCAAGTGGCACACCGGCAACAAATTCTTCGAACTCAGCTGAGTAGGATGCTCCCATCGGCTGAAGATGCACTGCGAAAAGTCGCCCATGCGTCCAATCGCAAACGTATAGCGCGTCGCGATACTTCTTGGGGAACTTTGCTCCGTAGCCAAACGTCACGCCGGTAGGTGAACCAAGCCCGACATTGAGAGTAGGTGGTACGCTGTCTGCATTGTACGCCGGCCATTTGCCTGTGCCAAAACGCCACCCAAACTCTGCGCCGCTAACGACATGACACACGCGAGTCGGACGATACCAAGGGGCACCGATATCGTGTTCCATATCTGCGTCGAACGTAAACAGATCACCTTGACCGTTGATCGCCAAGTCGTAGGGATTGCGGAAACCTGCGGCGATAAGGCCCCAATCTTTGCCATCCGGGCTCACACGGCACACCCAGCCGCCTGGAGCAAGACGTCCTGTGGCGTGACCAGTTGGTGCTGGATTGCGTGGCAGCAGTAAGTCTTCTTGCCACGTCGGTGGTAAGAGATACTCTGCCAGTCCCGATGGCAGATCCGTCGCATTCCCAGCGATTACATAGAGCGCATCGCCGTCGGGCGATAGCACAATACCATGCGGGCCGTGCTCGCCCCCACCTTCAAGCTCCTTCAGCATCTCAACCGTTTCGTATCGATCGTCACCATCGACATCTCGCACCCTGTAAAGGCCAGCCGCGTACTTCTTACTTTGGTTGACCATGACATACAACGAATCGAAAGCGCAAAGTAGCCCCTGCGCATTACCTAGCTCGATGTCGATGCTCTCAACGCTTTCGATGCCCGAACTGCCGAGCGCCGCCGGCGTCACCCGGTAAAGCCGGCCGTTCTGGTCACTGGCGATCAGTCGACCTTGCGAGTCGACCGTCAGACTTACCCAAGAGCCTTGCGTTTTCGATGGCACAGAATAGAGCAATTCGATGGCGAAGCCCGATGCGACGCGCAGTCCGGCCGGATCGGTCGCGGCAGGCGCAACTTGCTTGGGCATAGTCGTCGCATGGTCGTTGGCGGCGGCGGGCGCAGCGAAGCAGACGGCCGACAACGTCAGTACGCGTAAATTTAGCAGCATTACATCAGTGCCTTATAGATGGTGGAGGTGAGGCAGCAGTAACCAGACGCAGAATAGCTGCCGCATAGAAATTCCTGATACACTGTGTTTCGCAACTACGATAAGCTGAACGAGGCCGCCACACCCACCATTCTGGATTAATTGACGACATGATCAAGTCGCCTCCGACAAAAGTCACTCGATCACCAATTTTCTACGCCTCGATGGCGATTTTTTTCGTTAGCTTTTCGATCGAGTCATCGGCGGCGGAGCACGACGTGAAGAAAGTGCAGGGAGTTCGCGCTCGACTCTATTGGATCGGTAGTCGCGTGGATCCTGAGAAGTCGCTAGCGCCGAATCAGTCCCCGAACGTTGATGTAGAAATTGCTAGTTTCTCGGTCAAGGGCAACGAAGCGTGGTTTGGCAAAGCCAAGGGAGCCTACACCCAGCAGTACGTTCTTGTGCTCGAATCCACAGTTCATCTTGAGGAAGCCATGGAGATGGAGTTTCGGCTTGAATCGGAAGCTCCGGCGGTCTTGCTTATCAGCGGCCAGGAGATCGCTTTCTCGGAGGAAGGTGACTTCGATATCGAGGACTATGAAGCTGAGGCGAATCAGATCCAATTAAAAATCGTTCAGTACTTGAACCGCCAAACTCGAAATCTTGACCTGCAATGGCGGACTGGCGACCAAGATCGGTTCGAACCGCTGCCGGAAGATCGACTCCTGACAGAAGACTTTTACTTTCGCCCGACCAACAGTACCGCAAAGCGTCAGGTCGAAGTCGACGATCGACCCGGCAGGCGTGAAAAGGTCGACGGGCTGTTTCCAGGACTCGACGTATGGACCATTCGTCCGCCTGGGGTGGAAGTGCCCGTCGGCGGGCTGGATACACTGTCCGACGGTCAACTCGTCGTTGCCACGTTCGACGCCCGACGCTTGAGGGCGCCGGTCCCGCAGCTTGAGCCAGACGGCGAGTTGTGGCTGTACATGAATCCCAACGTCACTAGTCGAGAAGACATTGTTCGGCAGCGCATCGCCGATAACCTCTACGAGCCATCTGGCGTGTGCGTTGTTGGCGACTCGATTTACGTTTCGCAACGCGACGAGGTGACGCGGTTTGATTACGATGCTAGCGGAGACAGGTGGACGACCAGCACCGTTGCGACCGGCTGGGAATCAAACGACTTCCACGCGCTGAGCTTCGGCCTGATTTACCAAACAGGTGTCGATCGTCATCCTGGCTACCTGCTCATGGCACGCGGGACGGGCCTTGGACTGCGCCGAAATCCTGCTAATCATGGCTCTGTCTGGAAGATCGATCTTGCGAAGTCGGCCGGTAAAAGTGTCACTGCGATCACCGGAGGGCATCGGACACCCAACGGAATTGGCTTTGGTCCCGACGACCACGTGTTCGTCACCGACAATCAAGGCGAATTCACGCCGGCCAACGAGCTGAATCACGTTGTGGCCGGCGCGTTTTACGGTTTCGAACACACCACGGAAGAAGGCGGAGCGCTGTCGCCGTTTCAGCATCGTGAAACCACAGAAGCGGCTGTGCTGCTGCCTCAAGACGAAATCGCGAACTCCCCTTCACAACCGTTGCTGATTCCAGAAGGCTGGCCGTACGCTGGCCAGATGCTTGTGGGCGACGTGAAGTATGGTGGCATCAACCGCGTGTTCTTGGAAAGCGTCAAAGGTCGCTGGCAGGGTGCCGCGTTTCGATTTACCCAAGGTCTAGAAGCAGGCGTTAATCGCATGACGTTTGCCGACGACGGTAATCTCTTCGTCGGTGGCATCGGCGGCAACCATTCTTCGACCTGGAATTGGGTTAATCATCGCGGTCGAAAAACCTACCAAGGGCTGCAGAGGCTCCAACCTAATGGAGCCGCCGTCTTTGATCTTGCCTGCGTATCCGCGACACACGACGGCTTTCGCATCAGCTTCACTCAGCCGGTGCGGGCGTCTTGGCTAGTAGACGTAGCAAACTACCAACTTAGGCAATGGCGATACGAGGCGACGCCCGACTACGGCGGTCCAAAAATCGGAATTTCAGATCTCCACGTCGTCGACGCCGAGCCAGCTGACGACGGACTGTCGGTTGAACTTCGTGTCGTCGGGCGAAAAACTGGCCATGTCATCCATTTTATGGTCGACCCGACGGCCGAAGATGGATCGAAACTCTGGTCGACCGAAGCCTGGTACACGCTGTGGAACATTCCGTAGCAATCTGCTTCTTCGCGCCCTATTCTTCGGCGAAAAACGCTTCCGCGGTCATTGCCAGATCAGACGGTTTTACGCCTTTGCGAAACCCACTGAACCCGTAGTCGGTCGGTTCGTACTCGCCAACGATTCGCACGTCTGCACTCTGTGGTACATCCATCTCGAGCCCCCAGTAGACGCCGTTGACCAGTAGGCGGCGCAAGTCTTCATCAGCTAAATCGGTCGCCGCACCCATCGTCGTGCAGAGTACGCGATTCACCTTGCCGGCGGCATTCTTGTGCTCGCGCACCCAAGCAACCGGCTGCAAGGGATTGTTCTTACCTGTCGATTCCAATGGCGAATCTGGCGTCATACCAGCCAGCACTTGCGCCCGCATCAAGACGACCGAGTCATCCATTGGATCGACGGCGTAAGCGCCGCTGGTTGCGAAAATATCACCGACGCCGCTCATTACTGGGTGATTGCTCGCATCATCGGCTGCAATGCCCAAAGTCGCTTCCTTGTGGTTTTTACCAAGATGCGCAACCCACGTCTCGCCTAAGACTTGCCTACCAAAGCCGCCGGGCCACCCCTGGCTATTGTGACTGTAGTCTTTAAAGCGCGACTCTGACTGGCTTGCATACTTAAATGCGTGCGTACTCGTCCGTACCGCGACGATCGGCTTACCCGCCAGATAGGCATCGACAAAATGCTGCATCACCTCGTCAGGATAATCTCGAAATCGAAGTCCCATGACGATCGCGTCAGCTGTTCCCAACTCGTCGGCGTGCGGCAACGAGTCGTTTACATTGGGATTGATCGTCCCATCGTCGGGATCGATTGCGAACAAGACGGTCGCCCGAAACCCATGACGAAACGCAAGAATTCTTGCCAGTTGTACTAAAGCTTCTTCGCTGCGGTACTCTTCGTCACCCGTCAAGCAAACGACATGCCTGCCTTTGCCCGGGCCGCTAGTTCCTTCGTATACGAGCAAGTCGCCCGCGAGAACAAACTCACCGACACTCAGCAGAATGCAAACGACTCCCATCAAACATCGCATAGCGCTACCGCCTTTTTCAAACCAGCGAATGGATCGCCAGTGGGTAAGAACTCCTGACCGACATAACCATCGTAGCCAATCTCTATCAGTTTATGCATGATAGCTGGATAACTAATTTCTTGCCGGTCGTCGATTTCGCACCGCCCGGGACATCCGGCGGTATGAATATGCCCCAAAATATCTTTGTTCTCTTCCAGACGACGAATCACGTCGCCATGCATCACTTGCACGTGGTAAATGTCGAACAAGAGTTTGACGTTAGGCGAGCCAACGCGTCGGATAATTGATGCAACATAGTCGAGATCGTTCCCTTGGTAACCTGGATGGCCCTTCATCGGATGAGAATCGTCTCGTGTGTTAAGGTGCTCGAGACACAAAGTCACGCCACGGTCTTCAGCGTGCTGAGCCACCTCCTTCAGGCCAGCGACACAGTTGTCTGCCCCCTCGTCAAGCGAGATTTCACCGCTCGTTGGATCGTCGGCGTCGCGCCATTTGTGCCCTGTAAAGGCGAGCACGTTCGGAAAGCCGGCCGCCGCGGAATCGTCAATCGCCTGTTTGGTGCATGCGATAAGTTGCTCGTGGTAGAGCGTGTTATTGAAGCCCTTGGTAAACATGGGGTCGGGCATGCCGTTTGGCGACATCGCACAAATCAGGTCGTACCGTTTGAGCACATCCCAATCGTTCGGACCGATGACCTCAACCGACAGGCAGCCAAGTTCTTTGGTGACCTGGCACATCTTTTCAGCATCCCAGCACTCGCCGGCAATATTGAAACACCAAAACGCAAGCGACTGTTTGATGCGACCGTTAACGACAGACATGAAAAGAGTTTCTCCAACACGCAAGAAAAGGAAATCGCCGCTCGCATCAATCTATCAGCTTATGACGGCCGGAACCAGTTTCGAACCGTGCTGCTGGCGACCACTCCTGACGAGTTAGCGGCGAAATTGGATAATCGGACGTGGCTTTGGTATGGAACGCGCCCCTGCAGTCAACCCGTCCTGGAACACTAAAAAGGCGTAAGTTATGATCAGCAATAGACCAATCCGTGCTGTCGATGCTGCGGGGTAGGCAATGCGACATGCGAGTCGCATTCTATTGGCGCTCGTTTCTTGAGGATTCTATGAACAAAGTCCCAGGCAAATCGGACTTCCGTCGGCGACCTAGCTATCGACGTCTTCCGTGTCACTACTTCATCGCTTGTCTGCTGCTGCATACTGCGTCGGCACTCTTTCTTGGAACGAGTGCATCCGCAGCGCAACCGCCAAAGTTCAAACTCAGACCAGGAGATCGAATAGCGATCGTAGGCAACGGCCTCGCCGATCGCATGCAACATGACGGCTGGATTGAGACGTATCTGCAGGCACGCTATCCAAATCACCAGTTAGTCGTGCGAAATCTCGGATTCACCGGTGACGAACTTACGATGCGTTCGCGATCTGCTGGTTTTGGAAGTCCGGAAGACTGGCTCAAACGCACGGAGGCCAACGTTGTGTTTGCATTCTTTGGCTATAACGAGTCGTTTCAGGGAACCAGCGGCATCGATAAGTTCAAGGCGGACCTCAGAAAATTTGTGCGCGATACTCACGCACCCAAAACGTCAGCTGCAGGGCGACGCGTCGTACTCTTCTCACCGACCGCCTACGAAGATCTAAGCGACCCGCTGCTGCCCGCGACCGACCAACTAAATGAACAACTGCTGACTTACACAAGAGCCATGGCTGCCGTCGCCGACGAGCTCGATGTGCCGTTCGTCGATTTGTATCGGCCATCACTAGCGGCCATGCACACTGCATCGAGACCTTTGACGATCAACGGGATCCACTTTCGCCCGGATGGAAATCGTGAGCTTGGCCGCCTGATCGACGAATCGCTATTCTCGGCAGCAGAAGCGAGGCTCGACGCAGAGCTTGAGGCCATCCGAGACGCGGTTCGTCAAAAGAACTTTTACTGGTTCCAACGCTATCGCACGACCGATGGATACTCGATCTTCGGAGGTCGAAAGGGTACTGGCGGCAGCAAGTGGACGCCGAATAATGAAAAGGTCATGCAACGCGAGATGGAAGTACTCGACGTCATGACGGCGAACCGCGATGCGTTGATCTGGGCCATCGCGAAGGGAGAACAGTTTGAGATTGACGACTCCAACGCACCTCCGCTGATTCCCGTCGCAACCAATCGTCCCGGACCGTTTGGTGATGGAAGCTACCCATTTCTCGGTGGCGAAGAGGCAATTGAACGGATGACCCTGCCCGAGGGGATGGCGGTAAATCTGTTTGCCTCCGAGGAGAATTTTCCAGAGCTACAAAATCCTGTGCAGGCAGCTGTCGATACGAAGGGGCGCCTTTGGGTCGCCGCTTGGCCCAGCTATCCACACTGGAAACCTACCGACGAAATGAACGACAAGTTGCTGATCTTCGAAGATGAAGACGATGATGGACAAGCCGATCGCTGCAAAGTATTTGCTGATGGGTTACACAACCCGACAGGTTTCGAATTCTACGATGGCGGTGTCTACGTCGCGCAGATCCCTGACATATGGTTCTTTAAGGACACCGACGGAGACGACGTCGCCGATGTGCGCACACGTGTGCTTGGTGGCATCGACTCGGCAGACACGCATCATTCTGTCAACAGCTTTGTCGTTGGCCCGGGCGGCGGGATCTACTTCCAAGAAGGTCTGTTCCACCGCAGCCAGATCGAAACGCCCCACGGACCACCGGTACGAATCAAGGACGCAGGCGTTTTCCGTTACGACCCTCGCAGCCAGCAACTCGCGCCCTACGCAAATTACGGTTTCGCAAACCCGCACGGTCATGTGTTTACCTATTGGGGTGACGATATCATCCATGATGGCACGAGTGCGGTACCGATGTACGGCCCGGCGATCTCCAGTCGCACGACCTACCCACACAAGCAGCGTGGTGCTCCCCCGGTTTATTCAAAACGCACTCGTCCTTGCGCAGCGACGGCCATTCTGTCTAGTAGCCACTTTCCAGAATCTAATCGCGACAATCTCTTGGTTTGCAACGTCATTGGTGAACAAGGCGTACTGCAATACGAAATCCGCGAAGACGGGGCAGGGCTGAAGGGCATCGAGACCGAGCCACTGATCATGTCGACAGACCCGAACTTCAGGCCGGTCGACTTGGAAGTCGGTGCTGACGGCTCGGTATTCGTGCTCGACTGGCAAAACCCGCTAATCGGCCACCTGCAACACAACTTACGTGATTCAAACCGCGATCGACTACACGGTCGCGTTTATCGAATTCATTGCACCGACCGAAAGCTCGTCACCGCTCCTACTATTTTCGGCGCACCGGTTGATGAGCTGTTTCGACTGCTCACCCATCGAGACAACGCCATCCGCTATCGAGTCCGGATCGAGTTGAGTGGCCGCAACCCATCGGATGTCGTCAGAGAATGCGCCGCTTGGATAGAAACTCTCGACGCCCAGTCTTCAGACCACGAACATCATCTGTTGGAAGCGCTTTGGATTTACCAGCATAATCACGTTGTGAATGAGCCGCTGCTGCGCCGCCTGCTGAGCTCCAACGACTACAACGTCCGGGCGGCAGCAGGACACGTACTGCGGGCATGGCGTGAAGAAGTATCTGATTCGCAGCGACTGACGGCCCAACTCGTTGAAGACGACCATCCCAAGCCTCGTTTGGCTGGTGTGCTAATTTGCAGCGATGTCGACAGTGCGAATGCTGCTCAGCTTGCGCTTTCGACGGCAAATCAGCAGCCCGATAAATTTCTCGACTTTGTCCTCACAGAAACCACGCGCACACTGGCGCCACTCTGGAAGCAAGCATTGGCTGCGGGCGAACCGTTCTGCGACGATAATCCGGCAGCCATGAACTACCTGCGCAAGTGTGCTTCGCCTCAGGAACTCGCCAAATTACTCAAAAGTGCGACTCTCTTGCAGTCGCTTGCAATGCAGCCGAACATCAGCGCAAATATCCGCCAGCGGGCTCTGGAAGAAATCGCCAAACGACGCGATTCCAAACCGCTAGACGTATTGCTCGGCATCATTGACCAGTCCGGCGATTCGTCTGCGAGTGCGATTGGAGAACTCGTCGATCTATTCGGCCGATTCGATGTCCAGACGCTTCGTACTGCCAAAGATCGCCTCACCGTGCTAGCGACCGAAAGCCCACACGACACAGTGCGACAGGCAGCGCTGGCGTCAGTCGTCCGCATCGACGGCAATCCGCAAGGTGCCTGGGCTCTGGCTAGCGGCACAGCGTCTGGAGTGATTGATGTATTAAGTTCCGTCCAGCGAATTCCCGAAAAACAGACGCGGTCGAAATTCTACAAGTGGGTGCGCCCGCTGGCGATTGATGCACACAGCGCGAAGCTCTTCGACGAAACCTCGTCAGAATTGTCGAAAGTTCAAGCAAGTGCCATCGATGCACTGGCGCATGTCCCCGGAAATCATCAGCAGAAGCTTGATGACTTATTGACTTTGCTAGAGCAACATCGCTATCGTTCAACCGTTACGCGCACACTACGCTCGATCCCGAGTGCGGCCCGCAATACGGGCGCGGCTTCACGAATCGTTGCCGCGACGTCAAGTCACCTAGCTACCCTTAGCGCCAGTGAGCGTGCGGCGGATGATGCGGCTCGCGAACTGCAGCTCGCACTCGAATTCGCGGGCCTCTTGCCCGTCGACGAACGTGATGCAGCGATCGAGAAGCTTAAGAGCTTCTCCGTCCGCATTTTGAAGCTCGCGACGATCCCGCACCGGATGGCCTACGACCAACAGAAACTCGTGGTTCAAGCCGGCGAGCCCCTTCGACTCCTCTTTGAAAATGAAGACAACATGCCACATAACGTGGTGCTAGTGAAACCTGGCGAATTAAGCAAGGTAGGAATACGGGCTGAGCAAGAAGCCACGTTACCGTCGGCAGTTGCTCGGCAGTACGTTCCTAAACTACGGCAAGTCTTGATGTCCAGCGATTTGCTACAACCGGGGTCTCGACAGTCCATCGACTTTAGCGCTCCCAAGACTCCTGGAATGTACCCTTACGTCTGTACCTATCCCGGGCACTGGCGTCGAATGTTCGGCACCCTGATTGTCGTGAAGGACATCGATCAATACAACGCGGACCCGGCTGGCTATCTTGCAAGCAACTCGATCAAACCAAGAGACGAGTTGCTAAAGTTCAATCGGCCTTTGCGAAACTGGAAATACGAGGAGCTGCGCCCATCGCTCGATCGGGTCGCATCAGACCGAAATTTCAATCGTGGCACCGCTCTTTTTCAAGCGGCAAGCTGCGGCTCGTGTCATTCCGTCCCAGACGGGCAAAAGCGATTTGCGCCGGATCTTACAAAATTGGATGCAAAGCGAACTACGGAAAATATCCTGCGATCGATCATCGAGCCTTCGCACACTATCGACGCCAAATACCGAATGAGTAAGTTGCTGCTTGATAGCGGTAAAGTGGTCGTCGGCTTGGTTGTGGAAGAGACAGACGCAGAGGTCATACTTATCATCGACCCACTGGTGAGCTGCGAGCCAACGATCGTCGCCAAGGATGAAATCGAAGAGCGATACGAGTCTGACGTTTCACTAATGCCGGCTGGTTTGCTCGATCGATTTACCGAGGAAGAGATCCTCGAGCTTTGCGCTTTCGTTGTATCACGCGGAGACAAGACTCATTCGGTCTATCGCGACGGTGATTCAGTAAACTAGCAATCTGGCATCTCGTCGGAGGCTAACGTGGCCAGACTCGCTACTCCGCGTTCCGCTTCCTCGACCGATGCGCCGTCCGCCAGGTAACCGATCTCCAGATCAGCCGACCACTTACCACCAGGCGGCAAAGTCACAATTCGACCAGCCGCTTTTTCCGCGGAACGACAATTCGGGTAGTTGGTGCCAGGCTCCAGACCAGTGACGAACCCATCTTGACTAGAGACCTCGTTCTTCCAGAGCGTGAAATACGGCAGCTTGGCGACATCGTAACCCACTGTCACACCACAGTCGCCAGCGGGCTTCTTCAGCAGCACCCGCGTTTGACCAGACGCGTCGGAACACAGCTCCATAAAGAAGCATTCCTCTGACTTGCCCGCAGCACCCGAACGATATCGATTCCAATCGGACGGCAGCTCAGCTTCGGGATAGTCGCGATGGCGGATTGTTCGGATCGGCGCGATAAACTCGTCACCTGCAGACAACAGTGGCTCGCCGACGTTGATGTGATAGAGCATCTGCATCTCTGCAGGCAGTCCGCCAATGTTCTCGACATGATCGCTGATCTTGACTGACGCGTCATCAAACGGCACGGAGACAGATGCCTCGAGGCGCAGTTTTTGAAAATGAAAGCGAGTCTCATCCACAATTCCACGCACAGTGACTACGCCAAGGGTGTCATCGACAGTCACGTCAACGCGGTGCGCAGGCCGATTGCCAATTTTTCCATGTAAGGGATAGGTTAGTTTTCCGTGCTCATCGAATTCGGGGGCCCCGTTGCTTTCCAGTCCGCAACGAACAACAAACTCGTCAAAGCCATCCAGCCAGCCCAATCCACTCGGATCGTGAATCGACACATGTGCCGGATGCACCGGACCTAGAACCGGCGACTGCCAACCGAGGAGTTTATCGTCGACTTCAACTTTCCAAAGTCCCATACCACGCGTGGGCACTACGAAAGCACGCATCCGATCGTTGCCAACTTCGACCAGCTGCACGCCATCGCTCAAACCGCCGCGCAAGATGCGATGTCGAACGAACCAATCTCCCGAAACCTCTGGATCGTCGGCACCGGACCATTCGCCGATATCTCCCCACGGGTAACGGTAATCTTCAGTTAGGATCCAAGTCTTGCTGGCCATAGAATTTGAAGTGTGCGCGACGGAACTACCGAGAAAAGCACATTGGGCAACCTCAAGGCGAATTCTTCCATTGCTCTCGATAGGCACGAGGCGTCAACTGCATCGTTTTCTTGAACTGACGTACGAAATGACTAGCGTCGCAGAAACCTGTACTAGCGGCAACTACCTCGACGCTATCTGCCGACGACCGGAGCATTGTGCAGGCAGCATTGATGCGCACGCGCGTAATGTACTGTGCCGGCGAGATCTTAAAGACTTGCTTAAAGGCACGATTAAATTGGCTGATTGACAAGTCAACCAACTTCGCGAGCTCGGTGACTGTGAGCCGTTCTGCATAGTGATTGCTGATATGACTGACCGCCGCGCTCAGGCGCTGATACGGAGCAAGCGTCGCGTCGGCTTTCTTCAAGTCATGCATAATGCCCGCTACGCCCAGTTGCCGACCCTGTTTGTCAGAGAGTGGTACTTTAGTTTCCATGTACCAGCGCAGGACCCCAGCCGCGTCGGGCACGACACAGACGTGGTCAACCAGCGCTTTACCCGTCGTCATGACCTGCTGGTCTTGGTCACGGTATCGATCGGCCACATCAGCGGTGAAAAAGTCGTAGTCGGTTTTGCCGAGCAGCTGCGACTCGTCTTCAATCCCCATAACGCCGCGAAGTGCCCTATTTACGTAGAGAAAGCAACCTGCACGATCTTTGACAAAGACGTACGTCGCTGGCAAGTGATCGATCAACGCGAGTAATTGCATCGAACTGCCGACGTGGGAGAAAAATTGTTCCTGCAATTCGTGAAGTGAGAAGCCGTGATTCTGCATGCGCAGAATTTACCATAATCGCGGCACTTTATACATTGAATATTCCGACTACTTTTACGACAACAAAAGGAACTTAGTTAGGCAATCGACCGTTGAGTTGCCCGCGCAGTTTATACGACGTTTGCCGCCGCAACTAGGCGGTCGTCGAATAGGCACCTTCTCACGATAACTCGTCCACATCTCGATCGAATCAAGGAACTCAGCAGATGTCTGTCCAGACACTCGCTTATCGTGCCCTAGATCAAGGCCAAGGCATCCTCCGGCTGACGCCAACCTGGGTGCCGCGGTCATTTTGCATTCCCGGGCGACGTATCAAGCTACACCCTGACGACTACTACGCGCTCGATGCTGAGCGAGGCGGCATCGACGAACGTTGGCTTTCGTCGACAACGCCAGCTGACAACGGCCCTCTTACCAGCGAGAACGAAGGGCTGAGTCATGTTGCCATCGAGGACGGAGGCGCGACTCAAACTTTCTTGCTTCGCGATGCGGTGGCGGAGTTGAAGGGAGGACTCATTGGCGAGCAGCTGTGGAACGATCATCGTTGCTGGCCCATGTACTCAAAGTTCTTCGACAATCTGGGAGCTTTGCCTTTCCACATCCACCACAACGACGAATATGCGGCTCGCGTCAACGCGAAAGGGAAGCCAGAAGCCTACTACTTTCCTCCGCAGGTCAACAACCACGGCGGCGACTTTCCGTATACATTTATGGGCCTGCAGCCCGGCGTCACGAAGCAGCAGGTGCGTGAGGCGCTCGTCCGATTTACCGAAGGCGACAATCGCATTACCGATCTGTCAGCTGCATATACGTTGACTCCTGGCACGGGTTGGGATATTCCACCCGGAGTGTTGCACGCACCCGGTAGCATGTGCACTTACGAGCCGCAGAAGGCGTCCGACGTGTTTGCGATGTACGAGTCAGTTGCGCATAACAAAGTGATTCCCGAGGAGCTGCTCTGGAAAGACACTCCCAAGGACCAGGTTGGCAATTTTGACTATCTGCTGGAAGTGATTGAGTGGGAGCTAAATGTCGATCCCAACTTTGCCGCCAATCATTTCATGGCTCCCATTCCGGTCGACGATCCACAGCAAATGCGAGCGGAAGGCTACGAAGAAAAGTGGATATGCTACCGCAGCGAAGCCTATAGCGCGAAAGAGCTGACCATCTTGCCAGGTGCCACCGTGACGATAAAGGATGCTGGGGCCTACGGCCTAATTGCGCTGCAAGGCCACGGCAAGATCGGGGTATGGGATGTCGAGACACCGTCGATCATTCGCTACGGACAGCTTACAAACGACGAGTACTTCGTGTCTGCCTCAGCTGCTCAGCAGGGTGTGAGCATCGCCAACCCTAGCAAGACTGACCCGATTGTCATGCTAAAGCACTTCGGTCCCGGAGTGAATCCAGTTCTGACGCCCTGATCTCTTACGGCTAATCGCCGCTCGTCTCGCAAGGAAACCGCCAATCAATGACCGACGCGACGAATAACTACCCCAAACTTCATAACGCCGCCTGGCCAGGTATCGTTGGCAAGGGCGAAGAAGAGCCAATTATCGATCTCGATACGCTGCTCGATCTGACAGCCAACGCCGAATGCGACGGACAGAAGTTCGATGGTATCGACCTGATGCTTAGTGCGCCACACGTCGACATCGACTCGACTGAACAGATGCTCGATCAGCTCGCACAGCGAGTCCAGCAAAAAGGCCTGGCCATCGGCTCATTGGTGGCGCCAGTGTGGCCGCCGCTGGGCGGTGGGTCGGCGATGGGTAATCAGGCAGAGCGTGCAGGCTTTTTACAACAAGTCGAAAAGTCATGTCAAATCGGCCAGCAGCTGCGGAATCTAGGCGTTCGTCCAAGCGGCGTGATTCGGATTGATTCGGCATGTGATCCGGGCGATTGGTCTAAAGATCCGGAGAAGAACCAGCACGCCATTGCCGACACCTTTCGGCGGGCATGTGATATTGCCGAGAAGTATGGCGAGCGTCTGGCTGCTGAGGGAGAAATCTGTTGGGGAGGCATGCACAGCTGGCGGACGATGACTGACCTGCTCGGAATGGTTGACCGGCCGCAGACGCTAGGGTTTCAGGCGGACATGGCTCACACGCTACTCTATCTGCTGGGTTATAACGCGCCTGAAGACGCACTGCTGGGCGAAGACTTCGATTGGTCCGACTCAGAATCATTCTACGAACAGTACCGCGCGCTCACTGACGGCATGCGAGAATGGACGATCGATTTTCATGTCGCGCAGAACGACGCAACCGTATTCGGTTCTGGATCGCACGACAAAACCGGTCGTCACTGCCTACCAAACGATCCGAATGGAAAACTCGACATTGCTAAAGCTGCCGGATTCTGGCTGCGTGATTCCGCAGGCAGTATCACCAAATCCTGCCCTCATATCTGCTGGGATGGCTGCATGTTTCCCAACGAGACGATGCTTAAACAAGAAACTTGGAACGAGATTCTGGCAACCATGTGCCACGTGCGCAAGCAGCACGGCTGGTTCGAGTAGACGTCGCCGTTGTTGAAAATTTTGAACTTTTCTGCTGTCGCATCCACGCGGAGAAATCTCTGATGAGCCAAGCAAAACTGCTACGTCTGGGTATGATCGGCTACGGCTTTATGGGCCGAGCCCATACCAATGCCTATAAACGCGTGAGTGATTTCTTTCCAGAGCTGCAGTATCGACCTGTCCTGCAGGCGGCCTGTGGACGCGATGAAGGGAAAGTTCGGCAATTTGCCCAACAATGGGGTTACGCGTCGCACGAAACTGATTGGCAAACACTACTAGCTCGCGATGACATCGACGCGGTCGACATTTGCGTTCCGAACAATCTGCACAAGCAGATAGCGATTGCCGCGGCCAAAGCAGGAAAAATGATCCTTTGCGAAAAACCGCTCGCAATGAACACTGCCGAAGGCCTAGAAATGTGCCAGGCGGTCGAAGCGGCGGGCGTGGCTAATACGGTGTGGTATAACTATCGTCGGATACCAGCCGTTTCGCTCGCGAAGCGACTAATCGACGAAGGCCGACTAGGTCGCGTCTACCACTATCGATCCAACTTTCTGCAAGATTGGACGATTTCGTCCGACGTGCCGCAGGGTGGGGCGGCCACATGGAGGCTCGACTCGACCGCGGCCGGCTCGGGTGTGACAGGCGATCTACTCGCGCACTGCATCGATACGGCGCTCTGGCTCAACGGCGCTATCGTGGACGTCTCCGCGATGACCGAAACATTTGTCAAAGAACGCCTCCATGCTGAAACGCAGCAGGTCGAGGCGGTCGGAATTGACGACGCTTGTGCATTTCTGTGCCACTTCGACAATGGGTCGCTCGGCCTGTTTGAATCGACGCGGTATGCGCGCGGTCACAAAGCGCTGTACACGCTCGAAGTCAATGGCGAAAAGGCATCGTTGCGTTGGGATTTGCACGACCTAAATCGCCTGGAGTTCTTCGAACACGACGACGACTCCCAAGTGCGCGGATGGCGATCGATCCATATTACCGAAGGGGAGATGCCTTACATGGACAGGTGGTGGGTCCCTGGCCTCTGCATCGGCTACGAGCACAGTTTCGTTCATCAAGTAGCCGACTTCCTCAAGAATTTGGAGATCGGGCAACCGACCAAGCCCGACTTTCGAGATGCTCTAAAAGTTCAACAAATCTGCGACGCCGTACTCAAATCGGGCACTGATCGCACCTGGGAGACGATCGAATGAAGACGAGCCTACCAATAGCTATCGTAGCGTTAATGGCGCTGCTCCCGCCGCTGTCGGCGCGTGGAGTTCATGGTGCCAAAGTGCAACAAATCTTTAACGGAAAGAACCTCGACGGATGGTCTGGTGATCCGCGACTCTGGTCAGTGAATGACGGCTGTCTCGTCGGTAGCACCGTCGACCACAAGATCGAAACCAATACCTTTCTTGTCTGGCAAGGGGCCGAGGTTACTGATTTTCGGCTGAACTTTAAGGCAAAGGTCGTTGGCGATAACAACTCTGGCGTGCAATATCGCAGCAAGCTGATTGATGCGAAGAATTGGCGCGTCGTTGGCTATCAGGCGGATATAAACGCGAATCCTGAGTATGTTGCGATGTTGTACAGCGAAGGTACCGGACGAAGTATTCTCGCCACACGTGGTACGAAAGCAGTCTTAGAGAGCGATCCCAAGCAAGGAAAATCCGAGGCCAAGGTGTTTTCGGTCGCTCCGATTGATGTCGCGCAGTGGCATGAGTTTTCCATTATTGCCCGAGGCAACCATCTGGTGCACCAGCTCGATGGCGAAACGACGATCGACGTGGTTGACAATCATGACGATAAAGCACTGCGCGGCATCCTAGCATTGCAGCTTCACGCCGGACAACCGATGACGGTATATTTCAAGGACATGGAGCTGGAAACTCTCGAAGCGTCTGCACAGGTTGGCAAATAGCGAGGACGACCACTATGCGAAAAGTTCGCTGGGGAATTGTCAGCACGGCGAAAATCGGGGCCGAAAAAGTCATCCCTGCAATGCAGCAATGCGAGCTTTGCGAGATCGTCGCGATTGCATCGCGAAGCCTCGATACCGCGACTGCGGTCGCTAATCAGCTGGGTATTGTCGAGGCGTTCGGCAGCTATGAAGCATTGCTCGCTAGCCCCGACATTGATGCGATCTACAATCCGCTGCCGAACCACCTGCATGTGCCCATCTCGCTGCAGGCGCTTGAAGCGGGCAAACATGTGCTGTGCGAGAAGCCAATTGCCCTGACCGCAAAGGAAGGGCAACAATTAGTCGACGCGGCAAACGCTCATCCGCACCTGAAGGTTATGGAGGCCTTCATGTACCGACATCACCCCCAGTGGAAACGGGCGAAGCAGATTGTCGAAAACGGTGAAATTGGCGAGCTCCGTACGATTCAATCGTTTTTTTCGTACTTCAACAACGATCCCAATAACATTCGTAACCAACGCGAGATGGGTGGCGGTGGATTGATGGACATCGGCTGCTACAACATTTCCTTATCGCGATTCCTGTTTGGCAGGCAACCGAAGCGCGTCATGGGTTTGGTTGACTACGATTCGGAAATGCAGGTCGATCACCTGGCAAGCGGTCTACTTGACTTCGGCGATGGCTCAGCGACGTTCAGTTGCTCGATGCAGCTCACGCCTTACCAACGCGTGAATATCTTTGGCACCGCTGGGCGCGTTGAGATAGAAATCCCTTTCAATGCTCCTCCGAAGGCTCCTTGCCGCATCTGGCACGAGCGCGACGGCGAAATTAATGAAATCGCACTGCCAATCTGCGATCAGTACGAGATACAAGGCCGCCTGATGTCGGAAGCGATCTTGAATGATACGCCCGTGCCGACCCCAATCGAAGACGCGGTGGAGAATATGCGTGTCATCGAAGCCATGTTTGCCAGCGACGCAGCTGGCTGTTGGCATACGATCGACGAAGTTTAGCTCGCGCTTCTGATCCTTCTTGCGTCTTTAAGCGATGATTTCTGCAATCGGTTCGGTAGTCGTCACCAACTGCCATGCGATCAAGCAACTCACTTTCTGTCGGATTGCCTGGGATGATCGCTCGGAGTCCCGAGTCCAATTCGCCAAAGGCGGAATCTGCATCGTCGAACGACAAACCGCCTTCGCTTGTCTCAGGACCGTGGCAAGCAAAGCAGCGCTTCGCAAGAATCGGCTTGACGTCAGTTTCGAAACACACCCGATCGCTGCCGGTAGCATGGCCTGCGAAACGGAAAGCCAACAGCATCAAGAGGCAGATGTGCATCGTCGTGATGGCCGACAGGCGATTCATAACGTGCCTATTATGGCAGCATTCGCTGCTCCGCGGACAGCAGCATCGCTAGACAGAACACGGTCGTTCTTGTTTGGCCGAGGCGCTCTTTCTGTCCCTATTCCGCAGCGTCTTTGGGCCGCTTTTGCTTCTTTTTCGCAGACTTGGCAGATTCGAGTTCTTCGATCATTTTGCCATATTCGACCAGACATCTCTCGACGCTCTTGCGGAGCAGCTTCATCTCCCCCGCTTGTTCATTCTCTGCCGCTAGAATTGGGCCGAGCCAGTTCTGCATCAACTGAAACTGGCTCTTTACGACGCCAAGCACAACGCGTGGTACCTTATGTTGCACGACAACTTTGTGTGGCAATGCATCTGTCGTCGGGAGCGTTGGTGCGTCGACCAATTCCTGACGCTGTAGGTCGGCCGACGCGCGCATCTGCTCGATGCCATCAGTGAGCGCCGCGCGGATCGACTCGAGTCCTTCCGAGAATGTGCTCAGCTCTAAAATAGCTTGGCCCATTTGATCATCTGCTCCGGCGCCAAGCAGGCGATTTTTGCGCGCAAATGTCGTTTTGATTTCTTCCCACCGTTGCTGCTCTTCGTCAGAGAGCTTGCCGATGAGCTCTTTGAACTTGAGCATGTTTGCTTCATTATCTGCTGTCAGCGTTTGCGAATCGTTCTGATAGTTCGACAGAATCAGCGTGTCGAGCTCCGCTTCGTTCATAATCGGCACGACTTTTTCAGCGATTCGGTTCATGTTTCGGTACGAACCTTGCAGCTTAAACGGCGGCTCGGTTCGATAGGCGTCTGCCATTGCGGCAGAACGAATGTACTCTCGATTAACGCTGAGTATCACGTCGCGAACGCGAATCAACTTTTGCATCACCTCGACAATTTCACGCAGCTCTTCCGGAGCGTAAGCACCTTGCAGATCGACACCATCTTGATCGCCTTTCTCGGCAATTCGAATCACAGCGTACACATCTTGCTGGCTTTGGCTGGCGAGCTTGCTAAGCGTCGGGTTCGAAGTCAGCGCATTTTCTAGGTAGCTCACCTCAAACGCATCCGCCGTATCGCCGATGATCTCACCCAGGTTGTAGATGTCCGCCCGGTTAGCAAGCATGTCTGGAATCTTGAACTTTTCACCACTCTCGGTGTAAGGGTTGCCTGCCATCACCACGACGACCTTCTTGCCACGCAGGTCGTAGGTGCGTGTCTGGCCGTTGTAGACACCTTCGATCTTACGTTGGGCGTCGCACAGCGAAATGAACTTCTGCAGGAACTCCGGGTTGCAATGCTGAATATCGTCCAAATACAGCATGACGTTGTCGCCCATCTCGAGCGCCAGGTTGAGCTTCTCGACTTCTTCGCGGGCGGCGGCGTTGGGAGCTTCGGACGGATCAAGCGAGGTGACGTGGTGTCCGATCGCGGGTCCATTGATCTTCATGAAGATCAAACCGAGGCGATTGGCAATGTACTCCATCAGAGTCGTCTTGCCATAGCCTGGCGGCGATACAAGTAGCAACAGGCCCATCAGGTCAGTGCGTTTTTCTTCGCCAACGACACCGATTTGCTTCGCTAAGTTGTCGCCTACTACTGGCAGATACACTTCGTTGATCAACTTGTTGCGTACAAACGACGTCAACACCCGTGGACGAAATTCGTCCAGCCGCAACTCCTCGCGCGCCTCGTCCACCAACTGCTGCTTGCGTTCGAGATACTTGTTGTAGCTCGGCACCAAATCTGCCTCATAGCGTTGCAAGCGATTCATGAATCGGTTGTAGTTCAGAGAGTAGCTCCCAGCGTCAATCAGCGGATGCTGTCCGACGAGGTCGCTCAGCTCGCGATGGGTACTTCCGTCGATGAGATGCGTTCGATCAATCTGACCATCAGCAAGCAGCGCGGCCAGCTCGTCGGTAAAGTCCGCGTCGTCACGCTGCCCTGTTTCGGATGAGCTGAGATGTTTGACAAATGCCTCAGCCCAGTCACGAGCTAGCAGGTACAGACTGCGAGCATTTCCATCAACCGCACGCAACGACAGTTCGAACTGCTTTTCATGACCGGTTTTTTTCAAGTACGCATGCGAAGCGTCGAATAAGTCGGCCGCTCGACGGCTAATCGAAAAAGGCGTCTTTTGAGTCAATTCAGCAAACAGATAGTTGGCTGCTTCCTTCGCTATCTCAACAGAGAATAACTCCTCGCTAGCTGCAAAATCTGCCAAAAAACTGCTCAATTCTTCGACATAAAGCTGCTGATGTTTAGCGTCTGGAAACACCTGACCTACCGAACCAAAACCGCCAAGCTTAGCCGCAAATAGCTTTTTTGTTTCGTTCCCTGCGAAGTCGGCCCAGTACACTCTCGCCATAGCACGCGCTGGTGATGAGTAGCGTAGTAGTCCGATCGTATTGTGCATATCGAGAAATGCACGCAAGATCGCCGCTCCGTCCCGATCATGGACGCCTTTGGAATAGGCTTCGCGGTAACGCGGCCCCATGAATTGCTGCACCGTCGATATGGTCTCGTCCGTTGATTGGCGCAGCACTTCTTCGACGGTCAGCGACGACGATTCGCTAAAAATTTCCTTTGCCATCTGATAAGCCAAGTACTCGCCACGATAGACATCGGCGTTCTCAGACACGACTTCCTGAGACCAGAGCACCCTCGCTTTCGAAAGTATCGGATCGACGAGAGGTTGGTAGAAGTTTGTCCCAGTCAGGTGCAAGTCAATCTCATTATCTCGCGTGACCGTCGTGAGGTCGAGCGTCTGAACATTGACAGAAAACTTGTGAGGCCCCAGTTGAATGACTTGTTGCCCGTCAATGAACAGTTCCTGGCGATCCTTCAATTGACGGACTGCGTCTTCGCGTACCGTCTTGAGTCGACTTTGGATGTCGTCGACCTTAACGCTGTCGTCTAGCTCGCGTAGCTGCTCGACGATGTCGCGGACCTTCTCGATCATCAAGTCAGCTGCAAAGTAGCCGTGAATTTCTTCGACCGACTCCATCGCATTGACACGAGTCGAGATGCCATTGAGGATTCGTTCAGCGGCAGTCGCCAGCGCGGTGGCTCTCTTGTTACGGGCTTCAACCAACGTCAGCTTGCGCTGATCGAACGCGTGGTAGACCTCTTCCCGCTTCTCGGTCAGTTGCAGCACAAATTCGTCGAACTCAGCGAAGCGGCCTTCGAGTTCTTCGATCTGCACCATCAATTTCGTCAGGAACTCGTCACATTTTTGTGGCGAATCGCAAACTTCGAGATAATTAACCACACTCTGGTTCAGTAACTTAAGCTGCGAATTGAACTCAGCTACACCCTCGACCGATAGCAAGCTCTTCGTCTGCCCCTTGAGCGCTGAACGCGCTGTGTTGACAGTTGCGAAGATCTCAGAAATGTTGTCAATGATGGTCGTGCGCTGCGTCGCATCGTCGATCTTGAGATTGCTGACGATCTCGATGAGCATTTCCAACTCGGCTGCACTCGCATCGATTTGCTCGCCCAGCGCTTTGGCATCCGTCACCTTCTCCAGACTTGCAATCTGCGCGTGCTGATCTTCCACACGCGACTGGTACGGGGCCAGCGAGTCTTCGCGCAGCAGGAACTCGACACAGCGGTTGGCCACCTGGTCGACTTCCGCCGCCACCTCCGACGTCAGCGTCTCGACCACCGCGGCGTCGACATAGCGCAAATCGCCGAGCGCAATTACTTCGCCACGCAGTCGACGTAACTGACTGAGCGATTCAACGAAATCGTCGATCTTGTCAAACCGCTGTCGCTTGATCTGTTCAAAAAGTTCTTGCTTCGTCGCGGTCACTCGTTCAACAGACTCGGCCGTCGCCTTGCGAACGCGAACCACTTTATCGAATTCGTCGATCGCCGCTGCCGCTGCCGATTTGATCTGCAGCATCGGCTCATCGAGTCGAAAGGCGTCTTCCTCGTTCAGCCAGAAGTAGGAGTCGACGACATCGGTCGTCTTCTTGACGATGTCAACGTACAGATTCGCGTAAGCGTCGTCTTTGTCGATCAGATTGAGCGTCTCGCGACACTCAGCCATCGCACGCACCAAATCGCGATTGCCAACCTTAAACAGCAGCGATTCCGGATCGGCATTAGGGACTTGGTCGCCTACCACGTAGGGCGTTTGCCAAATCTGCAGAGCATGGTGCTTCTGCGCCTCACCGTCTTGCCCACGAAAGCACACCAGCTCGCCACTATCAAACAGAGTCGCTCCGTGACAGATTAGCGGTGTGTCGACACGCTGCTCGATCAGATTGTAGTGCAGCAAAACGTAAACGCCGGTCGCGCGGTTGTAAAAGCGATACAGCACGTCTTCGCCGTTGGAGGCAGCGACGCGCGACTCGAATATCAGCCCCGAGATCTCGTTGTCGAAGGTCTTGTATTCGCCACTCTGAAGGTAGTAGCCATTTGGGAAGATCAGTCCATGCCCCGATGGCAGCAGCACGCAAGAGTCAGCGATCGAATCGATTCGCCGGACCTGCTGCAGCTTTTCGTTGAAGACCAAATAGCGAAAATCCGGCTCCTGATAAGGCCGAATTTTGAGCAAAATGATATTGTCGACCAGCGCGTACTGGACCTCTGCGTCGTCGAGCGTTTGGTCGGCGTCGTCGACCGGCTCCTGATAGATCCCTTCTCCTGAGTCGGTGTTGTTCTCAACCTTGATGGTGAGATCACCGCCTACCGTCTCGACAAAGACGCGATCTTCGATCGAGATATGCGGATGCTCACCGTAGAGATGTTGGTCGCGTGTGGCTCGCTTCCACTCGAACTCGTGCTGGGCTGGGAAACGCACTTCGTGATCGCTACGATTGTCGACGTACTTGAGCGACGCCTCTTCGATTAGCCATTTGAACGACTTGATGTCGCTGACCGACCGACCGACTCGGAATACCATGTACAGGTAGCCATCGCGGACAAAGAACTTGGCGAACACCGCATCCTTGTAATAGCGATACACCTCTTTAAAGTCGCGCCGGAATAGCTCATCGCCGATCAGATCGAGCGACTCTTCGTGCATCGCCCCGTCGCGCAACGCATAGACCGAGAACACATCTTGCAACGCCGTCTCACTGCGCAAGCCAATGTGGACGTTGTAGCCGAAGATGAATCGGTCGCCGATCGCGAAAATGTCGCGTGGTGTGCAGTTGTTTGACGTCGTGATTCGCTCGGTGCCGAGCAGCGCAGTTTCGATCGACCCAAATACCACGCGACGTGCTTCGTTAAGCTGGTCGAGCCGGCTACGCAGCGTCTTGCCGTGCTCGCGAAGCCGGCCACGTATAATCTCGTACGTGCCGCTTTCGAGCCGTTCGGGAGTTTCGGAGGTTTCTGGTGCTTCAGACATCAATGCTACTCAGCCGAGTGAACGGATCACCACGGAGCCACGGAGAACACAGAGAATGTCAGAAGTAAGATTTCAGAAGTCAGAATGTAAATTGATCTTATTGGGAACAAGCAATTCATCATTCATAACTCATTACTTCCTCTGTGCTCTCCGTGGCTCCGCGGTTACATTCCGCTTGTCAGACTAGGTTTCGGTCGAACCGTCGCCGACACCTGCGGAACCAAGCTTCAGTGTGTCGACGCGTTCGTCGGACATGCCAAGGCTGGCGGCCATTTGGTCAAGCCAGGTCAGTTGGCTCCGCGACTGATCGCTGTTTGCCATGCCGATCATTTTGGCGATCAGCGCCGCTATCGACAGGTCTTTCACGTCGTCGGTGCTGAGGTTGAACTCGGTCACCAACTGCTGCACCTTGTCGCGGAAGTACTCTGGGTTGCCATTGAAGAACGTGTTCTTCACGTCCGACGCCACTTCGCTGTTGTTCACAAAGCGATCGATCGCCTTGCCACCCTTGACCGAGTGGACAATCTGATCGAAGAACTGTCCGTCGCCGCCGACAATGTCGATGCGGGCCGATTTGAGTGCCTCGCCGACCAACTTCGACTGGGCTTCGGCAATGCCGGATTGGGCATCGATCGCAGCGATCTCGATTTCTTTGTCCTTGTTGAGTCGGAGCTTGAACTCTTCGTGGTCCTTGCCGACGTCGTCGAACAGCTTCATCGCAGCTGCCTTCTCTTTGATGCCCTTGGCTTCGCTGCTGTACTTGAGCAACGAGACTTCCGCTTCGGCGGTACCGGTCTTCTGCAGTGCGTCGGCCTTAGCTTCTTCCACTTGTGCTTCGCCTAATCCAACTGCTGCGGAATCCGCGGTCTTCGCTTCAGCCAGCATCTTGGTCGCCTGCATTTCTCGTTCGGCCGAGTCACGCTGAGCGCTGGCCTCGATCACGACCTGCTCGGCAATCAGTTCTGCTGATCGCTTCTTCGCCTCGGCGGCTTTTACCTCAACGACCAAATTCTCTTCGGCCTTCTGCTCGGCGGCGGTGATCGCGACCTGCTTCGTTCGATCGGCACCGGCAAACTGCTCGGTGTCCTTGATCTTTTCCTGCTCTTCGACAACCGCACGTTCGACCATCACGCGTTCGCGAATGACCTCTTGGATATTACGTTTCTCGACTTCGATCGCTTTTTCCTTCTCAACGTCGGCCACGCCTACGACGCGGAGTCGTTCGGTCGCTTCGAGTTCCTTGTCACGTGTCACGCGTTCCGTCTCGACGGCGTCGGTCTTTTCTTTACTCTTCGCCGCGACGATGATCTGACGGAGTTTGTTCTCCTCAGCGACACCAAGTTCTTCCTCGGTCGAGATGCGCGCTGTTTCAGCACGCAGACGCTGCTCCTCTTGCACCTTGGCCGCTTCGGCCTGCTCGCGTGCAGTGATCTCGGCAATTTCGCGTTCTTGCTTTTGCACGGCTTCGACGCGCTGCTTCTCAAGCTCGAGAATCGCCTCTGCCGCCTCCACGTCCTGCTTTTTCAGGGTCTTTTCTTTCTCCCGAGTAAACTGGTTCTCTTGCACCTTTTCTTGCGCAGTCAGCTCAGTGATCTTCTTGATGCCCTCGGCGTCGAGAATGTTGTTTGGACTGAGTAGATCCAGCGGCGTCTGCTCCAAGTAATCGATCGCCGCGTCGTCGAGTTGGTAACCGTTGAGGTCGGTACCAATGACCTTGATAATTTCCGACTTAAATTGCTCGCGTTGGTCATACAACTGAACGAAGTCGAACTGCTTACCGACCGTCTTTAGCGCTTCGGAAAACTTGGCGTCGAACAACTCGACGAGCGTCACTTGCTCTGACGCGCGAGCGCAGCCAATCGACTGAGCAACTTCCTTGATCTTTGCTGGGTCATTCGACACACGCACAAAGAACGCAACTTCGATATCGGCTCGGATATTGTCCTTACAGATCAACCCAGAAGTGCCTTTGCGGGCGATCTCAATTCGCTTCAGCGTAAGATCCATGGGCTCGACCCGATGGACGAGCGGGACGACCCACATACCTCGGCCCGTCGCAACCTTCAATTCGCCACCGCCCGCACGTACGAGCGCTTCCTCTGGACCAACCTTACGGTAGAACCTTGATGCAGCCGCTGCCAAGCCGGTACCAATAACAAGCAAGGCAATAATGCCAAGCACAACGGTTATAATCAATTCACCCATCATACACCTCTCAGGTAGAATTCAGGCACAGTTTACCACACAAGAATATAAGTCGTGATTGGGCACAGCATGCCCGCTTTGCAAAAATTGTTACGACTTAGGGCGGAGCGGTGGTTGCTTCGATATAGTGGATTTTGGCGTCCGGATCGTAGTCGACGATCAGGGCGTTTTCTCCCTTCGACAGCTCTCTATCCGTAGTCCGCACATCGAGGATTAATGGTGCTGCCTCGGTCTGAAATCGGGCTTGGCCGAACTCTTCGGTTGCCGTGTGGGTGGTCACCTCGCATTCCTGACCAATCAGATCTTGCGGTCTCAAGTTTGGTGGCTTGGCGAACACTTTCGCCAGAGGCTCGGTCAGGAACTTCGTCACTATCACGGCTGCTGCTACATTTCGAATAACCAACAAGCCAGCACTCGGATCAGCGGAACTCTGATCCCAACCGAACCACAGGAATACCGACAGTGCCCACCAGACGATTCCGTAAATGCTAATCCACACCATGATGGGCACGTCCGCCAGGTTAAGGAACTTCAGCGTCACAAAACCGGCGCTAGAAATCGCGTCCAAGTCGGCGTCCGCGTCGACGTCGAAATCGATGTCGAACAATTCAAAATCCAACGCTCCCAACAGCACCAAGCAGCTATACGCCATGATCAACAACATCAACACCGTCGCCGGCAACACAGGCATCGTAAAGCACTGCTCAAGATACGCGGCTAACTGCTGAGTGATCATTGCTCCCTTGGCTCCCCCCTCTGATTTGAATTGAACAGCAGCTATTCGCCTTGTTCGAGGCAATCTTGCCGCGATTTGTCCGTATTCTGACGGATTCGCAGGCGATTTGCGATCCGTTTCGAGGGAATCCCAAAAAATAAGTACTGCGACCGGCGGCGACAGCGACCGACTCGATGCCACTATTCTCTTAGAACTTTCCAACCTGCATAGCCGCACCCATGTTTGCGATTCCCGGGCCGCAGTAGTTCTTACCTAACGGCAAAATCATCGGCTCTTCGTACGGACGATTGGGTAACATCGTGGCGATTTCGTCGAGACGTGACGACACGTCACTTGGCAAAGGACCTCTTCCGAAAGCGGCAACGCATGCTTCGAGTTGCTGCATCGTCTTGCAGCCGATTGGTATGGTGGAAATCGCTGGATTGGAGCATGCGAAGCGCAAACATAGCTCTAGCGCAGACATGCCTGACTGGTCGATCAGTTCGTAGTACGCCAGCAATTGCCGCTGTCGTTCCGTTGACAGCCAGATGGGCCTGCGCCGCACCTCGTCGTCAGCGCGACGCGTGAGGAACCCCTGGCCCAGCGTCGATCCCACGACGATGCCCATCTCTCGAGCCACTGCGGCAGGGATCAACGTCCGCTCTGCTTCGCGAAACAGCGCGTTGTAGTTAAACGCCGTAAGCAAAACGTCGAAGCGATCGCTAACCACCAAAGCGGTCATCTCGGTAACTGTCGTGCCAGCCAAACCACTGTAGCGGATCTTGCCCGCGACTTTCAGCTCCTCAATGAGGTCCAGCACCGGCCCGTCGAGCGGACGGTAACTTGTCCACCATGCATACTGCTGAGGACGATCGGGCTCGTGGATCATGAGGATGTCGATGTGGTCGCGTCCGAGCAGACGTAGGCTTTCGTCAACCGATACGCGCAGCGCACGGATATCCTGCGGATCGAAAGGTTGAGGGCGACCACCGAGCTTGGTCGTGACAATCAACGGAGCATCGAGCCCGTCGATGGCCCGGCCAATCGTCTGTTCGCTATCGGCATACGCAGGCGCGGTATCGATCGCGTTGACACCCAGTTCCGCGGCGCGCCGCATGATCCGCCGCGTCTCGGCCTCGCCACCAGCAAGCGACGACGTGTACAGTCCGCCAATCGATAGCAGACTGACGTCGAGATCGGTCCGTCCGAGCTTTCTGGTTTCCATCCGCGCTGCTCATCCAATCAGGAAATAATCTCGTGAATCACATGCCCTTTGACGTCGGTCAGACGCATATCGCGCCCTCCAAACCGGAACATTGAGCGCTGGTGATCCACGCCCATTAGGTGCAACATGGTCGCGTGTAGGTCGTGTATCTCGCAACGATTCTCGATTGCTTTATAGCCCCATTCATCGGTGGCGCCGTATACGGTGCCTGGCTTAGCGCCGCCGCCCGCCATCCAGATCGTAAAGCCGAACTGATTATGGTCGCGACCGTCCTTGCCTTGCGCAAACGGCGTGCGGCCAAACTCGCCAGCCCACACGACGAGGGTCTCGTCGAGCAGTCCGCGCTGCCGCAAGTCTTTCAACAGCGCCGCGATCGGCTGATCGACGGCACGGGCGTTGTTCTCGTGCCCCTGCTTAAGGTTGGAATGCTGATCCCAGCGGTCACCGCCAACCTGAGGACAAGTTAGTTCGACAAAGCGGACTCCTCGCTCAATCATGCGACGCGCAATCAAGCATTGCGCTGCGTAGATTCGCGTTGGCTCGAAATCCGAATTCATGCCGTACAGATCAAGCAAATGTTCAGGCTCCTGTTTCAACGACATCACTCCAGGAACTTCCATCTGCATCGCATAGGCGAGCTCGTAATTCCTGATGGCCGACTCCAAACTATCGTGTTGACCAAATTGTTGGACAGCCATCTGGTCGAGCTGATTGACCAAGTCAAGCTTCGCACGTTGTCGGCGTGCCGTGGGCTCGGTCCGATCGATGTTCGCCACGCCACTTCCTGACGGTTTGAAGACCGACCCCTGGTAGCTCGCCGGTAGAAATCCGCTACCAAAACAATCGAGTCCGCCCGGCGGAATCAGGCCACCGTTAATCACGACGAAACCTGGCAAATTCTGACATACGCTGCCGAGCCCATAATTGGCCCAAGCGCCCATACTTGGTCGACCTTGCAGTCCGCTGCCCGTGTGCAGGAAGTAGTTGGCGAAGGTGTGTTCAGGGAACTCTGAAATCATCGACCGGACGATTGCCAACTCGTCCACGCATGTCGCGACATGGGGAAACAACTCGCTGACAGCAATGCCCGCTTCGCCGTACCGACGAAACTTCCAAGGACTGGCCAGCACCGTGCCATTGTTGTTGAACTGTGTCGGCTGCACTTCAAACAACTTATTGGGGTCTTCGCCGTGGTACTTGTCTAGCAACGGCTTTGGATCGAAGGTATCGATCTGCGAAGGACCACCGTCCATGTAGAGAAAGATGACGTTCCTTGCTTTGACTGCATGATGCGGTCCATGATTCGCGATACCCGATTCAGCAGCTGCTCCGCCAGCAAACGCAGAGTCGCCCTGCAGCGCCGCAAGTGCCAAAGCACCAAAGCCACTTGCGCAGCGTCCAAGCATATCGCGACGCGACAGAGGTGGCTGTTGGTAACGTTGGCAGGGAAATCGATCGGCTTGAGTCATCGCAAGAATATGAACTCCTTCGTGTTGATGAGAGCATGTGCAAAGTCCGTCCAAAATTGTAAGTGCTTTTCACTATCATCAGTGTGGCTGCTGGCATGCTCAACATATTGTAGCGCCGCTGCTAGTTCCACTTTGGTCGGTTGGCGCGCGAATGCCGCTTCATACATACCGCCAATCCGCTGCTCGGCGTCTGCATGCCGATTGATGGAAATCTCGGCCCATCTTTTCGCCAGCTCGACAACTAGCGGGTCATTCATCAGGATCAGCGCCTGCGCTGGTACGTTCGACACATTGCGACGGCCCATCGTACTAAACGGTGCCGGCGTATCGAACGTAAGCATGAACGGTGAAAGAAAATTTCGCCGCACTGCCAGGTAAATGGACCGCCGATTATCGCCGTCGAGAGGACCGTTTCTTCCTGGCTTTCCGCGTCCATCCATGAATGCCGTAAGATGGACCGGCACAGGCTCGCCGAATTGCGTGGCATTAAGCGAACCGGAGACTGCGAGCATCGCATCTCGAATTGCTTCGCCCTCCAATCGCCTCGGCGGACGGTGGTGCCAATTCAAATTCTTGGGGTCCTGCTTAAGGGCGGCTGGGTCAGCACGACTCGACATCTGGTAGGTGCGCGAGAGCACAATGCGCCGAATCATTGCTTTGATGCTGAATCCGTCCTCGACGAACTTGGTGGCCAGATAGTCGAGTAACTCTAGATGCGTCGGACGTTGTCCGAGCACACCGAAATCGTCGGTTGTCGGCACGATACCACGCCCCATCATGTGATGCCAAATCCGATTGACAATTACACGTGTCGTGAGCGGATTTGCAGGGTGGTTGATTGCGTCCGCTAGTTGCAATCTGCCACTGCCAGTCGCGATTTCCATCGGTTCTTCGCCACTCACGGCGGTCAAGAAGTGTCGCGGCTCGACGTCGCCAGGTCTTGAGGAGTTGCCTCGAATCAACACGCGACCATCTTCGCCCGCACCATCCAGCATTGCCATCGCTAGTTGCGACTCGACAGTCACTTGATCTTGCAGCGCCGCTCTTTCGACCGCCCATGCATTCACAAGCACTTTCAGTCTGTCAACTTCCGAAGCGCCATCCTGCTGCAGTTGCTCAAGCGACTGATTGCACCGCTGGATCGCTTCTGCGTTCGCCTGCTCACGGCGTGCGAGTTGGTCAAGTTCGTCTTGGGTCGCTCCCTCGATCACAAAACAGACTTCGAGTTGACTGTCCTGCGCAGGTGTAAACTCCAAATGTAGTCGATGGCCCACGTAACGCTGAAGTTTCATTTCGACCCATGCCTGATTCGCTCGAACCGGCACGATTGTCTCGCGGTGGAGCGGTCCAGCAATCATTCGATGCGAGTCGACGCAGGCCACAACATGCCCCTCTCCACGCACACGACACATCACGCTGCCAGTGGTGAGTGAGAAAGTCGGTGTTCGCAGCGTACGACCGCTACGAGGAAGCTTAGCCAACGCGGATTGATTCTTTTGCCCTTGTTCCGAACTTGAGACCAAGCCGTGCCAGAACGCATCACTAGCGGCCGCAGTCCGCTCCGCAAACTCAACCTTCCAGCCGTCTGCCGAGTTGGCCAAGCATAGCTGCCCGCTGCGCCGAGGCGCGTCGCCAAAAATAAAGCCGTCCTGCAGGTATTCTTCTGGCGCTATTGAGGAATAATCGACGACGGCATTCCGCTGATCGCCGTCACTAGGAGACACTGGTAAGTCAAATGACAGCTGCTTCAACTCGCTAGTGATCGCTTGGCGGTACTTGGAGTCGACTTGGCTCAGCTTCCTGGCGACTTGTCGATTGGACTCAAGCGATTCAAATCGCAGTTGACGATAATCGCTGCTTTGCAAGAAACCGGAGAGCGAGTAGTAATCGGCCGTCGAAATCGCATCGAATTTATGGTCGTGACAGCGGGCACACCCGACCGTGACACCGAGAAACGCCTTCGACATCACGTCGATCATATTGTCGAATCGGTCCGCCTCTTCTTTGCGAATATCGACGGGGGAGTGCACCCATTCGCCTAAGAACCAGAAGCCTGTGCCGAGCACCGACTCGTTGAACCCATACTCCGGGTGTAGCCTCGGCGGTTCAATCAGATCGCCCGCGATATGCTCACGTACAAGCTGGTCGTACGGGACATCGGCATTCAAAGCACGAATCACATAGTCACGGTATTGGTATGCGTTCGGAGCATCGTTGTCGAACTCGTGTCCCCGCGACTCCGCATAGCGGACCAAGTCGAGCCAGTGCCTCCCCCAGCGTTCGCCAAAATGCTTTGAGGCCAAGAGTTCATCAACCACACGATCGATAGCATGCGGAGCCTTGTCGCTAAGAAACTTCGCAACTTGCTCGGCCGTAGGCGGTAATCCAATCAAGTCAAAGTACATCCGTCGAACCAGAGCGCGACGATCCGCTGAGGGTGCTGGCTCCAAATCACTCTCTTTGAGACGATCCAGGATAAAATGATCGATCTCGCTTATCGGCCACCGGCTGTCTTGCACGTCGGGTAGACTTGGTGCCCGAATCTGTTGCCACACCCAGTGTTCAGCGCGGCGCTTTTGCAAATCGAATGCTTCGGTCGCGGCGTTGCCGGTCGCTGCCGCCTCTGCTGGCCACGGCGCGCCCATCTCGATCCATCTAACGAGCGCCGATATCTCTCGCTCAGAGAGTTTCCCTTTTGGCGGCATTTCGTAAGATTCGTACCGCACCGCCTCGATAAGCAAACTGCCGTCGGGATCGCCAGGCACAACCGCCTCGCCAGAATCACCACCGACCAGCAGCGATTTTCGGCTATCGACCAACAGCCCCGCCTTCAACTCCTTGGCTTGGTTGCTGTGGCAGGAGTAGCAGTGCTCCGCAAGCAGCGGACGAATTTGGCGTTCGAAAAAATCGTGTTTCTCCGCCGTGGCAGTCGGAAGATCCTCGCCGCGCGCAGCCTGTGCGGATCCGCCCAAGAAGGCGATTGCGAAGCAGGCAACTCTTAGCCGACGCTTGTCCACCTAACTCCTAAAATCAGCACAACGAACTGTCAGCAGCTGCCCAGCTCGATGTCAATTCGCCGCATAGACAGCACGCCGCCAATTATCGCCGATGCCAGGACTCGAGTCGAGCATAAAGTCGCGCGCGGATCGTAGCTATCTACCGCGATACTGAGGATGATCAGCCTCTAATTGCCGACGACGCTTACGGGTTCGGACATGAGCAGAAGAGGTTGCGATCGCCATAAGTCTGATCGACCCGACCCACTGGTACCCAATATTTGTGATCGCGCTGATCCGGAGCCGGATAGGCAGCCGTCTGTCGCGGATAGCAGTGATCCCAAACGTCGGCTAGCAAGGTTGGTGCTGTGTGCGGCGCGTTGACCAGCGGATTGTCGTCGGGTGACCAGACCCCTTCTTCCACAGCTTGAATCTCCTTGCGAATGCTAATCATCGCCTCACAGAACCGATCCAATTCTGCCTTCGATTCACTTTCGGTTGGCTCAATCATCATCGTACCAGGCACCGGAAACGACATGGTTGGCGCGTGAAATCCGTAATCCATTAACCGCTTGGCAATATCTTCCACTTGGATGCCAGTCGTATCCTTAAGTGGCCGCAAATCGATAATGCACTCGTGAGCAATTCGTCCGTTGGCACCGGTGTAGAGAATGGGGTAATGAGCCGCCAAGCGAGCGGCAATATAGTTGGCGTTAAGAATCGCAAGTTCACTGGCGCGTCGCAGGCCGGCGTCTCCCATCATATAGATGTATGACCAGGAAATCGGCAGAATGCCTGCGCTGCCCCAAGGTGCGGCCGACACAGGTCCAACGACCGACTGGTCGGCAGAAGTCTCGGTGGGATCACCAGGCAGAAAATCCGCGAGGTGTTTTCGCACTGCCACGGGACCGACACCCGGTCCACCGCCGCCATGTGGAATGCAAAACGTCTTGTGAAGGTTCAGATGCGACACATCACCGCCAAACTTGCCAGGCTGGCACAATCCGACCTGGGCGTTGAGATTGGCGCCGTCGATGTAGACCTGTCCCCCACAGTTATGGACGATTTCGCACAGCTCGCCGACGTTTTCTTCAAACACTCCGTGCGTCGACGGGTACGTCAGCATCATGGCGGCTAGGCAATCCCGATGTTGTCCTGCTTTGCCCCGGAGGTCGTCCACATCGACATTGCCCTGCTCGTCGCACTTGATAACAACCGATCGCATGCCTGCAAGCGTTGCAGACGCAGGATTGGTGCCGTGAGCTGAGGCAGGAATCAAACAGATGTTGCGATCCGATTCTCCGCGGCTCGCATGGTAGGCCTGAATAGCCAGCAGACCTGCATACTCGCCTTGCGATCCCGCGTTAGGCTGCAGAGATACGGCATCGTAACCAGTGGCTCGGCAGAGCATCGCCTCAAGCTCACGAATCATCTCGAGATATCCCTGACGCTGTGCCGTCGGCGCATGCGGATGGATATTCGCAAACTCTGGCCAGCTCACAGGAATCATTTCGGTCGCCGCATTCAGCTTCATCGTGCATGAGCCGAGCGGAATCATCGTACGATCGAGTGCGAGATCTTTGTCGGCCAGCTTGCGCAGAAAGCGCTGCATCTCAGTCTCGGTGCGATACTTGAAGAAGACAGGATGCTGGAGGCATTTCGACTGACGAAGAAACTCTGCCGGCAGTGAAGGATTGAGATCGAATTGCTCCGCAGGAAGACTTGTCGCGGCGGCGCCGTTGACGCTGAAGCAAGAGAGGATATCTTCGACGTCTGAGATCGTTGTTGTTTCGTCGAGTGAGACCCCAACATGCTCGTCATCGAGACAACGAAAGTTGATTTGCCGCTGCTGCGCTGCCCGATGAATTGCTCCGGTCGCGGCACCCGTACGGATAGTCAAAGTGTCAAACCAGCGTCCATTGGTTGTGGTATACCCAAGCCGAGCCAGCTGGCGCGCCAACTCGGATGTCAGACTGTGAACCCGCAGTGCCATCTGGCGTAAGCCTTCGGGCCCATGATAGACAGCGTACATTGCTGCCATAATCGCGAGCAACGCCTGTGCCGTGCAGATGTTACTAGTGGCTTTGTCGCGACGGATGTGCTGTTCGCGCGTCTGCAACGCCATGCGGAAGGCCGTGTCGCCGTTGGCGTCGATGGAGACCCCGATCAAGCGACCGGGTAAAGAACGCTGGTACTCGGAGCGAGCCGCGAAGAAAGCCGCGTGAGGACCACCGCAGAACATCGGCACGCCAAATCGCTGACTCGAGCCAACCGCGATATCAGCGCCGAGATCTCCGGGCGACTCTAACAGCAAGAGCGAGAGTAAGTCGCAAGTTACTACTGCCTTCGCGCCGGCGTCGTGTAGCACGTTGATATCACGTTTCAAGTCCGGAATCTCGCCGCTCGCGCCAGGATAAGCAAGCAACCCGCCAAAGCAATCTTGCTCGGACAGTTCAGACGATAAGTCGCCAATTAACAGCTCGATGCCGAGCGATTGCGCTCTCGTCTGCAAGACCGCGATCGTCTGAGGAAGACAATCGGCCGAGACAAAGAAACGCTTGCCGCCACGGCTGAGTCGATAGCACAATGCCATTGCTTCTGCAGCAGCAGTTGCCTCGTCCAGCAACGAAGCATTCGCGATATCCAATCCAGTCAGATCGGCGACCATCATCTGAAAGATTAGCAGTGCCTCGAGCCGCCCCTGCGAAATCTCTGGCTGGTACGGCGTATACGCCGTGTACCAAGCTGGGTTCTCAAGTATGTTTCTCAGCAACACCGAAGGCGTGTGGCAGTTGTGGTAGCCGGTACCTATGTAGGATCGAAACACTTTGTTCTGTTCAGCGAAGGCTCGTAGCCGTTGCAGTGCTTCCGCCTCGCTATGGGCACCGAACTTGTCCGCCTGTGGTATCCGAATCGAATCGGGAATCACCTCGTTCATTAGCGCGTCGAGACTGATCACCGATAGCGATTCTAGCATCGACGACACGTCGTCAGCCGAGAGACCGAGATGACGACTTGCGAAGCCTTCGATCATCATTTCGTCAATTCGCGCATCACGAAGAAGATTGCCTTCGGTCACGGACGGATGATCGGCCACTCCGGTTGACTCGGCAGTGTGAGTTGTATCTGACATGGATTGCAAACTCCGTTCTTTGAGTCCGTTTGGTCAAAGGCGATCACTTTGCGACGACCTGCTCATTTATCGAGGTGACCCGGCCCGCGGCGGCGAACGTACTCGCTAGCGAGACGGCTTGGCCTTACATTTCTCAGTAGATTCAGCGTCACAGCGTCGATTTTACTGAGGGAATAACCATATGTAAAATGCATGTATATAATATAAGCATTCAATAAACCTATGCCCTAAAGCTTTCCCGAATCGCATGAGAGCGAACAAGTGAACCTCTCCATTGGCTTCCTCAGAACCCTCGTCGCTGTCGTCGACACCGGCGGCTTTACCCAAGCAGCACAGCGACTTGGCCTGACCCAGCCGACGGTAAGCCAGCAGATTAAGAAGCTAGAGCAGCTCATTGAGCGACCGCTGGTCCGCCGAGGCCATGGTCCGCCCAGCCTGACCGCCGAAGGACAAACATTGGTCGAGTACGCTCGGCGTATCCTTGTGCTCAACGACGAAGCGCTCGACAGAATCTTTCAGCCATCGGTGAGTGGCAAACTACGACTGGGTATTCCTCACGAGTTCACATTTTCGGTACTCCCAAAGTTAGTCGGCGCATTTTCTCAGATTCATCCAGGGGTCGTAATCGAGGTCGATTGCCAGCTAAGCAAAAAGCTGCTCGACAACCTCGACCGGTATGACCTGGTAATTGCCCTGCACAAGCGAGACAAGCGATCCACTGGTATCCGCATACGCGAGGAACCGTTGGTCTGGGTATCGAGTCTCGACTATCGCCTCGACTCGACGGCCAGACTTAATGTGGTGGCCGCTCCCAAGCCGTGCATCTACCGCGAGGTTATGCAAAGCGCGCTCCGCAGTTATCAGCCAGGGTGGTCCTTATTGTTGACTAGCACAAGTTATGGTGCCGTCTGCGCCGCCGTTTCCTCTGGCATGGGTATCACCGTCCTCGCTCAAAGCGTTGTCCCGGACGATCTCCGAGTGATGGAAGCCATCGAGTTGCCCCTGCAGCAGGAGGTAGAACTTCGACTTCACTACGACGAGGCCGCTGCTTCACCGGCAACCATCAACTTCGCTCGATTCTTTCAGTCAAAATTCGACGAGCAGGTCGACTCGCTGCCGTATCGAAGTTGACTCTTCTCGGTGACCAAATCGTGTCTGCACAAGTATGTAATCGATCCGGCATTGAGCGTCGAGTAAACGCAGACACGAGATTCAGCTCATGCTAACTTGCACTTGGTGACCACTTCTGGTTTCCATTGGCTCGTTACTTCTGTTAGGCTCGGCAACATGGAATACCCAGCCACCCGTTCGGTTGCCCAACGATTGCTGGGCAAACTCACGCCTTCGGCCCAAAAGTCGTTGTGCCTCACCGTCGTGTGCTTGCTGTTGGCTTGGCTAGCTGCATTTTTACCTGCACATGCCGAGTTAGCGCCGCCGGGTGTTGCTGCACTGTTCATCTTGCTGTTCTGCGCGGGCCTTTGGGTCACCGAGGCAATGCCAGCGTTTGCCGTCAGCCTGCTTGCGATTGGTCTGTCTATCACGCTGATTGGCAAGACCGAGACCGGCGAAGAAGATTGGGAAAAATACGTCGCCACCTGGGGCAGTCCGCTGATCTGGCTCTTCTTTGGCGGCTTCATCTTGGCGGCAGCCGCCAAAAAGACGGGACTCGACTTGTGGATGGCGCGACACGTCTTGAGCCGACTTGGTGATCGCCCGGCAGTCGTGCTGCTAGGTTTAATGGGCACCACTGCCGTCCTCTCCATGTTCCTTTCTAACACAGCGACCGCGACGATGATGGTCGCTATTGTGGGGCCTATGTTCGTAAGTGGTGGCCAAACTCAACACGTAAAAGCGCTGCTACTCGCGATCGCTCTGGCAGCAAACATCGGTGGTATGGGTACGTTGATTGGCACTCCTCCCAACGCGATCGCGGCGGGAACGCTGAGCGGCGTCGGCGGTATTAACTTTGCGCAGTGGATGCTGTTTGGAGTTCCACCGGCACTGCTACTGCTCGTTGTGACTTGGGGATATCTATTACTGGCTTACCTAGGTAAAGGGGCATTCTTACCAAATAGCAACTGGGCCTTGTCCTCCGTCGAACCACGCGGGGATGCGCCAAAGTTGCAACTAGTGCTAGTCGTCTTGACGTTTACGCTTACGATTCTGATGTGGCTAACGAGCCCGTGGCACGGCATACCGACGACGGTCGTATCGTTCATCCCAATTTGCCTGCTCACCGCAACCAGAACTTTGGATGCCGAAGATCTTAAAACGATTTCCTGGGACGTTCTGCTGTTGATCGCTGGCGGCTTGACGCTAGGCGTGGCAATCAGCGACACCGGGCTCGCCACGTGGATAGTGGCTCAATTGCCATTGCAGGGCTTGCCGCCGACAACTGTGGCGTTATGTCTCGCATACCTTGCTGTGGTACTGTCAAATCTGATGAGCAACACCGCCGCCGCGAATGTCCTGCTGCCGATCGCTCTTGTGCTACTCGGAGCCGAACACTCAAGGCTCATTATCCCAATTGCCTTGGCTGCCTCGGCCGCGATGTGCCTGCCGATATCGACGCCACCCAATGCCATCGCATACGGTACCGGCCACATCAAAACCGTTGACCTTTTGAAAGCGGGTCTACTGGTCGGATGCGCAGCGCCACTCATTGTGACATTCTGGACGCAACTGCTCGTTGCCGTGATCGACTAGCTGCAGCTCACTTGGTAAAGACGCACCAAGACTGAAGGCAAGTCTGCGACCTACCGCCGTGTCCTCGCCACTTCAACCTAATCAAACAGACACTGTCCAAGGTCAATAGCGTTCTGCGATCCATCTCGGCTCATACATTTCAAGCGCCTCGTATAAGTGGTCTGCGAATGACTTCAGCGTGTGGACGCTAAAGAGTGCCAGAGCTACCTCTGAAACGATGGCTAAAACGATTAGGGAATCCCTACAAGTAGGACCTACACAGCACCCACTTTCATCCCACGGGTGCTAACTGCGTTTGTCGCGAATCTCTAACTGGCGACACCGAATGGCCAAAACTTCAGACGGAATCAACCGAGGCGGTTCGATAAAATGCATGGAAGCCCACGTATGCCGCAGCACTTGTCAGAAAACCGTAGAGCCCTCGATCGGAGTTTTGAAATTTTGAAACGCGTTTTTTGAATGCGTGCGTCGTTGCAAATTCTAAACCTTTAGCAGAAAAGGACTTCGGGCAACCGAAGCGGATTTTTGCACGTTAGTGAGTTTCAAAACTCCACCCCTTCGAGCTGCTGGCGAGCATACCGAGGATGTAATATTGAGGTGCAACAATAAAGCCGGAATATACGCCTCAGAACTTTCATGGCCCTGCCGTGGAGTCAGCGACCACATAGAATAGGAAGTGTCGTCAAGGCAGAGTTCCGCGTTTTTCCAGGTATCCCAAGAAGCGAAGTTGACCCTTATCAGCATGCTCTACAGCTAGTCAATCACCAGCTGGCATAGCCGACCAGCGACTCTTTCCCGTATTACCACGCAGGGAAAGCGACACTCCTGAAACTTCTATGTTTCTAAGTATTTTCTTATCAGGTGTCTTCACACCAATTCCATCGCACCCCCAGATGCCCATCCTCGCCAAACTACGCAAACAATTAGACCCTTTACCCCAAATATCTAGTACTGCTCTCACAGTCATGCGGCTTATCATTACCGCAACGTCAATATAGAACGAGGTTTGCGCTGGCGAATGCAACTTATTTTCTTACCTGATGCTTATACCCCACCTTCCAACACATCCTTGCAATTGGTGCTCTCTTTTGCGCACACTCCTATACTAGGGCTTGCACACCCACCCGCAAGCACTACGTTACATGCGTTGATGTCGAATGCGTAATGCTGAGTACTTCGATGCATACGCGATTGGATTCATCCCATGCCATTGACGCACAGCTGAGAGTCACTCCGGCAGCAGAGCCACGGTCAATAGTGAAGCTGGTGGAACTAGGGTCGTTCGCTTGTATTAGACAGTCGAACGTATCGGCCTTGCAGTCGACTCGATAGTTGTGCGTTCGTCGCTATAGCGCTACGGAGAACGCACCGATGCGAAGCTATCCGTCCTGCTGGAACAAAACACTGGCCCGACTAGGATTCAAACGAAAAGCTCGAACCCGACAACAAGCTCACCATCGATTTCGACGACGCTCATTATTCGAACAGCTGGAGACCCGCCAGCTGCTGACACTCAACTCGGTAGTCGTCGATACCGAAGTCAATACCGTCGGAGATGACGGACTGACGAGCCTAAAGGAAGCGTTCGACCTCGTCGCCACCGACCCACAACTCGATACGATCGAGTTCTCACCTAGCCTTGCTGGCAAGACAATTACTTTCCCAGCTGCTGAACCAATCCACACTGAAGTAAACATCATCGGCCCAAACGGCCTACTAGAAGAACGTATAACGCTTGATGCACAGGGAAGTAATCGTTTTTTCTTCGTTGGTGCCGCAGGAATTTTGCACCTGGAAAACTTGATCTTAAATGATGGAAACATCGGTGCAGGTGTTGGCGGGGCGATCGCAAACTACGGAGCAGTCACGCTAGATACGGTCGACATCATCAATAGTGAAGCTGCCGGGGGATCCGGCGGGGCTATTTTCAGTGCGAATGCATCGACACTGAGTATCGTAGACGGACTACTACAGAATAACTCTGCCCGCAACGGCGGTGCCATCAGCTTCACATCTGGTGCGCCAGACGGCCTCTCGATCAAGAGGACAACTTTCTTCGACAATCATGCCGTTGGAAGTAACGCGTCAGGAGGCGCGCTGCATCTTGGCGGGTCTAGCACAGATGCGACGATTACCAATTCGACGTTTTCAGCTAATGATTCTGAACAATGGGGTGGCGCCATTCAGGTCTTCGGCGTCGACAACACTCTCGATCTTGTTAACACAACCATAAACGACAATTTTTCTGATGGGACCGTTGGCGGCGTACGTAACTCGTCGACAGGCATTGTCACGCTTGCCAATACCGTCGTAGCCGAGAACACTGCCAGCTGGGCTTACACCGTAGATGGTGAAGGCGATCTCAGTGGCTCGAGTAACATGCCCAGTAGTAACAATCTGATTGGTGTCGGCTACAGTGGGCTCATGTTGTCCCATGGCGCGAATGTCAACCAGATTGGGGCAGCCGATGCGCCGCTAGATCCGATGTTACTGCCACTAGCCCTCAGCACTGACGGAAAGCTAACGCATCCGCCTGAGGACCAGAGTCCACTGATTGACGCTGGTTCCAATCTAGCGGCAAGTTCTTATGGACTCGATACCGACCAGCGGGGCTCTGATGCCCTGATAGTAAATCGCGTTCACAACAAAGTCGTGGACATCGGTGCTCACGAATCAGGCTCCCAGCCCGTTGGATTTGGGCAACCCTTTGTCGTCAACGATGACTATACCGTTGGCGATCAGAGCAATCCCTGGGTAGCAACGAACCGATTCGGTCAGACGGTTGTGGTCTGGTTTGGCGAAGGTCCGGAAGGTACCGGCCTTTACACCCAGATTGTGAACAGCTGGCAGTCAGATTCCACGGCAAGTAATGCGACCAGCCTGCCAAGGCTTGTCGCCGGGGCACAGGTGACTGAGTCCATCCCGGCGCAGGTGGCAATCGACGACGAAGGCAGCTACGCAGTGACTTGGGTCGGCACGGAGGACGAACGAGACCACGTGTTCCTTCGGCGGTACCGAGCAGATGGCGCTCCAATCGACGCCGTGCCGGTTCGTGTCAGCATCCTCAGCTCACACACCGACCCACCGAGGCAAGCATCCATTGTTGCCAACGGCGCGGGTTCTCTCATCGTCACGTGGCTGAGTTCTTCGAGCGCCCTGAAGTACCGCCGTTATACCACGGGTGGACTTTCGTTGGATGCTTATCCACAAGCCGCTACGTTGGACAACGCGGGAGAGATAACGCTACCCACTTCTAAACGGGTAGCGGCAATTCAGCCAGACGGCAGCTTTTACTTGCAATGGGGGCAACATGACAGCAACGGAAACCTCCAGCTTAAAGTCCAGGCGTACTCTGCCACAGGCACCCGTGTTGGGGATGCCTTGCAGTATGCCTCTGACTTGGAAGACCACATTCAACAGCCAAGTTTCAATACCAGCCGGGTACAGAGCTACTCCGAGGGTCCATCGCAAGTATTGCCATACGATATCATCACCGATGTCGACGGAAATGTGGTCGTATCCTGGGTCCAAAGAAAAGACTGGACCGACGTGATTATCGACTCTACTGAATCTTATACTTGGATCGAAAGGGAGATTTTCTACCGACGCTTCCACCCAGATTCTGGCTGGGATGAAGTGATCAAGGTCGAATCAGCCCCAAGCACGATTAGAAATGTCGAGGTGGGAGCTCCCTACGACGACTACTACGATCTTTATCATGCGGACATTCTCGACTTAGACTCCCCTGGTCTGGCTGCCGACGACTCAGGGAGAATCGGAATCGCCTGGGGAAAACGGCATTGGGAGCTGCTGGCTGAAGCAGAGTGGGTCGGCGGAGCGCTGATCTCTTCGAATTATGAGGTCGGCGGCTCTCGAAAAGCGATGGTGCGGTGGTTTGACCGAGACGATCATGAGTTGGCTGATGATCCACTTGAGATACAGGAATTCTTTACTGACAGCGATTGGGCAATCCAGCCCTCATTGGCATCGGATGGTAGTGGTGGTTTTCTACTCACGGGATACGTCGATGGTGACATCCTAGGACAGAGATATCAGCTGCCCCAATCGGTCCGCCTGGACGGTGACGGCGAACTGCGGATCACCGACAGCCAATCAACGTTGGATGAAATTGTCGTTCGCTCCGAATTTCGTAATGGTAAGCGACTCGTTGTGCTGAACGACGTCGTCACGACCATCGCTACCGAACAAGTTCAGTCGATTCGCATTATTGGAGGAGCCAGAGACAATTTCATTGACGTAAGTCGCGTCACGCAGACGAATTTTCCGAATCTTGAAAGCGGCGGCATTACGATCGCTGCTGGTTCCGGCAATGACGAAGTGCACGCTTCTGATCTGGGCGGTACGATCGAAGGCGGAGCTGGTGACGATCGAATCTTCGGAGCGCTTGGCGTCGATCATCTCGACGGCGGCGCAGGCGACGACACAATCACCGGAGGTTTCAGCGCCGACACCTTAGTTGGCGGTAGCGGCGATGATTCCCTGCGTGGCGGCTTGGGCGACGATGTCTTACAAGCCGATGACGGCAATGACCGGCTGTTCGGCGATGCAGGTAACGACACACTAGATGGTGGAGCCGGAGACGACCATTTGGATGGCGGGACGGGCACTTCCGACAATCTTGTCGGCGGAATCGACAATGACACCTATTTTCTCATCGATTCAAGTGCAACCACTGTCACCATTTCAGACTTGGGCGGGGTCGATACGATTGACCTGTCTGATTCTACCTCTCGAGCTGACCTCGCTCTGACGGTCGCTACGTCGGCTCAAAATCAGATCGTCTTTCG
>JBCDBK010000023.1:0-58205 GCA_039184115.1 Planctomycetota bacterium | reverse complement strand
GTGGCGCCGGCGGCGGCGGTGGCGGCGGCTTCTTCAACGTGGCCGATGATATCGAAGCCGATCAGCCCGCCAGCCAGGTCTCGGCGCGCGTCAAAGCGCCACACGACGATGCTGCAACCAGCGCAAAAGACGTGGACGTCAACTGGCAAGCTCGTTTTGCCGAGGGACAAGTCGAGCCAGCCGAGGTGCGACGACAAGCACGGCAATTCATGACAGACAAACAACCGGGTCAGGCAGTGGCACTGATTCAGGCGGCTTTGCAACATGGCCAAGCCCAGTCCTGGATGTACGAATCGCTCGGCATCGCGATGGAACTCGACGGACGACCTAAGAGCGAGATCGAACGCGTCATTATGTCGGCTTGCGACTTCAGCGATTCGCCCGAAGAGTTGATGCTGATCGCTAACTACCTCGCCCACATTGGCATCGACTCGCGAGCCGTTGACGTCTATCGACAAGTGGTCAAACTCGCACCACTAAACCGCGAAGCTTACGCACTCGGCCTGCGCGCGGCTCAGCGTGCCAAAGATACAAGCGGTATCCGCTGGGCTACAGTCGGCGTGCTTTCCAACGACTTGCCGAAGCAGCAACGTGCCATCACGGACACAGCCCGCCGCGTCGCCAAGTCAGTCCTTGACGACCTCAAGGCGGCTGGCAAGAACGAAGAGTATCAACAGTACTATGGCGAGCTGGAAGACGCGTTGGCGCGCGATGTGGTGATCAAGGCATCTTGGTCAGGCGATGCCGATGTCGACCTAATCGTCGAAGAGCCCGGCGGCACCGTTTGCTCGTTGCACGAACCACGCACGACCGGTGGCGGCGTTTCCCTTGGCGATGACTATTCCAGCTACAACAAAGACAGCGCCGATGGTTACACCGAGCAGTACTCGTGTGCCCAAGGCTTCCCAGGGACCTATCGCGTCCGCGTCCGCAAGGTCTGGGGCGATGTTGTCGCCGACAAGGTGACGATCGAAGTCTACAAGAATTTCGGCTCGAAGAATCAGCGCTACGAAAAGCAACGAATCTCCGTGAAAGACGACTCTGACGCTTTGGTCGTCTTTGAAGTCGAGCAGGCGCGACGCGAGCAGCCGCTCGAAGCGGAAAAGCTGCAGGTTGCCGTAAACCGACAACAAGAAGTCAACCAGCGGGTACTTGCCCAGCAGTTGGCAGATATCTCCGATCCGCGCGCCGTTCCCTTCCGGCCGGGGAACAGTCCCGGCGACAACTTGCGAGATCGACTAGCGTTGGCCGGTCGTGGCGGAGCCGTCGGGTTCCAGCCGATTATCCAGACGCTGCCTTCCGGTACGCAAATGCAGGTCACCGGCGTGGTCTCGTCCGATCGACGCTACGTGCGCATTGCAGCCTCGCCGTCGTTCACCGGAATTGGCGATGTGACCACTTTCTCGTTCGCCGGACAGGCAACCACTGGCGGTGGCGGCGGAGGTGGCCTTGGCGGTGGTCTGGGTGGAGGCGGTGGTGGCGGCATTTAAGCGTCGCCGCAAAGAAACCCATTTACCGTGCTAGCTCAGCGGCCACGTGTCGCCGAGCGTCGCTCGCTGCAAGCTGCTAAGTTCGCGAATGCCCTCTTGCGCCGCGCTAACTAGTCCGAGCAGCTGATCGTGGCTAAAGGTGGCCTCTTCGCCTGAACCCTGCACCTCAACGAATTGGCTGCTGCCAGTCATGACGACGTTCATGTCAACGTCGGCGCGGACGTCTTCACTATAGTCAAGGTCGAGCAGCACTTCGCCATCAACTACCCCCACGCTTACGGCCGCGATCGTGTCGGCAATCGGCGACAGCGATCGATCTAAGTCTTCGATCGAGCGAACTGCCTCCACCAGCGCGATAAACCCGCCGGTAATGCTTGCCGTCCTCGTGCCACCGTCCGCTTCGAGCACATCGCAGTCCACGGTGATCGAACGTTCGCCTAGCGCCTTAAGATCGACCACCGCTCGCAGACTGCGACCGATCAGCCGCTGAATCTCGGAACTCCGTCCGTCAATCTTTCCGCTGCGATCGCGTCGTTTGCGTGGCGAAGTACTACCTGGCAGCATATTGTATTCGGCAGTGACCCAGCCCTTGCCTTTGCCTTCTAGCCAAGGTGGCACCGACGCTTCGACGCTGGCCGTACAAAGAATGCTCGTCCGCCCTGCTTGCACCATGACGCGGCCGGGCGATGCTCCGGGGATATCGCGATTGATTTTGAACTCACGAAGCGTCGTCGAGGTCTCGCGTCCATCGGCTCTGGTTGGCATCCGGTGTCTTTCCTCTCTACAAGTAATGGGCCGCTTTTCGATAGCGGTAATGTAATCGATTGCCAGACGGCGAAGTACATCAAAGGTTATCGCCAACCATCAGCTGAACATTTGCCCTTTGCCGACGGGTTGAAATGCACCTGTCAGATGCCGAATCATTGGGCGCCTGTGCTCATGCGGCCAAACGACCTCAACAACGTCGAAACGGCTCGCATACTCAAGCAGACCGTGCGATTTCAAAAAGGCGAGTGCGGCACGCGTCTGCCGTTGCTGCCGCTGATAATCGACGGCCTCAGCGGGCCGTCCTAGCGCGGCGTCGCGGCGCGTCTTTACCTCAATAAAGACCACCGTCTGACCGTCTACGGCGATGATGTCGACTTCGCCGAAGCGGAGTCGATGGCGTGTGAAGACAATTTTGTAGCCGATCCGCCTCAGGAATCGAGCGGCAGCTTGCTCGCCGCGTTCGCCCAGTGACTTTGGTTCCAAACGACGGCTCAACCAGCGCTTTGTTCGCTTCCAAGCAGTGATCGACATCGCTCACCGCCTTTTGAAGATCACTAGGCCTTGCTTTTCGAGCGCTCGACGCGACGCTCTTTCAGGCGGACGGCCTTACCGGTGCGTTCGCGCAGGTAGTACAGCTTGGCTCGTCGCACGACGCCGCTGCGTTTCACCTCGACCTTAGAAATCCGCGGCGAGTGCAGCGGGAACTTGCGCTCGACGCCTTCGCCAGCAACGATACGACGGACGGTGAACATCTCGCGAGTACCGGAACCGTTGCGAGCAATCACGACGCCCGAGAAGACCTGGATACGCTCTTTCTCGCCTTCCAGAATTTTGGTGTGCACGTCGACGGTATCGCCGATCTCAAATTCGGGTGGATTCTCATTGAGGCTTGACGCTTCAATGCTTTTGAGTAGTTCTTGGCTCATGGCTAATTCCTGACAAAAATTCGCAGTAGCAGTAATGCCACGCTATGTCGTTTCTGTTGAGTCGTCGTTTCGATTGAGTCGTTTAATTGAAATTCACTGATCGAGCAATTCAGGCCTTCGCTGCCTAGTCCGTTCGATGCTGTTCTGTTCTCGCCATTGGGCAATCGCTCGGTGGTCACCGCTGAGCAATACTTCGGGAACTTCGAGTCCTCGATACTGCCTGGGTCGCGTGTACTGCGAGTATTCCAATAGTCGCCGTCCTTGCTTATTCGTAACCTCGGAAAACGAGTCGAATCGGCTACTGTCTTCGTCTCCCAATACCCCCGGTACCAAGCGAATCGCGGTATCGATCAATGTCATGGCGGCCACTTCGCCGCCATTGAGTACAAAATCGCCAACCGAAATCTCGTCCGGTTCGAGTAAATCGCTCACGCGTTGGTCGAATCCCTCGTAGCGACCGCATAGCAATAGCAGACGCTGATGGCCGGCAAGTTCTTCGACTAGTTTCTGGTTGAGTGGTCTTCCTTGTGGTGTCAGCAGAACGAGGTGTCCTGGCCGATCACCCAGCTGTTGAACTTCTTCTGTCGCCTCGACGACTGGCTCGGGCTTGATCACCATGCCCGGCCCGCCGCCAAACGGGCGGTCGTCAATGCAGTTATGTTTGTCTCGGCTCCAATCGCGGATGTTGTGCAAGTGGATCGAAACCAGCTCGCGATCGATGGCAAGCTTTAACAAGCTCTGCGTCATGTAGCCAGAAAAAATTTCCGGAAACAGCGTCAGCACATCGAATCGCATTTGGCCACACTCTACGTCGGAGGCCTACTCGTCGGTTTTCTCTTCGGTCTTATCTTCAGCGGGCGCCTCTTCGGCTGGACTGGCTTCGGCTTTCGCTTCCTCGGCAGGAGCTTCGGGAGCTTCGGCAGCCGGAGCCTCACCACCTTCGGCGGCTGCTTCAGCGGGCTTTTCTGCTTCAGGCTTCTTTGGTGCCGCGACAGCGCCTGGATCGGGCACAGTTTTGGGTGCTGCGAGCGATTCTAGAGCAGCCTTCTGCTGCTCCAGATGCGTGCCGTTGGTGCCGTACTTCTTGATCAACACGGCAACTTTTTCTGACGGCTGAGCACCAACGCCTAACCAGTAGTCGATTCGTTCTGCATTCAGGACGGCCCGCGCATCGGTATTCTGGATACTGGTGTCGTAAGTGCCCAATTCCTCCAAGGCACGACCATCTCGCGGCGCTTTGCCGTCGAACGCACAGACGCGGTAAAACGGCCGGTGGGTACGGCCCATCTTTTTCATACGAAGTTTGACTGCCACGAAGTTCTCCTAGATCGTCATGCCCAAAACCAGCGGACCCTGTGCCAACTGATGGCTCCCAGCGAATCGCCCATTCTGGCAGATTTGCGGTGAGACTGGCAAGCCCCCGAATTTAGAAAAGGGCTGGTTTTTCAGGCTGCATCGTCCCCTTTCTGGTCATCTCCGGGTGGCTTTTTCCGTTTGTTGCGATCTTCGCGTTTTCGGCGACGCATTTCCTTTTCGCGTTCTTTTTTGAGCTTGGCCCGTTCTTTGGGGCTAAGGCGCTTGCCAGTACCCTGCTTTTTCTTCGTTATCGCGCCATTCGGGTCGGACATGCCTGCCTGCATTTCGCGGACCATCTTCATGCGCTCTCGGACGCCCTTGCCAGCCATTTGGGTCATCATTGATGACATCGCGTCGAACTGCTTGACGAGGTCGTTGACTTCGTGGGGTTCGACGCCCGACCCGGCCGCAATGCGTCGACGGCGACTCTGATCGATCGACTTCATCGGATTGCGACGCTCATCTGGCGTCATCGAATCGATGATGCCAAACAGACGCTTCATGTCTTGCTCGGGATCCATGTCGCCCATCATGTCGGTTAAACCGCCCATGCCGGGAATCATGCCCATCACTTTTTGGAGGGGTCCCAGCTTCTTGATTTGGCTCAGCTGCTTTTTGAAGTCGTCGAGCGTAAACTCGCCCTTCATCATCCGCTCTTCTTGGGCCAGCATCTCATCCTGGTCGAACTCTCGCTGCGCTTTCTCGACCAGCGACATAATGTCACCTTGGCCGAGAATCCGCCCAGCCATGCGGTCGGGATGAAACTCTTCGAGCGCGTCCAGGTGTTCGCCGGTGCCGATGAACTTGATGGGAACACCGGTGACTTGCTTCACGGAAATCGCCGCACCACCGCGGGCATCGCCGTCGAGCTTGGTCATGATCACGCCGTCGAGCTCGAGCGCCTCGTTAAACGCCTTGGCACTGTTGACCGCGTCTTGTCCGGTCATGCCATCGACGACGAGATAAACCTGCTGAGGATGGCATTTCTTATCAATGTTCTCCAGCTGAGTCATCAGCTCGTCGTCCACGTGCAGACGACCAGCCGTGTCAAGAATCACGGTGTCGGCGCCGAGTTGCTTCGCCTGTTGGACGGCGGCGTTGCAAACTTTGACGGGGTCTTTCTCCGCGCGGTCGGAGTAGACTTCGACGCCAAGTTGTTCGCCCAATACGTGCAGCTGATCGATAGCCGCGGGGCGCTGCAAGTCGGCCGCCACTAGCAACGGTTTGCGACCTGATTCTTTCAGCAGCCGCGAGAGCTTGCCGCAACTGGTGGTTTTTCCTGAACCTTGCAGACCGCACATCATCAGCACGGTCACGTCGCCTTTGCCGAGCAGATGCAATGAATGATCGACGGGCCCCATCAAGTTGATCAGCTCTTGATGGACGATACCGATGATCTGTTCGCTGGGATTGAGTGCCTTGAGCACCCGTTCGCCTAGCGCCTGCTCGCTGACACGGCCCATAAACTCGCGGACAACCGGGAAGCTCACGTCAGCCTCGAGCAGCGACTTTTCGACCAGTTTGAGGCCGTCGCGCATGTTCGATTCCGACAGCTTGCCCTGACCGCGCAGCGACTTAAACGCGCCGGAAAGTCCGTCTTGAAGAGCCTCAAACATGTGTGGCGATTCCTTAGGTGCACTCGGAGAAGTGGGTCGAAACTGCGATTCTAACGCAATTTCGCCGTCGCGGGCAATCCAGCGCAGCGACTCGTCGCTCGCCAGAAACAAGCCTACGACCCCTACGATCGGAGCCTGCCCCAGAATTCTCTGAGAGCCTAGCCAGAGAGACTGAGGGTCATTGGACAGGTGCGAGAATTTATCCCATGAAGTACTAGGGGCCAGTTTCTCGCAAGGACATGCCCTACCCACGAATAAAGCAAGAATCCGCTAGCAGGATATGCAGGATGACCAACCCAGCCCCGCCAACGATCGTCGATCCAGCCGCACCAGCTCCAGCACTGGTGTCTGCAACTTCGCCTAAACCGGCAGCCTCGCCAGTGAAATTCGTTCCGGTCGAGCCGCAGTCTCTCGACGAGACTGGTCTCGATGCGGACGCTTTGCAGGCGCTGATCCTCAAGTTGCTCGTCAATCGCGCTACCCTGACGAGCCGCGCCCTTTCCGAGGTGGTGCAGCTCCCGCGACCGCTAGTGACCGAAGCTCTCGAACACCTGCGGACCGAACTGCTGATCTCGATTAAGGGTTCGGCTGGCCTGGAAGACTACTACTACCAGCTCACGGAGGCGGGCCACGAACGCACCAGCCGATTGCTCAAAAAATCCAGCTATGCAGGTGTCGCACCGGTTCCACTGGAAGCTTATATCGAGGCTATGCGTGCTCAATCGCTCCAGCATAGCCGGCTAACGTATGAAGATCTGCAAGCCACTTTCAAAGGTCTGCGGCTCGATGCAACCCTGATTAGCCAGCTCGGCCAAGCGATCAATGATGGACGCGGTCTGTTTCTCTACGGACCGCCGGGCAACGGGAAAACTAGCGTCTCGGAACTGGTGGTGAGTTCATTCGGTGAGTTTGTCTGGATTCCGCAGACAATCACCGTCGACGGAGAACTGATTCGCCTGTTCGATCCACGCAGTCACCAAGCCGTGGAAGCTGAGGAACTCAAGCAACTCAAGTACGATCGCCGCTGGATACTGATCCACCGCCCCACGATCGTCGTTGGCGGGGAGCTGACGATGGACCAGCTCGATTTGCAATTCAACGAGCTAACCGGTATCTGCGAGGCTCCCGTGCAGATGCGAGCCAATTGCGGCGCGTTGGTGGTCGACGACTTTGGCAGACAGCGGATGCCAACCTCCGAGCTGCTCAATCGGCTGATTGTGCCAATGGAAAAACATCACGACTACCTCAACCTATCAAGCGGTCGTCAGCTTGCCGTGCCGTTCGATATGCTGCTCGTGTTTTCAACGAACCTAGAGCCTAGCGATCTGGTCGACGAGGCTTTTTTGCGTCGGATACCGTACAAAATCGAAGTGAATAGCCCTAACGAGGCCGATTTCTCGGCGTTATTTATCGAATTGGCAAAGAGTCTGGGCTGTGAGTGCGATGCCGATACTGTCAGGTACCTGCTCGAAACACACTATCAACGTGTAAATCGCCCCCTACGGTACTGCCATCCGCGAGACCTCCTTCGACAGATCCGCAATTTTTGCGAGTTCCACCAACGTCCGTTGGAGGTGACCTGCGAGACCGTGGACGTAGCAGTGCGCAACTATTTTGCCGGGCTCTAGAATACTAGATTGTTTTCTATTATTAGGGCATTTCCGTTAATTGTTTAAGCAAATAATTGACAGACAAGGGAATGTGCTCATAACATGACGGCTATGGCTAGGGGCACCATACTCACCGTCATTGCCGCGTTCCTCGCATTAAGTGCGTGCACCCCACTCGCCTGGGCAATCAAAATCGCTAAGCTCGGCGATTCGATATCCATGCATATGCACGATGCCCTCGTGGCTGCGATGCCCGACGACGTCGTCATTCACGCGGGTCTTTACGATCTCAATTATCCGTACAACAATCAGGGTACTAAGCAGTGGCTGCGTGTCGACGATGGGTTTACCGATCATCGGTTCGTGCGAAGGCTCAACGAGGTACGAGATCGAGATCTAATCTTGGCCAATGTTGGCATCCACAACATGCGCGTCGAAGATGCGTACGGTACGACGCCCGACTTGTACGAGCAGCACTTGAACCAAATATTCGACGTCTTCGCGCAAGAGGATGTGCCCATCGTTTGGGTGACGACGACCCCTATCCCGTTCGATCATCCGCTTATCTTGGAATCGCGGCAGGAGGAATATCGTCAACGCGAACTTCGCGTGGTCAATGCCCGCGCCGACGTGGTTGTCGACGCTTATACGCTGCTTGTCGATGAATTTGAAGAGCGTCCATGGCGCATCGCACACGAGAATCTGCATCTAAACGACGACGGCAATCAACTCGTCGCCCAGGCAATTGCCGACGTCGTGGTCGGACTTAAGGGGGCCCAACTCTCCGTGATCCCCGAAGCGTCTAGCTTCCTTGGCTGCTTAGGAATCGCGTGGGGATACGCGCTAAAACGACGCCGACGAGTCTGAGCTGCAAAACGGCCTTGGACTACGCCACCGACCAGATCAGGCCTGCCCGATCGCATGCTCGGGGCAAGACTGGGGAGCGATTGCCTGATCTGCTGTGAGCGACTATTATGGTCCGTCTCGGGGCGTGGCGCAGTCTGGCTAGCGCACCTGGTTTGGGACCAGGGGGTCGGAGGTTCGAATCCTCTCGCCCCGACATTTTTGGAAATCGCTGATCTTCAGAGAAGTAGTACCTGTCGAGGTTTGGCAGTGTAGCTTTCTCGATGAAGTGCGAAACGGCACACATCGATTTGACATTGGGAACTTCGAAGATTGCATGGTGAACTTCGTCTTTTGAAATCTCTTTTCAAGTACCGCAAGCCTCGTACAAGCGGCTAAGTTGCCGTCGATCTAAACGGTCGCCAATATTTCACCTTGGACCGCACGGTACGCAGTCCATCAAGCGTGAGTACGATCGTCCAACTGGCTCTCGCGTGGTCGGACTTTTACGGTCGTATCACGCCTTACGGTAAAGCGGAACAACCGACTACCACAACGTGATGCCACAGGGCCGTCGATCGATCTACGCGGGCAATTAGTCTGGGCGCTCGTTGTATCGATGAGAGCGTCCTCTATCAGAGTAGTGCAAGAGTGGTAGCGTAAACCTTATTGTGTGAAGGTTTCAATTAGACCGAAACTTAGTTGAGAACTCGTTCGACGAATCATACTTCAATCTATGATGCCTGGGCAGAGTGCAACGCGACAAGGTCTACGAATCGTGCCAGTGTACGCCAGTCAGTCGTGGTGGTACCTGTGCGCGTGATCGTTCCTGTGCGGGATAGAACCCGTAAAGGTCTCGCCAGCAGCCGCATACGAGAGTTTCAGCACGAACTGTTCAGCCACCAACATTTGCTGCGGGAGGCTGTCCAAAGCGAGTGCGAAGCGGGATGCGTGGCCTTTCGGATCAGTGGGTCGCGCATCCGCGGCGAAGGTCACGTCGATGCTTCGCCCATCGAACTTGAATTTCCCGCTCAAGGCATCAGTAGCCAGTGGGTACGGTTTGGTGAAACCTAATTCTAAAACATAGATCACCATCCGCCGGCGCCTTTCGTCCAGTGTAAACTCCATTTCAAAACCGGCACCTTCAGACATCTCGGCCATATGGCCGCCGTGGGGGCCGTGGAGATCAATGGCCGTCGACGTGTTCTTGCGGCCGCCGTCTTTGCAGCCGACCAACAGTCCAATAAGCAAGACGAGGACGCCATACGCGTGTCGCAAGGAGCTAGAAGTCACTAACGTTCTCCCCATCGTCGCGGCTGGCCAACCTTTGAAAAGCGAGAATGTCGATCTGCTGCGCAAGGAAATGGACGGACCCGTCCGCGAAAACAAAGTTGGCGCCGCCGTGGTGATAGCTGCTGAAATTAGCGGACCCTTGGCCATCGCAATCGATATTTTGGCCGATAGGCATCTCGTTGATCGGATAGAACGCCGTCCCTAACACCATCTGGTTGTCCATAAAGCCGCATCCCTGCCAGGAATTGCCGCCGGCCCACACCGCCGCGTAATTGCGATCGCATCGTTCTCCTACAGCGAGCGTATTACTAGCGCCGTCAGAAATCTCAGTTTGCCTTACCGCCGAGTTCCTGCCGAAAAGGCCGTCGCCCTCGAAATCCGTAATGGTCCAGTCCCTCCGCCGAGATTTCCATTCACTGCCGATGCAGGCTACATAGTTCGACCTAGCTATGCTAACTCCCACAAAAACGGTCACCTGTTGGTTGGGCGCGGGGAGGATGGAGGCATGGCGAGGCGCAATACTGCCACCGGCGTCGGCAAGCGTAGGTCCTTGGGACCACGGGACAAAGAGAGAACGGAAGCGATGTGATAGGTTGTCTTCCGTATCCGAGGGGCATCGATACAAGTCGACATTTGATCGCAGATATCGCTCGCGAACTGGATCCGACGCAACTTCGTCGAATGAACGTCTGGTTGGATCCAATTGGTCCGACAGTGCCCGCTGCTCGACGTATGGCAGCAGCAAGGCCCCCCATCCCCAACTCTTTCCGTCGAAATCACTCCCAGTGTCCGCAACGTGGCCCGAAGGGAATGTCGAGTATGCTTCGTGATACGCGTGCAGCCCGATGCCGAGCTGCCGCAATCGACTAGCACACTGCGTCTTGCGGGCCGTCTCACGCTGAGCCAATACCGCGGGCAATAGCAAGGCGATGAGAGCTCCGATTATTGCGATAACAACCAGCAACTCGACGAGACTAAGGCCCCGTTGATGAGGACGCGTCTGAAAAATCGCGATCTCTATCCGCACAGCGAGGCAGCGATCAACTGTCTTGGGCATCGTATGCGACTTTCCACGCCGACGGCAAAGAAACTGAGCACGGGGTCACCCTAACCCTGTTTTCCATCATCAGCTCCACCGAACGCGCTGTCAAGCTGAAGCTATCCTTTCGTGGTTTTGCAGCGAAGTCGGGGCTTTCGCTCAGCACCCCAGAGCGTCGCGATTAACGCGCACCCGCACCGCCTAGAGGTCGCGTAAACCTCACTACGATGCTGGCGATATCTACAGTGTGTTCGCCCTGCCAGGGTCAATAGTTGCACATGCACGCAAGCGGGGTGCGAAGCTCCGCAAGCGGCGCCAAGTCTTGATCTTGGCGCGATCGATGAAGACACCAAAAGCGACGCGCTGTGTCCCTTTTTTACAAAGCGAATCGCAGATAGCATCTGCTATTCACGTTTTTCTGCGAAATCCATTTCATGTTTAACAAAATGCCATCACGATATCGAAAATCTAGCGTTCTAAGGTTGATGCATAGCAACTTAGAACCAGGCAGGTCGGAGGTTCAAATCCTCTCGCACCGACATTTTTGATTCTAGACGGCTTTTGCTGGCAAGTAGCCTTACGGTGGCATCGTCTGGCACCTTTCAGTCCAACTAGCCGTACAGCTTGTTGACAGTTTCAGCGAGCGTCTTGCCGAGTCCGGCGACCCGCTCGTGTTGGGCGGGATCTTTGAGGCTGCCGTCCTCATTGAATCCTTCGTGTGCTTGCGGTAGAGCGATCTGGTCGGGCAGCACCGTCACACCGATGTTCGCCAGGATCGATCGGATGTGCACAAGTCCACGCAGTCCGCCCAGCGCCCCGGGAGATGCCGCCATCAACGTAGCTACCTTGCCCTGATAAGCAGCCAGACGCGGCTCGCCTTCGACCGGACGCGACACCCAATCGATCGTGTTTTTCAGCAGCGGCGTGACCGAACTGTTGTACTCGGGCGACGAAATTAACAGTCCTTGATGGTCGAGAAATAGCTGCTTGAGCTTCGAGGCGTTTACGGGCGTGCCTTCTTCTCGTTCTAAGTCTTCGTCAAACAGCGGCAATGGATATTCGGCCAAGTCCAAGACCGTCACGTCGGCGCCAGCCGCGCGGGCACCTGCCGCGGCGACCTGTACCAAGCGAAAGTTAAAGGACGATTTGCGACAACTGCCTGCAAAGGCAAGGATTCGTGGCTGTGCCATGGACTTGGCTCCTGGTTCGAATACCGAAAGACGCACACAGAACCGAGCGTAGCTGAGTCCGTTAACAGCAATGGTCTACAGCGCGAAATTGACCTGTGCGAGAAACTCGATGTCGAAAAAGCGATCGTCGCACTTCGTGAGCGGCACCACCGTACCGAATCGCAGATTAGCGCCACAAGACAGAAGCGTATCGAGCCCGAGCGTCAGATTCATCACGTCAATGCGATTGCCTTGACTGCGCATCGTGAAATCGGTGTTGGGCGCCGCGATCTCAATCTCGTCGGAGTCCTCAAGCGTCGTTGTGTAGTGAAATTCGACATGGCCAGAGAGTCGTTGCAGAATATCTTGACTGCTTCTCGCTTCGTACACAGCTTTGCTCAGGGCGTAGTCGACGTACAGCAGAGTCTGTTCTTCAAAGTTCGTGACAACGTCCGTCACCTCGGAATAGACCACACCGTTCGCGTTGGTCGCCACATCGACCTGTAAGAAGCCTTGATGGATGAGTCCACCGTTTTGCAGGAATAAGAAGCCGAGGAACGGAGCCAGGTGGACGGCATCGTTGTTGAGTTTGAGCGTTGCGCTGTTGGGCAGCAAGATGTTGGTGGCACTGCCCGTCGGCGTATCGACGACCATACCAGCGGCCAACGCATAGTTTTCCTCAGAAGTCAGCAGCACTTTCAGCGCCGCTGACACATTGCCTAGCTCCGAACCGTTGCGACTAAACGGTACGTTGGCGTCGGCAAAGTCGTTGTTCGCGCTAAGCGGTAGCCGCACATCGATCGAGAACAGGCCGTCCATGAAGGCCTTCTCGACACCGAGAGTAAACCGATCGATGTTGGTCGCTTCGCTGATCGAGTTGACGGCATTCTGAAAGTTGTTGTAGTTAAAAATGATTCGATCGGTCGGCAGGGCGCCGGTGTTTTCGCCGATCTTTCGCCTTGTCGCGCCGCCGCCCGTAGGAATCTCGGCCACCGTATCGTCGAACGGGTCGACGAAACGCAGCGATGGCGAGAGGCTATCACCCATAATTGGCGCCGCTCGGGCTAGTCGCGGCGAAAACGAATTATTGCTGTCCTGCGACGTGCTAGCGGATGTCGCGCTACTAGTCGACGAGAATGGACTAGGCGTTGGGGTCGGAGACGGCACGATTGGGCTCGGTGTGGGTGGTGCTGTCAACTGTGGGATCGGTTCAATGGAACCCTGATCGCTTGCCTCAGAAAATCCGGGACCAGCGGACGACTCGGCCGCCGATTCCTGCGGAGTCGACTCACGAAACGGATTCGGCGAGAGATCTTCAGCCTGAGTAGGCTGCGGCTCGGCGGGATTTACGAGATCGGTAAGTGGCGGTGGTCCAACCGTTTCCTCTTGCTGGGCATTTCCGGCCGAAATCGGCACCAACGTGCACAGCGTCAACGCAAGCGCAACGCAAGACAGACGCATGACTTTCCCCCCCGGGAAACTTCACAACTACAATTATGAAGTCCAATATCTGTTTGAAAATAAAGACGAGCTTGGCGTGAAGCCGCCTGCGAGAGTGCGAGCCCCCGCTGTAGTCACTTATCGGCGGCGAACACTTGCTGCTTAACAGAGATTACCCAGTCGTCACGACAGGATTGCCACTGCTAGCAGTTTCGGCATGTTGGTCAACCGTCGACACGTCTTGCGCAGTTACCGAAGTAGGACGTTGATCTGAGCCTGGAACTCAAAGTCGAAAAAGCGATCATCGTCGTCTGTTAGCGGTGCGACCGTGCCGAGTCGGAGCTGAGTTCCATTACTAAACTCCGTGTGCAAACCCAACGTCAGGTTGAGGACGTCAAGGCGATTGCCTAGGCTGGTCACCTCGAATAGAGGATTGGCGGTCGTACCGCTGAACGCTGCGTCCGAATCTTCCAACGTGGTTGTATAGTGCAGCTCTGCAAGGCCCAGAACTCGATAGATATCGCAAGTGCTGCGTGAACGACGACCAGCGCTGTACAACTCTGCGGCAAACTGGTAATCGACATAGAGCAAGGTCTGTTCTAGCAATTCGGTCGTGGCGTCACCGCTAGTGTCAGAAAAGGTCAACGTGTTCGCGTTCGTTGGTACATCAATTTGCAAGAATCCTTGGTGAGTGTGCAAACTGTCCTTGGCATACAAAAACCCAAGAAATGGAGCCAGATGCACAGCATCGTTGCTGATATCCACGGTCAGCGGTGTGGCCAAGGAGTCGTCGATGAGCACCGTGTTACCGGCAGTAGGCGTATCGATAGTCATGCCAGCAGCCAGTAGGCTATCGTTATCGGAGGCCAGAACGCCCTTTAGCGTCACCGACAAGTTACCAGCATCGGTGCCATTGCGCGTGAAGTCGCCCGGCTCGACAAAGTCGTTGTCGACGACAAACGGAAAGCGAACTTCGATGGATGCCATCTGATCAAGAAACGTCCGCTCGAAACCAAGCGTAAAGCGGTCGATGCTGGTCGCCTCGTCGGCTGCATCGTCAATGGCATTGTGAAAATGGTTGTAGTTGAAGATGAAGCGATCCAGCGGCAGGGAGGAACTGTTTTCGGCGATTTTCGACCGGGTCGCACCACCACCGGCCGGCGCCTCTCGCTGCAACATCCCAAGCTCGTCCTGAAACACGAATGAGGGAGCGAGCGTATCACCCATAATTGGCGCCGCTCGCGCAAGCCGCGGCGAAAACGAACTGTTACTCTGCGACGAGGTGCGTGATGTCGAAATTGGAGTCGCTGGCGGTGCAATGGGCGGCGTGATCACCGGCGCTGGCGTTGCGGGAGCATCAGCAGTTCCTGCTGGCACCGACGCATCTTCGCTGGCGGCTGGAGATGACTCCGCCGCTGGCGTTGGAGTCGCTGGCGTGGGATCGGCAGGATTTGCGATCTTGGGCTTTGGTGCTGATTCGGCAGACTGGCACCGAGCTTCCCTGCCTGACGAGAAAATGACACTCGCCGAAACGATTGCTGCTGCAGCAGCATGCAAAGTACGCCCACCCATAATAGTCACCCCGCCAACACATCCTTGTGATCGCCGGATCGATTCCATGCCAGATTGGCAGCGCAGTCTGATCCGCTTCCCTGCGTTTGCGTAGTATCGGTAAACTGGGTTGTCTAGCTTAAATCGCTTTTGTGGACAGCCACTGCTAGCACGGAAGAGGTTGCGACCCTTTGGTTCAAGTGACGGTGCTGGATTCTTCGTCTTTACCGCGCTGAGTTTGAATAGACTGCACCGTATCTTGCAGCTCTTCCACGATCGGTAGCAGGACTTCGAACTCCTTCGATTCGTTGAAGAGCGCTCTAATCTCGTCAAGCGCTTGTTGGGCGACGGTCTCTGCCATGGCCAAGTCAGGTCGAAGATTTTCGACGAAGGCGGCAACGATCGTCTGTGTAAAAGTAAGATACTGGTTGGCCGCTTGGGTACTGCTTGGATCGATTCGTAACGACTGCAGCAACGTAGCGCGGCTCTTGCCCAATAACAACAGACCGAGTTCTTGCTGACCAAAGTTGAAGCAAAACTGGCTGTAGTTGAATTGCGCTTCCGCCAACACGATGCGGTAGCGATAGACACTAGGATTTCGCAAAGTCAGCAGACGCAATACGTTTTCAGCTGCCTTGTAGTCCTCTCCCGTATGCTCCACATCCATCAGGTAGAAGTGCGTATCAGCCCTCAATCGGTAGCATCTCGCCAATTCCAGTTTCGTATCTAGTTTCAGCGAATCGCTGGGTAGCTGCTCATAGGCTGTAATCGCACTCGTCAAATCAGCAACGCACTGATTCCATCGAGCACGCATGGCTTCTTCCTTGCTTTCATGATCCGTCGCTGTGAATTCATTGCTGGCAAGGTTGAAGTAGCCTCTGCCGAGATCACGTCGAACTAGTGTCTCGTTCGGAAAGTCTTGGAGTGTGTTCTGACGAACCTGCTGCGCTTCAAGCAGTTGCTGCCGCGCACGGTCCTGCTCCAACAAGTCGCGATTGGTGTAACCACGGATGCTCATCGCATTTCCCTCGTTCATCAGCGCGCTAGCGAGCAGACGGTTCGCTTCCGCTTGATCGGGCGTCAGTGCGACTACGGATCGACGGAAGCGAATTGCATCGGCGGAGTGCTGCTTCCAACTCGCAAGCGCGGCTTCCACTTCTGACCTCACCACCGAGCCTAGCTTGTCCATGCTTTGCATTTGCGTGAGCGACTGCCACTGTTTTTGCGCCACGATCGCTAGTTGGTTATGTGTTTTCGCCATCGCCGCCAGCAGTCCGGCGTCGTCCGGTGACTGCTGCGCCAATTTCTGCTGGGTGCGAAGGGCTTCGTCCAACGTCTTTGTCGCTTGCTCGTCTTGGCCAAGCGCCATTTGCACTTTTGCCAGCATGAACTGGGCGTCGGCCAATTCGCGCTGCGATTCCGCGTCGTCGGGCACTTGCTCAATCAACTCCGAATAGTAGCGCTGCGCCGAATTCAGCAGCTTCATGCGCGCCGGCTGCATGCCCGGCTCTTGGGCCAAATCGTCCTCACTGACGAACACAAACATCTCTTTGACGGCATCACGCAAGTCGCGCTGGTGTTCTGTCGCTTGCGACAGTGCACGATTTGCTTTTGTGTTGGCACGGTTCGCCTGCGCCAGCGCACGGTTTGCCTGAATTCCATAGTTCACCGAGACGATCGACCCGATGATGATTGCGGCAAGCGCCAGCGCCAGCAACGAAGACTCGATGGGATGTCGTTGGCAAAGTCGCCAGCCACGCGCCCAAAAGCCCAGCGGACGTGCGCTAATCGGCTTGCGCTGCAAAAACCGCTGCAGGTCGTCTGCCACTTCGTCAGCTGCTGCGTAACGGTCCTGCGGTTTCTTCGCGAGACACTTTTCACAAATCGTCTGTAAGTCCGGCGGAATCGCGTTGACGATCTGCGTGAGCGGCTCAGGATCGGCACGCACCACCTGGCGGATTGTTTCGAGCATCGTACCGCCCGAGAATGGAGGTCGACCGGCCAGCAACGCGTAGAGTGTCGCGCCGAGTGAGTAGACGTCCGTGCGATTCGAGATCTCGTCGAGTTTGCCGGTCGCTTGCTCGGGGGCCATGTAGCTTGGCGTTCCCATCACCTGACCGGTCATCGTGAGCCCATCGTCCTGGCCCATATCTTTCGCCAGGCCGAAGTCTGCCAATCGTGGCACCTCGCCATTTTCTAGCATAATATTGGCTGGCTTCAGATCGCGGTGAATCACGGCCCGATCGTGTGCGAATTGCACGGCACGGCAGACCTGCTCCATCACTTCCGCGGCTCGCTGCGGAGTGAGCTTCTTTGCCTTCGGACCAACAAATTCGGACAGACTCGGTCCCTCGACGTACGCCATAGCGTAGTAGTGGTTGCCGTTGTGCTCGCCGACGTCGTAGACCGGAATGATGCCTGGATGATCGAGTCGAGCGGCAGCTTCGGCCTCGATGTGAAAGCGGGCGATGTCAATCTCGTCGCGTAAGCCACCGCCAGTGATGATCTTGAGTGCGACGGTTCGTCGCAGCGAACGGTGGTAGGCCTTGTAGACCGACCCCATTCCGCCCTGACCGATCTTCTTTTCTAACTCGTAGTCAGGCCCGACGAGGTCGCTGGGTGCATCGCTGCGTTTGGGCGGCAGCTGCAGATCGTCGGTCGTGACGTAGTCGCGCGTGCGATCCGGATCGTACGTACCGGTGAGATATTGATCAGCCGTTTCTTCCGCATCGCGCGGGTTCGCAGTCTCTTGATCGTCAAAATGGTTGCTAGTTTCTGCGGCCCGGTCTAGAAAGCCCTGCTGCTCTGCTTCTGCCTGCGACTCGAGCAACGAAACGACTTCGGCATGGAGCTCTGGCGAACTCTGCTGTAAGTTTGCCAAGTAGGAGTTGCGCTCGTCACCTGCTAGCTCCATCGCTTGGGCCAGAGCTTCTTTCGCGTGGTGCCAATTTTCTGAAGACATGCAATCGGAGCGTTATGAGTTTTCGGTTTCTCAGTTTCGCTTTAGTTGGCGAAACAGCCAGGCCTTAGCGGCGGCAAATTCTTGTTTGATCGTACTGGGCGAAAGTTCTAGTAGGTCAGCAGTCTCGTCGACGCTGTAGCCGCCGAAGTGCCGCAACTCGACAACTTTTGCCTGCCGCGGATCGAGTGTCGTCAACTCTTTTAGCGCTTCATGCAGCGCTAGTAATTCGTCGTCGGCAGATCGACCGGCAATGTCCTCAACCACGATGTCGGCTCGTTTGCGATCGGGTCCCCCTCGTTTCAGCGCCCGCCGACTACGTGCGCGATCGATCAAGATCCGTCGCATCGCCTGGGCTGCCAGCACATAAAAGTGCTTGCGATCGTTGTATGCGATGTCCTGGTCAGCACCAACAAGCTGCAGAAAAGCGTCGTGGACTAGTACGGTCGCTTGGATCGTCGCTCCCGCCTGTTCGCGGCTGAGCCTCTGCTCTGCCATGCTGTGGAGTTGACTCTGGACACGGCGAAACAGCTTGCTTCCAGCCGCCGCGTCGCCACGATTGGCTTGCTGCAGCAGCACCGTCAATTCGGCGGGCTCTTCGGCCATCGCAATCGCTCCGAGGGGGTATCAACCTGCGTCCACGTCCTCCTCTCCCTCCTCTCCTATCCTAGTTTAGCTGCCATTTGTCGGTCTGAGTATCGCGGACGAGGTCGGTATATCCCTAATTTTCCAGCGTTTTTCCATTTTCTGGAAAATTCCGAAATTCGGGTGTCTCATTCCGACTGTCTTTACGCTTGTAATGGTGAGCCGCAAGACACCGCGGCAAGAATCATCACCAGCCGCCAAGTCAGGAGATTGAAACCATGCGTCACCTCGCCCTCATGATCGTCGTCATTGCTAGCAGCTTGACCTGCACCCTGACATTCGCCCAAGAAAGCAACCCGCGTGGCTACGATATTGCCGTCTCGCGTCGTTATTCGCCACCCGAAGCCATTCATCGCCATTCGTCTACCGCTTACGAAGGTGCCATGCGTGGTGAAGCCGCTTGGATCACCGCCGCTGGCGAGTTCCTCGTTGATGACGCGCAGGCGGAAATTCTCTGGCAGCACGCTGAGTCGCTGCACTACGAGAACGAGCTGAAGAAGACGGCCACAGCACTCACTCGCAAGAAAATGCTCAACGACTACCGCGACTATGAGCGTCAGCGTCGCATAGACCGCAAAACACGATCGAAAGAGCTGTGGCAGGCAAAGTACCAAGAACTCGCTCGTACCTACCGACTCAACGAGTTTCAATTTAACTGGGAAACCGGTGCGATCTACTGGCCAGCTCTGGTATCGACGCCTCGCTACGCACAGCAACGCGAACGTTTGGAAGTGCTGCTCAGTCGAGTCGTTCGGGATGGCGAGACTCGCTACGGCTTTGAAAGCGAGGAAATCGCTCGTGTCTGCCTCGACTTCCGCAACATGCTCAAAGACGCCGCCGCTACCGATCACCCCTCGATGCGACAGGACTACTCCGACATGCAACGCTTCTTGCTGGGTCTTAAGTACGCTCCGGTACTCATTCAAAGCGGAGGTCCGCTGCCGACGCTAGCGATGCGGTAACAACACCAAGCGAAAATCACCCGCAGCCGCCGTCCTGCCTCTCCACGGCTGGCTCAGCCCCCAGGTAGCTTATGCGACTACCTGGGGGTTTTTGCGTTGCGCCGCAATTCGATCGCATTCAACGCCGTTGGATCGCCGTCGCTCGTTCCGACTGTATCGGTTGTAGAGCCAGCTGACATCGCTGGTAGCCTAGTGCAAATCGCCAACGTCAATTGCGCACTAAGCTTTCTCAAACGAACTCATTCCGGCAAAACCGGATCAGATTACCCTGGGGAGCAGATTGATGGCCAAGAAACGTATCGGAGTCCTGACGAGTGGCGGTGATTGTCCGGGCTTGAACGCCGTGATTCGAGGCGTCGTCACAACGTCCGAACAACTTGGATACGATTGCGTTGGCTTTCTTAAGGGCTACGAAGGGCTGTACGACCCTGTGCGGTACGTCACGCTCACCGAAGATAACACCGCTGGCATTCTCAACGACGGCGGTACGATTCTCGGCTCGACGAATAAAGGTCGCTTCGCCGCTACTGTTGGCGTCGCCGACCGCGTCGAGCTCGACCCCGAACTACTCGCTGGCGTCATGACCACGGTCGAACAACTTGGCATCGACGGACTCGTATGCGTTGGCGGCGACGGATCACTGGCCGTGGCACAACAGTTTCACGAGTACGGCATTCCGGTGGTCGGTGTCCCCAAAACCATCGATAACGACCTCTCGGCTACCGCATTCACCTTCGGCTTCGACAGTGCCATCGAATGCGCCACCAACGCACTCGATCGCCTACAAACAACGGCGGCGAGTCACGAACGGATCATGGTGCTAGAGGTCATGGGACGACACGCAGGCTGGATCGGCTTGCACGCCGGTATTGGCGGTGGTGCAGATGTGATCTTGATTCCTGAAATCCGTTGGACGTACGAAAACGTCTGCCACAAGATTCTGGACCGCGAGAGCTCGGGCAAGCGACATAGCCTGGTCGTCGTCGCCGAGGGTGCCGAATTGCCCGAGGGCGGCATCGTCGGAAAAGAACAAGCAGGTGCACAGGCAAAACTCGGTGGCATCGGCGCCATCGTGGCCAACGAAATCGAAACTCGACTGCATCGCGAAACCAGGACTGCGGTGCTGGGACACTTGCAACGCGGCGGCGCGCCAACAACTTTCGATCGAGTGCTTGCCACGCAGTACGGCGCCCATGCAGTCCGTCTGATTACCGAAGGCAAACTCGGCGAAATGGCCTGTTACCATCCGCCGGAAATCGAAAGCGTGCCGATCATCGAGGCCGTCAATCATGTTCGACAAGTCAACCCTGACGGTTCAACCGTCCAAGCCGCGCGTGGCCTGGGCGTCAGCTTCGGCGATCGGGCGTCAGACAAGAACCCGTTTGGCGTACGCAAGCGTGACCGCACACAGGAGTTGCCAGCAGAGGTCAGCTCGGCAACCGACATCGAGATTGATGCCGATTTTGCTCTTGATATCGCCGAGTCAGCAGCCGAAGAGGCGCTCACCGAATAAGCGACTGGCTCGTCAGCCGATTACCGACTCGCTAGCCTGGCATAGGCGTTGCGATTCTTCAAGCGTCGGCGCTTCGGCGATGATACGCACGATCGGCTCGGTGTTACTTGCCCGCACGAGTAGCCACTTGTTTGGCCAGTCGAGCCTTAGTCCATCCAAGCGATCAGCGGTCGCATCGGAAAAGTGCTGCTCGAGCGCGTCTAGCGCGGATGGCACTCGCTCCGCCGGCAATTGCACCTTCGCCTTGTGGATTGCGTAGCTCGGCAGCTCCGCGACAAGAGCGCCGATGGCTTGGCTTCGCGCCGTCATCGCGTCAAGGATCAATGCCATGCTGACAAAACTGTCGCGTACAAACCCCACTCTTGGATCGATGATGCCGCCATTTCCTTCACCACCCAGAACTGCACTTTTGGCATGCATCAGGTCGACAACATTGGCCTCGCCGACCTTACTGCGGTAAAACGGCACATTGTAGTGCTCTGCTAAATCCTGCGTCATGCGACTGGTCGAGCAGTTCGTCACGACGGGCCCTGGCGTGCTACGCAGCACATGATCCATGCACAGCGACACGGTGTATTCCTCGCCTACGTAACTGCCAGACTCGTCAATGACTGCCAATCGATCGGCGTCGGGATCTTGGCAAAAGCCAACGTCGACGCCGCTGTCTTTCACCAGCGCCAAGACACCTTCCAGATTATCGGCCGTCGGTTCTGGCGTGTGGCCAAACTGCCCGTCCGGGTCGCCGCCGAGCAACGTAACGTCGCAACCCAGTTCACGCAGCAGCGGCACGCCCAGCACACTTCCCGAACCGTTGTTCGCGTCAAGTAGCACCTTAAATCGACGCTCGCGAATTCGATCGACATCGCAGATCGCGGCAACCATCGCCAGATGGGCAGTAACCGTGTCGTCAATTCGGTGGCTGCCTCCGAGTTGGTCGAAATGCTTCCACGTTGGCGGTCCCTCTCGATAGCGATCGAGGACGGCTTGCCCTGGGCCCGCAGGAATGACGCGACCGGTGCGATCAAACAACTTCAATCCGTTGTACTCGGGGGGATTGTGGCTAGCGGAAATCTGAATGCCGCCGACAGCCCCCAAGTGTCTAACGAGTATTCCTGTCGTTGGCGTGGCTGCGATGTCAGCATCGAGACACATTCGTCCCGCCGCGATCAGCGCTGCTTGCACCGCCGAAAACACCATCGGGCCAGTGTGCCTGCCATCTCGCGTAACGACGATTGGTCCCTCAGGCAGTGACTCTGCAAACGCGGCAACGTAACGCGTCGCGACCTCCGGGGTCAGCGATTCCCCGATGATGCCGCGTAGACCCGAGACGCTAATGATAGGTTCTTTCATGGAGCAAATAGTACCAAGATGTGTTGCAGGGCAACACCGCATGTCTGACTTCGCGAGGGCTGGTTGCTTATAATGTCGGCATGTCGAATCCTGAGAAACACTCGCGTCGTGATTTTCTGCAGGGCCGGGCTGCCGTGCGTATGGCGGCGAATCAAGCGCAGCAGTGGGTCGACTCGGCGTCGGAACTGCTCGGCAGCGCGAGTCCCCCTGGTCCGGTAGTTCATGTTTTGGCGAGCCGCCGAGCAATGGCCTGCGAGTTTGCGGTACAATACCACGAAGCCGACGAGGAACTTGCAGAAGCCGTGCTAGCGGCGTTCGACGTGATCGAATCGGTCGAAGACCAGCTGACCATTTACCGGGATGATAGCGAAGTCATCGACATCAACCACCGCGCCGCTGCCGAGCCGGTGGAAGTGGACCGTGGGCTGTTTGAGTTGCTAGAACTGTGCGATCGTCTCTACCGCGACACCGACGGGGCTTTTGATATCACCAGTGGCCCGCTCTCTCGCGTGTGGGGATTCTTGAATCGCGCTGGTCAGCTTCCTGACAGTTCCGAACTTGAGTACGCCAGATCCAGAGTTGGTGCCGATGCCATTCGTCTCGACCCAAATTCGCAGTCAATCCGGTTTCACAACGCTGCCACAGAAATCAACTTCAACTCGATTGGCAAGGGTTATGCTCTCGATCAAGTCGCGACGCAACTCGACCATGACGGTCATACCGATTACTTGTGGCATGGAGGCGGAAGTAGTGTGCTGGCGCGCGGAAAAAATCGTAGCGGCACTCAGCCCGGCTGGACGGTGGGCCTGAAGCACCCACAGCGACCTGGCACACGCTTGGCTGAGGTTTATCTGTCCGATCGCGCGCTTGCCACAGCTGGCGGCGCGACCCAGTTTTTCGAGCAAGATGGGCAGCGATACAGCCACATTCTCGATCCGCGTACCGGACAGCCGGCAAAAGGCGTCTACAGTTCGACGGTGCTCGCCCCCTCCGCGGCCGAAGCCGACGGGCTGGCCACAGCGTTCTTTGTCATGGATGTCGATGCCGTCGAGGCTTACTGTCAGCAGCATCGGCACATCTCTGCGGTGCTCGTATGTCCAGTCGCCGAACAAAGTGACTTCGTCGTGCGGGCATTCGGCATGACGGAACGCGACTGGACGCTGATCAACAGCGGAGAGTAGTGCTAGCTGAAAGTTGCACAAATTGGCGGGGCCGATAAGCGGAACCGATAGTACAATGAAGCAGCCCAGACTGTTGTTTCCCCGAATGCGATGTCCGTTTGACCGTTTGCACCGAGTAACTCCGTGGATTTCCTTCTGCAGTACGGATATTTGGGCATCATCTTGTTCCTGGTGCTGACCGGATGCGGCATGCCGATTCCGGAAGAAGTCGCGATTATTTTCGCAGGCTGGGGCAGCTCTCAAGGCCATCTCGACCCTAGGTTTGCCGTCGCCGCCTGCCTGTTCGGCGCGCTACTGGGCGATAGCATCATGTACTCGATCGGCTACCACTTTGGTCATAGCTTGGTGTCCGAGCACCCCAAACTCGCCAAATTCGTCGGTGCCGAGCGCGAAGAACAATTCGAACGAGCGATTCTCCGTCACGGCTTCAAGATCATGCTGCTGGCTCGATTCATGGTCGGCGTACGCGGACCCGTCTACGTAGCGGCAGGCGTGGTGCGGATGCCGTTTCGTCGATTCCTGTTATGGGATCTGATCTGTGCTTCGCTGGTCGTGGCAACTTTTTTCGGCTTGTCTTACGTCTATGGCGAGCAAATCACCGGACTCGTCCGCGACGCCGAGACGAAACTGACGCTGATCGTCGGCTTGGCGGGCCTCGTTTTCGCGCTGTGGTGGCTGCGCCGGCGAAAAAAAGAAGTCCTGGACCAAGCGATCGACCAAGGCGCTGAACACGGTCCACTTACGCAGGTCGCACCACCGTCGGAGCAAGCTAGCCCGCAACAGGCGAACGCAAAGCTCGAGTCGAGCAACGAAGACGTCGCTTGACTTGGCGAAGCTACTTCCGGCTAGTTGCGATCGCGCCGCTTCCTGCGGACGCCATCGACTTCGGGGTTTCGACCATTAAGCCGTGCCACAGCGATCTCATCTGACGCTCGGCAGCCAGATAGTCGTCGATAACGTGACTCCTACCAACAGACCGTGTGTAGTCGATCCGCTGTACGCGTCGTAGCATGCCACCGAGGCTGCGTGGATCTTTTAGGCCGAACTTCCCGAGAGCATCCATGCGTCCTCGACCATTGCTGAGATGATAGAACCGCATCGCTGGGTCAAACTGGTTCGTCGCGAGCATCACGCGATCTAGTTGGACCAACGATCGCGAGTAGAACCGACCTGGCTGCAGCCAGTCAGCGTCGAACGCCGCAGCCATCAGGGCCGCCCGGGTCGGCGGTTGTGCCTTCTTCGCGCGTGATGCAAGCTCCAACGGACCGATCTTACCGCCTGCGAGCAAATGCGCCGCGCCGCAGACAACACGCGTGCCGTAGCTGTATCCAACCATACCAATCGGCGCCTCCGCCGGCAGCTTGTCTAGCATCCAAGCCAACTGCCATGCAACGGGATTAGTACGTTGTGCCTTTACCAGGTAGTCCTTAATGGGCCCGGGAATCTGTTCGGCCGGCCACGACCAAATGATAAAGCGAATCGGCCCTTTCACCGGTCGGTGCGTCAGAAACGAACGGTAAACTTGGAGGCCTTCGGCGCGATCGTGTCCGGAAGAGACGCGATTCCCATGCACATAGATGATCGTCGGTCGGGCGATCGCCGTCGAGGTGAGTTGCTGCCAATCGGCAACGGCCCACGAATGCCGACCATTTGCGTCGATGACCCTCATGCGGCAGTCAAGAAGACTCCGCATACTTTGTCGGCTACAAGTCGTGCCGATACGCCTCGTACTAATCAGCCAAATGTCGTCGTGCGAGCGCGCCGGTGGCGGGGGTGCGAATAGCGTGTCGGCTGGACTGGACGCAGAATGACCGGTCGCACAGACAAGCCACGTCGAAAATGCAATCAGCAGAATGCGCGGCACTTGGTTCGATCTATCTGGCCGGCACAACTGATCTCGCAGACAGAGAATCTTCATCGTTCAAGCGGGGAATCAATTCCAATTGGATGTCAACCATGACTACACGCGCCGCCAGTTTTCGCGACGCGTGAATAGGCCCGCCGCACTCGGCAGGTTCCGCCTTGCCAATGCAGCAGCTGCGCACGATAAATCTGCGTACGCTCCACCCACAACTGGCCTCTCAACTCTAGCATCTTTTTTTGAACATGTAGTCGAAACGCCACAAAAATTTTTTTCGCCGTTGAATTTGCACATCATGCGACATGTTGTAGAGTTGCTCAGCCTACCGTCTCGAATCCCTTGACCTCGGCAACTTGTGTCTGGCCGCTGAGATGATCGTTGCCAGATCACATTCCCCCCAGATTCGAGACAAACCTTCCCACCTGAAAAGTTTGCGATGGATCTCCGATTCGGTCCGTCCGTGGAGTAACACGACGATGAGGAAAATGCTGATTCTATTGGCTTTGACCGTCCTGGCGGCGTCGACGTCTGGATGCTGCCGAAGTCGCGTCTGTCGAAACCTCCTGCGTCGCGGATCGCCATGCGGTGGAACCACGCTGGCGGCGCCGGCAATGCTCGGCGGTGCAATTCCGCTCGGCAATCCCGTCAGCCTGCCCGCGGCTCCGCAGGTAGTCCAGCCACAGTTCGTCCAGCCGCAGATCGTACAACCTCAAATCATCGCGCAGCCCAACTGCAACTGTCAGCAGGCCGCGCCAATTTGCTGCGAGCCATGCCCAACGCAGTGCGTTCCCTGCGACCCATGTGTCACAGGCGGCACTGGCTATATTGGTGCCGATTGCGGCTGCGAGACAACAGCACCCGGTGAGTACTTTGGCGGTTACCTCGAGGGTAGCAGCCCACCACCGGTGATGGGTGGTGCGGTTGTTCCGCAAGGTTCGGGTACGTTCCCACAGCCAACCAATTAGAGTCGCCTAACGCGCCAGATGCATACGCCCAGTTGGCTGGAGCCATCAGCGCTAATACCCAACCACTGGGAGCGCTCGCGCGTTTAGCCCGCACTAGCTTCGACTATCTTGCTAGCCGCTCGATTGCGCCATCCTGAACGCAGTCGAGCGTTTTTTTTGCGCCCACTGCTTCCGACCATTTTCTCGGGTTGCAAGCCTGTCGCGACGTATAATGGTGTGTGACTCCGGAGCCCCCTGACATGCCGCATAAGACCCGACTTCTACTCCTCATCTCGGTCCTCGCATGGTGCTTCCCGCTGGCAGCACGCGGCCAGATCAAGCCTGACGAGCAGAACGCTTATTTGCGCCTCGGCGATGTCCACGTCACGCGCTACCGTGTCGGTGCTACGATCGAAGCGAAACGCGGGGCCGTCCGCAATGTGCTAGCAACCGTCGCGGTGCCGCTCACGTGCCCCGAACAAGAAGTGGAATTGGTAGAGGAAGACATCACCGATCAGGTGCGGTCCCACGATTTTCGCTTGCTGCCCAACCAAGGCGCAAAGCAAATGATTGTTAAAATCCCACACCTACCGAATCAGACTGAAGCCCGCGCGGTACTCACGTTCAACGTGCGAACACGCACGATTCTACCGCCCGAAGACACCTCGGATCTGGTTATTCCCAAACGGCCGTCTCGCGATCTGAAACGCTACCTCGGCAAGAGTCCGATGATCGACACGAAGCACGCCAAGATCAAGAAACTATCACGCGAGATCTTTGCCAATCTGGACGATGGCGATAACGCGACAGAAGACGCAACAGATCCGACCGATTGGCAGCGTGTCGAAGCGATCTATAATTACGTGCAAGACACGATCACCTACAAAGAACAGGACGACAAATCGGCGCTCGCTACGCTTAAAGATGGCCATGGCGACTGCCAGAATATTAGCGCTCTGTTCGTCGCGATCTGCCGAACGAACGGCATTCCCGCCCGCCTGGTTTGGGTACACGAACACAACTACCCAGAATTCTGTCTCGTCGACTCCGAAGGCAAGCCGCACTGGTTTCCGTGCGAGTCGTCTGGCCAGCGGGCGTTCGGCGAAATGCCGCTCGCGCGCGTTATCATGCAAAAAGGCGACAACTTCAAAGTGCCCGAGCGACGCAAGGCGCTCCGCTACGTCTCAGACTACATGATTGGCGTACCGGCCGTCTCCGGCGGCGGCCCGCCCAGCCACAAGTTCATTCGCGAGCGGCTTTAGCCAACTGCTGGTCGAGTGCCGCCTCGATGCCGCTGAGCCGACTGCTCGACCATACCGCCGTGCCCTCGGGGCCGAAGACGACCACCGTCGGCAGCACACGGATCCCCAGCATGTCCTGCATCGGCATCGTGCCGTATCCCACAGGCCAGTCGAAGCCGTCGACGCTGCCAATAAACTGCTCGATGACGGGCAAGTCGCCCGTAGCCTGCGAGGTCAGACCAAGGAACTCAACACCCATCGGCCGATACTTCGCATAGAGATCTGCCAGCTCGGGCATCGCGCGCCGACACGGGGGACACCAGGTTGCCCAACAGTCGACGACGACGACTCGTCCCTTTAGATTCTTAAGCGACAACGTGCCGTCATAAGGAGGACCGTCGACATTGAGCCAGCCCTCGGCCATGAGCGCCGGAAATGGAGTACCGGCGGGCACAATCCCCGCCGAACCACCGCTACGGCTCGATCGCACCAACAAGACCACCGCTAAACCGAGCAGCGCAAACGCCGTCAACTCGGCCCAACTCATCGGTTTTCGCCGCTGGGAGCTACTCATCGCGTCGTCAACCTGGGCCGTGTCGTCGGGGGGCTCAGCGGCCTACACGCCGCCGCGGACAGCACACGATCGTAAACAACGCCAACGCCAACGTCGAGGGCTCAGGCACCGTGGCAAGTGCGCTCACAGGAAACGGACCAACGCTCATCTGCAGGAACAATAGATCGGCACCGTCAACATCTCCGTCGCCGTCAGCATCCCCATCGACCGTGGTGGCACCGGACGCAATTGGATAATTGCTCTCCCAGACTTGGAAGTCGATTGCGTTCACTATGCCATCGCCGTTGAGGTCGGGTCCCATTGGGTTAGCGAGTACCCCAGAATCCTCGGCGAACAAAATACCCCCTACCACGCTAAGATCGTAAAGTCTGCCGTCGCCTTCCGCGATTGGAAAATCAGGGGGGGTGATGCCTTCTGCCGCTTCAAACAGTGCGAATGGACCATCGTCAGGATCAACTCCAGGCGGGAGAAATAGCTGAAAAGCTGCACTCGATAGGTCGGCCTCTCCAGTGGCCGTAATCGGCGCGCCTAGGTCATCTGCCACAATGGCCAAGATCCCATTGGATACGCTAAAGTTACCACGAAAAAGCGCGGTGGTATCCCTCAGAGAAATCACACGCCCCGCCAGGTCAACGTCGCCAATAATTGTGACGTCACCATCAACAATCAAGTCTCCGTTATTCTGCAAGTCGATTCCGGAACCGGGTGGTGTGTCTCGGAATTCCAAGATGGAATCTCGCGCGATAAGATCGCCATCGTTCGTGACGAGTGAATCGAACACCATCTGACCTCCGTCGGATTCGATTAAGCCGGCACTGACCACTTCGCCGGTGACGCGCAGATTCTCACGAAGACGCGTAATTTCCGTGCCATTGTCGACTTCGGCGGAAGCGTTACTCAGCTGCCCGCCCACATTAATCGTCAGAGTACTCTCGATCCGGCCACTGCCGCGAATAATACCATCGGTCGTGGACGGCATTCGCGTGATGATCGTGCCGTTGTTCAGCTCGACGTTGCTGGTGGCGTTGACCGTGAGGGTATCGGTAATCACCACGGCTTCGTCGCTAACCTCAAGAATCGCGTCACCGAAACGACCCACTTCGAGTGTCGAAGCATTATCCCAGCGGGTGAACAAGCCTGAAAGTGATACGCGACTCGTGGAATTTAGTCCTCGGCTCAGCACCGCTGTTTCGGTGCGTAAGCTACCCTCGCCCGAAGCCTCGATCGTCCCGCGACCGAAGTCGGCCACAATCAACTCGTCGACATCGAACTTCGAGCCGAAGCCATCAATCGACACTAGGCCTTCGGAGATAAAATTTCCGTTTAGTGTCCCCCCGTCCAAGCGGTTGGCTCCGATTATCGCCGTGCCACCCGCGTATCTCGAGCCTGTCGTCGCGTTGTCTTCAAAGTCACCCACGCCGACAATAGAACCATTGAAAATTTCCAGCTCGCCATCGCCATCCTCTCCAACGAAAAAGTCACCATCGGTGGATAGAGTTGAACCAAAGTCGGTAAGTGTGATTCTTCCCAAGCCATCGAACTCCATTCCGATGTAGATGTTGGGGGCAAATAGCGGCAACGTGTTGCTAGGCGTGCTTATCGTAACCGTGCCAGACGTCGTGCCGAACTGTCGGCCATCCTCAAATGTAGTTCCAGAAAACAGTCCGGTTCCGCCAACAATCAGATCCGCCGGTGTCGTTGTCATCCCGCCCATGCCATCATCGGCCGGAACTACGACTGGCCCGCCAAAAAAAGGCAGCACAGGCCCTGTCACGTCAGCAAGGACCGGGTCACCCAGCGGGTCGGTTCCAAATTCGATATCTGGAAATGTGGTCTGCGGCGCAACGTCACCGTTGGCAAGCACAGCAGCACAGGTTTCGTCCGCCTCGAAGTTCATTGCGAATGCGGCTGCCACCACAAGCATTGTGAATAAGAATTTCCTGCGGTACTCGTTTCGATGACGCATAGTTGTTCCAATCTTAGAATGATGCCTCTAAGCCCCAAATTATTGTGCGTGTATACGTATTTCCATTGTCGTTGCCGACTTGGTAGGTGTCAAATTTTTGGAGGAGATATGGCGCCTGTGCAGAAATCTGGGGTGATTACCTAGGTCACCGAGACAGAGTCTGCCGAAAATACCAGCCCGTTGGTTCCTCGTAGTCGGCCCGTCGCTCACTCGATTCTGCGACGCAGACGGATGGCCTTGTCGATGTTGTGGTTCTCGCCTGGCTCGAAGGCCACTGGTATCGTTCGATCGATCATGGCAAATTCGCGGACACGACGAATATCGCCCGTATCGCTGCCTGCCTCTTGGCCGAACTGATAGCCGTCGGGATACACGCGATCGTACAGCGCCTGCTGCACGGCCGGCGAAAGGTTATCCATCGGATCATTCAAGGCACGGAATTCATCCAAGCTCGGTGCTTCCTGCACTTCGAAGAATCCAATCGTAACCCATACGGCATACACGTTCGACCGATTGGTGGTCATGCTCGACAGGCGGGTAATCGGTTGATAACGGAAAGCGGCATTGCGATTGGAATCGCGAAAAGCGTTTTCCACCACGCCCGTCGTACCAGCATCGTCAGTCGTGTCTGCCGCGAAGACGGTCGGTCGGGTCGTTGTCGTCTCCAGCTCGTCAGGTCGCAACATCGTGACTTCAGAAGTTCGTCGAGCTCTACCGGCATCGTCTTCCGTCATCGAGCCGAGCGGGACGTACGTCGCCGCATCGGCGGAACGGAACGGATTCTCGAAGAACGTCGGGGAGTTGTCGTTGAGTAGCAATCCGGAACTCATGGCGTTGCCATAGCCACGCCGCGAATCGGTCAACTCGAAAGCATCGGGGCCAGAATGGCCATAGATGCGTGGATTTGCCGTGCCTTCGACCGCGAAGTGGTTCCGCGGCCATGACTCCACGTAAAGATTGATGCCAAAAGGCGGAAATGCGACAGATTGCGTCTGTTCCTGAGTAAATATAGAAGAGAAATCAAAATCTAGCGGCTCGCCATACGACTTGCTCGGATCAATTAGCTCATGATGCAGCACACCACCTTCCCAGACGTCCGCACTCATCACGGTATTAACATTGACGCGCCCGGGCTCGCGGTAGGCACTTACCTTATTGAACGGCGGCTGCAGCTGGAACCGTGGATCATTGGTGTTGGTCAGCGGAACAACTGTTCCGTCGGAAAGCTCGTAGAAATTATCAAACGCCAGTGGGTTCAGCCAGGTTTCCGAGCCCACAAACGGACTGGCAACATGCACATACTCCAGAATTCGGTGCAGTCCTGACGGCACATCGCTTGGCTTCGTGTTCTGGGGCACCTCTGAGAGTTGCATGTTCGGCAAATGACCGAAACGTCCTTGCTGACGCTGCGCGAGGTAACGTGGGCCCGTTCCAAGTTCCGTATCTTGGCCTGGCGGGAGCGCGGCAGGATTCGATGGAGGCGATGTTGGCATGAGAATATCCGCCTGCACGTAAGCGTCGACCAGGGAATTGTCGGTCTTGGTGTTAACAGATCCTGAAAACTCCTTCAACAGATTCGAGGAACTACTTCTTGGCACCAACAACAACTCGTCGCTATTGGCAAAAGGACGATTGTGCCAAGTCAGCCACGGAAACGGCTCTTCGGGTTGCACGAACTTGCGTCTATCCGCTGGAGCGGTAGAAGTTGCATCGTTGACAATGCTAGACTGCCTTTGCATGAGCAGATTCTGGTCAGTCACCGACATGAACCCTTGGTTTAGACGACCCAATGTCATATCAGGAAGTACGTTCAACGCGTTCTTCTCAGTCTCGGTCGGCGTAAACTTGGCGTAACCAGTCTTGAGCACTGGAGCCAAATCAAGATCAAATGGCAACGTGCCCGAGTACTGATTGATTGGCACACTTTGCATGCCAATGTCCGTGCGTGTCTTCCGCCGATTGATGATGCGATTATAGCTGAGAAGCTGAGGAGGACTTTGAGGGAGTGGTCTCTGAGCCGCTAGGCTAGGTGGTTCATAGGCTAGCACATTCGCCGAATACGGATTGTCGGCAACTGCATCGGGAGACCGCTGGATCTGATTCAGAGCAAATCCGCGTTGTAGGCTAGCAAAATGCGTGGCCGCGGATTCTGTTCTGTACTCGATACGCGTAGCCTTACCACCATCGTTGAGAACAGGCTGGTAAAACTCGATACCCAGCTCATTGGGATCACGGATGCGACCGTTAAACACAGAGACATTGGCCGACATCGAATCAATCGTGCGATACGGATTGGTGTCTTTGTCGAACGGCAACATCGGATTTGCCAGCCGTTGCAAACAGAGCACACTAAAACACTCAACGACAAACGGATCGTCTAGTTGAAAATTACTGCCCTCAGGGCCAAAACTCAGACGTGTTTCGCCATCCTGGCGATTGTCATCGTGTGGTATATCGTAGGGCTCTCGTGCTCCGGTCAGACTTCCGTAGAAACCTTCCTCATTCGGTTTACTATCTCGATAGGTCGGGCCTGCAGGTGGAAAATTCGTTGGATCGTCCCCCGGATAGCCGCGTGCTGGCTCAGAAATTGTGAATCGCCGCTTCAGCGAGGTCGGACTGGCTTCTGATAGGCAGTGGGTAAGCACAGCGACGTCGCAAATGGCGCGAGTATCGTCATCTGGGTCAACGACGGCATCCCGAACAACCTGTCGTGGAGCGCCTCCCGAACTAGAAGGCTCCACGAACCGAAGTGGATTTCGCAGGTCGTTTGGCCGCAACTCGATCCGACGTTGGTTATCGCCGGTCTTTTTGAGCATATCTCCGATGTTGGCTCCATAAACGCGCTGGTTCAGTGGTTGATCGAGAAGTTTCGAGCCTGTACCGTTCTGTTCTTCGCCTGACCCAACGACCATAAATCGTCCTGGTCGAACGCTCGGTACGTTGAGTGTTGTAAAGAACTCCACCCCATCGCTTGCATCGAGGTTCTTTAGCGCCGTCATCTGCATCGCATCATTCTCGTCGAAGCGAGCGAAGTAAACAGTACGGTCAGGATTCATGGGATTACCATTTAAATCCGTCGGACGTTCGTCATCAATCGGCGAATCAGGATCCCAGTCAGCGCAGTAGATCGATCTCAAGTTAGCTGGGCGGGGAAACGCGCACATACGCCAAACTGGCGAGTCGCCTGTTATCCGGTCGACCGCTTGAAGATTGACGCCCAGGTCCTGACCACTTTGAATTAGATGCGTGTCAGCATTCGCTGCCGGATTGGTGGGCAACGGACAATAGAGTTCTACAAAACAAGCACCACGCGGACGAAGCATCTGATCATAATCGGCGTCCGCGTCTTTCATCGCATAAGTGAACGCTGGCTTACCCGCGGGGTCATGGAACATCGACTCACTCTGCGTATCTTCCGTCCGGCGGTCGTGCCAGGCCATGGTTTCGGTCATGACGAGTTCTTGGGCCTCGGCCCCCCACACGATACCGCCGACGTCGTCGCTGGTGCCGAGGTTGCCATCGGTGCCGGCTACATCGTTATTGGGCACGGCGAGGCTACCATCCACCGTCCAACCATCAAACGGATTCGCATCGTACTCAAACGCCGTCATGATGTTGTCGGGGTCGCGGAAGTCGACCACGTTGATGGCCCATTGCGCCATTCGACGGGCGCGGACCCGCTGGTCGGCTGCCGAGGCGGCGGCAGGCAACGGGTCGGCCAGCGTTAGGGCCATAATGTACAGATCGCGTGCCAACAGTTGTCGCCGCATGTTGTGGACCGAGACTAGCTCTTCGTAGGTGTTCACCACTTCGACGGTTGGGTCGCTCATGTCACCGGCGATACCGATCCTCAGTCGATCATCGTTGTCGACATCACCATCGTTGTCGCGGTCTTCGAGCAAGATTCGCTCGTCGCGGAATCGGCCGCTATTGCCAGTGAAGCCCGAATTCTGAATCTGCGCGTCACCAGAAATCCAGAACGGTGCTTCCAACTCGCCGTCATAGACATCGGTATTGCCATCCGAGTTATCTGAAAGATCGTCCCATTCACCCGGCTCATCGACGACGCGGTTGTTGTTGTCGTCGCGGCCGTTGCCGAGCGGGCGATTGAGGTCGAGACGCAGACCATTGGCCAAGTCGGGTGGCATCAGCTTCTGCATCTCGCGCTGAAGGATCAGCGCTGTCAGCGGCGGTAGCGAACCGCTGGGGTTTTGGAAATAGGCGAGCCGGATTCGATACTCCAGGAGATCTGAGAAACTCAGACCTACCGGTGGGCGACCCATCAGCCCCTGGAAGTCGTCGCTATTCGGCGACCCAATTTCTCCCAAATCGTCGATACCGTTGATGCCGTCATCGTCGTTACCGGCAACGCCTGGCTGTCCATCAGGCCCGAGCACCATCCACTGCGGCACACTCACGCTTGGCACTGGCAAATCGTAGCTGTCGGTGGTAACGGTCGTGCGCCAGAGATTGAGTGCGTTAAGATTGGGCAGCGTGTCGTTCGGATTCGTCTTGAAGCCGTCGGCAAAGTCCCAAATCCGCGACGGCAACGAACCCGCATCAGCATCGTACGGTCGCAGAATGCGTTCCAGCTCGGCCATCGTATACGGCCCATCAGGTGCTGCCAGACTGTCGCCGCGCGATGCACCGAGTGAGAGATCCATCTCGTAGGGCGTGTTTGTGTCCATCGTCGAATCAAAAGAATTGATCTCCGACGTCGCGAGCGCTTCGTAGACAGGCCGACCCAGCGCGTCGAGACCAACGCCGTATCGACCGCGAAAGTCGGGTGGCGAAACGTAGCCGCCCAAGATCGAGGTATCCTGGATGTTGCCAGTCGCCCAACGTGGCACACCTTGCATCTTGAGCTGGCCGGCAATGTCAAACACGGTGACGTCGTCAACACCGGGTAGCGGCCTACTTCGGCCGGTTCCCTGATTGTTGAGCGGGGCTGGTCGACTGCCATACCGGCCGACCGTCCTGCGATTGAATCGCATGCTATTAAGCACGTCGCGGATAGTTTGTGGGGTTAACGCGTCGCTGCCGTCCTCGATTCGAGCGTCTATGGCGTTAGGATGCTCTCCCGTCTCAACACCCTCGAACATGCGGGTATACCAGGACCACTTGGTGGCTGGAGTCGTCGCCGGCATTAGTGGGTCAAGGCTGATCTCAGCAGGGCCATAACCGCTGCCATGAGGAAGTGCGTCGCTGCTGGTACCGTCTGCCAGTGTGGCGTTAATGCTTACTCCGGCAGAACTAGCAATATCCTCGCTGCCGTGGGCATTCAAGTTGAGGCGTCCGTCCATGTCGAGGACGAGCAGCGAGACGAGCGGCTTCACCAAGCGGCCGTCATGGTTTTCTATCACCGGCAAGCCGGCATCAATCCAAACGCTGTCGCGAACGCCATCGAGATCGTTATCCACATCCCACGGCCCAAACACCGATCGCTGTAGCAACTGACTGGAGAACTGGTCGACTTCGGGATCGCTGAGCGGGTCGCCGCCGGTGTTGAGCACGTCCGTTAGCTCATTTGAAAAATTGCTAACGATATTCGCCCATTCGGGATTACTGCCGGTAAAGTTGCGATGATCGAGCCAGCTTGGCCGCAGCATGATCTTTCGCAACGCATGAGGATCAAGGTGCAGCGGTATGGTCGCACCAGCACGAGCGAAGTTCAGGAGCGCGGGTCGGTGGAATGAGGGAACGACTGTTCCGCCCAAACCATCCAGCGACGGCCAGTCGGTGGGGGTGCTGGGCCAACTGCCGGGTGCTCCCGTGAGCAACGTTTCGACCGGGCTCGTTTGCAATAACGCCAGGGCCATATTCTGAAAGTCAACCGCATCGTACGACTCGTCGGCACCGCCGAGGCCCGTCGGGCCGCGTAGTGCAAACCATGTGCGCTGCAGTGTCTGCCGTTCTTCAGCAGTGAGGCTATTCGCAAAATCGATCTCCTCATCCGTCATGTAGAACTCAGGATCGTAATCGTTGAAGTCGAGCATCGTGGTCGCATTCGGTAGCAACGCCAACAGCAATGACTGCGTCATACTACTGTCATTTGTACGCACCACCTCACGTCCGGTCAGCCGGGCACCGGCAGTGGCCAAGCGGTTGAAGCCCGCGCCGGTGCCATTAAACGGTCGACCGTTGATGACGAAGCTCGGTCCCAGGTTCGCGCCCGACCCGACATCAGCGAGCTCGATGATCTCCGGCGAACGAATAGGTGAATCATCGCGCGACACCGGAGTGAGTTGCTGCCCGTCAGCGGTAGGAAACGCCATCAAACGGAAGATTCCGATGCCTGGAATACCCGTCGTGTCAGTTGCCTTTTGGATCAAGTCGATTGCTTCCGAACTTGAATCGAATCGGTAGCCCAGAATTCTTGCCGACTGACCACGCGCCGGTCCCGACGTAAACGTGAGCACCCGACCGTTGTAGTAGTTCCCCAGACTGCTAAGTGCGATTGGATTGCCATAGTAGTCTTGAGGTCGTTCTTGATCAGTGACGGAAGCAGAGTTGTAAACTGCCACCTCAACAATTTGTCCGTCAGTAATACCTCGTAACTCGCCAGGAGAGTTGCTATTGATCGCTGCTGCAAACTTCGCCAGAAGTCGGAGAAAGGCCGTTTCAGAACTCCAATTGTTAGGCAGCCACAACACCTCGCCCACCATGCCATCGTTGCCGTACATATCGCGCAACAGGCTGTGGAACCTGAGCGTCGAATTCGGATTGTTCGTGTCGCGCACGAGCTGGTTGATGACTTCGTTGAGCAGATCTTGCTGGTCGATCGAAGCGTTGGACGTCTCGGTCGCCCTGGCTCGCGCTTTGTTGGCCTGACGATACTGATTCGACGACACGATAAACGCGGTGCCAATCAGCAAAAACAGCGTTAACATGCTGAGCACCACGAGCAGCAAAATGCCGCGACGGGGAGAGGAGCCAGGCGCCAGGCGCCAGGCGCTAGTTGAAAGACCGTGACGTCGCGATGTAAGGCTAGCGCCTAATAACTGACGTCTGACAACTCTCTTATACGTCTGCATCGTTCTGCTCCAAAAAGCAACTACGCCCCGGTGACGTGTTGGTCGCACGTCGACTCGCCGCTCAACTCTTGTTCTGTCGCCTGTTACTCCAATTCCCACAACGAAGAGCCTTCCATCCGCATCGGCTTGGTGACGACGCTAATGGCGCCGGGGAAAAAACCGGCTTGCAGGTTGGGAATATACGGAAGAAACACACCCGGACTTCCTGGAACCGGTACGGCTGGCCAGTCAGGACCAACCAGCATCAGTCGGCGCCCTTGTTCTTGCGAGCCGGTCGTAGCGATCTGAATCTCAGATGTCTCGTCGTCGATCGACAAGACGCGGTACCACTTCATCACGAACTCGCCGTCGGTTCGCGAGCTGCCGTCGTCGCCGGTTTGATTGACGCCCATCAGGCAAATCCAATTGCCCGGTCGAATGCCTTCCACAGCATCGTCGACTTCGTCGCGTTGGTCGGCTTGGTTCGAATTTGTTGAGTAGACGACCAGCTCGCCCCCTTGCAGCAATTCGGCGTCGATGCGCCGCTCGCTTTCTGCCGACGGCTCGAACACCCGCTTACGAAACACCACGACTGAAACGTCGCAGGCGATCTCGCCATAGTCTTCGCTTGCAGGCTGCAACGCCAGCAAGCCTTGATTCGTTGTTGGGACGATCGAGGCGAACCACGAATAGTCGCCTTTATACTGACGACGCAGCAACTGGTCGTCGCTCTGATCGTCAGGCGTGTTGTTGGGATCGCCGGCCAGATCCACATCGGCGGTATCCCATCGCTGCTGACTGGGAATATCGGTCTCATCGGGCTGCTCGACGGCCAAGTCATCGCGAAGCCGAAAGATCGTTTCTGCCACTTCGGTCCGCATGGGTACCTGAGTATCCGGCACGGTGATTCGCCGCACCGGCCAGCGTATGCCCGATAGCGCTAATCGAAAACCATTGCGGTCCTCTGCTTCGTCCCATTGGTGGCCAATATTAACCGTGTTCAAATAACTGTTAGGGATAATATCCAGGTTTGCTGCCGAAGAGGAGGCGGTGCCCAACGGGTCGAGGATAAACGCATAGCCCTGGCCAACGATTTGGCTTCCGATACTGCCAATCAGGTTGAATTCCCCTCGATCGGGATTCGCACCTTGCGGATTGCCTGCAGACGGGTCGACTAAGTCGCGTAGCGTTGCTGGCTGTATTACCTGCGTCTCAAACTCGCCGAAGTTCGGAAAGTCCTCAGTTCTTGTGTGCGATACAAGATTGCCTTGTCGATCCGCGTAGTGCCAGAACTCGGGCCGCAGCAACCCGCGCGCCTTCAATTCTTCAAACGCGTTCTGCGCGACCGCGGCGCCCAGGTCGAACTTCTCGCCCTCGACCACGTAGTGGTTGCCGACGGGAAAGATCGCGGCTACGCCCATCAGACCGAACAGCAATACGAACATCGAAATCAGCACTTCGATGAGCGAGATACCTGCGCGGGCCGCGGATTGTGCAGTGCGAATTGCGAACGCCGACTTCATCTTAATTCCCCCCCACTGTCGTCATCGCATTGGCAAATTCGTGCGCGGCCTCAAGTTGCTCTACTGCCTGTACAGCAACCGTCTCCGAACCTGCCAATCTTGCGTCCACAAACGCCGTCTCACTCACAACGACTCGCCCGGAACCTGTCACGATACTGACGATGCGACTGTCTAGGTTAAGCCAGTTCACTGTTTCTTGCTTCTTTTCGAGTTCGTCATTGGTCGCATTGTTGTCCAGAGTCCAATCCGCACTGATAAGCACCCCAGAACCGTTTAGTTCGTAAGCCAATCCGCCGTTTTCAACACGGCCCAACAGCAACGTTATGCGAGACCCATTCGCTACGTCCTCGCCGTTGTGGATGACCTGACTTACGTTACCGTTGGGCGAGAACATAACGCCAAACACATCTTGTCCAATGAGGTCCTTGTCGGCGAGCGAACCTCCAAACAGCGGCTGGTAGGCATACCGAGGTAAACCGTTAGGCGGATCTCTAGTGAATTGCCCTCCTTCGACCACGGAGCCCTGCATATCAATCGCGACACCCGCAGGCAACTGGTAAGGCGATTCCGACGAATTCACAGGCTGCCGAATTAGCTGATACTGCTGTGGTGCGCCCACACGATGCGTGAAGTTGTCTTCTGACGGCTCAATCACCTTGACCATCGGGAGCGTCTGCCCACTATCCTCGTCCAACGCCTCCACGAAGTAGGTCCAATTCGAGTGATCGAAGCTCGCCGCGTCGGTCGCGTAGTACGGGCCATCGCTTTTAACATCGGAGTTGTCACTGCCGATGAAGTTCCTATCGGCTAATCGATAGTAATTGCCGCCGACTTTCACCACATCGCCAAACTGCATAAAGTTTGGCGGCACTGGATCGGGTTCGTAGTCTCCAGTGGGCGGGAAACTTGCAAGCGGCACGGGAGTTTCAACATCCGCCAGCACGAACTGTATATAGTAGAGCGTAGGATTGGTGGTAAGTGTCTGAATCACTCGCGCTCGAGACGCAGTGCTAAACCCAGCAAATGGCGGCGGCACTTCCAGTCCAAATACTTCAAGGGCAACGCCACTGCCTGCAGTACTTTCGATCACTCCGATCCCTTGAGCTCGCCCCGTGCGGGCGGCTTCTGCTTGGATTTTTGCGATGTAGCCCTGTAAGCCACGCGCGGCGGCGCGGATTTTTCGCGTGTCGTTATTGGGCGACAGCACAGGAATCACGCCGCCGACCAGTGTCGTCAGAATAATGATCACGACCAACAACTCGACCAGCGTTAAAGCAGCAGGCGGAAGGTAGATGGCTGAGCGCGCAGAAACTTTCCACGCGCCGCGTTCATGCTTCCCACTCGATTCAAACCCTGGTCTGATCATCTGTTGTCTTGTAGTTGGTTGTGGACGTTGTCGAGATAGTTGTCGTCGTCGTCTTGGTTGACGTCGTCGGGTGTGCCGATTAGGAAGTCCTTGTCGATCGTATCCAAAACATAGGGGTCCAAGCGAGTGACGAATCGCGGTGACGTCTCGATATCGCCAATGCCGTCTGACCCCGTCGAATAAATCAGCGGCACCAGTCGGAAAGCACTGACTGGCGACATCGTTCCATCGGGCAGCTCGTAGACGTTGGCGTTGTTGTTGCGAGTTCGTAGGTCGTTCATGTGCCCTCGAACGGACGGGTTGCCCGAGTTTGGAAACACAGAAACGCCCGGCACTGTGTTTCCGATTTGATCACGCCGAAACATATCTTGCGGATCGTGATCGTCATTGGCGAACAGTGGCCCCGCCATCAAGTCCGACCGTTCCCAGAATCCGGCTGGCCAACGCACGAATTCGATCGGTCGTCCCCAGCCGTCCAGGAATTCCTTCGCGCCGTCCTCGTCGGTGTCGCCAATGTCTTGCTCGGAAAACAGCGTGCGCGCCTCACCGTCGGCTGTGCTGAGCATTGTGATCAGATACAAGCATTCCGCCCCCTGATTGGTGAGCAGTTTCTCTTCGTCAGTCGTGGGCAAACTACGATACCGCCGCAAGTAAGTGTTGCTTAGTGACGGTCGCGTTGCGAGGACCGATGGATCGAGAAAGTCGTTGTCGTTGCTAGAGTTGTTTTGGTCCGGCAGCGAATTGGAGATGTCGTTGCCCGTGATATCGCTCCATCGATCAGGCATTTCCAGCTTCATCAATTCCCGCAGAGCGAGCAGGCGTAAGTCGGCCATTGCTATGCCGCGAATTCGTTTGCCGTTACCGCTGTTCCCGAAATTAGAAACCACATTCTGATCGACCGCTTGAATTACTTCTGGATTGACGTCGACGCGGCGCGTGGCGTACTCGCTCCACTTTTCCATTAGCAGGCCGTGGATCTTGCCGATCGTGGTTTTGGTACGGGCAGCGCGAGCGCTTTCCATCGCCAGATTGCTGGTTCCCAGAAAAGCCGCGCTGAGGATGCTGACGATCGTGATCGTGATCAGCAACTCGATCAGCGTAACACCAAGGTGAGGCGCGAGGTGCAAGGCGCGAGGCGCGAGCAGACTAGTGGCGCAGCGGCGACGCAATGGTTCGTCGCTGCCGACTCGTGACTCGAAACTCACAACTCGCAACTCTCTCATTCCTGCTTGTCCTCCAACGTACCCGGCATGAAGCTGCCCAGCGTATCGGCCACGTCGCCAAGGAAGGGACCATCGGGGGCGAGGATTAAGTTCTGACTTTGATAGGCATTTACGCCTTCGCTAGCGACATCGAGGCGAAAATTCTGAAAACTGTCGCCCCATATATCGTCAACGCCACAGTGCAATAGTTGAAACTTCTTATCTTCCACCCAGCGCACGTCGGCATTGCGTGACGCCTGACTGATGCCCTCGCGAAGCTGCTTCAGGGCGTAGATGCTGAGTCCCGTTCGCCCGGTCATATCAATGTCATATTCTTCTGGGGTATGCCGCGACGTGTCAAAGTACATCACAGGTTGGTTTGAACCATCCGGCCGATAAGTCCAAAGGTTGATGCGACGCAGCGGGCCGTCACCGGCCGGGCTGATTCGCGGATCGCTATAAGTGATGTAGCGACCGTTGCCAGCGGACTGGTCGAACACTCCGTCTGCGGTCCTGGGTTCGAGTCGCGAGAGATCGAACTCATAGCGAAAGTTGCGATCCTCTAGCACTTCGCCCAAACCAGAAACTGTAGTGTCGACTTCAAAGGAAGGTCCGCCGGGGCCTGAGATCGGGTAACTTGTGTCGCTGCTGAATCCACCCAACCAGAAGAAAACTGCCTCAGCGGCGGTCAAGCCACCACCAGCACTACTAGAGCCACCGTCGTTTTGCGGGAGCGTAACATCGTAAGGCCCTGTTAAGTTGGCGTCGATCGTTGAAGACAAAGCGAGAATCAGATCGTCGGGCTCCTTGTTCCTTGGAAACGCCTTCTTAAACATCCTCACAAAGTCCGTCTCGGCCAGATCGACACCTGAGCCGCCTTGTCGGTTGTTCATCCCATTGGGCGGATAGGCACCGAATTCGTTATTAAGGTCTTCAATAGCCCCGCCCATATTCTGCAGTTCTAAGGTGATCGCCGCCTGCTTCGCCCGTATGCGAACTCCTCCGACGGCACCGATCAGCAGAGCCGAAAGCACGGCGATGATCGCGATGACTACCAACAATTCGGTGAGGGTAAATCCAGACCGATGATTGCGCCGTGCAGCGTGGGCACGTGCGACGTCGCCCACCGAATTCGGCGTTCCGAATTTGACCGTCTCAATTTGAGTCCGAAGCATGTATCTCTCTCCTTGAAGGTATCCGACCGACTAAATTGCAAATCCCGTGCGCAATTGAGGCTGACGGCAACATGCGGCATTCCGCAATCGCGGCAGACGCGCCAGTTCGGCGGGCTACCGGCTGAAAAGTGTCTGAGTTTGCCAATTCCCCCAATGCGGGGGAATTTTTCAGGCTCACAAAAATGTTGCCTTGGGGCCTCATTGCCCGTGGCGATTGTATCACAATTGCACAGCTCGCCGTGGAGTTTTGATGCATGAATGGCTGTGGGCTTTGCACGGTGGGTTGCGAGCTTGGTAAGCCAATAAGGCCCCAGGCCCACAGCCACTTCTAACCTGTCAGACCATTGATTAGTTCGACGAGCGGGATGAACAAGGCGATCACAATGAAGCCGACGGCACCACCGAGGAAGATGATCAACAGCGGCTCCATCAACTTGGTCAGGCCGTCGGTGAGCACAGCGACCTCTTCGTCGTAGGTGTCGGCCACCTTGTAGAGCATGGTATCCAGCTCGCCGGTCTCTTCGCCGACGTCGACCATGTTGACAACGATGTCGTCGACGACGCGTTGGCGGTATTTGACCATGTAGATCAGAATGCCGATGGGTCCGCCGATAAAGCAAAACCAGAAGAACGCAGCTACGGGATGGAAGCTGAGCTTGGAGTATTCTTTCATCGGCTGAGCGATGGCGTCACCCTCGCGGATGCGTTCGCTGATGCGGGCGTACAGTTTTTCGAACACTGCATTGCCGCAAGTCTCTTTAGTGATGTTCAGCGCCTCAAGAATCGGTACACCCGAGGAAATCAGCGTACCCAGCGTACGCGAGGTGCGGGCCATGATGTTCTTTTCGACGAGCTGTCCAAAGATCGGCATCTTGATCGTGAACTGGTCCCAACCCATGCGTCCCGCTTTGAATTTGCGAATGAGTTTGATCGTGAGCCAGATAGCGATCGGCACGCCCGGAATGAGGTACCAGTAATTCACGCACCAAGTCGACAGCGCGATGAGGTAGATCGTCATGTTCGGCAAATCAAGCTCGAAATCGTCGAAAATCGCTTGGAACGACGGCACAATCTTGATCATGATGAACGTCAGAATACCCACGGCCACGGTCACGACGACGACCGGATAGATCATCGCACCTTTGACTTTTCGTTTGAGCGATTCCGCGCGTTCCTTAAAGTCGGCCAGACGCTGCAGGATGATTTCCAACGCACCGCCCGCTTCGCCCGCCTTGATCATGTTGACGTACAGACGGTCGAAGGCTTTGGGCGATTTGACCATTGCCTCGGAAAGCGTGTCGCCCGATTCGATGGCATCGCAGGTATCTTCGAGCGAATACTTCAGACGACCGGGCTTGGCTTGCTCGGCAAGAATTCTCAAGCTACGCAAAATTGGCAGGCCCGCGTCCTGGAGAATGGAAAGCTGACGTGTGAAGGCGGTAAGGTCTTTGGATTTGACGCCGCCGAAGACGAAGCCTCGTTTTTTGCCGCCGGCAGCCGCCTCGGCCTTTTTGCGCGCCTTTTTGACAGAGATCTTCGTAACGAAGTATCCCATCTGCCGTATGGTGGCTTGCGCATCTTCTTCGGTGGCGGCATCGATCACATCTTTGATCTCAGCGCCTGTCGAATCCATTGCTTCGAATTGAAAAGTAGGCATGGCGGTACCCGGTTGCCAGTTACTCGGCGCGACGCGCCAGTAAGTGATTTAGTGTTTGTTCCGTAGCTAGCGCCTAGCAACCAGCGGCTAGCGACTGCTCACGCATCAATAATGGTTTCGCGGATGACCTCTTCGGGGGTCGTGATTCCTTCGTATGCAGCTCTCATGCCAGCCTCGCGGAGCGTGACCATTCCGTGTTTCTGCGCAACGTCCCGAATGTCGTCGGCGGAGGCGTTGGTCATGATCAGGTCGCGGAGGTCGTTGTTCATGATCATCAACTCGAAAAGCCCGACTCGACCCTTGTATCCTGTATTATTGCAGTTTTCGCATCCTGAGCCACGATAAAACTGTTTTCCCTTCAAATCCTCGGACGTGAGCTCCAAATCTTCCAGGACTTCGGCGGACGGATCGTACTCTTCGGCACACTTGGCACAGACGCGCCGGACTAGCCGTTGGGCCAGGATCACTTCGACCGTGGCGGTAATCAGGAAGGTGGGGACCCCCATGTCTTTCAGACGCGTGATGGTGCTGGGGGCGTCGTTGGTGTGCAAAGTGCTAAACACCATGTGGCCGGTCAACGAGGCCTGCACCGCAATTTCGGCCGTTTCAAGATCGCGAATCTCGCCGACCAGAATTTTGTCGGGGTCCTGGCGCAAAATTGCACGCAAGCACTGCGCAAAAGTGTTGCCAATTGATGCATCGATCGGCACCTGAATGATGCCGTCCATATCGTACTCGACAGGGTCTTCGGTCGTGATGAGCTTGTCTTCGACGGTGTTCAGTTCGTTGAGCGCCGAGTAGAGCGTGGTCGTCTTACCAGAGCCCGTCGGACCGGTCACGAGAACGATGCCGTTGGGCTTGGCAATCGCCGATCGGAAATTGCCCATCGTGTCTTCGTTCATGCCAACGTTGCTTAGATCGAGCGAGACCACCGATCGATCAAGCACCCGCATGACGACGCTTTCGCCAAACATGGTGGGCAGCACACTGACGCGAAGATCGACGGGGTGACCACCGACATTCAGTTCGATGCGTCCATCTTGTGGCATGCGACGTTCGGCGATGTCGAGGTCGGCCATCACCTTGATTCGTGTAGTAATGGCAAACGCCAGGTGACGCGGCGGCGGAACCATCTCGTAAAGCACGCCATCGGCCTTGATGCGAATGCGAAACTCGTCTTCGAATGGCTCGAAGTGCAAGTCCGACGCGTGGTCTTTGATCGCCAGCAGCAGCACCATGTTGAGCAGTTTGCGGACGGGAGCGCTGTCGGCCAGTGCCTCGACGCTGGTGAGATCGACGGTGTCGCCTTCGGCCGCTGCGACGGCGGCGGCGAGTTCGTCGTCGTCCTCGAGGTCCGAGACGATGCTCTCGACGCTTTCGGTGTTCTCGCCGTAATAGCGATCGAGCGCCGCGATCATAGCGGGCTCGGTGGCGACAACGACGCGAATATCGTAGCCCAGAAAGGTGCGTAACTCGTCCTGCACGCCCAAGTTTTGCGGATCACACATCGCGATTGTGAGCGTGTTGCCGTCGAACTCGGTCGGAATGATACGGTACATCTGAGCCATCGGCTCAGTGACCATCTCGATGACCCCCGGCTCGATCGTCAGATCGGCAACCGACACCGTGCGTAGCGACATCTGCTCGCCCAGTGCCTGCGCGAGTTGCTCATCGTTAATTAACCCGAGGTCCATGGCCACTTGGCCGAGCAACTGGCCGGGGCGCTGCTCTTGCTCATCGACAATCAGTTCGAGCTGTTCATCGGAAATGTATCCGAGGTCGACAAGAATTTGGCCAATGCGACGTAAAGCCATAGTTTGCGAATCGTTGGTTGTGGTTGGTCAGGGGTGATTGCCAGCGTCGAACGTGTCAATTCAAACGAAGTTAATCGCCGTCAGTTTCAAGGTCGTCGTCAAAGGCACCGCGCTCAGCCGAGGCAATACGCTTAGCGAGATCGTCGGGACTGTTGGCTTTGGCCAACACATCTTCTTTCGTGACGAGTTCGTTCTTCCAGTGCTCGTACAAGTGATCATCAAGCAGCTTCATGCCGTGTTTGGAGCCTGTCTGAATCGCCGAGGTGATGCGGAAAATCTTGTTTTCGCGAACCAGGTTTGCGATGCCCGGTGTCACGACAAGACTCTCGAACGCAGCGACGCGACCGCCACCAATCTTCGGACACAGCTGCTGCGCGAGAATGCCAATGATCGAAGTGGCTAGCTGCGTGCGAATCTGATCTTGTTGATTAGTCGGAAACACATCGATCACGCGATTGATCGTGCCTGCGGCACTGGACGTGTGCAAGGTGCCGAACACCACGTGACCAGTTTCGGCCGCAGTGATGGCTGCTTCGATGGTCTCGAGGTCTCGAAGCTCGCCGACCAAGATGACGTCTGGATCCTGACGCAACGCACGTCGAATCGCCTCGGCAAACGACGTCACGTCGACACCCACTTCGCGTTGATTGATCGTCGACTTCTTATGCTCGTGGTAGAACTCGATTGGATCTTCGATCGTGATAATGTGATGATCCACCGTATCGTTCAGATAGTTGATCATGCCGGCAAGCGACGTCGATTTCCCCGAACCGGTCGGACCAGTAACCAACACGAGTCCACGCGGGCGCATGATCATGTCTTTAAAGATCTCTGGGATCTTTAGCTGATCCATCGTCAGCAAATCGACCGGAATCTGACGCAGCACAAGCGCCACGTGGCCGCGTTGCCGAAACACCGAGACACGGAAACGCGCCTGGTCGCCGAAGGCAAAGCCGAAGTCAGTGCTACCGGTTTCTTGGAATTCTTGCTGGCAGCGATCCGGCGTGATGCTCTTCATCAAGCCCATCGTGTCGGCGGGCTCAAGGACTTTCGTTTTCAGCTTCTGCATCCGTCCGTGCAGGCGCAGCACGGGCGGTTGACCGACGGTGATGTGCAAATCGCTCGCACCCTGCTTAACTTGGGCCGAGAGCAGCTTGTCGATTAAGATCGTGCCCATCGTCTGGTTCTTTCTGTTCCCGTTTCGTCAGTCTCTGATGCCTGCACGCGACAACAACAGTTGAACGCGTGCGATGCCCAGTGTTTGGTCAGCTTGCGCAAAACCAGACCGCTGGAATTATTTATCAATATCGCAGTAAACTCAAGTTATTCAACGAGATAAATCAACCGTGGATGCGAGCCGAACGGACTTACGGACTATCCGAACCGAGACTTGGGAAAAGGCGAGCCCGCTCCAACTTCAATTCTAATTGCCCGGGCGGAAAAAACAGCCGAGAAGCGGCGCGCAAATGGCTAATGAGACCCCTTCTTGGCCACTCGAAAGACCTCATCCAGGGTCGTGACACCCTGCCGAGCCTTGAGAATCCCATCGTCGTAAAGTGTTGACATTCCTTGCTTTATCGCTGCTTTTTGAATTTCCAAAGTGGATGCTCCGGCGAAGGCTAACTCGCGAACCCGGGAGTTCATCGTCATAAGTTCAAAGATTCCCAAACGTCCTCGGTAGCCGCTCTTTCCGCAGTGAGAGCAACCGGTACCTCGCATAAACGTCGAGTCGGCCGCTTCTTCAGGGGTAATGCCCGCCGCCTCGAGCTGCGCCTCCGACGGCGTGTCCGGCTGCTTGCACTTCGTGCACACGACACGGACGAGACGTTGGGCAAGGATACCGATCACGCTGCCCGCAACGAGATACGCAGGCACACCCATGTCCACCATACGAGTGACCGCACCTGGCGCGTCGTTGGTGTGCAAAGTGCTAAACACCAAGTGACCGGTCAAGGAAGCTTGAATACCCATCGAAGCCGTCTCGTGGTCGCGCATCTCGCCAACGAGGATCACGTTTGGAGCTTGCCGCAGCATGGCGCGAATGATCAAGGCAAAATCGAGCCCAATGTTGTGCTTCACTTCGACCTGATTGATTCCAGGCAGGTAATATTCCACCGGATCCTCGGCGGTAATGATCTTCCGATCGGGCCGGTTCAGCTCGTTTAGTGCCGCATACAGTGTGGTGGTCTTGCCAGACCCGGTCGGTCCGGTCACCAGCAAAATGCCGTTGGGTCGCTTGATCAGGTTACGAAAGATTCGAAAATCCCGCTCGCTGAGCCCGAGCTGGCGAACGCCGACGCGGATATTGTCCTTGTCGAGCAGACGCATCACGCACGACTGACCGTGATTGGTTGGCAGCATACTCACACGCAAGTCAAGTTCCTTGCCGCCTGCAGTGATTTTTATTCGACCATCCTGCGTACGTCGGCGCTCTGCGATATCCATCGACGAAAGAATCTTTATGCGCGAAAGCAGGGCACCAAGTAGACGTCGCGGCGGACTATCACGCTCGACGAGCACGCCGTCAATGCGATAGCGAATACGAACGCGGTCTTCAAAAGGCTCGACGTGGATGTCAGAGGCACGCAGCTGGACGGCTTCGGTGATCATCAACTGTACCAGTCGTACGATCGGTGCGCTAGTCTCATCGACCACGTCGTCCTCGTCGCCAGTGCCGTCTTCCTCAGTCTCAGTAAAGTCAATCGCCGTGTCGGTGAACTCTTGGAGCATCGAGTCCGCCGACTCGCCGTCAACCTGACCATAGTTCCGGTTGATCGCTTCGGTAATGCCTTCCTTCGTGGACAAGGCAATGTCGACTTTGCGGTTGAGAATGAACTGCAGTTTGTCGAAAGTCTCGAAATCTAGCGGGTCGCTGACCACCACGCGCAACTTGCCATCTTCCTCGGAGAACGGAATGACCGCGTTCTCCCGGGCAACTGACTCCGGCACCAATTCAACAATTGCGGGCGGAATAGGCACGTTATTCAGATCGATGAAATCGTAGTCATGCTGCTCTGCGAGTGCGCGCATGATCTGTTCGCTCGAAGCGTAGCCAAGCTGAACGATCGCGTCTTGCAACTTCAGTTTGCGAGAAGTCGAAACCGTCTCGGCTTCTTGCAGCTGCTCTGGGCCAATGATGCCCTTTTTGATGAGATAATCGCCGAGTGGATCTGCCATAGTCGCGCTGCTCTGCTTGTTTTATTGTCTCGTCGTGAGACTTGGACATACCGGCAGAGCAGAGTTGAACGACGAGGAATACGGCGGTCAGAAAGAACCGCAAGTCCTCATCATCACGGAGTTTACGCGAAGAAAACCCCCTACTGCCCTGATTTATCTAGGCTAATGACGCTCGCGAGTCCTGTCAATTATCACTCGGATAGCCCGCGAGATGCATAATTGCGTCGCAGCGGCAGATTCCTGATGTCCTGAACCTGTTGCCCTAAAGAATTATGACGGCACTATTTTCGAGTCGGCAAGCTCGGTGTCGCTGAAGGCTGTGGTGATGTTTGGGTCGCTGGAGCATGACGGTCTTGCTTGATTCGTCGGGCGTCATGGCGTATGCGATTCGCAACTTGCCGCAAGGCGTCGGCATTTTCGTAGAGGTCGAGCTTCTCCAACCGATGAGCCATCGAGTCGAGATGAAAAGCCACTTCGCGCAATTCGTCGACATGCCGCCGCTGATGATCAAAGTCAGCCCGGTGCGGTGCCGGGTAGGTGGACCAATTGCCGTTTGGCGGCTGATCAGTAATGAGCGCTTGAGACGTGCTGCTCGGGTTCTCCCAATGTGGCGGCAAAGTCGACTCGACGACGGAACCTCCCATCTGTTGCTGGAGCATTTTGATCTCTTGCGCCAATTGCCGCGGCGTGAGATCACTGGCGATTGCTGATTCCTGCAGCGGGACTGCTGCCGCGTCAGCAGTTCTGTTGCCTGCCCGTTGCCTCTCTTCGGCGTGCAGGACCCCCTCGCAAGGATCGCGCGTTAGCAAGAACACCAAGATCATTACGCAACCGAGTCCTATTCGCATGATTATCAGCCTCCGAGTAGTGATGGATTACTGTAATCTATCGAGTTGCCACGAAGCCGAGCAAGACTAATCGCGACGAAGCCGTGCGTGGCTGACGAACCACTCCTCGCCACCATTAAATGCGAACAACTCTTCGCAAGCGAGGACGAATATTCGCCAGCGTGCGAGCTGGCGCTTTGCCTGTTGCTCGCCGAGCGACTTAGCAAATAGCCTAATGATCTGTTCGCTAGCATCATCGAGGTTTTCCAACCACGCGCGGCAGGTCTTCGCGTAGTGCATGCCGTTAACCTGCCACTGCTGCTCCAGCACAAGCGGCACGTCTAACTGGCTCAATAGGTCGAAGCTAGGCATCACTCCGCCACTAAAGAAGTGCCGCGCCATCCAGTCTGCTTCGCCTTCGACGACGAATGGATAGAATAGTTCGCGATGGCAAAAGGTGTGCAGGAAGCACTTGCCATTCGCTTCGAGCCAATTTGAGACGTTCGACAGCAGCAGTTGCCAGTTTCGCATGTGCTCGAACATCTCGACCGACACAACGCGGTCGAATCGCTCGTCAAGCTGCAAGTTAGCGACATTGTGGACTCGCACGTCGACGTTCTTGAGCTGCCGATCGTTGCAGCTTGCTCGGATAAAGTCCTGCTGTGAATGGGAATTCGACACAGCCACGATCTTTGCACCCGGATAGTGCCTCGCCATCCACAGCGTGAGCGATCCCCAGCCGCAGCCCAACTCCAATATTTGCTGTCCATCGTCGAGTTCTGCACGCTCGCAAGTTGTGCCGAGCATGGACGCCTCTGCAGCAGCGAGGTCGGCACACCCTTCATCCCAATGGCAACTGCTGTACTTCAGATGAGGGCCGAGCATCTGCTCGTAGAACCCCGCGGGCACTTCATAGTGCTGATCGTTCGCGGCGCCCGTCTCGACGGCAATTGGTCCAGTGGCAAACAGGTCGCGGACTAGCTCGGATCGGTTTCCAAAAGTCAGCCGCGCCCGTTCTTCGCGAAGGCGGTCACGCAACAGCCGACGAATTCCCATGCGGACGAGTTTGTCCGGCAGCATCCGCCGCTCCGCCATCTCAATCAGCATGGTTCATCCGCGAGCTGTTTAGGGAACCAAGGGAAGAACGCGTTGGTCGTGCGTTGATAACGCCGATAGTCGTCGCCGCGGCTGGCGATCGCCTGCGCTTCGGTGGGAGGAATTCCGGTCACAAACAGGACGCTAACCAATAGTAGCGCCGCCACCGATGCAGAGATCCACCACAAGGGCGAGCCTGCCGACAATGGCACGTAGGCGCACCAGTGCAGCCACTCAAAAAAGTAGTTCGGATGTCGCGAGTACCGCCACAGCCCGTCGCGGCAAGTCTGCCCGCGATTGTCTGGATTTGATTTGAAGGCGGCAAGCTGCCGGTCGGATAGGCTGACGCCTGAGATGCCAATAGCCCAGAGCGTGATCGCGGCGACAACAAGCCAAGTTGCTGGAGGCGTCGACGAACGCGTGACGACAATCACCGGCAGAGCGAAACACCAGGCTGCCAGCGCTTGCGCTTGAAAAAATCTAAAGAACTTGCGATCCGCAGCTTCACCCCACGCCTCGCGAAGGCTGACATACCGACCTTCTTCGGGATGGCCAACTACGCGTCGAAACAGGTAAATCGTCAGCCGTAGCGACCATACCGCGATCATCAGTCCGACGACCACACGCAACCAGACTGGACCAGGAGCCCAAACGGCATACAGCGCGCCGAGCACCCCGACCAATCCAGACCACGCAACGTCAACGATGCCTGCATTTCCAGTTCTGCGCTGCACGAGCCATAGCACCGCCATCGTTCCGCACGCGATCCCAAGTCCGACACATAGGGGTAGTAACGTCGTCTGGAAGCCCATCACTGTGCCTCCGGGCGTTTCATTAGAATCTGTGATACGCCAATTTGCCGCTCCAAGAAGCCGGCCGCACAATAGCAGAAGTAGTAATCCCAAGTTCGCCTAAACTGCTCATCAAAGCCAAGCGCGTCGATGGTCGCAACGGAGGCGAAGAATGCTTCGCGCCACGCAAGCAGCGTGCGTGCATAATCGGCGGCAAAGTCTTCGAGTTGGGTGATCCGCATGTCGGTCACTTCGCTGACCACATTGCTAATTCTTCCCAGGCAGGGTAAGCACCCGCCTGGAAAAATGTACTTCTGGATGAAATCGACACTCTTGCGATAGTAGTCGTACCGATCGTCAGGCAGAGTGATTGCCTGCAGTAGCATCTGTCCGTCAGGGCGCAAAACCTGGCCACATTTTGCAAAGAATGCACCTAGGTACTCGTGCCCGACGGCCTCGATCATTTCGATCGAAACCAGTTTGTCGAATGTGCCTTCCAGATCGCGATAGTCGCAGAGCTTCAACTCGACACGGCTCGCGAGGCCAGCACGATCGATTCGCTCTCGCGCGAATTCCAGTTGCTCGCGAGAAATGGTGATCCCCGTCACGCGGCAGCCGTAGTTGTATGCGGCGTGCTCGGCAAAACCGCCCCATCCACAGCCGATTTCGACGACACGATCGTTTTCTCCCAGGCTGAGTTTCTGGCAGATGCGATCATACTTCTCGATCGATGCGGCCTCCAGCGTCGCATCGTCGGATGGAAAGATGCCGCAAGAATACGTCATCGTCGGATCCAGGAACGCCGCGAAAAGCTCGTTGCTGAGGTCATAATGGCGGGCGATGTTGCGGCGGCTGCCACTCTTGTTGTTGCGGTTGCTCCACTGTAGCAGCTTGCGGACGGCGACTTGCAGCGGCAGTGCGACCGTTTGTAGGTCGTTCTGCTGCGTCAGGTTCTTGGCAAAGACTCGCATCAACGTGAGCAAATCGTCCGTCTGCCAGTAGCCCTTCACGTAGGCGTCGCCGGCTCCGAGGCTACTGCCCAAAGCGATTTCTCGATAGAATCGCGGATCGAGCACACGAAGCTCGGCGACTTCGTCGGACGAGGGATCGCCGAACGTGCGTTCCTCTTCCACGTCACTCAGCTGCAGTCGACCACGCGATAGCCGCTTCAGTAACGAAAGCACAGCGCTACGCGACCAGCGGTCGAGCCCCGTGGGCTCGGGTACTTTCGCCATGCGTGCATCGCTCAAGCGTTTGGATCGGTCGTCAGGTTCGTGTTGTGTTGGGGATGTGGAAAGAATGGACATCTCTTCTTCCAAAGTAACAACGCTTGCCAATAAATGGCCGTCATAATGCGTGCGGTCATCAGGGGATATCTGACCAGCATCGAGCGTACTGCTCCGCGCGAAAACTCACGGCGGCGCATCGCAAAGTTGGCATGAAAAAAACTGCTTCCGCCACGGCTGCTGCTAATCGAGGCCGCTAGCGACGCGCCAGGCTCGCTGAGTTTCCACTGGTAGGTCGCGTCCATGCCCATAAATGGCGAAACATGGAACGCCTTGGCATGCCGATACTGCAGCAACTTGCGACTCGGTAGTTGATTGCCCTCGTGCAGCACGTAGCAGTGACATTCATTCCACGGCGTATTGCTGACCTCAGCGACGATGCACTCGACGTTTTCATCTCTGTCGCCAAAACAGTAATAGAGGTTGAGCGGACTGAAGTAGTATCCGAAGTAACGTAGTTGAGTGAGCAATCGGATTGGACCCATCGGGCGATTACCGGTTTCCGCTTGTGCGCGTTCGCGAATCGCATTTGCAAGTGATTCGACCGGGTCGCAGGAGTGGTCAGCGCTGCAGAAGCTGGCGGGAGCGAACCTCCGCTCTGACAACACGCCATTCGGTCCCACGAGTTGTTCAACTTCGTTGAGATCGAGATAGGCCATCGCCAGTCGATAGCTAAATCGATGCTCGATCGGCGTCCGCCTTATGTGTTGGACGCGACCTTCGTAGAGGCAGCTATGCATGGTCGAGTGAGATGCTCTAAGTCAATGTCGAAGTGAGCGCATACATCTAGGGCGCTAAGCACTCCATCTTCGTGAAATCCGTATCGCCAGTAAGCCCCGCAGTAGTAAATTTTGCCGTCTTCGTGCAATTCGTCACGTCGCTGCTGGGCGGCATAGGCCTGAGTATCAAACAACGGATGTTCAAACGGCAATTGACGGATAACTTTTGTTGATTCGATTGATTGGTTTGGATTGAGCGTTTGTAAAATTGGCGTCGATGTGTAGTGGCCTTGCAAGTGACTCAGGTCGTACGTCACTGATGCCGGCAAACTTGTATCGTCGGCCAATCGGTAGTTCCAGCTAGCCCAGGCGCGCCGACGCGTGGGGAGTAAGGTCGTATCGAGGTGCACCACGGCGTCATTCGATTGGTAGCGAAAACACGATAGTATGTCTTGCTCCGCCGCCGACGGCGCCTCCAACATTCCCAGCGATTGCGGAGCGTGCGTGGCCAATACGACTGCATCGAATCGCTCTGACTGGACGGCGCTAATTTCCAATTCCACTCCTTGGTCGGTTCGTCGCACTTTGGTGACTGGAGAGTTAGTTCGCACCGAATTCCCTAGTGGATGCAACAAAGCTGCCAAGTAACGCCGGGACCCACCGACAATCGTCTTCCACTGCGGTCGATCGTAGATCTGCAATAGTCCGTGATTCTCGAGAAAACGGGCGAGAAAGCTGACGGGAAACCGCATTAACGCTTGCGGCGGGGCCGACCAGATCGCCGCCGTCATCGGCAACAGGTACTTGTCGAAGACGTCTGGATCGATTGCTTTGGATTGAGCGATCCATTGCTCCAACGTAGTCTCGCCGTCCTCTGACTGAAGCGTGGAGCGAATCTGGCGGTTGAACTTGAAGATGCCCGCCAGGAGGCGATAGAAGCTGGGCCGCAGCAAATTGAGGCGCTGGGCGAACAGCCCATTGAGCGAGCTACCTTGATATTCGAGGCCTGTCCGTTGGCAGTGAACACTAAAGCTCATGTCGCTGTTACGCGACTCGATGCCCAGCAGCTCCAACATGCGAACGAAGTTGGGGTACGTGCGATCATTGAACACCATAAAGCCGGTGTCGACGGGCCAGCTTTGGCCAAAAGCATCGACGTCGACGGTGTGTGCGTGTCCTCCTACCGTGTCGTCGGCTTCCAGCAGCACCACTTCGTGCTTGGTTGCCAGTAGTCGCGCGCACAGGGCACCGCTAATCCCAGAACCGACAATTGCAATCCGCCGTCGCATGCCATAACTATAAACAAAAAAGGGTGCCGCTCGGAGGCGGCACCCTGGAAAAACATTTTCAATTGCGGCTACTCGCTAGGCGAGTGGATCGCTCAATCCGATCATTGCTAAATCAGATACCCCGGCAACGCCGAGTCGACTTCGACGTCAACTCTGCCATCGCCATCAAGGTCAACACCATAGCGTGCATAACGATCGCGATAACCGTCAAACTCGGGGCGGGGACTCGCGTAGCGGACGTTGTCGTAACGCAAGACGTCGTCTTCCCAGTAGTCTCGTTCCACGAGTCGCTCTGTTGCGGGATAAGGTTCGACACGATACGCAGCTCGCTCGCGTGGCAATTCGTCTTCGTAGCGATAACGCCGTGCGACAGGCACACGCTGATACCGAGGTGGTCTCGCTGTCGTGGCAATAGCCCAACGCAGTAGGACGCCGCGAATCACTGACAATGACAGTCCGCCGATTCGTTCTTGGCAGGCGTACTTCGCTTCGCGCCAGCGCGACTCGCTACGAGCCAGCTCAAGCAGCTCGTGACCATCGTGCGTGAGCCGCACGCAAGGAACGCCAGCGCTAGTACGGTCAATTTCCTTCAAGAGCCCCGCATCGATTAGCAGGCGAAGATGGTGTCGGACTTGTTCTTCCGACTGATGATTCGTTCCGGAACGCAAGACACTCACCGAGCAGTCCGTGCCGCGGTTTTCAATGTCGAGCAGCAGTTGCCGCGCTAGATCGAGGTCTCGTTTCATAGGTGCACCTCCGTTTGCACAAGAATAGGGAGAATCGCTGGGTCAATTTGGAGTTGGCGTTCGCCACGCAACAGAATCTGCCGCGAGCACAAGCCTCGCTTTGATGGCGTGAATTTGTCCCAATCCTCTGATTGGGTCAATATCGGTTCGAGTGCTAGCACTCGAGGTAGCGCTACCCCGTTGTCAGACGCGGCTCGACGATGCGAAGCGTCAGCCACCATCCAACGACCATAAACAGTTCAACCATAAGAAACACGTAGTCGAATCCCAGGCGGTCGATAAGGAAGCCGACCAGAGGCGCCGAAAAAATCGCTGGCCCAGCCGTGCAAAGGCCCAACGTGCTCAGATAGCGTGAATGCTCTTCACGTGACGCGAGCTCTAGGCAGTAGTTGGTGACCGTACGAATCGTCACAGGCGTGGCACCGATCAGAAAAAACACCAAAGTGAAGCCGATTCCCGCCTGCTCTCCCCAATGCGAAATTGCCAACGCGATCAAAGGAACAATGCAAACCACACTCATCAAGCAACGCAGCACCACACGATTACCCGATCGATCAGCCAACCAACCGGCCGGAATGCTAAACACCGCGACGCCGATGTTTTGGGCTATCACCCAGGGGATTAGTGCGTCAAATCCTAGGCCAAGGCGTTGTCTGCCAAGTGCCTGATAGTGAGGAAAGAGAGTGAGCGACATCCCAAACAAAGCGCTAACCATTGCAATGCGTCGTAAGTTCTTATCCTCGACCAGCGCCAGCGCAGCGGAACGAACCAGTCCACGGAAATCTAACTTGGGCTGATCAAATCGATCCACGCCCTCGCGAATTAGAAGAATGACAGACGCAGCGAGAACAAACAGTCCGCCAGTGACGGCAAAGATTGCCGTAAAACGGCCGCCTCCCGATTTCAGCCAGTGCGGTAGCACAGCGAGTGCGCAAGCAACGGCGCTCGCTGTCCCAACAGCACTGGCAAAGAGCATAAGTCGCCCTCGACGATCGACCGCAATCAGCTTTCCGGTAAGGGTGCCGAAAGTCAGCTGATTGATTCCGGTGCTGATAAAGAACACTGCGTAAATCGCTAGAAAAGCGTAAGGCATCCACCATGGAACTTGGCCGCTGGATGCTCGTACGCCCGACCACCACAATGCAGCCAATGCCAGAAATGAGAGTCCCATGATCAGCGTGCTGGACGCAAGCACCAACTTCTTCTTCGACGCGGCGTTAATCTTCGCCGAAGCCAGCATTGGGGGAACGCTCTGACCGAAGCGATTGAGCGCTGGCAAACATCCCCGCAACCATCCCGGACCGCCAATCGTGTCGAGCACCGCGGGCATAATGATGCTCTCAGTTTTGAAGATCCACCCAGTCCGCAAAATGATCTGATACGCCGCCATCAAGCCGAAATTTACGCGCCGCGACGTGCCGCTTAGGATCGATGGGTCGGCGGCTACTAGCGGCTGACTCGCCAGAGGACTGTCGCCAATTGATTGCTGCTCGGCTTCAGTCTGGGTGGGCATGTGCCCATTGTAGCAGTGAGCATAAGAGTTGACGACGGCGTCGGAATCGATGGCTCGTTGGCCAAATCGCGGCGGCGAGTTGCAGAGGCCGATCGCATCGGGGTAAGAATATACGCCGACCAGCTGCAACCCACCAAACGCGAGAGTCACTTAGCAGTCGACAGCCACACGCTTCCGCCGCACGGCCCAACTCGCCATGGCGATCGCGGCCAAGCAGCCGCTGGTCGGCTCGGGTACGGTCGCCTGAACCAGAGCATCTCCCACGTCGGCACCCGTTAGATTGCTCGACGTAAGCGATACGTCAATCAGCACCTGGGCAAACTCAGGCGACACGAGCAAGTCAGCACCGATTTCCAGATCGTTATCAGTCGCATCGACGGCGGGATTGGCGATGTCGAATAGGATTTCCTGAATGCCGACCGTGCTTTCGACGAAGAAACCGCTTGCTTGCCCAGCAGCTCGGGCAACATCGAATCCAATCGTAAAGTCGCCCACTTCGATCGCGTCGGAATTGAACAACACGCTGCCCGAGTGCTCGATGGTGCCCGCAAAGTTGCCCAAAAAATCGCTCGGATCATATTCAAAAGTTGTCGGCAGCGTGTCCGTCCGGCTGTTCACCGGAAAAGAAACCGACGCCGCCCCAAGATTACCCGGAGCAATCACGGGACCTGCCGTGCCAGAAATCACAAGATTGGCGGCTTGCTCCAAAGTGACG
>JBCDBK010000022.1:0-58234 GCA_039184115.1 Planctomycetota bacterium | reverse complement strand
GCCCTGATGTTCACGCCATGATCAGCCTTCATCGAAGTCGCGTAGCTAATCGCTTCTACAGCACCTGCCAGATCACCACTGAGTTCGTCATCCGTCGAAGTCGCGGTGTTGTTGTCGTCAACAAAGAAGAATTTGAGAGGCATTAACTGTACGTTCCAACTGACTCCAACGACGCCTTCGCCGTTATCGCCAACTGCACCGATGGTTCCGGCTACATGCGTGCCGTGATATTGAATATCAAAAGGATCGTTGTCGTCGTCAGCAAAGTCCCAACCTACTAGATCGTCCGTTCGGCCATTACCAGTGCCGCTGCTGACGTCTCCATCGATTCCATCTTCCCACGCTGTTTGAATATCGTAAGTCGGATCAGCTAGATCCGGTTTTCCCAGGAGATCTCCAGCATCAATGTAACCATTCAAGTTCAGGTCGCTAACGAACGGATTGCTTGAATTCCAATTGGCAACGTCATTCAAGTCCCTGAAGGTAATTAGCCCGTCACCGTCGATATCGGCAAGGGACGACATGAATGTACTTGGTATTTCGTCCTGATTGATCCAAACATTCAGATACAGATCAGGGTGTGTGTAGTCGATACCTGTGTCGATTACTCCAACGACAACACTAGAAGAACCTGTTGTAATGTCCCAAGCTTCAGGTGCGTCGATATCTGCATCAATGTTTGGATCTGCAGTACCTGCGGTGCCGTCAGAAACGACGAACACTTCATTTGCCGAGTCCCATGAATGCAATAGGTCCTGTTTTTCGTTATGAAGTCCCCACAGGCCATCATTGTCTATGTCTACGATTGAAGGGTCAGGATCAGTATCTACATTTCCAAAACCTGGGTCATTCGGTATTACGTCTAAGTGCACCCGATAATTGGGCTCGATCGATCGAATGCCAGGATGGTTAATAGCAATTGCTTCAAATTCCTGGCTATCGACTTGAAGATCTCGCAAGATTCCAAAATCCGAGAACCCCAAGTCTTGATAGCTGAAAGAACCTTGGACGTCCTGCAACGGTACGTCGTTTGGCAATAGGGTGGCCAGATAGTTCTCATCAAACTGCACTATCCATTCGTTTGCCACAACATCTGCAGACTCAAAGCTCCAAGCAATAGCGTCTATTGAGTCAGCTGCAACAGCACCCTCTGTTGAGGACAACGCCCCGAATTCTTCCAGAGCCAAAGCGTTTGCACTCAGTACGCGGCGATCTTCCAAGCACTCAAACCTTAGATTACTGCGAAGAGAATAGACACTTCTATTCTTTGCTTTACTCCTGTTTTTTCGGGAGAAGCCAAGCCTAGCAAATGTCCTGTTCCAACAAGAAGGGTGGCTACGCATCGACGAGTGCTCCCTGGAATTCCTGTCAAGACAACTACGCATCTCTTCAGGTAGTGTTTGACATCAAGTAAAGGCAAATCTCAAAACAAACCAAGCGACTACGCGTTGATCCTAACACAGTCGCCTGTATTAGCAACTAGTGTCTTCGTCCATTTGGCTCATCTGGAATGGGTGGCTGCTGTGGTTTCACTAGGGCTTCGCTGCATAACGCTTTAGTGACCTGCTCACCATTGATCGAGCCAATAGAAACGTGCGAGATGCTAGCGTAGATACCCTCTAGAGATACACACTACTTCGTACCGAATGTACTTTTAGTTGATTTTTCATTGCCGCCGCGCATTCCCATCGTCTGATATCCGGCAATTATGTTCGTTTCGGGGAAGGCTCCTGATCATGCCAGGTTGTTCCCAAAATATGATCCGCCGCTTTTTGGGCATTGGCGGCCGCACTCACTACCAGGCGTTTGTCGGCTCTGATTTTTTTCTGCCAGTGTTCGATGTACGCAGCCGATTGCTCAAGGGTCGGGTCAATGATGCCCGCTGTGGCATTGAGAAACGCTGCTCCCATTTCGGCAACCAGCTCCTCTTTGCCGTAATCAGGACTCCCAAAGGGAGACAGAGCGTCTATACCTCGGTTCAAACGCAGTTCATGTCCAGTCGAATGCACCGCCTCATGAAACAACGTCGCATAGTAGCTTTCGCGGCTAGCGAATTGCTCGGCAGGAGCGATCTGAATCGTGTCGGATGAGGGGGAGTAACTGGCCTTATTGCCTGCGATCTTGATGGTCGGCGAGTTGGGATAGCCTGCCATGATCCGCTCCGCCGCCGCGATCGGCGAAAACTCGAGCGGCTCAAACTCCATAGTGTCGGGAATAGGCAAGCCTTCGCACTGCTCAACATTGAACACGTTATAGTGCTTCAAGCACGGGAGCGTGACTTCCTCGCCGGTCTCTATGTCTGTTTTCTCGTAGAGCTTCCAGAACGTAACCAGAGAACTCTTCTCACCCTTTATCACGTTGCCGCCCAACTCCTGAGCCTGTTTGAACGTGACCCAATAGTCACTGCCGTAACCAGCATGCCACGTCATGAACGCCAACAGGAAGATATTGATGCCGCGATACCTTTTCGAGCTAGCCAGATTCTTGGGCCAACCATCACCGCCGTTACGCGGTCTAATGGGATTGTGCCAGGGCACCGTGCCACGCCGTAGAATTTCTAGGACGCGATCGGTCACCTCTTGATAGATATCGCGACGTGGTTTGGATTTGCTTGCCATCGCTGCTGCTCCTTTTCGTTAGGAAATGGAGGCAGGGTGCCCGAAACTCTCACAGATGGCAAGCAAAATCTCTAGTTGGATACAAGAAGTGCACCTGAGCCATCACGATCCACGTAAGAGGCTACGGAAACCTCATCGTGCAGCGGATTGTCAGATCGACAAAGTCTCTCTGGTTCCTATCGCCCTCGGGAATCCGACTAGGAAGTGATTGAATACGCCTAAACTATAGAGGGAACCAGATCATCAAAGACCCGTGCCCTCTCCTCTTCTTTAGACTGGCTCTCCATCTCCGCCAAGTAGGCAGCAGCCAGCTCCGCTAAGCCAGCAACTTCAAGCGCTGCAACGGTCGGGTAGCTTGCCGACCAGACGGCTAGATCAGCATCATCTACCAACTGATCGTTGTTTGCATCACCATCGATCTTCACGGCAGTCACCTCCCCAAACCCCCGCTGCCATAAGAGAAAATCCATCCCGTCAATGTCTTGATCTCCGTCGAAGTCCGCAGACGCCGGAACGGTGCCGGGAGACCCAACGTCTGACGAGCTGAAGTTGCCGCCAATTGGTTGTGATCCGCCACCGACATTGACCGAAGACCTGGCCCAGTTGCTTCCTTCGTTGTTGTCCGCGAGCAAGTCGGTGAGGTAGATGCTCGGCCCGTCCGGACTGTCTGTCGGCCAAGGATTTGCATCATCGTAGTTCACCAGATCCATCTGAATGCCGAATTCGTTCAGGAGCTCCAACACCTCGTTGGTATTATCGGGAGAGTTGGCAAGTCCACCCCATGGGAGCCCGGCGACCACCACCGAAGCTGGAATCAACCACGCATCTCTGAAGGTGGTGGCGTCAACGAATTCCTCATCGAAAAACACCGCCACTTGATTTGGATCCAGCAAAGTACCTTGAGGAATAGCACCCCACGTTGCGGCATCTTCGTCATCGAACCGCCAGCCGCCGATGTCGACCTGACTGGAGCCGGTGTTGACGATCTCGATCCACTCGGCAATGCCCGGCTCGGTTTCCTCAGAATCCGGGTTGTACATGATCTCGCTGATCACGATCGACGGTGGAATGGCCACTTCGTCGTCGAGCACACTTGCAACGACAGTGCCAATCAAGAGTCCGTCATAAGTTGTGTCGAGACTGGTCGCAGTATGCGTGATGACCGATGCATGGTCACCTTCGAGGTCGTCGTCGTCGATCGCAGTGACACTGACAATCTGTGGAATCAGTGCATCAGCTGGAGTAAACGTCAGTACGATTGCCACCCCTGGACCGCTCCCCAGATCAGACTGATCGTCAGGATCGACCGTGATAAACACGCTTTCTGTCGGGATGGTATCTAACGCAAGCTGGTAGCTATCCGTAGTGCCCGCTTCCGAGATGTCGACCCGAGTACCACTCTGCAAGATGAGCACGCCAGCCTCAGGAGGAGCATTCAAAGCACCCGGCGTGGGCAGCTGCAACGCATAGCCGTCGGTACGCCTCGTTGGCCCACCGTCGGGTACACGCGAGAGCGAATCGAAGTCCTTGTTGCCGTTCTCATCCTCGTTAATTTGTGGCTGACCAGGTTCGAGGAGGACTAGCAATCCCGCATCGTCGCCATCGTTCGTGTCGTACACAATCGCGTCAAGCAGGTTCGCGGTGGTCACGGAAGCACCCACTGGAAACGAACCCTCGTACAACGCAACCGCGTCCGCCCCGTTTTGCAGCAGGGCGTCATTAAACACAACGTCGACATCTGGAACCGCAGCGTTACCCAGCAGCAGAAATCCGTTCGCGTCGGTCGATTGTCCAGTCAGATCGAACGTCGCATACGCGGTATCCGAGCTGCCATTGAAGAACACTAGCGTCTTACCAGAGAGCGAGACGTTCCCCACACCGCCATCGTACAGTTCTACAAACTCTAACTGGTCGTTTCCTAATGTATCCGCGTCGAGTTCATTGATCACGATCACGGGTGCATCATCGTCGACGATATCCACCGCTACGCTCTCGGTGAGAATGCCATGGTAGTCGGCATCCATGCTCGCCACGGCATGAGATATCAGTCCGCTGTGGTCGCCTTCGCCATCGAGATCATCGAAGGCGTCGATAACGATCGTCTGCGGCGTGAGGGCATTGCCGGGGGTAAATACGAGCTGGTTTACGTTGGTGGTCAGTTCGCTGTCTGGCGAAACGGTCACGGTGACGTTCTGTGTAGGCACGGTGTCGAGTACGACCTGGTAGGTATCGTAGTCCCCGCCCTCGACGACCTTGGTCGAATCGCCCGTGTCACGGATTCTCACCAACGGCACCGAGGGAATCGTCTCATAGTCGGCAATCACCGGCAGATGATCACTGGCGTTGGCGAGCGAGTCGAGCACCAAGGCACTCGCCCCGCTTCCGGTCCGGATTGAGTCATCGAAGGTATGGGAGCCGTCGTTGCCGAATACTCGATAGGAGCCAGCGACATATTCAATGCCCACATCGTCGTAAAACTCGCCAGTGGCAAACTGCAGGTCAAACCGGTCGTCCATGGCATTGCGAGGGTTCTGCGTGTGCAGACTCTTGAACGCGATGTTCTGCGACCAGTCTCCGGGGGCATCGGCAACGTCTCGCAATTGCCCAGCACCACTGGCCGTGAGATTCGTGTGAGCTGCCTCGAAACTGTCCTGCATATTGAAGTCACCGACCATCAGAATCGCAGCCCCTTCGCCGAGCGAGTCTGCGTCATTGCGCAGGATGGCCGCCTCAGCACCGCGAGTCGTCGCGTCCGCACCACCGGTGCCGGACTTCAAATGCACCGAATAGACAAAGAAGTCGCTTTCGCCGGAGGTATCGGCCGGTCGAAACTCACCTCGCAGGATGGTATGCGTCAGCGAAGCCGGAGCAATCTCTTCAGAACTGAGCAGCGACACCGTCGAGGTGTCATACACAAATCCCGTCGCGTCACCACCACTATCGACGCTGCTGACAATCGAGGCATAGTCGGTGGACGGGTAGAGCAAATCGAGGACGTTTTCGATGCGACCGGCGGAATCGCCTCCCGAGCCAGGCAGGTCGGTTTCCTGCAAGGCAAGGATGTCAACGCGTTTGGTATTGCCTACGACCGTTTCGTTACCGATCGCTTCCAGGACGACTGAGTAGTCCGCGTCCTCTACCGCGTCGTTGGGGTTATTGAGCGTATTCCAGGCTGCCAGACGCAGGACGGCCAAGAGGTCCCGTGTCTCCAGCTGTTGCAGATACAGTTTCTTCACCGTGGCCCCTAGTGGATGTTCCTGGGGCTAGGCAGATTTGCGAGCCCTGTCATTGAGATGCTAACATGCGGTTGCGGGAGAAGCCACGATTTGTGCCGATGCGGACATCGGTGGAAGGTATTCGATGAAGTTCCTAGCGATCGCCTATCTTGTTTTTATTCACGGCCGCTGCGGTGTGATGCTCGCAAAGTCGGATTTTCTCGGAAAACTTGGCAAGCGAATATCGGGCCAAAAAAGGGCACCGGTCGTTCAGAGCCCATTCCACGATCGCACCCTGCGGTTGCATCAGCGGGGGATCGAGTCGGTGCCCGACGGTGCGACGATCTTCCTTGGCGACAGCCTCACGCAAGGCGCTTGCGTCTCCGCTGCCGCTCCTTTGGCCGTCAACTACGGAATAGCGAGTGACACTACGCACGGAGTACTGGAGCGACTTTCCAGTTACTTGCCAGCAATCGAACGTGCATCGTGCGTCGTACTGGCAATTGGTGTGAACGATGGTGCCTATTGGAGTCTGGACAGAGCCGCTGACCACTACCGACAGGTGCTCGATCAACTTCCCGCAGAATGTCCCGTGATCGCTTCCGCCATCCTTCCGGTCGACGACCGGGCCGAAAAAACGAGTGAGACGCTCACGACATGGAGAAGCGACTTTAACACACGGCTAGAATTGCTTACTGCGGATTATTCGAGTGTTCACTACGTCGACTGTGCTGGCGTCTTGGATGTGGACGGCGACGGTAAGCTCGATCAACAGTTCCACGTCGGTGATGGGATACACCTCAATGGAGCCGGAAATCGAGCCTGGCTCGCGTTTCTGCGGGACGCGATTAGCGAAGTGAAGCAAGTTCCAAACACTCATTAGAGTACTCCGATGGCCAATTTCCTTGCCTATGCCTCAGTCTTATGGTTTTTCTCCGCGATCGTACTGGCGGTCGGACGGAACGAACCGATCGTCGAGGCCATGAAGCCGATCAAGAATATCAACGGCTTTGTCTGGCAGCTGATCCTGCTGGCTTGGGTGGTGATACTCTGTAGTCTGCAGCTCTTTGGCAGCCCGAACATCCTTGGACAACGGCCAATCGTTTGGGCGATGGTGGCCATGACCGCGTACGTGTGGATCTGTCTGGGCAACTACTACCTCAGACGCAACTGACTCTATTTGGACCGCGTCAGTCCTGAAGAATCGCTCGCCAGAGCTTGGCGAGCCGGATTCCGGCTTGGTAGGCTCGCATGCGTGCTACTCGTCCTGCGATTTCGAGGTACTTGTCCGAAAGATTGATTACGGGCATTTCCTCAGTCAGTCCACGCTGAACTGCTTTGACAGTCTGGAGCACCTCTTTGCTGTAGACGCACAGTAGTGCATATCTTTCGCTCTCGTCGAGCCACACTCCGGGCAAGACAACTTCCGGGTCGTCTGCGCGAGTAGCCAGTTCGTGCAGTGCATCATCGGTGGCGATGGAAGCCAGTCGGCGATTGACGTCACCTTCCTCTACCCGCCCGCCTAGCAAGCCATCCCACAGAGCATGCAGGTTGCCACTTTGCTTGACTTTGATGGTGTTGGCACCGCGATCGCCATCCGGAAAAACCGACTCCGCGTACAGGCTACCGGAGTGGCAAGGCTGGTGGGCATCACCTACTAAGTGGGCGACCCAAGACAGGGCAATCGCTCGATCGCTGGCAGACTGTGACTTATCGGAAGCTACCCTGAAGCACAGCTTGATCGCCTGGGCGATGTGGAGATCCTTGGTGTCCAGCGTGGCGAACTCAGGAAGCTGCCAGGCCTGGGCGGGAACTTTGACCTTCGACCGGTCACCAATCACGAAGTTGGCACCCAGGTGGTAGTGCCACTTGGGACGGTTATATGCCGGTTGATGGCGTGCGATGTCTGGCCAGTAGCCCAACACACCCACTCGCCAACGAGTCCTATTGGCAATCTTTTCTGGCGGCTGGAAGTCTTCTGCGTAACGTGGGTGGGATTCGAGTAGGGTAACCAGTGCGGTCTGTTCAGCACCTTGGAGCCGATCGTAAGCAAGCAGTGCGACAATGTGGTGACCAGATTCTGACCACGCTCGGGCTGTCGATGCCAACACAAGAACGATCAGAAGGGCACGGCTCATGTCGCCTATTCTAGCCTCAGACGTCGCTGACCGTCCAATCGTGGCGGCAACTTGGCCTCAGTCCAAGGCGATAGGTGGGTCGAGCTACTCATGCGATTCACGCGAAGACTTCGGGAGCATTGAGGACTCTAGGGTCGACACGTAGCGTTACCTGCCGTGCAGCGGCTATCATGCTTGGATGAGAAATTCCCTACTCTTTGCCGCCGTTATCGTGCTTGCTATCTCCAACCGTTCCTTCGCTGAACCGATGCGAATCCTCTCATGGAACATCGAGTCCGGGGGCAGCGATCCGGCAATCATTGTTGATCAGCTACGCGAGCTGGGCAGATACGACGCCTACTGCCTGCAGGAAGTCGATGGGCCAGAGATTGGACGTATCACCGGTGGTATCCGCGAAGCATTCGGCAAAGGCTATCGCTACCTTGCTAGTCATACGGGCCGCAGTGATCGTTTGCTGATCGCGTACGACGCTGAGCGATTCTTGCTGCTAGAGGCACGTGAGCTATTTCACTTCCAGGAAAGCTCGTTGAACACGTGGCGTCATCGCTCGCCCCTCGTGTTACTGCTGAGGGACAGAGCCAGCGGCGAAGAGTTCTTTCTGATGACCGTCCATCTGGCACGTGGTGACGCTCGCTTTCGTCAGGAACAGGCGAATGGACTGCGTGAATGGGTGTCGTCGGTTGAGCGACCGGTGATCGCCACCGGTGACTTTAACTTCGACTACGATTTCGCCAACCAACGCGGCAACAAGGCATGGGAGCACTTTACCAGCCGTGGTTCGCGATGGAAGTGGCCGAGGCCAGAACCGCTCATCGACACGAATTGGTCTGACCGGGATAGTGATGGCAGGGACAACTATCCTGATTCGATGCTGGACTTCGCCTTTGTTGCCGGATTCGACAATCGTACGATCCAGTCACGGGTGATTGTTCGAGACGGTGATTTTCCGGATTCCGATGCCACTAGCGATCATCGGCCGGTGGCCACAATCGTCGATTGACAGGGCCGCACTGCCGGACGAAGTCGGTCACCATGACCGATTCCGGTGATAGCTGGTCCGTGGGTCACGGTTAGGCCAAGCGTCGCCTTTGGAGGCGAAAACCACTCAACGGTCCCACGAGGATCCCCTCGATGACAATCGGGGTGATGACCGCTGAGCGGTCGGCACTAGCGAATCTCACCATTAATCGCGTATCAATCCGCGATACAGCATCCATCCGCAAATCCGCTACGACCGGCCAATAGGAGATTTGAATTGGGGTTTTGACTCCAGATTTCGATAAGTCCTCTATAGCACCTCGTGACCCGCTGCCCCGTGTCACGGCCAAGCACCGCCCCGTAGTCAGGACTTCCTCGGCTGCGGGGTTTGCTCTTGGCTCCATGAGCCAAGATTGCTCTAGGCCGACTAAAGGCGAATCGCTCCCCCCTGCTCCAAGTGCTCCCAGGAGCTGGAAACGCGAGCTCTGCAGCAGTACTTAAACCGCGTGCGAGGCTTTGGGTTCACGGTAGATTCGTTGCATCTGATTCACCCGAGCGGCCACAATCTGCCGCAGTCGACTCGGCTGGATGACTTCAGCCAAGTCCCCGTAACCCAAAACCCACCAGACGATTTCCTCCAGACTGGAAACGCTCACTCGAAACTCCAAGCAACCGTCTGGCAGCAGTTCCGTCTCTTGCGTGTTGTGCCAGTGGACTTGAGCGACATGCCGTGCCACGAGTGGGAGAAACCTGATCACAACGTGGTGGTCCGGTCCGTCGGTCGGCAACATATTCCAAGCGTTGCCGAGGTATCTTTCCAGGCTAAAACCGCGTGGGACGCGGTACTTTTCCCGCAGTGGTTTCAGTGAAACAATGCCGCCTAGATTAAACGTCTTCACTGCACTGTGGAGCGAACTGCGACCGATAACGTACCAACTTCGTCGCTGAAAGACGATTTGGTAGGGCCGCAATTTGGTGCTGATCTGCGGAGAACCCGTGAGGCCATCATACTTCATACGCACGACTCGCTTGGCGGCGATTGACTTGCGTAGCTGACGGTAGCAGTCCTCTTTGCCCTCAAGCGAATTGATTGGCGGTAGGCGGATGTCGATCGAGCGGGCAGAGCTTTCCACCGCTTTGCGGAGGCTGCTGGGAAGACTGTTTTCGATTTTCTCTGCGGCCTGAGTGGCTGAGTGAAAAAACGGCAGGCCCATGGTCGATCCTAACCGGCTCGCCAACGTAAGCACCGCCAAAGCCTCCTCTTCCATGAGGTTAGTCGGTGGCAGAAAGTAAGAACTCTCGATCGAATATCGCTGACGGACGTTATCGAATTCAAGAGGTACCCCCACGCTCTTGAGCATTTCCAAGTCTCGAAACACCGTCCGGCGACTGACGCCACAGAGGCCCGCGAGGGCGGCTGCATTCCGTCCTTGGCCAGACTGAAGAATCTGCAACAATTTCAGGAGTCGAGCGATCCGAGAAACTTTCATACCGATCAAATTCAAGCCTGAGGCTTGCCTGCCATGAGTCGTGACCACCGGATGTTGCGAAAACCAGGATTTAGGGCATGGCGAGGCCGTCACTCAAGCCCTCGGCCCGCCGAAAAACTGCTCGCACCAGACCACCCTTCAAGTGTGCCTAAGGTACGGACTCTGGAAAATGAGTTTGCTATACTACCATTGCATGCTTCCTATCGCCAAATCGAATACGACGGAACGCCGCACCATTTAGCCTCCATGCGAGCCGGCAAGTGATCGTGACCGGAAGTCGTCGCGGAAGACGCCCAGTTGGAAGGCTTGCCTGGAGTGCTCTCGGGATGATCTACCATCGACAAACCGTCAAAGTATCCGGCTTCACGCTCGTCGAGCTGCTCGTGGTGATTGCCATCGTGGGGGTGCTGATTTCCCTACTCCTGCCCGCCATCCAAGCCGCACGTGAGTCCGCCCGACAAGCCCAATGCAAGAGTCACTTGAAGCAGATTTCCTTGGGTGTGCTCCATCACGAAGAAACGCGAGGTTACTTCCCATACGGCGGATGGGGACACGAGTGGGTGGGGATCGCGGGCCGCGGAAGTCAGGCAAAACAGCCGGGCGGGTGGGTTTACAACACACTCCCCTATCTGGAACTCGGTGACCTTCACGCTCTGGGTGGCAGTCCAACTGATCCAAACGCCGGTCAGCGATACGCACGACGGCTTACAACGCCCATCTGTTTGTTTAACTGCACGACGCGGCGAAGTTGCTCGACGTGGCCAGTGAGTCCCAGTCAAGCGTATCTGGCAGAACCGAAGCCAGCTGGCAGAATCGAGATGGCGGCTCGCGGTGACTACGCCATTAACGGCGGGGCGTCGCACGTCTTCTTCCATCCTGGCCCCGTGGATTTGGAGCAGGGCGACGATTCGGCTACCGACTGGCCGAATGCCCAGCTGTCCACCGGCATCAGTCACCTTAGATTTGGTGCACAAGCAAGTCAGGTCGAAGATGGCTTGAGTCACACGTATCTATTGGGCGAGAAGTTCCTGAATCCTGACCACTATGCAGATGGAGAATCGCTCGGCGACAATGAAACCCTCTACAGTGGTTACGCCTCAGACTTACACAGATTCACGAGGCTTGATCTGGTGCCCCTGCAAGACACGAGCAGGCGACTAATAACGTCACGTGGTGAATTACGCTTCGGCAGTGCTCATCCGGGCGGCTGCCATATGGCGATGTGCGATGGCTCGGTGCGATTTACCAGCTATGACATCGAGGATCGAACGCATTATTACTTGGGACATCGCGCCGATCTGGGAGCGGAGCCAGACAAATCACCGTAGTTTTTCGGAGTTTCGTGAGAAAGTCGGAAGTTCGCGGGAGAGATTTGATTGCATTCCGGGGATCCCCGGGCTAGCCTAATCACCAACAGAAAACGGTGTTAGGAATCAACCACGTCGTGTTGGGCATCGCGGTCTGCTTGACCTCCAACACGACTAACGTGGGGCATTCTTCTTGCCAGTTGCTTTCTATGCTAAGGGATGTCGCGACGACAACGATTTGCTAATGAATCCAGCTAGCCTGCAATCCAATCAGCCTCGGATTCTCGCTTGCCTGTAGATTCACCTCTCCGTGGCTAAGCATAGTAGCAGCGGTAAAACCGATCGATGCTGCAGGCTAGCTCTTGAATCGGTATCTGCCTTCCCTTTCTTGTTTCAAGAGGACACCATGCGTCTATTACTCTTCTACTCCAGCTTGCTTTACCACTTATTTCTTGCCCTTCCCACGGAGGCCACCACCGTGAGTGTGGCCGCGTCGCAGGCGGTCGTCACCCACCTCCAAGGAGACGCCAACAGCCCGGCAGTCACGATCCTGCTTGAGAATACGTCTGCTGACCAAACGCCCGCAGTATTTGTTTGGCAGCTTGGTTTGCAAATCATTCCGACAGTCGAAGCGGTCGGTACGATTGGCTTTGCGGCTGCCACGGAGCCGAGCGACTCCTTGTTCGCTGGCACTTCCCCACCACTGGCTTTCCCTCCTTTACCCCAGACACCGTCCCCCAACACAATCGATGTCTCGGCTGCGAACATCCTGGCCCCGACCGGCGTACCGCTGCGAGCTGGGGAACCAAAGAACGTGGTTGATCTTCTGTTCGACGTCTCAAGCGACGCAGCGGGAGCGTTTCAATTGGTGCTCGCCCCTTTCGGCACCCAACCTGTGGGAACTTCATCGTGGGCCTCGCAGCTGATCTTCAATCCGATGGACGCGATGCCCTTTGAGAATGGGGCTATGGGCAGCAGTGTAGGCTCTCGCGTCCTGGCCACGATTGAAGTGTTGCCGGTTCCTGAACCGGCCACCATTTGGTCGAGCAGCGTGGCAATTAGCCTTTTGGCGGCCAGACGAGGTCGACGTCCGTTCGACCAGTGGCAAGGGGGGGTCAATCAATGAGCCCTTGCTGCATCGCGACCCTGGTCAGCTGACTGACGTTCGAGACGCCCAGTTTTCGTCTAATGCGTAGTGCTAAGTTTTCCACAGCACTCTCGGTCAGATGAAGCTGGGTGGCGACTTGGCGAGCGGGATATCCCAACGCCAGCAGCCTCATCACGTCGAGTTCTCGGTCGGTGAGTCCGGCGAGAATCGACGAATCGATCCGCCGCAGTCGAGCAGACGAGTTGCCGTCTCGTGGAGGCTCGTGCTGAAGCCGAGGATCGAAGGCAGTTTCTCCCTGTTGCAGCTGCACCAAGGCGGCTTCAATTTCTGCGAAACTGGCTAGCTTGGAGTAGTACCCCGAGCGAGAAACTTGCAGGGCTCGATTCGCGTTGGCCAAACAGACTTCATCGTCCAAGAACATGACACTGGCAACCACACCAGATTGCCGCAGGCCCGCGGCCGCTTCAAAAGAAGCCCGGCTGGGAAATCGCACGTCCACCATGGCAACATCGGGACGATGTCGATCAGACAGTGCGACAAACCCTTGCAAATCGGTCGAGCAGTCTAGCAGGTCCAGCTTCGTTGACCTACTAATCAGACTGGCGATTCCTAGGCAATCCAACCGTCGATGCTGCACCAAAACGATCTGAATGGGGCTAGGCCAGCGGTCGTCGACTGCCATCTGAGGCTCGGAAAAAAATTCGCGGCTGCCAGCGGGCAGTCGACCGATTTAGTTTCGTCCCAGCTGCCTGCGGGTAATTGGGAACACCAGACAGCCTGGGTGCATGAAAAACGGGCAGTCATCGCCTATACTCAAGGGCAATGAATACATTCCTTCACTGGCTGGCCACCTGGGGGGATCGAGTTGCCATCCTCCTATTGAGTTGTAAACGGATGCCGCTAGGGACCTACTTTTCTCCAAAAATATGCCAACTGACCGACCCCCAGCCGACATCGACTTCGCTCAGCTAATGGAACAAGTGGCAAGCGGCTCCAACGAAGCCTTACAGCAGCTGATTGAGCGGTACGCCTCCAACCTACTGAGGACGGTGGAACGAAATCTGCCTCGGGCAATCCAGTCCAAAGTTGACCCGATGGACACGTTGCAATCTGTTTGGCTGTCTGTGCTTAAGAACCGGAAGCGGATTGCGCAATTGGATTCGCCGGAACGGCTCGTGGGGTACTTGGCGGGCATGGCCAGTACCAAAGTGCTGGAAAGGTATCGACTCTACACCCACACGCAAGCCCGTGACGTAAGGCGAGAGTCGCCAATGACGGCACCGGTCCATGTCGATCAGAAAACCGGGAAAGCGAAGTACGCCCAAGATCTGTGCGTCGCCCCAACGGAAAGTGCCAGCGACGCGATCAAGGCCCGTGAAGCCTTACAGGCTATTCTTGCACATTGCAATGAGCGAGATAAAGTAGTCATCACCCTTCGCCTGCAGGGTGAAACCTATCAATCGATCGCTGACCAACTCGGTGTTGAGAAAAGAGTGGTTCGTCGTACGCTCCAGAAGCTGCTTCTCGCTGTTCCCAAATGACCGAGTCCTTCAGTACGCGATCCCAGGGTAAAGATGAAACCTCTGTCAGTCGAGAACCAATGGCTGCACTGACTGCAATTGCACAGAGATTTCAGGAGGCATCGATCGGGAATGAACCCACCACTTTAGTCGCATTCCTTCGTGAGCATCCTGAACTTTGTCGTGATCGAGAAAATGTCATTGAGCTTGCCGTTGATGAGTACTTCAAGCAGCTTCGTCAAGATTCGACAACGAGTATTGAAGGCTATGGCAAACAGTTTGCTGAACTGGGAAACTGGCTGCAAAGTTCGATTGTGCGGCAGGTGCATCTGGAAGAATACCTCTGCGACCACCCAGAATTGCGTCAGCTGCAGCAAGACATCCTCTGGCCAGCGTTGGGCGTGCAAATCGGCGACTATCAAGTTCACGAAGAACTCGGTCGAGGGGCCCTGGCGAGGGTCTATTTGTGTTCCCAAGTCTCTCTGTCAAACCGGATGGTCGTGCTGAAGGTCTCCGGCGAGTCGTTACAAGAGGGTCAAACGCTCGCCAAGCTGAATCATGACCATATTATGCCGATCCATTCGGTGGAGACCGAGTGGGATCAAAGGGCCACTTGCCTGTGTAGCCCCTTCTTAGGTCGCAGTACACTGTGCGACTTGATCGAGTACGGCTTTGCCTTAGGCATCCCCACGCGGGCCACCACTATTTTGCACGCGGCAAACCTACGGACCCAACCCTCGGACAGTGTCTCGACATCTCTAGAAGCCGAAGAGCTGCATCGCAAGCACGCCTACATCGACGGCGTGCTCCGGATAGCAGTCAAGCTGGCGGACGCCCTCGCGTCGGCTCACGCACAGGGAATTTTTCACGGCGATCTGAAGCCGAGTAACGTGCTGCTGACACCCCATGGTGAGCCGATCCTGCTGGACTTCAATCTCTCCCGCAATGACGACCTGAAACTGGACGTTCGTGGTGGCACGCTGCCTTACATGTCTCCGGAACAAATTGCTCATGTGAAAGATCTAGGCGATCTCGCAGAGGCCACTTGTGACGATCGCAGCGAAGTCTACTCGTTGGGCATCCTGCTCTACCAGCTACTCAGCGGCAAGTTGCCATTCGATGTGGGCGATCAGGATCACGGCAACCCTGATTCGTCACTACGGCTGATGGAAAACCAGCGAGCGGGGACTCCATCGCTGGCAGCGATTAATCCGCTGGTGAACGACTCGCTGGCTTCTACAATCGCACGTTGTCTCGCCTACGACGCGAATGATCGATTCCAATCGATGGGAGAATTACAGGCTGCCCTCAAACGCGAGTGGCACATCGACAAGCGAGCGATTCGCTGGCTCCGAGCACATCGGCGGCCAGCCGTTGCCACGGCTGCACTGTCCGCGGTCGTGGCGATTTCTGCCGGAATCTGGCACCTGCAGCGACCCAGCTACCCCGTGCGTGAATACAATAGGGGCGTGCAGTCGCAAGTGGCAGGGCACGTCCAGGAAGCACGGATTGCCTTCGATAACGCCGTCGACGCGGACCCTGGTTTTCTGGAGGGAAGGATGGCCCTGGCTCGCATCCATCTTGCCACGGGGGAATGGGACACGGCCTTACAACAGTTTGTCGCCCTAGCAAACGAGCAAGACCATCCAGCCAGCTTTGCAGGTGCCGGCTACTGTTACAACTTGATCAAACCTCATAGCTTGGCGATCCCCTGGTATCAGCGAGCGTTGGAGCACCGATTTGAATCGGCGGCGGTCCACAACAACCTGGCGGTCAGCTACGAACAAAATAGTACGCTTGAGACGACCGAGGAACGGTTGCGGCAAGCCGAGGAGCATTACCAACAGGCGATCAAGTTGGCTCCGCAATCGCCAATCATTCGATTGAACTTGGCCCGATTCGATCTGCAGAAATACCAATTTGCCTCCGACCATGTTCCCCGCGATGGACTGGAGCAGATCCAATGGTTGCTCACGCATAACCATCGGAATTCGGAAGTCTACCAAGTCGCAGTGCCGCTGTACGTGGCGGTGTCGAGAAGTGAACCCCGAGTTCTAGCGGACGCGATCGACATGTTACTGGACGCAACGCGGCTTGGAATCGCAATCGATTTGGAGCAACTTGGTGGTGATCCGAATCTAGAACTCCTGTGGAATCATCCACGGTTTGCCGAACTTGAGCAGCTAGTCCGACAGTCGGACGCAAAGATCGATCCCGCCATCTCGCTACCGCGATTTATTGATCCCTTCGAGTAGCTTCGCACGCACCGTTGGCTTCCTCGGAAGTCAACATCTGTAGCGACCCGTGCATCAGCACTACCGGGCTCGCCATTTTTTTTTGCCCTTCGTGCAAGTTTTCTTTCGCCCCCTACGGCCCGGCTCTGCAACCAGACCTGCGGACTGCTGTGAGTTTCCGAGAAACGAATTCGCAGCAGTCCGCATGGACCACCGTTTGCTTGTAGGGGAACTACCAATGGCATTGGGATCAATTTGGCCGTATGCGTCTCGCCGCAGCCACCGAAGTCGCCGTTCAGAGTTGGAAACGTGTTTACGATACGAACACCTGGAAGCTCGGGAGCTACTCAGTGTCACGCCACCGACGGTCGTGGATGTTGCGGTCGCCAGCACAGCCTGGTCGAGCAGTTTCCTGGACTACTTGGACAACTCGAACTTGGGGAGCAAGGCGTATTCCATTCCCATAGGTTCGACGGCACAATCGCTCAACCTGCCTTGGGAGAATATCGATCAAATCAAGATCACCTTCAGTGAGGATGTCCATGTCGATTCGGCCGATCTGGCCATGAGTGGCGTCAACACCAGCTACTACGAATTTGATGGGTTTGTGTATGACGCGATTACCCATGTGGCAACGTGGACTTTAGCGGACGTGATTGCCGCTGATCGGTTGATGCTCGATTTAGACGCCGACGGTCTCGACCCCGTGACCGATCTAGCAGGGAACCTCTTAGATGGGGAGTGGGTGGACAATGTCACCAGTGGTCCCTCCGGAAACGGCACTGCTGGAGGCGACTTTGAGTTTACTTTCAACGTCGTTCCAGGTGACGTTGATCAAAACACCTATGTCACCTTCTATGACTACGTCTTTGTGCGAGCCCGTGATGGACAGGATACCAACGGAGCCAATTACACGGCTTTGCACGACATCGATGGCAGCGGTTTGATTGACCTGGCTGACTGGTGGAGCACGTACGGATACGTCGGGAGCACCGCACCAGTCGGCCAGCCAGTCGGGGCAACCAACGACGCCCCCACCACCTCGGGAATCAGTTATCTTGAGCTAGAAGATCCCGCAGTCGATGAAGCGATATCGCTCTATAATGTCTTCGAAGACGCAGAAGATAGCGATAGCCAACTCACCTACGAGGTTGTCGGAAACACCGATCCTACCGTACTTGACAACCTCTCCATTGATCCGGCAACCGGCGACTTGAATGTGAGTGCCGCAGCGAACGTGTCGGGGCGGACGAATGTCACAATACGCGCCACTGACAGTCAAGGATTATCGACGGAGACAAGCTTTCCGATTGACGCGGGTCGAGAGAATCTGCCGCCCGTGATCACCGATTACCTGGCCCAAGAGTATCCCGGAAACACTTGGTTATTTACCGGTTACGTCTCTGATCCAGACGACGATGTGGCGGGTTGGATCGTCACTTTCGGCGGCGTATTCGACTACCGGGCGACCGTTGACAATAACGGCTACTTTGAATTCGCGGTCATCCTCGACCCGGGAACCGGCTGGGGCTACGAATGGGCCCAGGCTTGGGACCCGGCGGGATTGTCCTCCAACACGCCATCCCGCTGGATCGGTGTCACTTAGACCCCATCGACTGAGACCCCATCGATTGACGCACGGTCGATTCCGACTCGCCTGGCTGACAATCAGGAAGAAGCTGTTCAAGCCGGCAAAGCTGCTGATCGATGGCTTCCAACTGCGGGTCGTCTTGCAGAATCGCCAGCAAGCGGTTCACCGGATCGTCGTTGTCATATCTGTCTTCGAGCTCCGCAATGCGGACATTCATCTGCTGGATCAACTGGTCGTACTGCTCCTGCAGATGTTGGTCCGGCGGATTCATGATCGTTGCCTCAGCGGAGCAGTGTAGAGCAGCAGGTCGACGCTTGGAGTGTGCGAGTCGACTGCTGGCGGGTGCAGATATTTTCCGCGATCTCGCCAGGGAATCAACACCTACTTTGCGTGCTTTCACCAAGCACTGGGAAGGCGTCCCGTGGATCGCCAGGTTTGTCCCTGCACACCATAGGCAATAGGAATATTAGTCGACAGCAGCTGCAGTCAGGTCATTCGCTACTGTAGTGACTGGCCTGATTTCCTGTCGTCATGTCAAGCAGCAGAGCTGTACCGGAATCGCTGCATCGATTCGATCATCGCCTTGTTGTGGATTTTCTATAGCCCCCTCTGAGGTTCGTCTGCAACTAAGCTGGGTGAACGCCCAAAATCGAAAAGTCCCGCCGCAGCCCTCATGGTACCCGGGAACTGCTGACGATTGGAACGACTTTCTGGCAATCATCGAACTGGACCAAATTGGCGGCTGCGTGCAGTGGGATCCGCTGGATCTTCCTGGGCTCATTGCCGACACCGCTCGCGTGCTACGTGCAGCAGCTGAGCAGGATTCGCAGCTACGACGTCGCGATGCAGCACATCAGCGAGCAGTCCGTATTGCCAGACGCATATTGCGTTCGCATCCCACAACGGCGAAGCGGATAATCGACGAATCTGAGTGAGCAACGGGCCTACGTATTTGCAGCTGCGGTAGCTTGATCCCGTATCGCAAGAATAGCTGCTGAGAAGAGGCTCCCCTCCTCTCTCAGCGGGTAAGAACCACACGCCTTCCTATCGCCGCCGCTGCCGACTCGCACCGCCACAACGTGGGCCGAAGCGTGGGCCGCGTCGAGGCCTTCGCCGCAGTCTCCGTTTCACCTGCGGAGCTGCCCGCCGACGCCGCGAGGGAGCCAAGTTGGCCGCCGCCATGCGGAAGCGAGCCAACAGCCGACTCATCACGCGACGTTTCCGCTTGCCGTGGCCGGGATCCTTGTTGGTCACGCCGCGTCGTCAATGGAGATGGTAGTTTCCTTGTCAACTGCGTCCTTACGGGACTGATAGTCGGCCTCCTCATGCTCGGCGATCCGATCATCAGCCCGATCGTAGAGTTTGGATACCGCCAGATTATCCCGTCCGATAAAGGTGGACGTGCGTTTCCACTGCTGGGCTTTCTTGTCAAAGTAGCTCTTGGAGGGCCTGCCGGTGGAATAGATATATCGGCCCTGGTCGTTGGCCTTCCGCCAGATGCCGATCTCAAACGGGCCATACTCTGCGGTATCGTAGGGTGGGTTTTTCTCTGAAGACTCAGTCATAGTGTTACTCCTTAGTTTGTGTTGAACGTCGAATCAGTAGCACACCCCCTGCCGCGCTTCAAGCCTCTAGGCTATAGGGAGAAAAAAACTGTTGATCTTGTGTGCGAATCAGTGCCATTCTCGAGTCGCTAAGTTTGTCACTAACCGAGTAAACCAAGGAGTCACTGATGAGTACCTCGAACACACCTAACATGAAACAAGACTGGGAAGCGGTTGCGTTCAGCAGCTACGAGAAGAATGGCGAGAAAAAGTACATCCGCCATTTCATCGCCAACCTGGTCGCCGACAACGATAATGGCGAAGGGATGACACTGTTCATCCCAGAACACATGGCACTAAAAGGAAAGATTCGCCTCCAACCCAAGCAAGAGCGGAACGACGGACCGGCCAACGAGCGGTAAGTCAGACAGGCTTGAGCTTTCGCTGACAATCACCGCAGACGAGTTTGGCGTTGGGTTTCGCCCACGCATTGAGCCCACATTGGGAGCAGTGGTATTTTTGGCGGGTGTTGGTCACAAGCGTGGCCGACCCCCCCGCCCCACTGGTGCCGGCTGGCTTTCGCAAGCGGGTGGCGTTGTCGTTCCAGGTGATCTTGAAGCCACCGGCGAGTAGCTCACGGGTCACGACGTCGAAACGATCATTCCTAATAATATAGTCTCCCATCCTATCGCCGGTCATCTTGCCACCAGACTGGCCTGTCGAAGACGGATGCAAGCCGACCTCCAGCATCTTCTCCGCCCATTCGCGATTGTGATAGCCTCGGCGACCTGGTTTGCCAAAGTGATGTTGCCACAGGTGGCACATTTCATGCACCAACGTAGAGAGCGTTTCGCGAAGCCCCACTCGGAAGTGCTCGGGGTTCAAGGCAATTTCGTCCGTCTTGGCTCGAGCTGCCTTCCATCGATTGCCTGAGAAATAGCCATACGCTCCTCGCTGCCGCTGCATGGTGATCAAACAGTTTGGCAACTGCGACTGAAACAGCCGCCGATTGTAGAAATCGTAAGCGTGCTGCAATTCCCCGTACGCTTCCTTGGTTGGTTTTCTTATTGCCATAACTGGATTGTTCAATCCATTACTGGGGTGAACAAGTGATGTTACTGCCAAGCAGAAAACTTAACATCCATTTATGCAGGCATTTGGGCCTCGCCTAGTTCCAACCATCGTTGGGCCGACCGCTTTTGCGTTTTTCGGCGGGGGTGAGCGTTTCTTCGGGCGTGGTGATGCCATACCACATGGCCAGACGAGCCAAGAGGACAGCCTTATCGGTGCCTAAAGTCTCCATTGCTCGTGCTCTGTGATTGTCGACGGTGGACGGGGCCAGACCCAATAGCCTGGCAGTTTCCTTTACGGTGCAGCCGAGACTGAGCAGCCGCACAATCTCCACTTGTCGCGGCGTGAGGCCGTGCTCTTGGGACATACCATCCCTCCCCCTGATGAAGAATCTAATTGGTTGAACAGCGAGTGATTATAGTTTCCCGAGGAGTACCCTGCCCCCCCCTAATCCGGCCAAGATGGCTCTGGGTTGGTTTCGGCAGTTCCATTGCAGTGTCGTTTAGTGATCACTACCGCTCTGTGGCTCAAGACGATGCGCGCAGTAGGGATTTTCCTTGGACGAACCCTAAATTTTCACCGTGCCATTGCGTATCGATGAAAACGCCGTTGGGCAATATCGTGTCAGCTACATAACGCAGGTCCTCATTGCCTTCATCTTTCAACCAAGCGGCGGATTGCTCTTGCTTGCTTCCTCCATAGGGTGTGCCGTCACGCCGAAAGAAAGCTGGGGTACTGCGGTCAAGGGGATCGATAGCATCGATCTGATAGGGATTGAGTCTCTGCTCACTCGTCATCGCTCACCCCCATTGGCGTGATAAAGCCTCATCCGCAACGGGTAGCAAACTCTCCGAACAATTGCAAATACTTCTTGTCCCTAATCCAGGTTCGCGATAGTGTCTGCCTGTTCGGCAATCAAGCTGGATCGGGTGTAGTAACCCGTCGAAACTTCAACCTTTCGGTTGGATGCCGCGTGAATAAGCCCTTGGGTCAATAGCGTGGGCTGTTGTTTCGACAGTTACTACCGTCCAATCACCAAGGAAGGAAATACATCATGGACGAAGATACGAGAGACTTATTGCACACGGCCGCCGGGCGACCGTTGGTGCTGCAATATCAGTGCTCAGAATGCGAACAAGAAATCTACGCCACCAACCCAGTCGAAGCGATTTGCAAACCCTGTGGCCGACTGTTCATAGAGAAGCATCTGATCTGACGGAAATACCGTCGTCCGGGGGACAGTTTACTCCTGGAAGGCCGCGATGATGATTTATTTCTACTGGCCTTCGACCCATCCAACGTGAGCGGTTGCATTTATCCAGGCTATTCAAGCTGCTAGCAAGGTTTCTTAAGTCTTCCATGTAAGAATGCACGCGAGCCTAGAGGTCAGCTTCGATACGATCCAGAGCGATTTCCGCAAAGTAGGCGAATCGCTTTTGGCCGTCGCATGGGGCACGCAGCGGCCCTGCCCGTTCGCGGGTTTGGGCATCTTCGGCGAAGATCGCTATGTTTGGAGACTGTCTGATTGCCGTAGTCACTGGCAATGACTGACAGGATTGATCACATGAGTTCACGCTACTCAGTGGTGCGACCAGACTCGGCATTATTTCCTACTGCCGTCCCCTACCCGACTCTTCTTCTGGAGCAACTTCTGCCACCAAGTCTTGTCTCGCTCCTGATAAGCTCGGCTTCTCCAGAGTCGTACTTCCTCTCGTTGCTCTTTCACCACCGCCGCAATACGACTTTCAAGCAACGCTTCCCAGTCTTCTTTTTCCGCAAATCGGCTCTCCAGCAACTTCGTCGTGTGGTGTGCGTCTTCTAGGCGGCTAAACAGCTGCTCATTGACTTCTTTCAGGTCATGAATCCGCTGTTCGTATTGGCTGGTCAAGAGACTTTGCATCTCTTGGAACTGTTTGGACGGTCCTCCCTCCTCGCTTTTGTCTTCTTCTGGTTCTGCTCGGAACTGATCGCCAAACACCCGCACCATCTCGGAGGCCTCAATCACTCGCCTGCCACTGGCGTCGAGGACCGCTGACAACTTACCGCTTTTGACATAGCGAGAAATCGTTGTTCGCGATTTCCCGATTCTACGCCCTGCTTCACTGAAAGAAAAATAGGTTTGCGTCATCGTTCCTAGTGCGTGCAATTGTTCACTGCTGACCACCCTACTACGAAGCCGAAGCTTGCTGCAAACACTTTCTCACCAACCTTTTCAAGTTATCCTCCGGCACGTGCCTTAAACAATGCACACGTGCATCCCAATGTGCTGCTCCGCACGCTGCCGTATCGGTGGGCCGCTGCTATGGTTCATTGCATTGGTCGATGCACACCGTGCACACGAACATGTGCGTGCGAATGTGCGATGGTGAACACGCCCAAAGGTAGCTCCGCCTGCTTTAAGAATCAGATAGTTAACGACACGATGCGTTCTCAATCTGCACGCGATGCACGTGCATTTGCACGCTTGATGTTCGATAGTGAACATGCCTCGGTGCGACCCGCATATGGGTCGAGCCTACCTCAGTCGTTCGTGCATCGGCTGATCGGGTAAGTCGTGCAATGAACGCATGCCTGTCCGACCCTGGACAACCGTATGCTTTGCCCCTATCCGGCTCTCAGCAATGGTTGCGAATCACTGCGTTCCCTGCCCTGCACGCTCCATGAATGTGCAAATGTTCGCCAGTGTACGCCTGGGGCGTGCATTTTATGTCGAAAGTTGTGTAAGAATCATGTAGGGTGGTTCCATCGTTGGTCGAATCGTGACCAGCTATTCTCATCGGGCGAGCTGTTCTAGCGTAGCCCACCTACTCTAACAACCAACCAAGGAGGAGCGTCTCCCGAAAGAAGCCCAAGAAAGAAAAAGCCGCCTAAAAGCGGCGGCTTGTTAACTCTTTGAGTATAGCTCTGTGACTAGTGACATTCTCACGGTAGCCCAGCTCAAACAACAATGCAATTCAAAAGTGAACTTGCAAACACTTTTCTGCACACTTTCTTTGGCGACCGAAGGGCCGCTTAGATTATGAATGCGACCTATTTCATCCAGTGTTTCACAACTACAACCAAGTAGAATAGGGGGCCGTGTCAGTTCCTATCGATATCGGCAATCATTAGAGCAATGTGAGGACTTCAGCGGCCTAGAAGAAACGACTAATCGCTATGATCTATTGCTACTGGTCAAGAAGCTCGGCAAGCTTGGCGGTTTTACGTCCAAAATGATTGAGCTTCTGGATTACTACATGGCTTACACCCGAGATCACGATTGGGAAGAGGGGAGTCGGCCCATTGTTTATCAATCGGTTGCTCGCACCGCGTTGCAAATGGGCGTGAGCGAACGGCAGATTAGAAATCTGGAGAACAAGCTGTTTGAAGTTGGAGCGATTACCTGGAACGATAGTGGCAATCACAAACGCTACGGCAGCCGTGATCCGAACACAGATCGAATCGTGTTCGCATATGGTGTTGATTTGACGCCCTTGGCGTATCTTCGACAAGATTTGGAAGCCAAACTCCAAGGCAAGATCCTGCACGAACAAGTCTGGATCAGCACGCGTCGGGAGATTTCGGAGTGCCGGCGTCAAATCCGATCACTAATCAGCGAGCTAGTGGAGGAGGGGGCGAATCAATCTGACATCCAGGGTTGGGAAAATGACTATCAGGAGATCGCCTACCAACTTCGCACCCATATCAAGCTTGCTGATATGCGAACACTGCTTGCGGAGCACAGGACGCTCCACAGTCGTCTGCTAGAGATTGTGGACGCGAACACCTCGGCTTCAAAACACGCCTGTTATGCCTCAAAGTTGGCTGAAAAAACATCAAACAGTTCCCCCAAAGCAGAAAAAAACTTCTCCCACTACAAATACTCCAATCCAGAGAAAAAAATAAAAGGAAGTAGTCCTTCGGACATTGCTTGGCAGAAAAGCGTAGTCGAACCCTCGGAGTATCAAGTAGGCAGCATCGAGGAGAATTCGAGGGCAGTCTCACTCAAACAGGTACTTCTAGCCGCCAGTGATCGATTCCGTGCCTACTTGCCGATGGAGCCTAGAGCGATGAACTGGAGTGATGTTCATGAGGCTGCCCATCGGCTTCGTGCTGACATGTTCATCAGTAAACGGAGCTGGCAGGAAGCTTGTCATTGCCTGGGTCGAACAGAAGCTTCGCTCTGCGTCCTCATTACTGATCGAGGTAGGGACCGCACCGATAATCGAGTCATCAAACCGGCGGCCTATTTCCGGGGAATGATCAACAAAGCTCGGGTTGGCGAACTGAATCTGCACAAGTCGATTTATGGACTATTGGCGATCGGCCCCAGTAGCGATGTTGTTTGAACTGCCTGCGTCAGACTTCTACATACTTGAATGGTGGATGGACGTTACTAGATGCGACCTCAGCTTAGAGTACACAAGAGTGTCGGACCGAGGCAGCTTCTCTGAACCCCATTAGATCTCCTCGGCAGGGCGAGCTGGGATACACGAACAGCAGAGCCGAAGGGCTGTCCTTGCATGATGAAATCGTAGCGCACTTCTACTATGCGTCTCGCTCAAAGTTCCACGAGGTGCAACCAAAACGCGCGTGGTGTGTATCTTCGAGATAAGAGCCGGAATACTGTTTCGGTCGAACCAGCTCCAGAATTCAGGTGTCTATGCGCTGAATTGCTCTTCGACAGCAAATCAGATTATTCGTTAACTCAGCTAGGGATGGTCAATCGCAGACTGTGGCCTAGACAAAAATCACTTGTAGAATTTACGAATGCTCCCGACAGCCGCAAACGACATGTCTGATTTGGCAATGATAGCCTCGCTAGCCCAGGGAGGTGACCTGTCGATGAAGTCAATCCTTGCCGCGCATCCTATGCTTCAACAAGCACTGGCCGCAAGCGATCAGTTAAATGCGGCGAGCACGCTCGGGGGGCTCCTTACTGTCCCGGATTTGCAATGCAATTGCTGCCGCCTGGAGGCTCTCGTTCACGCTGCTGTGGCGTTCAGTGACGGGACCAAGAAAATCAAAAAGTCACAAGTAGCTACTTGGTTCAATGATATGTCGTCTGGACCATGTGGCTTAGCGGAAGATCCTGCTGAGGACGCGCTGACCTCAGCGGTCGCTACACCTCGTGGGAGCTTTAGGATCCTTGAAGGCATTTGGGAATCAGCAGGCTTCTATCTTCAGCGATTTGTTAACATAGTCGAGGACATGCCATCTACAGGAGACTGGAGTTCTCTGCGGGACTCTTTTTACGCGTTACTATATCTATCAGATGAAGTTTGCAAACGAGCAAGTTTGGGTCGCTTTGAATTTGGTAATACGTCTCCTAAAGACAGAATACCTAACGTAATACTCAGCCAACTGAACGATGTTCGAAAGAGAGTTACGTTTTCAAAGCCAGAACTGGATGACCTTGGCGTAAGCTACGAACATCTGATGCCATTTGTGCTCCCACAGGAATTTAGGAGCCAGATTCCAAGCACCTCGATCACGCACTCGCCGTTGGCGCACCATCCGCTATTGCGAAGAAATGATAGGATCGTGGTCGCATTGCCGACTGCTATCAGTGTTGCGCTGCGTACCATGGTAATCGGCAGCATGAGCAATGCTGGACTTAAGGACCTCTTCATAGAGGAACTTGGACATGAGTATGGAAGACTCTTTCGCTCTCACCCTGTGCTTGGCACAGGATTCAACGCTCCTATCCATTTCCGGGCTACAGAAAATGGAGTAATGGCGTGCTTCGCAAAAGAGATTGATACAGGGCGCTTCTTGAACTTTATTTTCGTCCTAGATACCCTCGACGGATTTGACGAAGGCGGTTTTGCTAGCCGCAATCCAGATCCACTAGCACTGGTTAGCGACTTAGACCGTTGGACTGAAGAATGTCGAGAATCCGTCAAAGCACAGCCACCTTTCACAGAAGGCATGACATTAGTTGTCCCGTGTGGAATCGGACGAGGTACTGCATACGTACTAAGCGAAAAAGAATTTGGTGATTGGGCCGTTGAATCTATCAATGCAGCTGAACTTGCTACCCTCAGCTTTCTAAGCGATGTAAAGCCGCTGACACTGTGGAGAATCACGAACGCAGAACGCAGGCTTTCTGAGCAAGGTGTTTCGATTCTTAACACAAACGGGTTTTCCAACCTAATCGCATGGGTCCGTTCGCTTGGTGGCAATCTGGTTGATCATTCACAGATACCGGAACAGTTTGGCACAGGCAACAAGTGCACGCTATTGTTAGATGCCAGCATGATACGAGATTTACGTGCAGAAGTCGCAAGAGATGTCGATCCACATTCAATAGCATGCCCTGATGGGCGATGGGTCAACATACGGAAGACAGCCGATTCGCTCTTCGATGAGGAACGGAACCTTCCGTTATATGTTTCTGAAGAAGTTGACCCCGATTGTGGAATTCCGTTTGTCTTTCTGACTAAAGACCGGACATGGTGGTGCCGTGTCATGTACCCTCACAACTATCAACGCTGGAAAGTTTTGCAAACCTGGTTGCCTAAAGTTGCCGACGTTGCCGAACGAATGATCAGTGGTCTGCCTTCTGGATCGCTCACAGTTGAGATTAAGTTTGCGGCATTCGATGAAGCTCTCCAAGAGTGCAAAGAGACTACACTAGAAGAAATACAGACAGAGACGACAGTTGATGTCGAACAATTAGCGTCGAAGGTTGTTGTTGAAACTGGGCAGTCATTTGAGAACGGGTTTGCAGATCCTGAGAATATCTCTGAGGCTGCATTAGTGGCATCTATAGTCAAGGGATTGTTGTTGCTTACTGGATGCACCCCTAAAATTGATGAAATAGCCGCAATCTGTGCCCAGATTGTGCCCGACCACTACGCACGCAGTTGTCACGCTTTTACGGCTCGACGGTTTCGGGATTTTGTCAGAAATACATTGCCTAAAGCTCCAATTACAGTGAATTCCATAGATGATGCCACGGTGCGATTGGGATTAGGCTGGCGAGTACGAGATCGGAAAGACGGATTCAATATTGAAGGCAAAGATGCGTGCACGGGCTTCCTAAATCAGCTTGTTACGGTACTCGAAGGCGAACTCTGTGAAAGCCTGGGCACGTTTAATAGGCAAGCTCTAGTTAACTTAGCAATCGAGAACCATGAAGCTGCGATGGCCTACCAAAGCACCTGGCGTCGTACGGTCGCTGCCAATCTGTCATTGCACGAAGACAAGCACGATACCCTGTCGACAATCGGTGAGCAGGAATTTGAGAACAACGCCGCTCTACAGGCATCACGGGTCGTAGCAGAAATTGCCGTTTGCGAATGCCCGGTTGATACCGGGTTAACACCTGGCAAGCTAGATATGTCTCGCATAATGGCTATCGCATGCTGGATCAGTGAACTAGGGGGTTGGTCAGACGCGATCCATCGTGATGCGATGGAGCCCGCGGTGAAAATATCACCACTCGGAGATGTTTCAGTCAACGATCAGTTTCTGGTGGATGTTGTTAAGCCATTCGGAGAGGCTGTTCATGAAGACACGGTGGAAGCTTCAGTCAGCAACTACGAGCGTAACTTTAAGGCCGCTACGCCTACTGGGGCAGTGGAGCCTTCACTTGAAGCTAAGTTTACTGATGCGTGGAAGGAAGAGTTTGGCTGTAGTATAGATGACCTTCGTCTTGCTGCCGATACTTTTGAAGATTTCGGAATTGAGCAAAGCCGAGCATTGCTTTCGATGACTAAGGAGGAATCAATATCTTTGCTGGGAGACAATGGCGTCGATGGGCAACTAATCGTTGATCTCTTGACAACACGCCCTAGACCGTGTTGGCGTGAAGTGCCCGATGGCATTGAGGAAAAAGACTGCGATATTTGGCGTTTCCGCCGACGCCTATCGCTCCTTCGTTTACCGATAGTTCAACTTGAAGAATCAGACAATCCAAGCTTGCTAATTGCTCCGGGCTTACTGCGCGATTCGATAAATTACTGCATTCACAACCACTATGAAGGGAGTTTTTCACAGGAGCAGATCAAAACCCAATCAATGCGTTCCTGGCGAGGTCATGCTGTAAACACGCGAGGTTGGAAATTCGCTGATGACGTAGCTATGCGATTAGGGGAGTTAGGATGGCAGGCAGAAAAAGAGGTTCTGGTCACTAAAATCGTCCGCAAGACCTTTCAAAAGAACTATGGAGATGTAGATGTCTTAGCATGGGATCTAAAGCAATCTCGGGTCTTACTGATCGAATGCAAGGATCTGAATTTCCACAAAACTACTGGCGAACTTGCAGAGCAGCTTAGCGATTTTCGAGGAATAATGCGAAACGGGAAGCCTGACCTCCTGATGAAGCACCTGGAGCGATGTGATATTCTAAGAGAACACAAGGCTGATGTTGCCAAGTACGTCAAATTGCCAGACGCATTGACCATCGAAAACTGGATAGTATTTCGACATCCTGTCCCAATGCTGTTCGCTTGGAAGCAGCACAGCCATAAAATTGGAATTGCGATATACTCGGAGCTTAAAACCCTTTAATAGGCTATGTTGCGTCCCCCGATTTTGGTTTCGCAGTTATTCTGTTTGTGGCCCTGCAAATAGTTCGAAGGACGTTTCTCTTGTGCCTCGGCGGTAAACGTCTCGCAAATATGCGAGTTGCTTTAGTAACGTCGGCTTATGTCAGCGAACAAATTTTGAGTAACTCGAATGCGGGTATATGCAGTGTTTGATGAGTTGACATGTAGGCAGACCGGCTCGCAACTCAATGCTCCGATGCAGTTCTCAGCGGCATCTACTCGAGACTGTACTTTCCCTTCAACTCGCTGCGTGTATCGCGAAACCAACTTCCCTCAGCCAGGGTACTATCTAGTTCTTCCTCACGCTGCCATTCGAACTCAAGATACATCCAATTCACGTTGTATGAGTCAGGGTTGTTGAGGTTAACTGCCATTGTGTAACCGATGCATTTTGAACATTTAAAGTCATATTTACACAAGATTGTATACACCTTGAGTTGGGCTTGCCAATCGTCTTGCATATGATCTGGAATCGGAATGCTGACAAACCCGCAGTCTTGTTTGACCGGTAGAAATCGCGATGGCTTGGCCTGTTTAGATTCTCTGCACCTCTCTTTTGCCCATTCGAACCGTTGGCGAAACTGAGAGCACATATTTCGAGTCAACTTAGCCATTTCCTTCAGTATCTGGTGATATTGCGTGCCGGTGTTTCCAGACTCGATCCGATCGTAGTATACCTCCATCAATCGAGAGATATTGAATTCGTCTCGATCATCAATCAAGCGATCTGCAACTAACTCATGTTCGTGAAGAATTTCATCATCATCGTCTTTGTCTGTGAGGAATTTGCCAAACATGGCCTTTTCACTGACATCATGCGATGCCGGAACACGTTGTACGAAATCTGATCTGAAATCAAGGTATTCGGCGATCTCGAACGGTGTGTGAAGGTACATGCACACAGTTTCGTAGTTGCCAAGCTGAAAGTAGTGTACAAATCCGGCCCGCTTACTAACACGGCCCTTGCGTGACATTAGGTCGATTGGCAACCCGGATGGATGATCGAACAATGCGATAAGATGAATTCTGGTCGCTTTTGCATCGGCGAAGTTTAGCCTCTGACCTCTATGGTTCACGAACGGAAGCTGCTTTTCAGTCTCAAGATAAGTCAACGTGTCCGCAAATTGGCCGACTGCATTCTTCTCTACCTTTCTCTCAAACCAACGCGTTTCCTCTGCCGAATCACTAGTATCGTGTTTCGGATTTCGTTCCTTTAGTTGGAAAAGGATCAACAGGTCATCAATCCATACCGCGCCGTCGCATAACTCGACCTCCTGTCCATCTACGCGTTTAAACTTCGTGTTTGAAAAGGTGAACTCTCGCAAGAAAATGTTCGAGTTGTTTTGTGCAAGTATTTGCTCAAGTGACATTGGGTACCTCTAGTATTGCCGCTAGGACAATCATAGCGGGTATGAGGTCTAGTAGAAGTCGCCGAGATTCATGAAGCGTCTAAATAGAGACACGAGCGATGAAGCAAAGGTGTCGAGATGTAGCTTCTGGAAAACCTTGGAGTTCAGCATGAGTGCGATGGAGCAACGACCGGCGAGCGGTCTGAGCTAGCATTTGGCCGGTTGTTCATTTAGTGTAGTGCTGTTGCAAGCGGGCATATTTCGTCGAGCCAATATTCCAGCGGATATTAGCTAAACGCTCCCTAAAACAGCAATCAGTGACCATTGCTTAGTCTTGGACCAACTTCAGTTTTTCGCCCAGCAACTATCGTGCACAGACATCTGAGCTTTCCGCAAGTAGTTAGTGAGGATTTGTTTCATTTTGCAGCTCCAGGTAGGGTTTGATTTCTGGACAGCGTTGCTGCAATTGTTTGATATAACGATCGCAGTCAAAGGGTGTTCTTGTTTGCCACACTCGAAGTAGAATGCGAATCCACGAGCGCGCAATTTTTCTCAATGCCGCGTGATGCTTCATGCCTCGATCTCGCAGCAGGCGATAGCGAGCCTTGCTCCAGGGGCAGTACATTCGAGCGCTGTCGGCGAACTCGTGGAACGTCTGCCGCAGATACTTCGGACACGCAAAGCGCCGATGCACCTGACAAAGCTTGCCACTTTTCTTGGTGACTGGTGCAATGCCGCTGAATGCTGCCAAGCTATCAGCATTTTCCCAGCGATCTCGTTGCGATCCAAATGCGCAGAGCAACCGTGGGGCAAGTGCTGCCCCGGCCCCCCGGATACTCGTGAAGAGATGTCCATCCGGATGCTGCTTCATGGTTTCAGCGATCTTGAGATCGAATTCCTTAATCATTTGGCGCGATTGTCGAATCTGACTTGCCAAGAGTTTGACGCTCATGGCCGATGGCAGAATAAGTGCTTCGTCATCGGTCAGTAATCTGGTAGAACGTATGCGAGCAATGATCTTTTCTTGCCGTTCCTCACAACGTACAGAGTGTTCGCTCAACAAACGACGAATCAGTCGTCGATCTGCGCGACGAAGTTGGCGCGGATCGGTCCAGCGGCTTAAGATGCCCAGTAGCAATGGTAGCTGCCATTCCTTGCCAAACAGCTCCAGAACAATCGGAAAATACAGCTTTAACTGGGCGGTGAGCTGTTGACGGAGCTTTATCTGATTGCCGATCAACTTGCGTCTCTGCTCAGACAAGTGGGTGAGCAAACGTGTGGCTTTGTCATCCGGTTGCCAAGCCGCCAGCGTCTTGATTCTTTCGTGAAGCATTCTCGCCAAATACATAGCATCGGTGGGATCATCCTTACCTCCACCAGGATAACTCTCGCGGTAGCGGGCTAATTGCTTTGGATTGATCGGATAGAGCAACACGTTTTCTCGAAACATCAGCGAGTACACTAGTGGACCGCGTGACTGCTCTAGCATGATGGCAATCGGTTTTCCATCTGCAAGCTTTAGCATTTCGCTTAGCCACTCTTGGATGCTTTCCGGCGAGTGAGCGATTACTTGATGGAATTCTTGGCCTTCGCAATCAATCACGTAGCAGTCGTGCTTCTGATCTGCCCAATCGATGCCGATGAACAGAGCTGGTTGATTGTTCATGATAACATCCCCTGGTTCGATGAGACTCTAGTCAGTTGGTAGACCAAGCTTCGTCCGGCGGAGTCCTTATAGTGAGCTTCGAGAGCTACATCTGAGTGATCCGTTTGGGGCGAAGCAAGCTGGGTGTTCGGATGTCTGTGCAAAGCCGTTACGCGGCCGGTCGTAAATATCCGTAACGCCTAGCTGGCTACCATCTCGAATCGATTATCGCGGCGGCTTTGTGATTCCGCCTAACCAAAACTCCAGGTCCCGGTAAAACCTTCCGCTTTGGCCAGACGCACAAAGCCGAGATACGGGCGATCCTATAAGGTCGTAAACACTGAGCGATCTTGCAAAAAGGTGCCAACTGTAATTTGTAGTCCACAGCGTATAGCATTCGCCTAGCTACAGTCGTTAGGTGCGAGCAAGGGATTGAGATGCCCTAGGTCGAGTTTCTGATACAGAACTTGATACAGAATCCGTAGCAATTCTTGCAAAACATGGTAAAATCTGTGTATTCCAGCATGCCTGCTGTGAATGCTGCAAAGTCGTAAACTATTTGTTAGCAGAGGTTTCTGCATGACGTCTGTTCGATGCAGGCTTTTCGCCGTGCGGCCTGTCACGCCGAAGGTCGCGGGTTCGAGTCCCGTCAGCGTCGCTTAATAACGGTCGCTTAAGAGCGAAAAAATTGAAGCCAGCCAGTCCTCGCGATTGGCTGGCTTTTTTTGTGCCTGAAATGAAAGAAATGAACCACGGAGTCATCGAGAGCACAGAGGGAAGAAAAGAAATAGCCACAGATGGACGCGGATTAACGCCGATATCGTTGAATCAATTTCTCTGTGCTTCCGTGACTCCGTGGTGAATCATTCTTCATCAGATTCCTCCACACTCGGTAGCTCAGGAAACTTGAACGCAGGCACCGGCACGCGGACGACGAGGTCGGACGACTGTTCGTCGAAGTCGGCGGGCGCTTCGTCGACATACTCCCCGTCGATGATTTCGCCCGAAACATCCGCCCCGCCATCATCGATGCCATTTTCGTAGACGCTATACAGCAGATAGCCACCGTCTTCTTTGCGTTGGTAGAGAAACGATTCGCCGGAATAGAGATCAATCGGCAATTTGGGAATGACCGAGGGGACGAGTTGTTCTAGCTTCTCAGGATACTCGCCCTGTTCCGCGCGATAGACGGCCAGAGCGGCTGCGAGTTTGGTGAGTTCGAGCTGAGTGTAGGCGCGGTCTTCCGCGTTGCTAGCCGCTTCTGCGGCTGGAGCAAGGTGCGCGATCAAGATAAATCCTATTGCTTTCGATCGTTTTGCCATGGATAACTTTAGATTCAAGCTAGTCTGTGAAGCAGACTCAGCCTTCATTTCGGCAATCAGCTCGGATTCGATAGTTTGGAGTTTTGACTGCCGGGCAAATCGATCACTTAATTTCATTGCGCTTACCAGCTTGTCATAGTACAGATTGCCCATACGCAGCACCTGATTCCAATCAATACGTGTCCGTGCTACTTTTGCGAGACTACCATGGTCGTCACCCATAAAGTTAGCCACCTCCTCTGGATTTGCAGCCGCTAAATATAGGCCACTGTCTGCGAAGAAGAGACGCTCTCCTTTATCAATTGCGTCTGCACAATTACTAATCTTTGGTAAGTCGTTTAGGTCGTTCAGGATTGTAAGTAATTGTTCCTCTGTGAATGCGCAACTGTGAAGTATTGCCTGTGTTCCCTGACAAGCGTGTGTTTCGATTGTAATTCCCGTTATGTGTGCGACGAGTGAGCTGCCAGTTGTTTGCGTCGAGTGACGTGCCAAACTATGTGCCGCTAGTAGATTGCGCCAGGAGTCCCAACCACGATCCTCTCCGGCTAGTAACATCGCGCGAAGCTTCAGCACTTTTGCTGCATACCGGTGCATTTGAACGTCGGGGAGCAACACGGCCCAAAGAAGATCTGGTGACCCGTTTAGCAGTGTAGGAGAAGGCGAATGATACACTTGTCGCCTACCTGATTCGATCAGTAGATCGTATGAGGAAGCTCGATCGTTTACCCAGTCTGCGACGGACGGCAACTGCTCGCCAGACCACGGACGATTGATGGCGAAATCAACGATCTGCTGAGTTGATAGTTCGCTCAGCTTTGACTGCCACTCGTCGCTTAGGAAATTCTCACTGTCACTTTCTTCCGACAGGGTGGAGGCGAGGTGTTTTGCATAATCGACTGTGAATAGCCGACGAACCGCTTCATCGTACGGATCGCCGAGTGGTTGTCTATTTGTAGCAATTTTTGGAATGCCAAGCGCATTACACAAGGGGAGCCAGTCCTCTTGTTCGAGTAAGCCAGGCCACATCGCCTTCCAGAAAGGAACTGCAGCGTTGTTCTCAGGCGTGACACCTTCGGAGCCGCGTTCAAGCAAATAGGCCTCGTAGTCCGGCAACCCGTCCTCGCCCAACGGCTCGGTGATAAACGTCGTCTGCTTCGAAACGACAATTGGTGGATTGGGGCCAAAGAGCTGGAATAGAAACAGCCCCAGTATGGCTATGAGCGTACCGACCGCGATCCAGAGGACGGGCAGCTTGCGTTTGGCGGGAGGGCGATTTGGGGAGGGTGCTTGCACGGCAAGATTATACCACCGCTAGCCCTCTTCTGCCGCCGGAGGCGCTTCTGCTTCCGCTTCCTCTTCCGGTGGCACGCGGACGACGGCCGCCAGCGAATCGCCCTCATCCAGGCTCATGATGCGAACACCTTGGGTATTGCGACCAATTTCGTTGAAGTCGCTCACTTTCACGCGCTGGATTTTGCCGCGGGAGGTCATCATCATCAGCTCGTCGGTCTCGTCGACGCGGACGATGCCCATCACCGGGCCGTTACGGTCGGTGGTCTTGATGTCTCGCAGGCCCTTGCCACCGCGATTTTGTGTGCGGTAGCGGAAGCTGCTGCTGGTTTCGTCTTCGCCAGAATCGTCGGCTTCGGCGGCGTTGGGGCCGAACGGCGTGCGTTTGCCGTAGCCTTTTTCGCAAGCGGTCAGTAGCGAGGCGGTCGGGTCGGCCACGACCATGCCGACGAGTTTGTCGCCGGTCGACAGGTTGATCCCTTTTACACCACTGGTGTTGCGGCCCATCGGACGAGCGTCCGCTTCGTTGAAGCGGATCGCCATGCCGGTGGCGGTAGCCAGCACCAGTTCGTCACCCGGTTTGGTGACGACGACGTCAACCAGCTCGTCGTCGTCTTTGAGCTTGATCGCGATGATGCCAGTCTTCATCGGACGGCTGTAGGCTTTGAGTAACGTCTTTTTGACCAGTCCGTTGCGCGTGGCCATGACGAGGGAGTGATCGGGTAGATCGAAGTCACGTACAGCGCGGCAGTCGGCGATCTGCTCGCCTTCGTCAAGATTCAGCAAGTTGACTACCGCTCGACCTTTGGCCTCGCGCGAGAGTTCGGGAAGGTTGTAGACCTTCTGCCAGTAAACTTTGCCTTTGTTGGTGAAGAACAGCAGAAAGTCGTGCGTGCTGGTGACAAACAGATGCTCGACCGGATCGTCGTCGTCGGTCTTGGTGCCCTTGATACCCTTGCCGCCGCGTTTTTGGGCGCGATAGACGCTCGACGGCGTGCGTTTGATGTAGCCGTTGTGCGAGATCGAGACGACCATCTGTTCTTCTTCGATCAGATCTTCGAGATTGACGTCGCCGATCTCTTCGTGACTGATCTCCGTGCGACGCTTGTCGGCGTGCTTGGCGATCAGCATCTCGCAGTCTTCGCGAATGATCGCGTAGATGTTTGCTTGATCGGAGAGAATCGTATTGTAGCCGTCGATTTCGGTGAGCAGGCTAGCGTGCTCGTCTGCCAGCTTTTCTTGCTCGAGATTGACCAACTGGCCTAGCGTCATACGGAGGATGGCGTCCGCTTGAACTGGCGTGAGCGTGTATTCTTCGGCGACGCCGCGTTCTTCTTGGAACTGGGCGTAGCCTTCGTCACCGAGTGCTCGTTGGAGCATTGCGCCGGGAGTCTTGATCTGCATCAAAGCCTGTTTGGCTTCTGGCTGCGTTTTGGAAGCACGGATAACGCGGATCACTTCGTCGATGTTGGCGTGTGCCAGCAGCAAACCCTGGACAGTATGCTTGCGTTTGCGTGCCTTCGCGAGCAAGAACAGCGTACGTCGACGAATGACGGTTACGCGATGGCGCACAAACTCTTCGAGCATTTCCTTCAGCGTCAGCACCCGCGGCTTGCCGTCGACCAGCGAAAGGAAGATGACGGAGAACGACTCTTGGAGTGGCGAATACTTGTAGAGCTGATTCAAAACGATATCCGGATCGGCGTCACGCTTGAGCGTCAGGATCAAACGGACCGGCTCTTTCAGGTCGCTTTCGTTGCTCGTGCCGGCGATACCAGGGATTTTGCCGTCGCTGGCGAGCTGGGCGATGCGCTCCTCGACGCGGTCACGGGCCTGCTGATAGGGTATTTCATGGATGATGATGCGGGTTCGCTTGCCAGTTTCTTCAACGCTGGTCCGTGCACGAACCACGACCGTGCTGCGGCCCGTGGTGTAGCCTTTGAGGATTCCCGATCTTCCACAGATGACGCCACCGGTCGGGAAATCGGGCCCGGGAATGTGTTCCATCAACTCGGGCACGGTGATCTCGGGGTTGTCAATTAAGGCAATCACACCTCGACACACTTCGCCCAGGTTGTGTGGCGGAATGCTAGTAGCCATCCCGACGGCGATGCCATTGGCGCCGTTGACGAGTAGGTTGGGGAACTTTGCTGGCAAAACGGTTGGTTCGACGCGTTCATTATCGTAGGTGGGAACGAAATCGACCGTATCGAGCTTGATATCTTCGAGCATCAACGCGGCGGGCGCCGACATGCGCGCTTCGGTGTATCGCATGGCAGCCGGCGGCAGGCCGGCGATCGACCCGAAGTTGCCCTGTTTGTCGACGAGCACGTGCCGCATATTCCACTCTTGGGCCATCCGCACCAAAGTCGGGTAGATGACCGATTCGCCGTGCGGATGATAGTTACCGCTCGTGTCACCCGAGATCTTGGCGCACTTGACGCGAGATGCGCCCGGTGTGAGGTTGAGGTCGTTCATCGCGACCAAAATGCGCCGCTGCGAAGGCTTGAGCCCGTCACGCACGTCGGGCAGCGCCCGGCTGACGATCACGCTCATTGCGTAGGTGAGATAACTGTCCTTCAGTTCGTCTTCGATCGGCAGATCGATCAGACGGGCAGCAATATCGGATTCGGGGCCTTCAGAGTCGTTCGGATCTGACGAGTCGGTCGACACAGTGAGCTTCCTTTCGCACGGGCGAGGAGGGCATTTTTTGCCGCGAGAATAGCCGTCGCGGACGGGTGCTTTCAAAGCCCAGATTTTAGCATTTTGTGCAGCGGTTAACAACGAGCACGATCGTGAAGGACCTCATGTCTCGCGCCCGATTGACCGAGGAGACTGGCAGGTTTTTCTTGGTCATTGGAGCAGCGGTTCGGGGGACATCAATCGATCCGCATAACCTGCTACAATGCCGTCAACTCTACCTGGGAAAAACGCAATCTCATGACCTCGACTGGCGAACTTATCGGACCTTACCTGCTCGGCGAGTGCCTCGGCACTGGCGGCTTTGGGGCTGTGTACGAGGGTACTCATCAGGAGACGGGGCAGCGCGTGGCGATCAAGTTTCTGCACGATACCAAAGGAATGGAGCCGGAAGTGCAGAATCGATTTGTCCGCGAGGTGGCTCTGCTCAACCGGTTTGATCATGAGAACATCGTGCAGGTCTATGAATCGGGTTTGCACGAGGGCAAGATCTACTGCGCGATGGAGTTGGTCGAATGCGGTTCTCTGAAAGAAGTGCTCGTTGCACAGAATCAATTGCCCTGGCGCGAAGCGACGGAGGTCGCCTTGCAAGTCTGTTACGCGCTGGCGCACGCTCATAAGCGAGACTGTGTGCATCGAGATCTCAAACCGTCGAATCTCTATTTGGCGGAAGACGGTCTGGTGAAGCTTGGCGATTTGGGGCTGGCACGCGATTTGTCAGACTCGCGGCTAACCGCCGAAGGTCAAACAGTCGGCACTTGGAGGTACATGCCGCCAGAGCAAATCACCGGCCAAGAGAACATTGATGGGCGACTCGATCTTTATGCTCTCGGCTGCATATTGTTTGAGATGATCGCTGGTCGTGTGCCATTCGATGGACCGGACTTCGCGACGATTTTTGATCAGCACCTCGACAGCGCTCCCCCGCGGCTGGACGTACTCGTTGCTGGGTGCCCAAAAGCCGTTGCGGACGTCGTCGACAGGATGCTGGAGAAGGACCCGCAGCAGCGGCCAGAAAGTGCCTCGCAACTGGCGACGCGTATGGAAGCGATTCTGTCTTGCTCAGTGGATGTCAACGAAGTGGAAGTGGACAGCGAAGTGGACAGCGCTGACGAGCCCTCGGACAGCGAGATCCTGCGACGCGGTCCGAACCTGACCGAGCGGCTCCAATCAAAGCCGTCGCTCGTCGCCGCGAAATCGAACTGGCAGATTCTCGCGGTTGTGGCTTCGGTGATAGTGTTTGTGGTGGTTGTGCTGCTGGCAACACGCGAATAGCGAGGTGGCGTATTTTCGCCCGCTGGCCGTCGGCGGTTATCGACTGGAATCGCGCTAGTCAATTCTCTTCATCGTCCGTCACGTTCGTAGTACAAGCACATTTCGCTCCCGTTCCGCTCGTGTCTGTTGTTCTCCCACTCTTCGCGCGCTTTGGACTTCCAGCGTTTGTCAATTGGTTGGGAGAAAACGAATAGCGGTAGAGCACACGCATACATGGCGTAGTGTTGCAGTTTCTTATACTTTTTCATCGAGAATCGATGGACGACCTGCGATGGCAGACGGAGCAGATTGACCGATAGCAGATAGCGTTTCATTTTCGCCAGTTCTGAAGCTGCATCCGAATCGACGGCGTGCGATGGATCGCAGATTTCTAGTATCAGCTTGGGGCTGGAGTTGGTGATCCACTCGATGGCACCATCGTGATGGTTCGAATAGTATTCGCGCTGGAGCGTAAAGCCAGCAGAGTCGCAGAGTTCGCTAAACTGATCCGTCGTGAGCCGGCGCACGTGACCTTCGTCTTCGAAAAAGAAGCGGTTTTCTAGTTTGGCATCAATTCCGTCGACGCGCAGCTTGCAGAGTCGATGCTCCAGGCTGCCCTCGTTGCCGCACGGCAGAAAGTGCAGCATGGAAGCTTGCGGCTTAAGCCACCCGTTGAGTTCGTCGAAAACTTCCTGTAGGTCAAATACATGCTCGAACACATGGTGCGAAAACGCAAAGTCGAACCGCTTGCCGGAAAAAGCTGGATCGTCTGGCGCGAAGAACGTGCACTGGTCAAATCGCTCTAAAGCGGTGTCGACCGCCACCTGACTGAGATCCGTGCCGTAGAGATTCCAGCCCGGCAACGCCTGACGGATAATGTCGGTAAAGATTCCCATGCCGCAGCCGAAATCCAACGCGTCTCCTGTTTCGGGCAACGGCAGGTCCCTGATCACTTCAAAGACCTTCCGCTTCTTTTCGGCGGGCCAGTCATTCATGTAGCCCTTCTTGTATCGGTCCTCGTAGAATTCAAGAGACTCGACTGCGTCATACAGCGAGGCGGTCTTCGTGGCGGGCATTACGATAACCTCGGTAGCCAACAGGTGGGAAGTTGGGGCAGCACAATCGTTTCGGCAGGGTGGTCGAAGACGCGTCTGTGGGGTGGATTGGCGGCGCGGCGTTCGCCGACCGACCGGTGGGTAGCTGATCCAGCTATGGTGTCCTCAGTGTAGCAAATGTGCATGGCTGAATGTCAAATCGGCATGCGCAATTGGCCGATTCGGTCGTGCAATAGGCCGCTGACTCTGACGATCAGGCAACGAGAAACGCCACGCGCTTGCAATCTCGACGGCACTGGAACTGGGCTAATCCACGCAGTGAATCTGCCCCGCGGGTTTTCGGATTTGTGGCAAGATTGCCAGCGGCCGGCCGAACAGCCGCATACTTACCCTCACGATCATCGACGGTTGCTGTTCCATTGACCTGTGAAAATCGGCTGAATGGCCTTAAAATACTGAACTTGGTACCCAACTTTGCCCCGCAGCAGAGCGACTCATGGTGACGACGAAGATTCCGGCCAGCGACAATCCCGAATTCGCAGACGAGATGATCGAGATCGAACTACGGTCCCCCTGGATTGCCGGTCTGTTGGCCTGGGCGTTGCCAGGGCTGGGTCATATCTATCAAGGTCGGACGGGCAAGGGAGTTCTGTTTTTCGTCTGTATTCTGGGCACGTTTTTTTATGGCATGTACCTGGGTGGAAATAAAGTTGTCTATGCGGCGACCGATTGGGAACAGCAGTATCGCTGGCAGTATCTTTGCCAGCTTGGTGTTGGCTTGCCGAGCGCACCGATGCTGATTCAGAAAGGCCGAACTGCGGAAGCCGGTAAGCATCCGATTTTAGGCGACTACATGCGGCAGCCAAAGCGATCGGTCGACGCGAGAAGCGACGACTCCGGAAACCAAGCACAGCAGCCGAACGAACTCGCACAGTGGGTGATCGAAGAACACCCGTTCTTCGAATTGGGAACGGTTTATACCGTTGTCGCTGGGCTGCTTAACGTTCTGGTCATCTGCGATGCGGCGGGCGGTCCGTTGATCATTCGCACGCCTGACAAGAAGAAGCCTGACCAGGCCGAGTCGCCCCCAGACGCCGAATCGACGTGAGCGCACCGCGCATGCCATAGTCATCCTTGAACCGTGAATTGGTTTCTCATTTTCCAACCAAGTAAATTGCCATGCTGCCTTCGCTTGCACCATTGCTTGCTGACATGAACCTTTGGTACTCGCTCCCGCTGATCGTGAGCGTGAGCCTGGTCTGTGCGGCGACGCGTCACGAACAAATCATGCCAATTCTGACGCATGCCGCGCGATTTGCGCTTTGGATCGGCGTGTTCATGGCTGGCGTGATGGGCCTGCTGTCGCTGATGGACTGGCTGGCTTAGCCGGCGCTACCAGTACTTGCGGCTGGCTCGCCACGGCCAGTACGACTGCGGACGCGAGCCGATTCGTAGTTCCATGCCCGCGGTCAGTGAGACGTTATGCATGGTTTCGACGCCGTCGGCTCCGTACGAGAGGTTGTCGAGCACTTCGAATCGCCAGATCAGCGACGGCGTCTGCATGATCTGCAGTCCGCCGCCAAACGGCGTGGTGAACAGCGTCGTATTGAAGTTGTTGCTGTTCGTGTCGGAGAATCGCACGCGAGCCATACCGGCGCCAAACAGCATGTAGGGCCGTACCTTGCTATCGCCCCAAGGGTAGTAGACGACGTCGACGTCGCTGATAAAGTAGCTGCCGTTGTCGGGCAGTTGCTGCTGTTCCGAAAATTGCACGTTCGGCTTCGACCAGCCAAAACGTGCTTCGAGTCCCCAGTAGTAGTCGATATCCCAGCCGACGCGAAAGCCGCCAAACAGTTCGTTGTCTTGTGCGACCTGTTTGTCGACGAGGTCGTCGCCGAGGAGTGGTCCCGAGAACCAATCGACATGGAAGGGGCGGTTGAGCCAGCTAGTTCCTTCCAGCGGCAAGCCGCGATCGACGTGTCGTCCGTGTGTGGAGGAGTGCCTGAACCCAAAGTGACGCACCCAATCAAATGGCCGGAGGTCGGCCTTACGGTGACGGCCGTGCGAGAAACCGCGCTGCTCGTACAGCATTTCGCCGGTGTCGATACCTTCGTCCCAATTGTCAAAGCCAGGCTCGCAAGATTCGCAGTCGGCAAATTCCGAATCCGCAAACGGTTCGGCAAACACTTCGTCGTCGAAAACGCTGATAGGCGGTTCGCCAGAGACGCTACCCGCTCCAACAAACAGCAGTAATCCCGCCAGCAGCGCGTAACGGTGCGAATAGAATCGCAACGATTGAATGCCGAGCTTTCTGATCGCGAACATGCGCAGCCGCATCGAGTAGAAGATTGGTAGAGAAGAGTGCCGGTCCCCGCAGAACGGGCGCGGACTATGACAATTTGAGACTGGTGCGTCAAGCTGAGTCAGCAATCGTCAGTGCAGAATGCGACGAGCTGAACTGCTGGGCGAATAATGCACCAATTCAAGGCGACTATTTGCTAGCAGTGCCAGCGACGCGTGCGTTCTCGACCACCGTAGTCGACTCGGATTGGTCGCTGCTTTCGGCTTGCGACTCAGTTTGCGGTTCAGGCGCTAGCACTTTAGCGGTGACCATCAGCGTTGCGCCTCGATTCGGGCCGCGATCGGTCGTGATGCGGACAGGTACCTTGACCGAGCCGGATTGTGGCCCAGGATTGAACGTCAACTCGACGAAGTGCAACGGCTTCGACTCGTTGTCCGTTTTGAACGTGAAGCAGTCGTCACCGCAGTCGACGTCAAGAATCTTGAACGGCTTCTTGCCACGCACAATCAGCTTCTTCGTGACCGATTTTCCAGCGGCAACCTCGCCAAGAACGAGCGCTTCAGGCGTCACGGAGATCTCGGGCACGACGCGGCCCTCGACGATTAATGGAATCCGCTGTGTATCGGTCAGTCCGTCGTTGGTCACCACAGTGATCTGATCTTTTACATAGCCGGCGGGCAGATTGTCTTTCAGTCGCACCAATAGTCCGTAGTTGACTCGGCCGCCGAACCGGGACTTTTCTTCTAGTTCCACCTCGAAGTGATCGTTATCGTTCGTGACGTCCACGATCTGCCAATTGCTACGACCAGCGTAGTTGACGCTAATCAGTTGTTCTTTGATGACGCCTTGGTCGACGGTTCCAAACTGCACGGCACCAGGCTGAAAGACGACATCGCCGCGAATGTTGCCGTGCACGCGGAGCTGGACCTCGGCCGCGTAGGGAGGTGCAAATCGCACCGTCAACGTGGCACCTTTGCGACCAACATGACTGTGGGTGTTGAACTTGGCGACGATATATGCTTTTTCGTAGGTGCCGAACGTGCCGTTCTCGACCGAAGGTGTCGTGCAGCCGCAACTGGAGGTGACCCCGGTGATTTTCATCGGTTGCTTATAGAGATTGGTCACCTCGAACCGATGCACCGTCTCGGCACCGCGCGCGACGGTCCCAAAGTCGTGTTCACGCTTATCGAACATCTTGTCCGCCCACTCTTGGGCAGATGCTGGCGGTGAAAAGGAAGCACCGACCATACCCACGGCGAGGCTGGCGACGGTGACAATTCGTGTGCAAATCATGGCAATGTTCTCCGGTGCGAGTCGGACGGACTCGCGAAGGCACTGACCCGAGGGCACATTTCCCTGCGCTAACCGCGAGCACACCGACTCGCAGTCTGGGTGGCTCGCTAACGGGCTAATTCCAAATTGGCAGCCGGGCGGACAAGAAAACCGACCAGCGTTGCTACGTATCTTACCGCTTCACTGCTAAGAAAGTTCGCAATGTATTCTCAAGCTACTTATTTTCCCGCAATTTGTCCCCAAAAGGGAAGAGCAGTTCCGATGAAATAAATCCTAATAGACAGGACAACTTTGCCGATTGGGACAGCTTCGTGACGGTCTTTACTAGTCCTCGCCGTCGTTCTCGCGCCCCTAGCCAGTCGCTCGCAACCCTCTACAATCATCAGCTTGACGCCGCTGCGAGCAGCAAAATCGACGCGCTTTCCGACCAGAAACGTCGCTGCTGCCATCGTGACGAGCGCTTTGCACGGACGAAACCGCCGCATTGCCAGCCATGTCCACATACTCCCAAGTCTCGATTATCGGAGTCGGTCTGATCGGCGGTTCGATCGGCCTAGCGCTACGCGAGCGCGGTTTGGCGGCGGAAGTCGTTGGCGTTGGGCGGAGGCAGGCCAGCCTCGACCGCGCTCTCGAGTGCAGCACTGTCGATCGGGTGACTCTCGACTTCGAGGAGGGAGTCGCTGCGGCAGACATCGTGCTGGTCGCCACGCCGGTTGAGTCGGTGGTCGGAGATGTCACGCGCGCACTCACCTCGGCACCGTCGGGAGCACTCGTAACAGACGCTGGCAGTACCAAATCAAAAATATGCGAAGCGGTATCGGCATCAGCCGACGATATTAGCCGATTCGTCGGCAGCCATCCCCTGGCGGGCGATCATCGCAGCGGCCCCGGTTTCGCGCGGGGCGATCTGTTCGTCGACAAGACCGTGGTCGTGACCCCGACCGAGATTACCCCAGCAGCGACGACGCAGCGGGCCCACGACTTCTGGCGAGCTTTGGGAGCGCACACCGTCGAGATGTCGCCCAACCAGCACGATCAGGCGTTGGCCGCGACGAGCCACCTGCCGCATTTGGTAGCCTCGGCGCTTGCTTCGAGCACGCCTGCCGAGTGGCTGCCGCTGGCTGCGACCGGCTGGTCAGATACGACACGCATTGCTGCGGCTGATCCGTCACTGTGGACACAGATTTTCGCGCAGAATACCACGGACTTGGTTGCTGCCTTAGATCGGCTGCTGGAAAAAATGCAGAGCGCTCGCTCGAACTTGCTGGCAGACAATCACGAAGCGGTCGAGCAGTTCCTTCAACAAGCGAAACGGACGCGAGATGCTTTGGGAAATTGACCTTCATCCACGCCCTGGCTGTGTCGATCGCGAAGCGATTAGCGTCGTCGGCGATGCCGTCGAGCTAGGAATCAGTGATCGATTGCAGGTGCGATCGGCGCGAGGCTTTCTGATTGAGAGCGCCTCGCTGAGCGAACAACAAGTCGACACGCTGGCCGGTGAGTTGTTTGCCGACGCGACCGTCGAAGAGGCCGTTTGCGCGGAAGTGGGCACGCAAGCGCTCAGCACGCCGCCCAATGGTGCTGACGCGGCCGGCACGCTCGTGCATGTGCTGCTCAAGCCCGGTGTGATGGACTCGGTTGCGCAAAGTGCGGAAGCGGCCGCGAGCGACTTTGGCCTGCCGATCGACGCAATCCGCACGCTGCGAAAGTACTGGATCGCCGGGGCGGATGACGAACAACTGGCCACGGTCGGTGCGAAAATACTGGCCAACGACGCGATCGAACAGGTTGTCGTCGGGCCGCTGCCATTCGATCGACTACAGCTGGGCAGTGAGTATCGGTTTGCACTGCAAACCGTTGAACTGGAATCCCTCGACGATCAGGGTCTGATGCGTCTTAGCCGCGAAGGCCAGCTTTATTTGCAGTTGGCCGAAATGCAGACCATTCAGAAGCATTTCGCGGGGCTTGGCCGAGAACCTACCGACGTCGAATTGGAGACGCTCGCTCAGACTTGGAGCGAGCACTGCAGCCACAAGACTCTGGCCGGTCGAATTGCCTATCGCGATGAGAACGGAGAGCGGCAATTCGAGAATATGCTCAAGGAGACGATTTTCGCCGCGACACAGGAACTCCGCGCGCGATGGGGCGACGACGATTGGTGTGTGAGCGTCTTTCGCGATAACGCGGGAATCGTTCGCTTTGATGAAACGAACAACTTGGCCTTCAAGGTCGAAACCCACAACCACCCGTCCGCTTTGGAACCATATGGCGGCGCCAATACGGGTATCGGCGGGGTAATTCGCGATACGATTGGTACTGGTATGGCGGCCAAGCCAATCTGCAACACCGATGTGTTCTGCTTCGCACCGCCCGACACGCCTGCGGACTCGTTGCCACCTGGTGTGCTCAACCCGAAGCAGGTGATGCGGGGCGTCGTCAGCGGTGTACGCGACTACGGCAATCGTATGGGAATCCCCACGGTCAACGGAGCCGTGTACTTCGACGAGCGCTATCTTGGTAATCCACTCGTGTACTGCGGCAACGTGGGTTTGATACCTCACAAAATGTCGTTCAAGGCAGTTAAACCGGGCGATCTCATCGTTAGCGTCGGCGGGCGCACCGGTCGCGACGGCATTCACGGGGCGACGTTCTCAAGCGCCGAGCTGACGAGCGAAAGCGAATCGCTCTCTGGCGGTGCCGTGCAAATTGGCAATGCGATCGAAGAGAAAAAGGTGCTCGATGCGATCCTCGCGATGCGCGATCGCGGACTCTACAACGCCCTGACCGATTGCGGTGCCGGCGGATTCAGCAGTGCTGTGGGCGAGATGGGCGAAGAGATCGGCGCCGAGGTTTGGCTCGAGCGAGCGCCGGTCAAGTACGACGGGTTGTCGTATACCGAAATTTGGATTTCCGAAGCCCAAGAGCGCATGGTCCTGAGCGTGCCCCAACACAACTGGGACGAAGTGCAAAAACTGTGTGCGGAAGAAAGCGTCGAAGCAACGGTTATCGGCAAATTCGAACCAACAGGACGTCTGGTGCTGAAATACCACGACCAGATTGTCTGCGACCTGTCGATGGAAGTGCTTCACGACGGTCGGCCACCAGTGATTCGCGAAGCGGAGTACGAGGTGCCGCCTATCCAGCCGTTGGTCGTGCCAGCGAGTGCCAATTACACAGACGATCTGAAGCGGATCCTCAGCTCCTACAACGTCGCGAGCAAACAATGGATCATTCGTCAGTACGATCACGAAGTGCAGGGCGGTAGCGTGATCAAACCACTGGTTGGTGTGCAAAGTGATGGGCCAAGCGATGCGGCGGTGGTGCGGCCGGTACTGGACTCGCGTCGCGGCGTCGTCATTTCTTGTGGCATGAATCCTCGCTACGGCGACTTCGACACCTATCACATGGCAGCCAGTGCCATTGACGAGGCGATGCGCAATTGCGTCGCTGTCGGAGCCGATCCGAGCCGTGTAGCAATTCTCGACAACTTTTGCTGGGGTGATTGCGAGAAAAGTGCGACGCTGGGCAGCCTCGTCCGCGCGGCGATCGCGTGTCATGACGTGTCGCTGGTGCTCGAAACACCATTTATCAGCGGCAAGGATAGCCTCAACAACGAGTTCAGCTACGTCGATGCCGAGGGACACAAGCATACCATTGCGATTCCACCTTCGTTGCTGATCAGCGCAATGGGACAGGTCGAAGATGTATCGCAGTGCGTGACGATGGATCTCAAGTCGGCGGGCAACCTGTTGTATCTCGTCGGCAACACTTTTGACGAGTTAGGTGGATCGCACTTTGCATTGGTTAATGACTTGATCGGCGGCCATGTGCCGATGGTCAACGCGGAGCTTGCGAAAACGACCTTCGCCAACTTGCACACTGCCATCAAGCAAGGCCTGGCTAGATCATGTCACGATCTGAGTGAAGGTGGTTTGGTGGTCGCAGCAGCCGAAATGGCCTTCGCCGGCGATGTCGGGGCGACGATTGATCTCGGCGACGTGCCGATCGCCGCCGCGTCGCTCTCCGACGCCGCGAAACTGTTTGCCGAATCGAACACACGGTTCTTGTGCGAAGTTGCTCCGGAATCGAAGGCAGCGTTCGAGAACACCCTCGGCGAGTTGGTGCCCCACGCGTGTATTGGCGAGACGACTGCCGAGCAGACATTGATTGTTCAAAGTGGCACGAGCGGCGATACAATCGTTGAGGCGTCACTTAGTGAACTGAAGACCGCCTGGCTGACGCCATTGAACTGGTGACTCCGCCGATGTGCTGCATCGTTGCATCACACAGCGAGTTCCCATTCCGCAATCCGATATCCGTATTCCGAACTCTAAGATGGCCAAACCTCGCACCTTGATCCTTCGCGCACCTGGCACGAACTGCGACGTCGAAACTGCCTTTGCATTCGAACGCGCCGGCGGCGAGGCCGAGACGATGCACTTGAATCGCCTGCTCGAAGCTCCGCACCTGGTATCCGACTTCCAGATTCTTTGCATTCCAGGTGGTTTTAGCTTTGGCGACGACGTGGCGGCGGGTCGGATTTTTGCCAACCAGATCCGCCATCACCTGGCGGATGTGATGAAGGAATTTCGCGCCGCAGGCAAGCTGGTGCTGGGTATCTGCAATGGTTTTCAGGTGCTGATCAAATCGGGTCTGCTCGACACCGACGATGATCTGGGACCGGCGGCGTCGCTCTCGTGGAACGACTCGGGCAGATACTTGGCGCGATGGGTCCAGGTGCAAGCGAGCGGCGATAAGTGCGTTTTTCTCGCCGGCTGCGACCAGTTACACTTGCCGATCGCTCATGCCGAAGGCAAGTTCGTCGTGCGCGACGAGCAAGCGTATCGCGGACTCGACGAGGCAGGTCAATTGGTATTGCGATACTGCGGGGTCGATGGCTGTGCCGACGATTACAATCCCAATGGTGCCTTTGGCGACGTCGCGGGCATGTGCGACCAGACGGGGCGCGTGTTTGGCTTGATGCCTCATCCCGAGCGGTTTATCGATCCAACTCAGCACCCAAAGTGGACACGGCGGCCAATGCAAGACGTGGGCGAGGGCCTGCCACTATTCCGCAACGCGGTCCGCTATTTTTCTTGAGCTTGCACGAATTCGGGAAGTGTCGGGATTGTGCCCACCGATTTGGCCGCCGCGCTGGCAGCAGTCTGTGCGATTGTCTCGTCAATCCAATGCTTGGCGGCCGCGGTGGCTTGTTGAATGCTCGCACAATCTCGCAAGTAGGCGACGCGATTGTGATTGCCGTCAAGTATCGAGGCGGAGTAGCGCATTCGCTTTACGCCACTGCCGGTTTGGTGGGTCACGAATCGGTAGTGCCAACCTCGGTACTCTGCGCCGGTGAGATTTTCGACGCCTGGAATTAAAGCAGATTGGAACTTACCGCGTTGCTTATAGCGTGGACCCGTGCGGGCATACCAAGACATGAGTGTGAGACTCCAAGAACTTGGGAGACGAAAAAGACTCCCTTCAGTATGCTCGGACACCGACTGTCTCGCTCGGCATCTTGCAGCGCGCGAGTCGAATTATGCCGGTCAGAGCGCGCAATTCGAGACGATTATAGTAGCTGTGCGGATGCCAATGGGCTGAACGGCTCGCCAGCCGTGTCGTGAGCTATGCTTCCGTTGAGCAATTGTGATGCGCACGCGTTGCGCCGCGAGTCAATTCTAGACCTAAGAATTCGCCGGCCATGAATAGATCGGAAGAGTCAGGCTTTACGCCGCGTGCACCGCGATTCAAAGTCGCGAATGCAGAGCAGATCGACGTGACGATTCTGCGTACCGAAGAAGGCGATACCGAACCGGTTTCGGCGACTTTGATTGATGTCTCGCAGCATGGCACCAAGTTACGCGTGCCAGTGAACTTACGCTTCGAGGAAGCACTGCAGCTTCAGATCACGGTGCCAGACGCCGAGATTGAATACCGCGGGATTGCCTCTGTGCGATACATTCGTGCGGTCGACGAAGAGCATTGGGTCGTCGGATGCGCCGTGGCGCCGCCGCTGTCAGACGAGACATTTTCGTTTCTCGCGACCACTGCGGGGCAGGAACGTCGGCGGTTTCGCCGCTTGAATATTGCCGCCGAAGCGACCGTTCGCCGACAGGGTCAGACCGATGGCACTGCAGCATCGCTCCACAATCTGTCTTCGGGTGGATTCTGCTTTTCGTCAACCGATCATTACGAGTCCGGCGAGCGCGTGCAACTGACCATCAATGGCAACGATGGCGACCAGCGAATGATCGAAGCACGCATCTGCTGGCAAGTCGACAGCGCCGACGGCAGCATCGCGGGCTGTCAGTTTTCGTCGAGCGCCAGTTACGCGGAACTGTGTGCTTGCTTGACCGAGCAACCGGTGCTCGCCTCAAACGGCCGGGTGGCTGAAGAACCGACCAGCAAACTGGTACTCACAGCGGCGGTACTCGCCATGTTTGTTCCGCCGATGATGACTCTGATGCTGCAGGCGAACAAAGTATCAGCCAACGCTGGCGAAAATCCCGTTGTTGCCAGCATGACCGACGATCGCGCGGTTGAGCTGCCGGCGAGCGCCGAGTCGCGGGACGGCGAATTCGACGACCATCCACGAGAGGAACCCGCGGACGCCGACCTGCTCGCGTTGTTGATCGCAGAAAGTCAGGCACTCGACGTGTTGGAATCGCCTGAATCCGCTGCTGCAACGGCACCAATGGAACCTTCGACAGAAGCGCCAACGGAAGTGCCAACCGAGCGCGAATGGGTCGACAACACGGGCAAGTATCGGACGGTTGCCGAGCTCGTCGAAGTCACCGACGAGCACATCGTGCTTTTGAAGCCCGATGGCAAGCAGTCGAAGGTACCCTGGCACCGACTGAGCGAAGTCGATCAGGCGTTTGCCCGCGACTGGCGCAAAGCGACAGACTAGTTCTGCGAGTCCTCATCGATGGGCAGCGACTCGGCCAACCACCATGCGAAACGACCGAGGACGCGGAAGTACACGAGGCTGGCAGCCACAACCAACGGCGTTTCCAGCAGTGCGAGAAATACGGACTTGTCGAGCGCGGCCGACATGAGCGCCGTACCGGCATAGCCCACGCCTGCGACGATCGCCAGCGAGACGATGACGAGCAGCAGCCAGTGGCCAGGTCGTCGGGCGACGCTGGCAAACACGCTTGGCGAATAAGGTTCCCATGCCGAGCCGTTTTCGAGACAAGATAGCAGCAGCAAAGGGAACGTAAACAGCCAGCCGACGAGCAGGATGCCTGCCTGCAAGACGGGCGTCAGCTGCTGATCCAGCGTTCGACATAGTATCCACCAAGGGGCAGCCGCGAGCGTCATTGAACTGAACAAGTAGAATGCATCGCCTGCCCAATCCACGAACACAGGTCCAGGCGGATGGTACAGTCGATCAGCGCCCTCGGAGCTTTCGGTCAATACGGCGAGACACAGCGAAGCGAGCGCACCTAAACCCAGGAGTAGCGTGAGGCCGGCACCGATAAAGAAGGGAATCGATGCAATTGGGTTGAGCATCACGATCATCATCATGAAACCGCCGATAGTGATGCTGATGCCCGCGAACCAAAAGAACCAAGTCGTCACGGGCGCATGCATGAGCATACTGAGCACACCGACGAGGATCGGCAGCGGCGGTGGCTTTGGTCGGTCGCCGCGTTCCTGACGAATCGGCGGTAGTTGCTTCTTGGTACGCGCTTCGCCTGGCTTTGGGGGCGAGAACTGAGGTTCGGGCCTCGGCGGTGGGACTGTCGCGGCGTCGAGTTGATACTCTTCGCCGTCAGGAACGAGCACCGACGGCGACGGTTTTTGCTCGGGAGGCTCCGGCACCACGGTCTTCGCGCCACAGTCGGGACAACTGAGCTTCTTACCGATTTGGTTGGCTTTCGCATGCATTAGCGTATCGCACACTCGGCACCAGACAGGATGGAATTTCGGCTGACCGGCGGCAAGTTCGCTGGGGAGCGGCGCCTCGTCAACGCCCCACAAACCGTACTGTTGCCCGTGCATCGCGCGTGGTTTTTGCTTTGGCTGCGGCTTGGGCGGAGGTGGGACCTCGGTGATGGCACCGCAGTCCGGGCATTTCGCTTTGCGTCCCACGTGCCGCGGTCGGGCGGCGAGTCGTGTTTCGCAAACACGGCACGAAAAGCCGAAGAGAGGTTCCTCCTCTGCAGCTTTCTCTTTCCGGCGCCGAGGTGTCTCTTCGCCGACGATGCTTACCTTGCCGCAGCGCCCGCACCGACAAGGCTTGCCAACCAGCTCTTCGCCGACTGGCAGAACCGCTCCGCATGCGGTACACGTGAAGAGTCGCGTCGGCGAAAGCTGCATGGCTTGATATGCCCCGATAAGAAGATGTTCCACACCTATTCTAGTCATATTGTGATATCTGGTGAAAGCAGAATCACGTCGGTTCGGCAAATCGTCGACGAGTAGCACTTAAGTTGCGCCAGGCAGCTACCGTTCCATAGTGGGAAAGTGTATGTTCAACGAGTAGTTTGGATCGTCTGGTTCTTCAGTAAAAAGTTCGTTCGATGTGGCAAGGCATTCACGGACACGACGCGGTGGCCGAGCGGTTTCGGCACAGCTTGGCCTGTGGCCGGATGGCGGCCAGCTATTTGTTTCTTGGTCCTGAAGGGATCGGCAAGCGAACGTTCGCAATCAGGCTTGCCCAAGCGTTGGTCTGTCAGTCTAGCGCAGGTGGACAACTCGAGCCTTGTGGTCAGTGCGATTCGTGTCAGTTGATGTTGGCGGGCAATCACCCAGATGTCGATGTTGTCGGATTGCCCAAGGGCAAGCGCTGGCTGCCGGTCGATCTGTTTTTGGGCGATCGCGAGCATCGCAACCAAGAAGGCTTGTGCCACAACCTATCGCTACGTCCGCAAATGGGCCGACGGCGCGTGGCGATCATCGACGACGCCGATTTTCTGACCGTCGAAAGTGCCAATTGTCTGCTGAAGACTTTGGAGGAACCGCCGGCCGGTGCCGTGATGATACTGATTGGCACCAGTCGCGGCCGTCAGCTGCCAACGATCCTGTCACGCACTCAAACGGTTAGGTTCGCGCCGCTATCGGTCGACTCGGTGCGTCACCTCGTCCTGCAGCAGCAGATTGCAAAAGACGAGCACCAGGCCGAGCAGCTAGCGCAGGCAGGCGAGGGCAGTTTGACGAAGGCAGCAGAGCTAGTAGACCCGCAGCTTTGGGAGATGCAACAGACGTTGCTGCCGCAACTGACGCCGACTCGCTTTGACAGCGTAAGATTAGCCGGCGAATTGACGACTTTCGTGAGTCAGGCAGGCAAAGAGGCCGAACCGCGCCGGCAGCGGATTCGCCGGCTGATACGCATCTTTGCAAGCCACTTTCGACAACTGCTTCGCGCAGCGTGCTCGCCAGATGGCGCAAACGAAGCGCAATTTGGTGAGTGTCAGTCACTGGGATCTGCCGCCCAAGACCTCGCGCTCGATGCACTCGATCGCTGCCTAGAAGCAGAGACGCAGCTCGATCGCAACGCCAACCAAGCGACACTTATCGAATGTTGGCTGGACGATCTGGCGACGCTGTTTTCCAGGCATGCGCCAACCGCGAAGACGGCGCGTTAGGCATTCTGAAAAATCAGCAGTGAATTCGGATTCTCCGGTTCCCACATATGTCGCACTGCCGTACACTTCGGTGAGAAGTCGCTGCAGGAAGCAACGCTTCGCATCTCAAAACAATTACGACCACCATCAGTGCCGATGATCCTGCCGATGGTGGCTGGGCGGATCATGGAGAGCGGTGATGGAAATCGAGTCACGTCGTGGGCCATTTCTTCAGTCAAGTCTGCGTCTGCTGGCAGCAGGCGGGGTTCTGCTAACACCTGCGATCGCTAGCGCGGCTGAGTCGGAGGCGACCGCCGCTTCGCCAGACGAAAAACTGGCGCGCATCTGTTGGGGTATCGCGTTCGCGGGGGCGATGGCGGCGCTAGTCCAGGCCAAGTTCTTCTTTGAATCGATGCGCCGAGCCGACGAAGGCAACGAGCGCATGCGTCAGATCGCTGGTTACGTTAGCAAGGGTGCCAAAGCGTACTTGGACCAGCAATTCAAAGTCGTTGCTGCTTTCTTCTTCGTCATTGCCGTCCTGCTCGGCGTGGCGGCGTTTGGCTTGAAAGTGCAGAGCGAATTCGTCCCATTTGCGTTTCTAACTGGCGGATTCTTTTCGGGCTTGGCAGGCTGGTTTGGCATGACGACTGCTACTGCGGCCAGTAATCGAACGGCGGCGGCCGCGCAAGTCTCGCTTAACCAAGGTTTGCAAGTTGCCTTCCGATCGGGTGCCGTGATGGGCCTGACCGTTGTAGGCCTGGGCTTGATGGACATTACCATTTGGTTCGCATTCTTGTACTGGGTGTGGCCGACGATGGGCTTCGAGCCGCTGAGTCTAGCCAATATCACTGCCACAATGCTCTGTTTTGGCATGGGTGCAAGTGCCCAAGCGCTGTTTGCACGCGTTGGTGGAGGTATCTTTACGAAAGCGGCTGACGTCGGAGCCGATTTGGTGGGCAAGGTCGAGCAGAACATCCCGGAAGACGATCCACGCAACCCCGCGACGATCGCCGACAACGTGGGCGATAACGTCGGCGACGTGGCCGGTATGGGGGCCGACCTCTACGAGTCTTACGCTGGATCCGTGCTTGCGACCGCGGCGCTGGGTGCGGCTGCGTTTACTGCCAACGCTTTGCTGCCGGAAGGGATGGCAGCCGAGAGCGCGCAGTTGCGCGCGATGTTCTTGCCGATGGTGATCGCCGGATTAGGCATTTTTGCGTCGATCGTTGGCATCTACACCGTGCGCACCGGCGAAGATGCTTCGCAGAAGAGTTTGCTGCAGGCGTTGTCGCGCGGAATCAACCTGTCGACTTGTCTGGTGATTGCAGCCGCGATCATCGCGGCAAAGCTCATTATGCCGCTGACGCCAGGCACGGATATTGGCTTCGGCGGAGTACCCGGCGTCGGCGTGAGTATCGTCATCGGCCTTATCACCGGCGTGCTGATCGGCTGGTGGACCGAGTACGTGACAAGTGATGAATACAGCCCGACGCAGAAGCTCTCGGAGCAAGCCATCACCGGACCCGCGACCGTAATCATCGGCGGCATCGCTGACGGCATGGCGAGTGTTTGGGTCCCTGTTGTCCTGGTTTGTCTTGCCACGCTGGGAGCATTTGGCTTCGCCACCGGCTGGGAGTTCGGCGACATGACGTACTTCTCACTCGGACTTTATGGCGTCGGCATCGCCGCTGTCGGCATGCTCAGCACCTTGGGAATTACGCTCGCGACCGACGCCTACGGACCAATTGCCGACAACGCTGGCGGCAATGCCGAAATGTCGGGCCTGCCAGCCATCGTCCGCGAGCGTACCGATGCACTCGACAGCCTCGGCAACACGACCGCCGCGACCGGCAAAGGCTTTGCGATTGGCTCGGCGGCGCTGACGGCCTTGGCGTTACTGGCTGCCTATGTCGAAGGCGTGCGAGTCGGTTTCGATCGCTGGGGCGACTCGTTTGCCGAGCAGATGGTCGAAAACGGCCAGCTCGACGAGGGTGTCTACAAAGTCTCGCCGCGGTTTGCAGTGCAGGTAGAAAACGCCCCGGCGGCTGATGGCGAGTCCGATAGGTCGATGCAGGTGAAAGATAGCTTCCTAGTGATGCCTCAAGACTTGCAGTTTGGTGAGCAAGGTACCGCTTGGGAGGCGACGGAAGTCGGCGAGCGTTTACCCGTCGGCGCTGACGACTCGCTGCTTGCACTCGACGATGGCGGTGCACCGACTTGGCGGTCGTCTGGCAGTTCGCTACTGTCACTACGTGACGTGACGCTTCCGCAGTTTGCCACCTACTTTGAAGCGACGCTACTGAACCCCAAAGTGTTGGTCGGAGTCTTCGCCGGTGCGATGGCAACTTTTGTCTTTTGTGCGATGACGATGACCGCCGTCGGTCGCGCTGCGCAAGGCATGGTGCAAGAAGTGCGCCGTCAGTTTAAAGAGACCGTCGGCATCATGGACGGTTCGGTCGAGCCTGACTACGAGCGACCAGTCGAGATTAGCACGATTGCCGCGCAGCGCGAAATGCTGTTGCCGTCGTTCTTGGGGCTATGCCTACCGGTAGTCATCGGATTGTTGCTCGGCGTAGCAGGCGTTCTCGGCTTGTTGATGGGCACGCTCACCACCGGTTTTTGTTTGGCGATTTTCATGGCCAACTCAGGCGGCTCGTGGGACAACGCCAAAAAGTACATCGAAGCCGGCGCCCAAGGCGGCAAAGGCACCGACGCCCACAAAGCGGCGGTGGTGGGCGACACGGTGGGCGACCCGTTCAAAGACACAAGCGGCCCCAGCCTCAACATCCTCATCAAGCTCATGAGCATGACGAGCGTCGTCGTGGCGGGTCTGGTAGTGCGTTACAGCTTGGCAGCGTGGGGAATTTTTTAGATGGGCGCACTTGTGCTAGGCCACGTTGTACCGCAAGTGGCCGAGTCGACCCTCGGCCTAGGATCAGTCGTTGCGGTCGTGTGCTCGTGGGACCGCAATCGCTCGATCTTATTTGCGTGCTTGGCAGGGTTGCTATCTTGGTTTTACGTGATCTACTACGCCCTGACCCGATGAATGGCTAGTGCGGCTCCGGCCTTGCGAAAGCCAATTGATCGCCTAGAATAATAGCTTCGACGTGAAATGTCCGTCGCCGGAGAGGTGGCTGAGTGGTCGAAAGCGCCGGTTTGCTAAATCGGTGACCGGTTCACGCCGGTCCGCAGGTTCGAATCCTGTCCTCTCCGCTCTCTTTAGTTGCTACAACGCACCGCACGCAGAGCAACGAATTGATGCCTTGTCGCTGTTCTGAGCTGCGCGGGAAGCTTGCAACCTGGCTCGACGTGACGAGGCGGATTTCTTTGGCTCCCGATCTTCAAAAAAGTTTCCGGCAACTCTATTTTTCACACTTAGCTGGATGTGCAATTTGGGAGTGCAACGAATGCACGCTGCATTGGGGCAGTATCCAGCTATCCCCTGAGTATCACGGGATGGGGCCGTATTGCTTCTTTTCAATCGATAGCGATTCAGGCGTCGAAGAGATTCGGTCCGAATGCCAGAGATTGCAACGCATGAAGTCAGAGCAAGAGGATAAGGTATTTCTAGAATCGCTTGGCGAGGAAGTTGGGCCAAATACTTGCAGTGCGCCAAATTGCAATCGATTGAGTATTCGCCATAGTGTAAAGTGCCGAGAACATCACTTTCTAATGATCCGCGGGTATTTACCAGGTAGCCGCTACGGTGAGTGACTTCGAAGGCTCACCCTATTCAATAATTCCATCTGCCGACGCGAACAGCGCTGTCACGTCGATGGAAAAACCTTCGAGCAGCACCGACGCGGCCTGACCGCCAAGGGTGTATTCGCCGGCGACCGTATACTTCTCGCCAGCGATCTTTTTCGCGATACCGCTCTGCGAATTCCTTCAAAAAAGTGTCTCTCGCAAAGGCGCGAAGCCGCAAAGGAGTTGCTATTCGATTTCTTTGCGGCTTCGCGCCTTTGCGAGAGGTAAACGGTTCCGGCCATCAATTCAGAATCCTGAGTGGTCGACTGCCAAAATGGCATCCATCCGGTTTGAGCCGGTGTTCAGCCCGCTTGCCTTCTGGTAGCCTATCTAGCTTCGCTGGCAACGACTTACGTCGATTGTGCATGGGTTGGCACGCTGATTGCAAAACTAGGCGTGCACATCGCCGTCTAGCTGCCAAATTTGGTGGCGAGTGGCAGGTGGCGAATTTTGTTCGCCGCTCACCACACACTACCAACCATAACACTACCAACCATACAACACTCAATTTCATACACAGGAGTCAACACGTGCCCAAGCAAATGGTATTCGAGGATGATGCTCGCCGGCCGCTGGCCGCTGGTGTCGAAAAGCTGGCCCGCGCCGTCCGTAGCACCTTGGGCCCTCGCGGCCGCAACGCCGTCCTCGATAAGGGATGGGGCTCGCCGAAGGTCACCAAAGACGGCGTGACCGTGGCCGAGGACATCGAGCTAGAAGATCCGTACGAGAATCTCGGTGCTCAACTCGTGAAAGAAGCCGCCAGCAAAACCAACGACGTGGCCGGTGATGGTACCACCACCGCGACCGTGCTGGCCGAAGGCATTTTTCGCGAAGGTCTGAAGATGCTGGCCGCCGGTGCTGACGCCATGGCACTGGGTCGCGGCATCGCGAAAGCCGTTGATGCGGTTTCGACTGCCATCGAAAAGTTGGCCGAGCCAATCGACGTGAAGAACAAAAAGAGCCTCGAGCAAATCGCCACAATCGCAGGAAATAACGACCCGGCCATCGGCAAGGTGCTGGCCGACGCGTTCGCCAAAGTCGGCAAAGACGGCGTCATCACCGTCGAAGAAGGCCGCGGCAACGAGACCTTTGTTGAAGTCGTTGAGGGCATGCAGTTCGATCGCGGTTATCTTTCGCCGCACTTCGTCAACAACGAGGACGACCAGCTTGTCGAGCTGGAGAATTGCCTGGGTCTGGTTTTCGAAGAAAAGATCTCCAACGCCAAAGACCTGGTGCCAATTCTTGAGGCCGTTTCCAAGGCGAGCAAGCCGCTGTTGATTATCGCCGAAGACATCGAGGGCGAAGCGCTTGCTACTTTGGTCGTCAACAAGATGCGTGGCATCGTCAACGTCTG
>JBCDBK010000021.1:0-60126 GCA_039184115.1 Planctomycetota bacterium | reverse complement strand
GGCCGATGGCAAGACCGGCGAGTCAAGTGGCGACCAGCGCGGCAATGGCAGCGAGCAAGGCGACCAGACAGGCGACCGACCCGATGGCGACGCGGCCGCTGACAACCAGCAAGGCACTCCCGGTGGCCAACCCACCGAAGGCCAACCCAATGATTCGCCAGCAGGCAATCCCGGCGATCAGTCAGACGCCGGTCAGCAACCGCAAATGAACGATGCTGCGGCGCCCGCGAATCAGGACTCGACCGGCAATCCAGCCGGCACTGGCGGACAGCCCAGCCCCCCGCCAGGCAGCGAACTCCAAGACGCCGACGATCCGAACCTCAAATTCGCAGAGCAGCAAACCGATCTGATACTTGATCGTCTGGAAGATCAGCTCAAGAAGAAGGAAGTCGACAGAAGCCTGCTCGAAAAGCTGGGCTGGACGCAGCAGGAGCTGCGCCGGTTCGTCGATCGGTGGAAGGGGCTCAAGTCGCAGGCTAGTGACGATCCGCGCGCCTCCGACGAGCTTAATGACGCCCTGCGCAGCCTCGGCCTCAATCGAAATCGTCGTACGCAATTCCAATCGAAGATCAATAAAGACAGACTTCGTGATTTGCAAGAAGCCTATCGCGTGCGTGTGCCGCTTGAATACCAAGATCAGGTCAACCGCTACATCAAAGGCACAGCCGACACTCAGGAGACCGAATGAAGTCAGTGGTCCCTCGCTATCTGGTTCCTTTTCATCCGAAGCACATTCCTCATCATTTTGTCGACGTCCTCGTCATTGGTGGTGGAATCGCTGGCATGCGGGCCACCATGGCCGTCGACCCCAGCTTGTCCGCCTTGGTCGTCACCAAAGATCGCCTGCAAGAGTCGAATAGCACCTACGCGCAAGGCGGCATTGCCGGCGTGCTCGACCCCGAAGACCGCATCGAAAATCACGTTGCCGACACTCTGGCAGCTGGTGGCGACCTATGCGACCCAAAAGTCGTCGAGATGGTCATCCGCGAAGCACCTGGTCACATTCGTCAGCTGATCGAATGGGGCACCGTTTTCGATAGCGAAGACGGCGAGATCGTCCTCGGTCGCGAAGGCGGACACAGCCATAATCGCATTGCTCATGCATTGGGTGACGCGACCGGCCAAGAAATTATGCGTGCGATGATCGCCAGAGCTCGCCACGAACTCGGTGCCCAAATCTGGCAAAACACTTTCACAATCGACTTGCTCACCCACGATGGCGAGTGCCGCGGGGCGCTGGTTTGGAATCCCAATCACGGTCGCACCTTTGTGTGGGCGAAACAGACGATTCTCTGCACCGGCGGCGCTGGACAGGTGTTCCGCGAGACGACGAACCCGCTGGTCGCCACCGGCGACGGACACGCCATCGCTTATCGCGCCGGCGCCGAGCTGCTAGATATGGAATTCATGCAGTTCCACCCGACTGTGCTTTATATCGCAGGCAGTAGCCGTAGCCTAATCACGGAAGCCATTCGCGGTGAAGGCGCGCTGCTGGTCGACGCCAATGGCACCCGATTCATGCCCGAATACGACGCACGCGCAGAACTGGCACCGCGTGACGTGGTAAGCCAAGCCATCAACGACCGCATGCGACAGACTCATCATCCGTGCGTGTATCTTGACCTAAGCCCACTGGAACCAGGCCACGCGAAGAGGCGATTCCCTGGAATCGCCAAGCGCTGCGCCGAGTTCGGCATCGATATCGAACACGAACGCATTCCCGTTCGCCCTGGCGCACACTACATGATTGGAGGCGTCAAAGTCGACAACGCCGGCTGCTCAACGCTTCCCCGGCTTTGGGCCTCGGGCGAAGTCACGAGCAGCGGACTCCATGGCGCCAACCGACTCGCCTCCAATAGCCTGCTCGAAGGGCTCGTCTATGGTGCTCGTGCTGGGGAAGGCGCCTCGGCCGCAGCGCTCACCGAAGCGGATACCTTTCAAGCCATACCGCTTGAGAATCAGCGACGTCAGGTCGAGACGGCGGCGCTCGATATCTTGGATATTCGCAACTCTCTGAAGTCTCTGATGTGGCGGGCGGCGGGTGTTCGTCGCGACGGCAAGACGCTCCATGAAGCAGCGGAAACGATCGATGGTTGGTGTCACTACGTGCTCTCGCGGCAGTTCTCAGATCCCGAGGGCTGGGAGCTACAGAACATGTTGACCGTCGCCCGCGTGATGATCTCGGCGGCCTTGCGCCGCGAAGAGTCTCGTGGAGTCCATTTGCGCAGCGACTTCCCTCAGCAGGACGATCAACTCTGGCAGCGCAGACTAGGCATGGTCCGAGAAACCGTCGAGTAAGCGTCGGCTGAAAAAATTTCCTAACATCTGACGAACCCCTACCCTGTTAGCTGCGTAGCGTGCTGCTATAGACAAAGGGGAGCCTCACCCATTATTTTCTAGGGTCTACCTAGAGCCTGGCTGAGGCGGCTAGCCAGCCATCTGCTGGTTGGCGCAGATGCTCGTGTAGCTGATTAATTGCTGCATCGGGTATCAATTCGGGTCGCCTGCCCCTGACTGTCGGCATTTCGACACCCCAACCCAATTTGTGCGACGCGTCCCGAGTTCCAACGGCCAAATCAACACCAATAGAGAATGTGGAGTCTCGATGAGCGAAACTTCCGATTCAGCCCAGGGCAATACGCCTGAAGCGGCCCAATCTGCTGCGGAACCGATGATCGAGGCTGATGGCCTCTCCAAATTCTACGGCAGCTTTGCGGCCTCCCGAGAGGTGACTTTCTCGATAAACAAGGGTGAGGTTGCGGCGTTTCTGGGTCCCAACGGGGCCGGCAAAAGCACGACGATGAAACTGCTGACCGGCTATTTGGCACCTTCAGAAGGCGAAGCGCGCATCGCGGGCTTCAATATGGCCACACATCGCTTGCAGGGCGCTGAGCGACTCGGATACCTGCCTGAAAATGGCCCGCTGTACGCAGACATGACGCCACGCAGTCTGCTCACATTCTTTGGCGAGCTGCGGCAGCTCACGGGACGAAAACTCGACGAGCGTCTCGACTCGGTGATTCACACCTGTCGCCTGGAAACGGTGATCGGCAAGCCAATTGGCAAGCTGTCCAAAGGTTATCGTCAGCGCGTCGGCATGGCTCAAGCACTGTTGCACGACCCCGAGGTATTGATCCTCGACGAACCTACCGCGGGGCTCGACCCCAACCAGATTCGCGAAGTTCGCAAGATGATCCGCGAGCTGGGTGCGTCTAAGACCATCCTGCTCTCGACCCATATTCTGCAGGAAGTCGAAGCGATGTGTAATCGTGTGGTGTTCATCAACGAAGGCCGTCTGGTTTTTGATGGCACCCCAGCTGATTTGGGCGAACAGCACGACAACTTGGACGAGCGTTTCCACGAACTGACCACCGCGACATGAACACATCGTGTACGTTTCATCACGCTGCACGCGCACGCCATTCCTCTTGATTCTCGAAACTCTTTACTCGCAACTCAAAACTATAAGCTATGAATTTCAACGTTCTGAAGTCGATCTTCAAACGCGATTTTGTGAGCTACTTTTCCAGCCCAACTGGCTACGTCTTTATCTGCGTGTTTGTTGTGCTTAGCGCGCTAGCGACCTATTGGCCACCCGAGTTCTTTTCCAGCAATTTGGCCAACCTCGATCAGCTCAGTCGCTGGCTACCGTTCATTATGCTGGTGTTTATCCCCGCGATTACGATGAGCATCTGGGCCGAAGAACGTCGACAAGGCACCGACGAGTTGCTGCTAACGGTACCCGCGACCGACTTCGACGTCGTGCTCGGAAAGTATCTGGCTGGCGTGGCGATTTTCAGCGTGTCGCTCATGTTTTCCGCGTTTTCGATTTTTCTAATGTTCAAATGGGGTCTGGGTGATCCCGATGGTGGATTATTCGTCAGCACTTACATTGGCTACTGGTTCATTGGCATCGCCATGATCGCCGTCGGCATGGTCGCCTCGTTCTTGACCGACAATCTCACGGTCGGCTTCATTTTGGGCATGATGTTCAATATGCCGCTCGCCATTTTCGGAGTTGCTGATTGGTTCATCCCTAACCCTGCTCTCGCACAGAGCATCCAGAAGTGGAGTGCCCTGGAGCAATTCCGCGACTTCGAGCGCGGGGTAATCAGTCTTGGAGGAATCACTTACTTCCTAGCGATCGCCGCCGTCATGCTTTACGTCAGCATGGTGCTGATCGGCAAACGACATTGGCAAGCACGCGAAGAGGGCGACTCCCTGGGCTGGCATTATTTGACCCGTGGCATCGCACTGCTGTGCCTCGCTGTCGGGGTGACGCAGATTGTGCAAAGTCGAAACTCGCTGCGTGCTGACATCAGCAGCGAACAGCTAAGCACACTGTCGTCTGACACGCTCAAGCTCCTGAAGGAACTACGTCAGAACGAAGATGCAAAAACCATCAACATCGACGCCTATGTCAGCCCCCAAGTGCCGACCGAGTATGTCGCGACGAAAATGAACTTCCTGTCGACGCTGGCGGAACTGAAGGCACTAAGCGGTGGCAAAGTGCAAGTGACCACGCACGTACTTGAGAACTACGGCGACGAAGCCGTGTTGGCCGAAAGCACCTATGGAATTACTCCACGCGAGGTCATCATCACCAACGGTCGAGAGCGTTCGCAGGAAGAGTTCTTTCTGGCGGCGGCCATCACTTCCGGCCTCGGCAAGGTCGTGATTCCGTTTCTCGACAAGGGTATTCCGGTCGAATACGAACTCGTCCGATCGATCTCGACCGTGCGGCAAGAAAAACGACTCCGACTAGGCATCCTCGACACGGGGGTTCGCGGCCTCTCGCCGTCAAGCGATCGAGCAAGTGAGTGGCCACTGGTGTCCGAGCTACGCAAGCAGTACGACATCGAAGACCGTCCCGTCGATCCGACCCAGCCCATCAAGGTCGAAAAATATGATGTCCTGCTGGCGGTGCAACCCTCGATGCTGGGCCCGCAAGAGATGGACCATTTTGTCGATGCGGTGCGTGCTGGCCTGCCGACAGCAATTCTGGAAGACCCACTGCCGGTCGCCTACCCACCTCCAACGGTTGGAACCGCCGACCCAAAACGCTCGCCCGGCATGGGTGGCATGTTTGGCGGCGGACAGCCAATGCCCAAGGGCGATATCGGGCAACTCTGGAAGACACTAGGCATTTCGATGGACCCAGCAGATGTCGTCTGGCAGGAGTACTTGCCTGAGCAAACGGTGCGGTCTGAGGCAGACCGCCAATGGATCTTTATCGACAGCGGCAATAGAGCGCAAGATCCACTGAACTCCGACAACTTAATCTCGTCGGATCTCAATCAGCTGCTGTTTCTTTACCCAGGCTCGATCTCGCACGACGACGACTCCAAGATGGAGTTCAGCCAGCTCGTCGTGAGCGGCAGTGACAATTCTGGCACGATCAACGCCGCTTTGGTGCGCCGTCAGCAACAGACGCGGGAGTTTTTTGGCCATGTGCGTTCCAGCAAGTCTTACATCCTGGCGGCACAAGTCGAAGGTGAGTACGTCGGCGAAGATTCGACCCTCGACGAGGCACTGTCCCTCGAGGCACCCGCGGATTCCGATGTAAGCCCCGAAGACGAAGCCGATAAAGAAGCGGACGCTACATCCGACGACGCCGAAAGCGAAACCCGTCCGATCAAAGCGGTAGTGGTCGCTGACATTGACTGGATCATTCCGGAATTTTTCTTCATTCGTGAAAGGGGCGATGGCCAGGTGATTCCGGCCACGCAAAACGTCACGTTCATCCTGAACATTATCGATGCGCTTTCGGGCGACGAACGCTTTATCGACATTCGCAAACGCACCCGCGAGCACCGCACGCTTGCGAAAATCGACGATGCCACCGAGAAGTATCGAGACATCAAGATCGATAAGGAAGAAGACTTTGTCAAAGAGTACGACGAAGAACTTGCCGAAGCACGTCAGCGCTACCAAGAGAAGATCGACGCCGTCGATAAGCTCGAGGGCATCAGTCGCATGGCGAAAGAGCAACGCAAAGAGGCTGTTCGGCAGCGTTGGCAGGAACGCCTTGACGCCGACATTAAATCGATCGAAGCTCGTCGCAGCCGCAAGCTGAAGCAAATCGAATATGATCTGGAGCAAGAAATCGGAGCGGTCCAGGGTCGCTACAAGTTGTTGGCGATCCTGATTCCACCGATTCCCCCGCTACTGGTAGCACTCTACGTGTTCTTCCGCCGCCGCGAGGCCGAACGCGAGGGCATCGTCAAAGAACGGCTGCGCTAGCTCCATCCGCTGCATATTACGCGGCTTGCGATATCAAATTACGCCGCACAGAACCGCAACTCAACGTTCCCAGAAGAGAAAATACCATGACTGAGATGGCCAAGACGATGCTGTTTGTTGCAGCGGCGGCCGTATCGCTGATGGTCGCTTTTGCCATTGGCCCAACAAGCGACTCGCAAAATCTCGATGACCTGCTCGGCTCGAAGCTCAATCAGTTCGAGGTCGACGTTGCCAAACGACTCAAGATCGTCAAGTTCGACCAAGAGACCGCTTCGACCCGCGAGTTTGAAGTGGCGGAGAACGACGGGCTTTGGACCATCCCGTCTAAGCAAGGCTACCCAGCGGACGCCGCTCGACAGATGGGCGAAGCAGCCACCTGTTTGATCGATCGCGAGGTGCTACGTGTCGCTGCCAAGACAGCCGTCGAGCACGAAGAACTCGGCGTCATCGATCCCAACACGTCGAATCTCGACTCGAAGGCCGAAGGGGTCGGCACACGCGTAACGATCACCGATTCCAACGACTCGTCGCTGGCCGACATGATCATCGGCAAACCCGTCAAAGACGCCGAAGGCCAGTATTATGTCCGCAATGCCGACCAAGACGTCGTGTATGTCGTCAATCTCGACCCCGACAAGCTCTCCACGAAGTTCGACGACTGGATCGAAGACGATCTACTCCAGCTCACGCCGATGGACATCCAGCGTGTTAATCTTGAAGATTACTCGGCAGAGATGCAGATCGTCATGACCAACCAAGGCTTCGAGCCGCGCGTGCTGATGGACCAGCGGGCGAAGATGGTGCTGTCGTACGATTCTGACGAGTCCAAGTGGCTACCGACGAAGTTGGAATCGTTCGACAAAGACTCGAAGAACTTTGTCGACGCGCCGCTGGCTGAAGATGAAGAAATCAACGACGACACGATGCGCGAACTGCGCAACGGACTCGACGATCTGCTGCTCGTCGACGTCGAGCGTAAACCGTCGGGTTTGAGTAGCGATCTGAAAGCTAGTAGCGATTTTCTCACTAACCGCGAAGCCATCGAGAGCTTGCAGCGCCGCGGATTCATTCCGATTGGCCGCGGCGAAGACGGCTCGGCGGAGATCATTTCGAGCGAAGGCGAAACGATCTGCACCCTGAAGAATGGCGTTGAGTACGTGTTGCGTTTCGGCAATCTGAAGGTCGATGGCGAGGAAGCGACCGAGTCCACCGACAACGACTCAGAGACCCCCGAGGGCGAGACCGAAGAAGGTAGCGACGACGGCATCAACCGTTATCTGTTCGTAATGGTGCGATTCAATGAGTCGATGATCGAAACACCCGCGTTGGCAGAGCTCCCTGAACTGCCGGCTGGTGCCGAGCAAGCAGCATCAACCGAGTCGACCGATGCCGACTCAGGCGAAGTCGAGCCAGCCGGCGCTGACGACTCCGCCTCGGCCGAAGCACCCGCTACCCCACAAGAGTTCCTCGAAGAGCAAGAAGAGGAAGAAGAAGCGGCTCCCGAATCAACAGCGGCCGACGAAACTGCAGATCCTCCCGTCGAAGACTCCAATGCCAGCGAATCTGTCGAAGCAGCCACCGACGACGCGAGCGAAGCCGACGAACTGGCCGATCTGATCGCCGAACGTGAAGCTCTCGAAAAAGAAAACCAACGCAAACTCAATGAGTACCAAGATCAACTGCAAGAAGGCAAAGATCGCGTGGCTGAACTCAACGAACGCTTTGGTGATTGGTACTACGTGATCTCCAATGATGTCTACAAGAAGATTCACCTCAGTCGCGAGGATATCGTCAGCAAGAAGGAGGCCGACGACGCCGAAGCGGAGGAGACCGACGACGACAGCACACCTGCTGGTATTCCTGGTCTGCCGAACTTGCCAATTGGAAACCCTAACTGATTCCTATGCCCTCGTCGGTACTTTTCAACCACTGGCAACAGTCACGGAGAGACGCACATCCAGTACTATTAGAGGCGGCTGAGGAAAAGGAATCGGCCTAAACCTCTTCGCCCAACTCCCGTAGTGCGTCCAGCGTGTACAACCCGGTGTCGTGTCCGTCGCTAAATTGGATCGAATAGGCATAACGACCCATTGGCTCCATCTTCGCAATGCGTAGTGGCTGCGTCTCGGCAGCCGTTAAGATCGGCAATGACGTGGGCGGTGGTGGCGGAGCCTTCTTTTTTTCCATGCAATTCGCGCACGGACAGTTGTCGCGCAGGTGCCGCACGGTGTAACGGTGCACCAAGCCGTCCGACCATTGGATCTCGAGCGTATCGGCCGTGGCCATACGAAGTTGCTGCGGTTGCGCACTGTTCATCTTTCCCACCATTGCATCACATTCTCCGATCGACAAACCGCGCGCCTTTCGACTCGAAACGCGGCAACGACATCGGCGGTGCCAATCGCACCTCGACTCTCAGCCCTAACCGCAGTTCTAGCTCTTTGGCAATGCGGCTCACGTCGCCGAGTCGATCTTCGATCTCAACAATCAGCTCGTCCATCTCGCCACGTTTGCGTGCCGTCAGTCGAAACTCGACCACCTCGGGGAAGCTGCGCAGGATCTGTTCGATCGAACTCGGAAAAATATTCACGCCGCGAATCACCATCATATCGTCAGCGCGGCCCAGCACACCGCCTTCGAGCAGCACGAATCGATTCGATCCCTCCTGCGGCCGACGATATCGCACCAAGTCGCCCGTTCGGTAACGGATTACTGGCATTCCCGGCCGACCTAGACAAGTCAGCACCAAATGCGCTAGCTCGCCTGCCGCTGCCGGCTCGCCTGTTTCTACTGCAATGAACTCCGCGATGAATTCTGCCTCTAGCACATGGAGGTTGGTTCCACTTGCATCGCCATAGCCCCACGGGCCGACTTCGCTCGCGCCGCTGTGGTCGGTGACGCGTGCATTCCAAGCCGCTTCGATGCGCTCACGCGTTGCAGGCACCGAACCTCCAGGCTCGCCAGCCACAATAATTTTTCGCACGTCGAAATGAGCGAGGTTGATGTGGTTCTTTTCGGCGACCTCGACCAAGTGCATTGCGTATGTCGGCGTGCAAAGCAGCGTGGTCGCCTGGGTGCGTTGGATCATGTCGAGACGCGCCAAGGTGCTCATGCCACCGCCTGGAATCGTTAGCGCCCCACGCGCAACCAGCGCATCGTAAGCACTCCAAAAACCGATAAACGGGCCAAACGAAAACGCCAGCATCGCCCGATCGGTGCACGTGATCTCCGCCGCATCTAGCACGTACTGCCAACTGCCGATCCACCACGCCCAATCGTCCGCCGTATCGCACACCGACAGCGGACGACCGCGCGTGCCCGAAGTCTGATGATAGCGTACGTAGTTTTCGAGCGGCCAAGTCAAATTCGTAGGTAACTGGCTGGACGGATCGTCAGCGATCAAATCGTCTTTGGTCGTAAGCGGCAGCTCGCTCAGCTGATCCAAGTGCTCTAGTCGCTGCGGAGCGCTGGCAAGCTTCTTCGCGTAGAACTCGTTCTCCGGCAGAATCGTCGACAGCAACGCGTTCAGCCGTTCGAGCTGATAGTCGGCCAGCGCTTGCCGGTCGAGAGATTCCAATTTGCGGCGATCGGCTTCGTTCATGATGCGGTTAGATGACGTGGGTAGCTTTGTTGCTGATGATGGCTTGGTTGATTGAGGTGCTCTATGCGAAAAGCCTCACGCAGAGTCGCGGCAGTTTTGAAACAGTTTGCGTGTTTATTTGCAAAACTCGGCCTCCGTCTGCCTGGTCGTTTTCTGTAAGTCATTAGCTCCGAGCGACTTACAAAATTCCGTCGCTTCGCGAAGCCACTAGTTTTGAAACACGACTATGCGTTCGTATTGCGAAACGGCTTCGCTGGGCAGACGCAAACTCTTGCCTCACAAGGCTTTAGATTTTGCAACACGCGACCAATCACGTTTCAATACTCGCAATCACTCCAATCGGTAACGGGATTGGTCGCGCACCCTGAGCGCAGCCATTTCTTCCCTCAGTTTAGCCGATTCAGGTGACCGTTTCAGCAGCCAGTTTTAGCCACCATTTCAATGATTCTGCGGTAGAGATCGTGCCATTGTTCGGCCATCGAGGGACCTTGAAGCAAGCGGAACGGATTTGTGCCCTGAAGCGTGGCGACGATAAGGAACATGCTTATCTTCGTTGGCCAGATTGGATCAGCTTCTCCAATCGGCGAGTTCGCACTCTGGTGGAATCGAAAGCCTGCAAACCTCGAACCTTCAGGATCATTTTGACACCCACCTATTGGAGCTAGGGATCAATTTCCACAATCGGCGGAGTCGCCAACCGGGGCAAAACCACTGCCGATTACCCGGGTTAAATGCTGCTCTTTTCCTGTTTTATTGGAAATACACGGATCGTTGTCAAAATTCGCGAGCTACTCTTTACAGACGAAATTCCAACTTAGGAATCCATAGTTAGGGGTAGCTGTGAGCTTCAGTAAATACGAATGGCAGTCGATGTGGAATGCGATTAACCGCTCGCAAGCAGTCATCGAATTCACAAGCGATGGTACAATTCTCACCGCAAACGAGAACTTTCTGGGCGCCGTCGGATACGAATTGGCCGAGATTCGAGGTCAGCACCATCGTATCTTCTGTGACGCCGATTATGCAAATTCTGCAGAATATCGGCAGTTCTGGGAGAGCCTTGGTCGTGGAGAATTTCACTCGCATGAGTTCCAAAGGTTTGGCAAAAACAATAAAGAGATATGGATTCAAGCCACGTACAACCCGGTACTTGATCGCAAAGGTAATGTCACGAAAGTTGTCAAGTTCGCGACAGATATCACAGAAGCAAAGCTTCGCAACGCTGATTACGAAGGCAAGGTCAATGCGATTAGCCGTTCTCAAGCGATGATCGAATTCAATCTTGACGGCACCATCATCAATGCGAATGAAAATTTTCTATCGACCGTAGGCTACACGCTCGATGAAGTGCAAGGCCAGCATCATCGCATCTTCTGTCGTCCTGACTATGCCGAATCGACGGAGTATCGGAAGTTCTGGCAAACGCTCGGGGAAGGTGAGTTCTCTGCCGGACAGTTTGAACGCCTCAAGAAGGATGGCAATCCTGTCTGGATTGAAGCCAGCTATAATCCGATCATGGATGCTAGTGGCAAACCCTACAAAGTCGTCAAATTTGCTACTGACATTACTGAGGATGTCGCAGCCAAAAAACAATTCCATCTCCTCTCACTGGTAGCAAATGAAACAGATAACTCGGTCGTGATTACGGACCCTGAAGGTCGGATCGAGTATGTAAACGCCGGCTTCACAAAACTTACCGGCTATTCATTCGAAGAAGTCCGTGGTCGCAAACCCGGAGATTTTCTGCAGGGACCGCACACCGACCCTGTGACCGTGGACAAAATACGTGACAACCTGAAGAGTCGTAAGCCGTTCTACGAAGAGATCCTGAACTACACCAAAACAGGAGATCCCTACTGGATCTCATTAGCAATCAATCCAGTATTCGGAGAGAGTGGCCGACTTGAGCGTTTTGTCTCGATCCAAGCAAACATCAATGAAACCAAGTTAGAATCCTTAGAGTTTCATACTCGTTTAGATGCAATCAGTTCGTCAGGAGCAATTGCCGAATGGGAAGCTGATGGTTCCCTAGGTGAAGTTAACGAGTTTCTTGAGCAGCTTACTACGAACGTAGCGGTGGAACAGCCTGGGTGTAATCTAGACGACCTCTTGACGTCGGCGGAGCATAATGAATTGGACTCTCAGGACTCTTTGGAAAAGACGCTTTCTTGGCCCAATGGGAATAATGACAAAATTCTACTCGACGCGATCCTTTCGACGATTCGAGACTTAGATGGAAACATCTCCAAGTACATTCTCTTTGGGGTCGATTCTAGCTCACGCCAACGGATGATTGCCCAAGAAACAGACCGTGCAATGAAAGATACGGTCGACTCGACGGCTCAGATTACTAACGTGGTCACACAAATCGGTGACATAGCCGATCAGACGAAGCTACTTTCTTTGAATGCAACAATTGAAGCTGCCAGAGCGGGTGAATCCGGTAAGGGATTCGCAGTCGTGGCTAGTGAGGTAAAAGAGCTTGCCCATCGTTCCAGTACAGCAGCAAGCGAAATCGGCGACATCGTCAGTCGAAGCGAAAAAAGTGTTCGGGATTTAGCCGGTGTGCTCAAGAGCTTAACTGCTTAGTAGGACCAAGCAGCCTGTCCGCTAACCACTTGCAGTTGGATTAACTTGGCTCGCACTCGCTCGCTTAGAATTGCCGAATTGAATCAAATCGGCTGCCCATCACAAACGCTACTCTTGGCCTAAACACGCCAGCGTTGATTCGGTCCGCAGGTATAGACGGTCTTGGTGCACTGCGGGGGTGGCATTGCTGGGGTGGCCGAGGTCGTTGTCGCCGAGTAGCTCGAACTCGTCGTCGGCCGCGATTACGACGGCCCGGCCGTCCATCGACAGACAGTAAACTTTGTCGCCGGCGAGGATGGGCGAACCGAAAAACTTGCCGCCAACGCGTTCGGTCCAGACAGCTTTCTTCGGTGGTCCGTTGGCACTCAGATCGACCATCGAAACCATGCCCTGATCGAGCCACAGCAGCGCCCGATTGCCGACTCGTAGCGGTGTCGGCACGTAGGGAAGCTGCTTCGTCAGCGTCAGTTTCTCCGTCGGCTGCGTTGGTCCAGCGCTAACGTCCATGCCAACCAGCAGTTTCCCGCGACCGCCGCCACCGCAGATGCTGACCAGTGTTTCACCAACGAGCATGGGCGAACTAACACAGCGAGCCGGAAAGGCCGTAGCATTCTGCCAGACCACGGTGCCGGTCAACGCGTCGATGAGCTGCAGTCCGCCTTCCATACTTTGCGAGATCACGACCGCGTCGCCAGTTTCGCCGCGTGGCAACACGCACGGCGTCGCGTACGATGCTTTGCCAGCGGGACGATCGGCACGCCAGCGTACCTCGCCAGATTGAGCGTCGATGCCGATCAGATAACCTGCATCCGCGTGGTCGACCTGCACGCAGACCACACCTTCGACCACCATTGGGGAAGCGGCAAAGCCATGCGGTCCGATGAAGTCGCCCAGCTCGGTTCGCCAGATCTCGTTGCCATCGTGCCCGAGCGCCGCGCAATGCAAGCGGCCACCCGCCGACCAGGCGAAGTAGACATGATGCTCGTCCACGGCTGGGGTGCTCGAAGCGTAACTGTTGCCGGCATGCATTGCGTAAGTATTGCCATCGAAGACTTGCTGCCACTGCTGCGCGCCTGTTGATGGCGATAGCGCGTGCAGGGTGATGTCGCCCGTCTCAGTATCGCCAGTGGTGACGAAAAGGCGATCGCCCCAACCAACGGGCGAACTGTGACCAACGCCAGGAAGGTCGATCTTCCACAAATAGTCGTCGTTGGTCCAAGTGGCCGGGAAGCTTACGCTGGTGGCAATGCCGTTGCCATTGGGTCCACGAAAACGAGTCCAGTTTTCCGCGTGAATTGAGGGCGCCAAGCCAACGGCCAAAGCTCCCAGTACGACGGACATTGCAACAATCTGGCCTCGAACGGGCATCGGTTATCTCTCGATGTGATAGATCTCGATCTTGCGATACAGGGTCGCCCTGCCGATGCCCAATAGTTTAGCCGCTTCGGGAACACTGCCGCCAGCACGCTTGAGCGCCTCGACGATGAGTTTTTTCTCCCAGTGCTCAATTTGCAACGAGTCGAGCATGTCACCGCCGCTATCACGTAAGCCGAGATCGCAAGGACGAATCTCATCTTGCTCGGCCAGCACGACGGCGCTGTCCATCACGTTGCGCAGTTGACGAACGTTCCCTGGCCAACGATAGGCGAGCAACTGTTTTCTGGCGGCATCGCTGAGCCCCAAGTTTGGTCGTCCGCGCTCAACGCGGTAGTGGTCGAGAAAGAAGTCGACCAAGAGTCCGATATCTTCGCCGCGATCGCGTAGCGGAGGCAGATGCAGCTCGAAAACACTGAGGCGATAGTAAAGATCTTCGCGAAACTTTTTCTCGCGCACGTATGTCTGCAAGTCTTGGTTGGTGGCGGCGATGACGCGCACATCGACTTGCACCTCTTTGGTGGCGCCAACGGGCAGGAAGGGATGGCCTTCGAGAATACGAAGCAGCTTGGCTTGCCCTTCCAGCGGCAGCTCGCCGACCTCGTCCAGGAACAACGTGCCAAGGTCGGCCTGCTGGAAGAAACCGGTATGGTCGTTGTCGGCACCGGTAAACGAACCGGCCTTGTGACCGAAGAGCTGGCTCTCCATCAGTTCGTCAGGGATCGCCGCGCAGTTGACGGCGACCAGCGGACGATCGGCGCGCGGACTGCGATGATGGATGGCCCGCGCCACCAGTTCTTTGCCCGCGCCGCTCTCACCACGTACTAGCACGCCACCGGGCGCTGAACTTACGCGTTCGATTTTGCTCTTCAAGTCGAGCATCGGTCGACTCTCGCCGATCAGCTCATCGTAACCCGGCGAAGAACTGACCAGGCGCTGGTAATCGCTGCGCAAGCTTGACTCGGACCGCGCGCGTACGAGCGCGATGACGGCAAGATTGGCGACCGCAATGATAAAATCGAAGTCCGACTGACGGAAGCGGCCGTCTTGCAGATAGACATGTATCGCGCCGAGCGTTCGACGTTCGCCATCGTCGCCTTTACTGACCAGCGGCGCACACACCGCGTCGGCAAACGTACACGACTCGCTCGGCTTGCTCCCCGACGCTTGATTGGCGATCCAAATAGCATGACCCTGCGTCAGCACAAGTTCGGTGAGCGACTTGCTCAACGAAACGTGTTCGGCTTGATCGGCCGGAATAACGATCTTCGGCACAAGCTGCTGCTGGTCGTCCACCCACAAGAAGCCAACCACCGCCGCTTTGGTGCGTTCGCGGAGCAGCTCTAACGCGACCGACGTGACTTCTTCGGGGTTCTCACAACCCAAGAGATGAATGCTAAGTTGGTAGAGGAGCAGTAGCTCTTGCACCTGTTCGGGCGTCGGCAGCGCTTCGAGCACTTCTTGCGTGCTTTGTTGCACGGCGATCGGCATATCTTGCACGATGGTTTGCGTCAGCGAAAGGTCGTCTGTGTCGGCGGTAGCGGGCTCGTCGGACAGGTGCAGCTCGAATTCGCTAGTGCCGATGCAGATAACGTGGCCGTCGCCGAGCGTCGCTTCTTCGATCTTCTGACCGTTGACCATCGTGCCATTGCGACTGCCATCGTCGCGGATCGACCAGCGATCGTCGGTGAACGTCAAAATTGCGTGCACGCGCGAGCACATCGGATCGGGCACCGAGATATGGCAGTCGGTGCCACGCCCCAACAGGGTTTCGCGGCTCGCGTCGAGCGGAAAATTCGTGCCCGATTGCGATCCCGAAAGTATGGTCAGATACGCATAATCCAAAGACGATCACCTGCTGAGAGAAGCAAATTTGGGCAGCTCAGCCTCTGATGATACACCACCGTCGTAGTGCTTGGGAACTAGCGTGCGTGCTCCGCCAGTTGCTGATGACGGTCCGATGGAAGCCGCGGCGATGCGGCGCACAAATCTAGCAGCCACGGTCTGACTGGACTAAACTGAGGCTCTGGGGCCCCTTTTCACGGCAAAATGCGACTATGAAGCGCTGCGACGTTAATCCTAACGAGGCTGATCCGAGCGTCACCTCGACCGAGTTGCTTCGTCAGGCCCAAGCCAACGACCAGGTTGCCTGGGAGCAACTCGTCAACCAGTACAGTCGGCGTATGTATCGCTGGTGTCGCCGGGCGGGATTGCAGCAGGCAGACGCGGGCAACGTTGTCCAAGAGTCGCTTGAGGCGGTCGCGCGTCGGCTCGGCGATTTCCGACGAGATCGCAGCGGCGATACCTTTCGCGGCTGGTTACGTCGGATCACCGACAACAAAATTCGAGACCACTTCCGCCGACAGGGACGCAAGCTCGATCTGCCTACCGGCGGAACGGACGGTTACCGGCGACTGTTGGACCTTGAAAACGAACCGCGACTCGATGACGCAACTCCTGAATCAGCCAGCAGCGATCAAGCCACGTGGGACACCTCGCTGGTCGACGCACTGTCGCCGGCGTCAGGAACTATGCAGCAAGAAATTGAACGCGTTCGCAACGAAGTCAGCGAGCGCGATTGGAAGTTTTTCTGGCGAGTGGTCGTCGACGGACAATCGGCAGCAGAAGTTGGCAGAGAATTTGGCGTCACCGCGAATACCGTTCGCTTAGTCAAAATGAGACTGTTGCGACGGCTACGGCGCAGCTTCGATGAGTCGAACCAATCCAGCATCGACCGATGACCGAACATCAATCCACCTCTTGCCCCACTGCCGAGGCGATTCGGCAATACGCCATTGGCGGATGCGATGATTTGCAGGTCGAACGATTGGAAACTCACCTGCTCGCCTGCCCCGAGTGCGAAACCGCGCTCGACGCCCTCGACGATCCGAGCGACGCCCTCATTCAGGCACTTTCCGCACTGCCAGTCACGGCCGACGATGAAGAGGGCTATCAAGCGTTACGCGCACGCACGCTGACGATGCCGCAGTCGTTTGCTGACGATGCCTCCAGCTCAGAGCTCTTGCAGCGCGTCGGTCGTCTGGCAGATCCCAAGCTCGGACCGCTTCCACGTCAACTCGGCAACTACGCACTCACCGCCTGCATAGGACGTGGTGCTTCAGGTGCCGTCTATCGCGCGCGTCACCTGAAACTGGATCAATCTGTGGCGGTCAAGGTGCTCGATGAGTCACGTTCCCTAGCCGCCGAGTCGTTCTTGCAAGAGATGAAGACGATCGGCTCGCTGGTCCATCCCAACATCATTCGTGCTACCGATGCCGGCGAGGCCGATGGTCTGCATTTTTTGGTGATGGAGTACGTCGAAGGGATCGATGTCGCGCGAGTTCTGTATCGCAACGGTCCCCTTCGCATTGCCGATGCGTGCGAAATCGCGCGGCAGGCGGCGCTGGGGCTGCAGTTTATTCACCAACGCGCCTTCGTGCATCGCGACATCAAGCCTTCTAATCTGCTGCTCACTGTCGAGGGACAAGTGAAAGTCCTTGACCTGGGGATCGCCGCGTCCGACCAGCCGTCGAATCGCAAACCGAGATTGCAAGGCACGCTCGACTACATGCCGCCCGAACAATGGAAAAATGATGCCGTCGCCTCGCCGCGAAGCGACATTTACAGCCTTGGCATAACACTATTCAAGTTGCTGACCGGTACTTTTCCCAAGACGCAGCCATCGAGCAACATCACGCCACGAATCGAATTGCCGCGATCGCTCGACAGACTTCTGCATTCGATGCTCGCCGAGGCTATCGACGATCGCCCGACCGATATCGAAAAAGTCACCCAGGCGTTAGCGTCACATGTCGGCGGTGCCGACTTGCCTGCGCTGGTTGCCACGACATGTCCACACATGCAGGTGCCACCGGCGACACCTAAGAGATCGACCGACACGCCGTCTCGGCGCAACGTGTTGCTTGCCGCCGGATCGGCCGCAGCCGCGGGCCTGCTCCTGTCCCGCTTGCAGTTTGGCAATCGGCCTCGACTGCAACGCGACGATTGGCGTCCCTTGGCGCCGATCTCACCAACCGTCTGGTTTTCGCTCGGCGACGCCGGTCGTGTCGAAGTCGAACCATCCGACGATGGCAGCCTGCGGTTCGCTTCCGATCAACTCGCGCTACTCCACCTCGGTCGGCCAGTCACGGGCATATTTAGCCTAGAAGTTCGTTTGCTGGCCGAGAATCTCCAGAGCAGTGGTTTCTTCTTCCGCGGTCGTGCCGACTACACCGGCGAGGTGCCAATCCTGCGTTTCCAAACCATTGAGTTCGTCTCTCCGAGTGACGAAACACCCAACGACGACACTGCCGTCACGACGCCGCTGCTGACATGGAATCAATGGACGATCGTCAAAGCGGCATCGACACCGACGGTCCAGCGCATCGCGCTCGGCGAAGTCGTCGTCGACCTCGCACGCACATCCAAGGGACAGCATTTGCACGTCGCGTGCGGCACCCAAGGTATGCCAGTGGTTACCTGGAACGGCCAACGACTTCACGCCTCGACGTGGCAACTCTCGACCGAAGGCCGCGCACAGCTGCGGCTCTCAGCAGCACAACTGCCCACCGAGTTTCTCGGCCGACTTGGCCTAGTAAACTCCCAGAACAGCACGAAGTTCGTCCAACCTCGACTCGCCTACCTGTGAGAACCGCATTGAATCGGCCACCCAAGAACATTCGAATTCGATACGCCGCCGGGCTGACACTCGTGGAGTTGCTGGTGGTGATCGCCATCATCGGCGTGCTCGTGTCGCTGTTGCTGCCAGCGGTTCAAGCGGCACGAGAATCCGCTCGTCGAACGCAATGCCAAAACAACGTCCGACAGATAGCGCTCAGTGTGCTGAACTACGCCGACACGCACGACGGCAATCTGCCCGCGCTATGGCAAACCGACGAGATTAACCCTTGGGAAAACTTCGGCTGGCGCGTCGATGTCCTGCCGTTTATCGAGTCATCACCGCTTTACGACTCGCTCGAGACGACGCAACCGCCGCTGGCAACAATCAATCGGCAGGCGATTCGTACCGTGCTCCCTTACTTTCAGTGCCCTTCAACGCCAAGCGCGCTTCGGTCGTTGCCGTCCATTGGCTGGGAAAACGATGTCGACGCTGGCGCTTGCGATTATTCGGCGATTCACGACGTCTCGAACGACTTCTCCGAAACACCCCTGCCCGGGGCCTGGCGCAGCAAAGCTACAAGCGAAGCAATCGAAGGCACCGACGCCGCAGGCACTCCGCAATTCACCGAAGTCGATCGTACGAACCCGCAATTGCGGACCAAGTACGGTAAGCTGAAGATGATCGAAGACGGCCTTGCCAATACTGCCCTCTTGGTCGAGCAAGCTGGCAAGCCGATGCTGTACGACGAAAATCGCATCGGCGAAGAAATCGACCCGCCTGGCGAAGGCGCTTGGGCGACGGCCGACTTTTCCTCTTTCTACGCAAGCGGCATCAATCGCGACAATCTCAAGGGCATCTATAGCTTTCACGGCGGGGCGATCGTCGCGATGTGCGACGCCTCGGTCCATTACTTTTCAGCAGACATGGAAGTCGAGGTCGTCACTGCCCTGCTCTCCCGCAATGGCGACGAGATCATCAATGCCAACGATTGGAGATAGTGCCGAGCGCGCTAGATTCCATCCAAACTCGGCGTCTAAGGGGCGGGAGCACGCAATCATGAGTCGGCACAGAACCTCATTTCTCACCGCCTCGGTAATGAGACTTCAGCAGACCGCAGACGAGTGATACAATTCAATTCTGCACCGCGCTTGAGTTCAACACTGTGACGCTGGCCAAGAGCGGACGTACGGGCTGTGGCTCAGCTTGGTAGAGCGCTGCGTTCGGGACGCAGAGGTCGCTGGTTCAAATCCAGTCAGCCCGACTTGAAACAGAAACAGCTTGTGGTGATCACTCTCGGCGAGCTGTTTCTCGTTTAACTGCAGAGGGTTGTGACGCACTCTAGCCTTGTTCTTGTCGGTTCAAACGATTCATTGAATGTGGACCTCTTGGGCCATTCTCTTCCGCACGCCCTTTTGCAGAAGCCGATTAGCGAGTTCAAATCCCATCCCCACTTTTCGGATTTTCTTTCGGGATGATACGCATCTCGTGGCCGCCGATCGATTTTCCATCTGACAAGGTCAAATGGTGCATCGAGTCGCATTTCAAACTCGGCCAGCATGCCGATGGAAAACGCACGTCTAAACCCAATGCGGACAATAGCGAGGATTCTGAACATGTTGTTAGTCAGTCCTCCCTGGCGGCTTCTGCGAGAACGCGATGAACGAACTGTACGCAAATGCTACCTTCTCCAACCGCACTAGCGACGCGTTTGACGCTGTTGGCACGAACATCTCCGATTGCGAAAACGCTTGGCAAACTCGTTTCGAACAATTCAGGTGGACGCTCCGAAAGCAGCCACTGCGATTGCGCAACCACGTCCGGCCCCGTGCAGATGAAACCATTCTTATCCGTCAACACGCAACCGTTCAGATAACCCGAATTGGGAACGGCTCCGATCATTAAGAACAGATGACGAATCGGATTCGATGAAACTTCGCCGGTGCTGCGATTTTTCCAGTCGATCGTTTCGAGGCGCCGTTCGCCGCCGAGTTGTGTGATTTCGGTTTGCGTATGCAGGGTAATCTTGTTGGACTTATGGATGCGTTGAACCAAGTAGTCTGACATCGTGGTGGCGAGCGAATCACGTCGGACCAGAATGTGAACATGCTTGGCATGGTTGGACAGAAAAACCGCCGCTTGGCCCGCGGAGTTCCCGCCGCCGACCACGACGACGTCTTCGGCTTCGCAATACCCCGCTTCGATAGCAGTGGCGGCGTAGTGGATACCGCAACCTTCAAACTGAGCGTCATTTTCGAGTCCGAGTTTGCGATAAGTTGCTCCGCTGGCGATCACGATGCTGCGAGCCTTCACATCACGCGAACCGTCGATCCGAATCGTGTAAGGTGGGCGATCGCCGAGAATCCCCGTCACGTTCATCGGTAAAGCCAACGTCGCACCAAACTTCTGGGCTTGAATCTGGGCTCGGCCGGCGAGTTCTTGGCCCGACAGGCCGTTCGGGAATCCGAGATAGTTTTCGATCTTGCTGCTCGTGCTTGCTTGACCACCGGGGGCTTCTCGTTCGAGCACCACGGTTCGCAGGCCTTCGCTGGCTCCGTAGACGGCCGAAGCCATCCCGCCCGGGCCGCCACCGATCACGGCAAGGTCGTAGCACGTTTCGTCGTCCGGCCACTCCACAATCCCGATCGCCTCGCCGACTTCGAGGATCGTTGGCTTGGACAACACCTCTTCCCCGTGGCATAGCAGTAATGGAAGATCCGCTTCGTTCTTGTCGTGTTTTGCGAGTAGCTCTGACGCAAGCGGACCGTCCTCGATAAACAACGCCTGGGCCGGATAGCCGTTACCGCGAAGAAACCGACAGATCTTCAACGTGAGCGCATCGTCTTTGCTGCCGACCAAATACGACCCACCTAGATTGGATTCCAAAATGCCAAGCCGACGAATGATGAACGCTCGCAACACGACCTCGGCGATGTCCGGTTCGGCGGCCAGCATCTCCCTGAACGCTTTGCGATTGAGTCGCAAAACGTCCGTATCGCCGGACGTTCGACCAGCGACCAGCACCTTGCGGTTGCTGAACAAGTCGATCTCGCCGGTGAATTGTTGGTCACAATGTTTGGTGAACACCTGCGGTTGGCCGTCGCAATCATAATCATAAATTTCGATGCATCCGGACAGCACGACGAAGAAGTCGGCTTCGCGTTGTCCACGCTGAAAGACCTCGGTGTCGGCGGCAAGTGTTTCCGCAACCGCGAACGGTCGCACACGATCAACTTGCTCATTACGCAACGTCGGAAACGCTTGAGCGTCGCGGCCCGACGGAACGGCCGGACGCTGACCGACGCTGGAAGATGCTTTGCTCATGGATATCTCTGTCGTTTAGCCGTCAGCCGCGGCATACGTGATCGCACCGGAAAAGTACACCTGCGGCGGATCGCCAAATGGTTGTACAATCGTGGGATGAAAAACGGCCGACTCGAAGCGTTCAGCGATGGTGTGATAGCCATCATTATCACCGTGATGGTGTTCAACATCAAACCCCCTCGTCGTCGGACGTTTCCGGTTTGGTCGAGACGCTTCCGCCACTCTATTCCGCCACTCTCCCAACCCAGTGAGAGGCATTGTTTGAAAGCGAAGCCAAAGTCGCAAGTTCCAGGAGGTCTAACGCTCACATGTAGCAAGAATTAGCACGACTAGCGAAGAAAGTAAACGAAGAATCGGCGGCTCTGAACCGAACATCATTGCCGGTTATCGGGCGATCAACCGCTGTCGAGGCCAGTTTGCCGGTAGAAGAGAAGTTCTTAGGGTCGAACTTCCAGTCCACCCTAGCCACAAGAATACTGCGGTACGAGCCGCCATTTCTCCAAAATAGTGTAATCGCATCTGGTTGGCAACAGAAACACCCTAATTCCTAATAATCGCTTGCAATTGGCCGCTAGGCAAGCTGTCGCAGCCATCAGCCTGGCTGCCTTGTTCGTCCGCGGGCGGAACAGCTCAACCTCTAGCCTCGTCCCCACCTATGCCCCGCCAACGCTCCTTGCAGACATGATCTACCCCTTCTATCTGCTCCGGGTTTCATGCAAGCTTGCTAACAAACGACAAGCTCACCGCGCAGCTGTTGAATCCGCAATCACCCTACGAAGGTGCTCCGCAGTATTACGAAGAGGGCTGCCGGACTGGCGCGTTCTTGCTAGCAAAAACGCGCCTTCGATGGCGCTAACGGTGAATGCCGCAAGGCTTCTCGCTTGTTTCACGTTCATCCCGGCGGAGCATAATCGCTCAAAGTATGCCGACTCGAGTCCTTCCAACGCGCTTTGGCAAGCTAACTTTACGTCTTCATTTTCGTCGCCCGTGATGGTTGCGATTGCTGAAAATGGAATTGCTATGTGACCGCTCGGCGAGTCCAGCCACTGTGCCAATTCCCGCACGTGTCGATACACTGCAGCAGCGACTGACGCTTCTGAGTCCAAGCACCTCTGCACGTGGGAGCGAGCGCAGTCCGACATCTGTTCAACTGCCGCGGCCACCAGCTCACCTTTGCCCTTTGGAAAAAAGTGATATAGCGAACCCTTCTGCGCTCCGCACGAATCTAGCACATCAGCTAGTGCAAACTCCGTGCGCCCTCTCTGGCTGAGCAGTTCGCACGTCTGATCGATGAAAGCTTTCCTAGACAGTCGATTCACTGTGATGCATCTCAGGCGAGTAGCCGTCGCACTAACTTCCAGACAAGCGGATGACACAATCGTAGACTAGAACTCCTATTGACCGCTCGGTCAAGCAGCAGTACTCTAGCCCCGAATTGACCACTTGGTCAAGTTGTCAGCGGCGTCTGACCCCGGCTGATTCTGGCCTCTTTCTTGCGAAAGGCCAGGAGAAACCGGTTCCAAATATCGAGTTTGCGAATAGGAAGCACCGTGACTGTCATAACCAAGACCGCGCTATTTTGTGCAGCTGTCGTTTTGTCTGCCGTGCTGCCGGATCGTGCAACGGCACAACAGCAAATCGCTCAGCGACCGACCCTGCGGCCCGGTGATGTCAACGTTGAAGCCAGTCGCGTATTCACGTACGTGAAAGGGACTGGCATGGGACATAGTCATGGTATGGAGGCTCGGCTTTCACGCGGACACTTGGTTCCCGGCGCGAATCGAAATGCCGGTCAGCTAGTCATCGATATGAAGTCCTTTGATGCCGACACGCCATTGGCACGTCAGGTCGTCGGAATTAAGGGAGAAAGTGCCAACTGGATGAGGAAGCAGGTATCGAAGGAGATGCATGGGAGCAAGGTTCTGAATAGCTCAACGTTCCCGATCGCAACCTTCGACATTGCATCGTGCACATCAGTTGGAGTCTCCAGAGAGGCTGGCTTGCCATCGTATGAATTAGCCGGCAATCTTACCCTGTGTGGACAAACGAAGACCATAACGATTCCTGTCACCGTAGAACAATCGAACGACTGGTTGCACCTGACCGGAAGGTTCTCGTTCAAGCAATCCGATTTTGGGATCAAGCCGTTATCGAAAGGATTTGGCGCGATTGGCGTAGCAGACGAGCTTACTGTTTTTGGCGATCTGTGGATTGCACCGACTGCTGAATCGCTTGCGTCGATGCGAGGCCTGAAACAGCGTCGATAGATTGACTGCATGCTCCTGATAGGTCAATGCAACTAAGCACGCTGAATCAGCGATTCGGTAGAAGCGACCAACAATTCGCCGAGTGGATTCAATCGTTGTACCAGAAGTTTCCGCCAGGAGGTAAAGAGAGATCATGACCAAGCCGAGTAATGCAAAGTCCGGCCGGTCTGCTGGCATTCTTCTTAAAATCACCGCGATTTTATGGGTAATTTGGGGACTCGTGCATGTTCTGGCTGGAGTTATGACTATCAGCAGAGACACAGCTCAGGCCGTTCAGGGAATTGCGGATGCTGTTGAAAGAGAGTCATTGGAAGTTCCCTATCCAGAGGCGGCCGGAGCGATCATTAAGCAGCATGGATTTAACTTGCTGTGGATCGGGGCCGTGACCACGATCTGCGCGGTATTTATCTGGCGCCAATCGACGACAGCAATTTTTCTTGCTGCCATGATCGCTGGCTTAGCGGATATCGGGTACTTCTTGTTTCTCGATCTCGGTGGCTATGTGAACTTCTTGCCAGGCACGGCGATGACTTTGATTTGCGCGGCAGCTGTCGTGATCAGTTTTTTCGCGTATTTCATCAGGAGAGAAAAGACGATTTGAATTACGTCGAGTCGCGACCCTCTGACAAGCGAGACCTCGAAATGCCGCGACCCATCAATCTGGCGACACATTAAACTCAGGCCGTATCGATCACGCACGAGGAAATCCAAGTCCACAGCAGTTAGTCGGTCCACATCCGAAATTTCTGCAATCGTTCGCCCACTTGTGGACGCTCTGCAAAGATACAGAACTCCGGCAATTATGCGGCTCTAGCGAAGTAAGCGTACTCCGGCCTAGACGCTGAACCCTTGTCGGGGCGCAGAGATCGCTGGTTCAAATCCAGTCAGCCCGACTTTAGTTGGAGGAGTCTGGTGGGTGCTTCGCAGGCGAGGCCGTGTTACCTGGCTTTCAACTCGAACCAGTTGATGTTCCATTCGTTACCAACGGCGCGAAAGCGTAGTTTGTGCTTGCCTTTGCTCAACGGAAAGCTGTCGCTGGTCTTCGTGATATAGTTCTGCCAGCCGCCTGTGGCGGCCACCGACTGGGTATCCACCACCTTGTCGTCAATCAGCACTTCAAAGCCGTCGCTACCAGATTCGGAAGCCAGGCGGTAGTCGATCGTGAAGTCGCTGGCGCTCTCCACACGAATATTGAAGTCGACGAAATCTTCTGGATTGAAATAGGCGAGGTTCAGTCCGCCGCCAGTGTCGCCACAGTTTTCGGTTTCGATGCCGCTCATCGCTACGTAATGCTCCGCCTCAATACGCGCTGGCACAAGGACGTCAGGCAGTGGCGTGTGGATCGCCGGGCTACGCCGACTCTCGACGCAGCCGATGGTTGAGGTAACGGTGTAATAGTAGGCCTGGTTCTGATTAGGCCCGTTATCCGCAAAGCTTACTTGCGTTAACTGAGAGGCGATGCGCTTGCCCTTTTCGAGCGGGCGATTGGCGCGATAAACATTGTAGCGGACTTGGTCGCCGGGCGCGGCGTCCCAACTGAGCGAAACGAGATTATTGTTCTGGGCGAGCGACAAATTGGTCGGGACCTGCGGATCGGGAAACACGAAGTCGTCGTTCCACTTCTCATGCTTCACCCAATCCACTTCCATCACCCATTCGCCTTCCATCGGCGTATCGGTGATCTTGGCATAGTTCAGGATCGCAAACATCGCCTCAGGATACTTGTCACCCTCGCCGACGTTGCGATGAACTTCGATGCCGTCTACGCGATACACCAGATCGCTCCCCGCCCATTCGACGGAATACTCGTGATACTCGTCCAACGCAGCCGCTACGCTTGTCCTCAGCGTCCACCAATCTCCGTTGTCTTTGCCGTCGTTCTTGATTGCCCCTGTCGTGAAGTGGTCGGCACCGCTGTCACCATGATGCTCGAAAATGTCAATCTCGCCTGAACCGGTCAGCGGCCACGGTACGTTCTCGTCATCTTCTTGGACCGGAGGCTCGTTATTCTGCGCGCCTAAGATCCACCAAGCGGGGAACATACTGGCCTGGCCGTTGCCCCAGGTTCGCAGACGCGCCGTCCATTTGCCTTGGACGAACTCACGCCGATTTTTTGAACAGATCCGACCAGCGACATACGGAGTCTCTGGATGCGACTCTCCCTTCTTGTTGAGGTTATCGCAACTTCGATTCTCGCCAAGGTTCACCACCTTTAGCTTTAATGTGCCGTTACTGACCTCGCGCGTGCCGAATTGGTTGTCTGGCACATAGCACTGTTTTTCGTCATTCACCCAAATCATCTGGTCTTGCCAGTTGTCTGGGTCGAAGGTGTCGAAGTCGTCGAAGAAGTCGGTCACCCAACCGCTGGGACACTCGGTGTCGTACACCAAAGTCTGAATTCCTCGCGCCGGAATAGTCGCGATCGTTTCCTGACTGCCTACACAAAATCGATAAGAGACGGCTTCGTCACTGAGGTTCAGCACCACGGTCGCCAATCGATGGTCTGGGTTGATGAAGGACGTGGTTTGTAAGACACTGCGGCTGCTGACAGCACTCACCCGCTTGGCCTCTGGTCGAATGAATTTGGCGAAGTGACCCAGATAGTAGTACGTGGGAGTGTAGATCAATTTGCCCGTCGCACGATCGGCATGAATCGGCGCAAAGCAAAAGTTGCCGACGTGGTTGGGTCCGCCGGTATCGTCAAGCAGAATGTTCCAATCAAGCCATCCGACGGCGCCGGCATTGAGATCGTTGACGATGGCGTTGCCGTAGCGCTCAGCGTTGGGCCAGTGCTGGTAACGCTGTGGGTCAAATCCTTCGACCGTGGCTTCGGTCAGCAGCACCTTGACGTCCGGATACGATTGATCGACTTCCGCGACATTCTCAAACATCGGTTTGCCACCAGCCCAGGTTTCGTACCAATGAAAGCCAACTCCCCAGACATACTGCGCGGCTTTAGGATCACCGAGAATCACGTTAGCTCGATGGGTGACCAGGTCTCGGTTGTGATCCCAAACAACGATCTTCTTGTCACCTAGCCCCGCCTTTTGCATAACCGGGCCGAGATAGTCGCGGAGAAAATCTCGCTCCTCCTCCGCAGTGTAGATCATCGACTCCCAAGTCTGCCTGGCGAGTGGTTCGTTTTGAACCGTGATACCCCAGATTGGGATTTCTTCTTGCTCGTAAGCCTTGATGAATTTCGTGAAGTACGTGGCCCAAGCTTCGCGATACTGGGGCAACAACTTACCGCCTTGTAGCATATTGCCGTTGTTCTTCATGAACGCTGGGGCACTCCAAGGACTGGCGCAGGTCGTGATGCTGCCGCCTGCGGTCTTGATCGCTTCCCTGATCATGGGAATGCGATACTTTCTGTCGTGGGCGATGTCGAAAGTGACGAGGTCTTTGTCGCCTTCTTCCACGTAGGTGTAACTATCGCTGGCGAAGTCACAACTATGGATCGAGGTGCGCAGCAGGCTGTAGCCGAGACCGTTCACTTTGTCATAGTAAGCCTGCATGAGTTCCTGTTGCGTCTCTTGATTAAGATCCGCATAAACTTCGGCACTAGCATCGGTAATCGCGCCGCCAATACCCAGCACGGTCTGGTAATGTCGGTCCGGATTAACGAAAACGGCGATGTCGGTCTCTGGCGACTGCTGCGCGGGCTTGAGCTGCAGCTGATCACTCAACGTCATGCGCAACGTCGAATCCTTGGCGGTCGTGAATACACTAACGCAGTTTGCGTAAGCGGTGCGCCGAGGCGCCGTTACAACTTGACCGGTTTGCTCGCTGGCAGGTCGCTCTTCCGCTGCTAAACGATCGAAGGAGATTGCCGAGACCAGCGCCGCAACGGCGAACGAAAGAAGTCTACCACGAGTCATATTCACGCATTGCTGCTAAGTGTCTTAGCGATCACCAGCGGCGACGCGCCGATATTTGTCACTGCGCGACTGCCTGGTAGATCGCCACATCATCTAGAAACACCGGCGACCCCCAACAGCTTTCAAAGCCCACGTCGCCAACATCTATCGTAGCACTCGTCGCTGAGGAAATCATCATCTGCTGTTCGGGGTTCCGCGGGTCGACAACGGTCAATGAGACGACGTGGCCATCGTCAACGACCCGAAACAAGTAGTCTTGCACTGCCGGATCGACATTGAGACCTTGCGTTGCCAACAGCGTAATCGTGTTGCTTTCCGGCTTTTCGTGGATCTCTAGGCTATGTTCTACGTCCCACGCAGCGGGCCAGAAGTTGGCGCGGACGCCGCGCTGCAAAATCGAATTCTCCCAGCCAGGTCCGCTGCCGCGTCGCTCGCTCGCCCGCGTCATTACCGCAAACGACGCCCCATAGCCAGCCAGAAAATTGCTGGCGAATCGCATCCGGCCAACGACTGTCAGCTCGCCGTCTCGCGGATCAATGGATTCACGCGCCAGTAGATAGGGACGAGCTTTCCACGTGTCAATTCGTCCTTCGTCGTTGGGTTTCCCTAGCCGAACAGCACCTTCGACAATCTCGACCTCGCCCAGCGTCTTCCATTTTCTGCGATCGAGGGCTCCGCCTGAAAAGTCGTCGTGCAGGACAAGTTCGGCATTTGTGGGTGTCCACAAATCGAGTAGCTGTTGATCGACGGCCGATTGGTCGAATTCGTCCGCTAGCAGCGACGCAAAGTCTTGGTAGCTGGCGAGGGTTGCGGTAGGGCGCTCCTGGGCAACTTCGATCTGCTCAACAATCAAACGACCAGGGCCCGAACTCTCCAGTACCACATAGTTGCGTTGACCACGGAACAACGACTTACACGACACGAACTTGCTCGTCGATGGGTCGTCACGAAGCGCTACCGTAAAGGACACGCTTACACCATCGTCCCGCATTACCGCGCGATAAACCGCGTCTGACGTGGTCGAATTGAAACCGCTCCATGAGGTGCTCGATAGCTCTCGATCTGCCTCCAGCTTGACACCCGCTTGCAGCGCACCTTCATGCTCTGAATTCGAGGATGCAAAACTACAACGAACGTAGGAGGCGAGAGTCTGATGCCAAGGCTCGGGTGCCGTACTCGGCTCGTCTGAGCAACGTGTAAGTATCGATAACGCTTGTGGCGATTCTTCGTCTGCTTGGCCATCAAATCGAAAGTCACATACAACGACGACTGCGCCTAGCGCCGGATCGAATTCGTCCTTGGTAATCAGCAAGGGCGGTTGGACGTCAGCGGCGTCTTGAAAACACAGGCCGGCTGGAGAGGGCACGACGTTGCCCCGCGATTGCCAGTGCCGCCGATCAATTTCGAGATCACGGAAACGGTCGACCAGCGAGATTTGGCCATCCTGCGCCCCGGTATCGATTTGACGACGAAGCACAGACGACGTGAACCGTCGCAGGTCGGCGTCGAATGGCACTAGATCATCTTGATTCCACTGCAATCCGTGGCCTTTCGTTAGCTCGAACTTCTTGCCGCCACTACCCGCACTAGACGGAAAAGCCTCGACCTTTCCTTGGAACACGCTCACTTCCGACACGCCGAAGTCGTCTACGGCAACTCCAAACTCGGTGCCCAAATCGACGACTTTGCCGTTAGGTGTGTCAATCGTGAAGCCATGTCCGTCTTCGGTCACTGAGGCGACAAGCCCTCCCCTATGAAGGGTCCCACCCACTTCGGATACGTCGAACTCAGCTGGACCAATTAGAAGCAACTTGGTCCCTGTGCCATAAGTGAGTTCGACTTCGCCGCTGGCTAGCGACAGCGTTGAACCTGCGACAACGTTACGGTCTCGTTCGTACTCATGGGCAGAGTCGAGCCATTGTGCAGCAGGCGATACATAGCTGAGACGTGCCATCGGAACCCGGGCTCCGCCGGTCACCTCGACATCCTTACGACGGACTGTCGAGGGCTCCGACTGATTCTGAGATACGAGAGACACTCCCAACGGCGTCAGCAGCAATACCGACGCGGCAATAGCGACCAGCGTGCGCCAGCGTCTGCTGCCTGACTCACGAAGTGTTTCATCGCTACGACGAGACTCTACAAGCTCCGAGTCGCATTCACACTCGTGCTGATGCGAGAGCAGGTCCAGGTGTCGACCCACTAACTCTTCGTGCATGCTCTGGTGCCTGCCCACACTCGCTTCTAACATGCGGTTGAGTGATACGTAGCGAAGATAGACTTCGCGGGCCGCGGCACTGCTACCCAATTGCGCATTAAGCGCGGCCAAATCTCCCTCGGAAATCGTCTGATCGACCAGCGCACTGCAAAGCTGATGCATTCGGCGCTCGTCGATCGAGTCCGATCGATCGGCATTCGAGTTTTCCGGTGATTCTGGCACTTCGATCTGCTGCCCTCGCTCGCTAACTTCGACTTTCGTCTGTGCAAAATGCGTGGTTCACCATTCCTGGTGGAGTCTTCTCTCAATGCACTGCAAGAGTGCGCGCCGAATTCGACCAAGTGACTTTGAGATGGAATTTGCCGTCCGATCGATTTCGGTCGCGATCTGTTTCACCGTGATACCAGGCTCATATCGCCGACGAATCAGCGTCCGATCTGTCTCGGTCAGCTTGCTCAAACACAACTCAAGTACTTCCAGCGGTACAATCGGTCGTGATGCTGCTTGCTCGGCATCTTCCGCAATCTTCTCCAACACACTGGTGTCGAAGAGCTTTGCCGATCGGCTGCTGCGCTGATAGTGCTTCAGTGCTTGAATGCGTGCTATCTTGCAAGCCCATGCCAAGAAATTGGTATCCGTTTCATACGACTCAAACTTTTTCCATAAGACCAAGCTTGTCTCTTGCATCACATCAGCAGCATCCGTCGACGACGGCAACAGCGCCATCAAGTAAAAATTCAAACGCGGATAGTATTGGGAATACAACTCGACGAACTCTGCCGTTCGTTGTGATCCCAGTGGCTGAGGATGCTCGCCCAATTCACCATCGTCCTACATCGAAGACCATTTGCCACGACCTTGCCGCGTTTAGGAATAGCAGATCCATGGAAATTTCTAAGCGCGCATCCTAGAACACAGCTGGTCACTTCATACACACTCATATACCCAACGGGCCAAATATCTGTGTAAGAAAAACCAGAAATCGGTGCCCCAACCCGCTCGTCGCAAGATACCGTCGGCAATTGAACCGTGCGAACACCGAGCGAATGACCTGTCCGTGCATCTTACTTGGTTCGGGAATGGCAACATAAGACCTTATTCGATAAGCGTTTATGATCGTTTTCGGTTGTTCCGAAGAATTCGACTCACTTTTTCTGCCGCACAGGTATTTGTTCTGTGCCGAGGGACGAGCTGTTCTGCTGAATCGGTGGTTGGTTCACTATCAGCCAAAATAACCCTTTCACTGAGCAATCTTCGACTCGGCTGGTTTGGTTCCAGATTGGATCCGAGTTATGCCAACCGTACTTATTCCGTTTTCTCCTCGTAAGTTTGAGTGGTGACTAATGAATCGTCTCATCTTCATGTTGTTAACTGCATTACTTATGTCGCCCAGTGCGGCAACAGCTCAAGAGCTGCTGGTGAATCCTGGATTTGACAGCGGTGGCACGGGCTGGGGATCGTTCGGAGCAGCCGGGTTCAATGACTTCTTCGGCGGCAACGAACACGCAAGTCTGTTTGCCGACAATGTCGGAAATTCCGGCGGCGTTTTCCAAACGGGTATCGCGGGCGTCGCCGGCCTGGAGTATCAGTTCGAGCTATCCGACACGCGCATCGAAGCGAACTACGACGCAGACCTCTCGTACGGCCTGGAGTTTTTCCTTGGCGACGATTCGACCAAGATTTCCGAAGTGCTTGTCGCACTCCCCGACCCTGGCGTCGAAGTGAACGGTGGCGTCTTTGACATGACCGCGGTTGCACCGGCAGGAACGGTTTTCGTGCGACCGATTATCAAGTTCGATAATGTTTTCTCAAGTGGCAGCCAGAGAAACGTCTTTGTCTTCGACGCCAGCTTGACGGCTGTGCCCGAGCCGTCTTCTTTCTTGCTTGTAGGCATCGCGTGCATGGCATCGCTGTGTCGTACGCGAGGTAAGTAGCACGATTCGCTGCAATAATAGTTAAAATACAGCCAAGTTCGTAGCGTTTGTGTGCGCCGCCTAAGCGTTAGTTTAGAAGCGGCAGCCCGTTGGCAACGGACTGCTCGGTTAAGATCCGATCATCAAATTGGCACTTTGTGAACAAGGCTTCCCGGAAGGCCCAAAGAATTCCGTGTCCGAGTCGTTAGCGACGAGGCACGGCGGCTTCGGAAGACCATAAAGAGGTACTCGAGATGAAACATCCAACTGTTTGCCTACTTTGCTGCTTTGCCCTGGCATTGGCGGATTCTGCGCTCGCAGTAACCAATTTGCTTGCCAACCGAGGCTTTGAAGACACCGATGAGCCCGCTGATGGCGTGTTTGGTGATGGTTGGGGCGCTTTTGGTGCCGCAGACTTCAACGCCTTTTTCGGCGCGAATGGGCATGCCAGCCTATTCGGGGACGATGCGTTCAACGTCGGCGGAGTATTCCAGCTTCGCATCCCCGCTACGCCAGGAGCGACTTACCAGTTCGACCTTTTGGACACACGGATTGAATCGAACTGGGATGCCAATCTTGAGTACGGAATTGAGTTCTACGAAGCTGACGATACCACGAAAGTCAGTGAGTCGTTTCTGACAGCTGACACAGCAGCTCGACTAGCATTGCCAAACGTCGACGGCGGTGGAGCCGTCAACGGCGCGGTATTCAGCATGCAGACGACCGCGCCTGCTGGCGCTGCATTTGCGCGACCTGTTGTGAAGTTCGACAACGTCAATTTCAATTACATTGGCGGCGAGACGCAACAAGCAAACACGTTCATCTTCGATTCTTTTCTGTCAGAGATTCCGACGCTCGGTGGCGAGCTTCTCAAGAATCCTGGCTTTGAAGACATCGACGGAGACGGCAACCTAGGCAACACGTGGAGTTCGTTTGGTGCCGCCGACTTCAATGATTTCTTCAGCGGAGGAGGCGATCCGAACGGTCATGCAAGTTTATTCTCTGACACCCCAGGAAACTTTGGCGGCATCTATCAATCAGCCATTTTAGGGGAGCCCGGAACGGAGTTTGAATTCGCGCTGACCGATGTGCGGATCGAAGCGAACTTCGACGCTGACTTGGAGTTTGGCTTGGAATACTATGCGGATGACGACTTTACCAAGATCGGCGATGCCCTGGTTGAGATCGACACGACGACGACGGGCGATGGCCTGTCGTTTGTGATGCAGGGTACCGTCCCGGCAGGGACAAGATTTGTCCGTCCGATCGTGCAGTTCGACAACGTTGTTTCGACAGCGACTGAGCAGGAGTCGGTCTTTATATTTGGCTCGTCACTTGTCGAACTACCAGCAGCGACAGACGACGCCGACTTCGACCAGGACGGAGATGTCGACGGCGACGACCTTTTAGCGTGGCAGCGGGGAGCTGGAGGCTCCGGCGGACTCGCGATGGGCGACGCCAACGGCAGTGGCTTTGTTGATGGCACCGATCTTGCGATCTGGCAATCGCAGTACGGATCGACCGCAGCTTTGGCGGTGTCGTCAATTCCCGAGCCCACAGGGTCTTTGCTGCTATTGATCGGCGTTTTCTCGCTGTCGTTCGTCGATCGTCGTCGAAGTGCGTAGGCTAAACCAGTACCTGTCGCGACAGTGAGATATCTAGTTGGAGTACGAAATGGAGCATCGTCGTACGGGTTTTACACTCGTCGAACTGTTGGTAGTTATCGCAATTATCGGTGTGCTCGTCTCCTTGTTACTGCCAGCTGTGCAGGCCGCACGCGAAGCTGCTCGCCGATCACAGTGTCAGAACAATCTTAAGCAGATTGGGCTCGCCGTCCTCAACTACGAACAATCGCAGGGAGAGCTTCCAGCCGGCGGCTGGCATTTTCAGTGGCTAGGAGATCCAGATCTAGGCTACGGAAAAGATCAGCCTGGTGGATGGATCTTTAGTTTGCTCGAATATCTTGAGGCGGGTAATGTCCGGCAGCTAGCCGCCGGCGTTTCGGGCGTCGACAAGGAAGAGAGACTTGTTGAAATGGCAGCTACGCCGGTTAGCGTATTCGTGTGCTCGTCGCGGCGATCCGCAACGACTCATCCCACTGCCGAAGGGGTCTATTGGACTGATCCCGTGAACGCTCAACCCTTGATCGAGAGTGCTCGCTCAGACTACGGCGCTTGTGTGAGTGGCGGCTACACCGCAGAACTAGGAGTCAGGCCGCGCGAGTTTGAGGGTTTTCCCTCGACGATCGAAGAAGCTCGCGACGAAGAGCGCTGGACCGAGGGGCCTTTTTTTGGTGGTCAATGGAATCCGAATGGCGTCGTCATTCCGCGTTATCCAATCGAACTTCGACAAATCACCGACGGCACGAGCCGAACCTATTTCGGTGGCGAACGCTACTTGGACCCCGATCACTACACGAGTGGACAAGTAGAAAATGACGACCAATGTATGCTCGTTGGTTACGATTCCGACATCATGGTCTCAGCGTTTCGCCAACCGCTGCCTGATACACCCGGCTTCCCGGATGCAAGGAACTTTCGTTTCGGAAGCGCGCACGCCGGCGTCTTCCAATCAGTTTATTGTGATGGTTCTGTCCATGCGATTAGCTTCGATGTCGATGCTCAGGTCCACCAAGCAATGGGCAGTCGTGAGAGTGGTGAACCGGAAACCGTAGAATGATTGAGACTGAGTGGTTGATTCGCCGTTCGCCGCACTTGGTCCGCATGTCCCTTGGGCTTCGACAACGCAGCACGAGCCAATTCACGCGGCTTTCGGAACGCCGCAACGTTCGAGCTGCTGAACGATCAGTAACGTGCTGCCTGGCATGCTGCTTGATCGCGTGCGCGGGTTGCGGACGAGGCGCTGCCCGTGTAGCAATGGCTGACTTCGATTCTGGCACTGTGGCCAGCAGGGCGATGTCCGAACTGGACCAGAATAGTGATGGAGTTCTGTCAGAGCTAGAACTGCGGAAATCGCCCGGTTTGATGGCATCCATTCCACTCTTCGACCTTGATGGCGACGGGGCACTAACAGCTGCCGAACTCGAAGGACGACTCGAACAGTGGCGAGGTGAAAAAACAGGCCTGCTGCCGTACCGCTGCGAAGTCCGTTGGAAAGGCAAACCTCTGTCAGGCGCAACCGTCCACCTGCATGCGGAACCTTTCTTCAACGGAGCGATCGCGGACGCTACGGGCGTCAGCGACTTTGCCGGCAGTGTTGATTTAAGCTGCAGGCCGGAGGACCTACCGGAAGCCCTCAAGAATGTGCGGGCTATTCGGCCCGGTGTTTACCGCATAGAAGTGACCCACCCAGCAGTCAACCTGCCAGCGAAATATAATACGCATACCACGCTGGGACAAAGTGTCTCGCTGAGAAACTCGGCCACGTTGACCTTAGAACTTACACCTTAAGCCGACAGTAACAGTGGCATTCGAGTCAGATGCCCTAATCAATCTTCGAATAAGATCTGGCGTGGTACGATCAATGGCAAGAGATCGCACCTTCGTCTGAAACACTAGACACCTATGAGACGCAATTCCAATTTCTGCAGACGCTTCTTGCGAAATCTGATTTTCGCCGCATGCGCGTTGGTTTTTAGTTGCCACGGCAACCTAGCCTTGGCTGTTGATGTGTGGTTGACGACCGGTGATCGAAGTAGCCTACTCAGTCAACAACAAGATCTCATCTTCCAACCTGGTAACGGTTCTGGAGGGTTTACGATCAATGTCAACCCAAACAATACTTTTCAAACGATCGAGGGATTCGGGGCCTCGTTGACAGATTCTTCCGCATGGCTGATCGAGAATAAAACAAACGCCGACCAGCGCGACGATCTCATGAAGTTGCTGTTTGATCCTTCCAATGGAATCGGCATCAACTATTTGCGCCTGCCGATGGGAGCGTCGGACTTCACGGCATCGGGGTTTTACACTTATAACGATCTACCTAACGGCCAGACCGACGTGACACAGAGTCAGTTTTCAATCTCGCATGACCAACAGTACATCATACCACAACTACAGGAAGCACTGGCCATTAATCCAGACCTCAAGCTGATGGGTTCTCCCTGGTCTGCGCCGGCGTGGATGAAGACGAGTAACTCGCTAATTGGCGGTCAGTTGGAATCACAATTCTACAGCTCGTACGCGACATATTTCCAAAGCTACATCGAGGCCTACGCCAATGAAGGCCTAGAAATCGACGCAGTCACGCTACAGAACGAGCCACTGTTCACTCCGGGCAACTATCCGGGGATGTCCATGAGCGCGGCTGAACAGGCAGATTTGGTTAAGAACCACTTCGGGCCGACCTTTGCCGCAGCGAACTTGGACACGAAGATTGTGCTCTACGATCATAACTGGGATGTTACGAGCTACGCGATCGATGCCTTGAACGATCCGCTTGTCAAGCAGTATGTCGCAGGGACAGCATTCCACGGTTACGCGGGGAACGTCTCGGCCCAATCGACGGTTCACAACGCGCATCCCGATCGGGGAATTTACTTCACTGAAATCTCCGGCGGCGACTTTGCGCCGAACTTCGCCGACAATCTGGTGTTCGGCGTCGAGAACATTATCATTGGCAACATGAGGAACTGGGGCGAAACTGCCATCTATTGGAACCTGGCCCTGGATGAAAATAATGGCCCTCATCTCGGCGGATGCTCGGATTGCCGCGGCGTGGTCACGATCGATAGCGGGACAGGCGATGTGACTCGCAACGAGGAATACTATACACTCGCTCACGCCAGCAAGTTCGTGCAGCCGGGTGCGACACGAATCGATTCCCGAACCATTGACAATAGCGTCGAGACCGTTGCGTTTCGTAATCCAGACGGGTCGACAGCCCTCATTGCCCTCAATCCGACTGGCAGTTCCAAGTCGTTCCGCATTGTTGAAGGTGGTGAGCACTTCAGCTACACACTCCCAGGCCAGGCAGTTGCAACGTTCACTTGGCCGTCGCGTGAAGCGGATTTCGATAACGGCGAATTTGAAGAGTTGGGTGGCAGCACACAAGGATGGATCGACTTCGGCAACGCCATCGGCAACGTGTCAGCATCCGATGAACTGGTTTTGACGGGAGAACACTCGCTAAAGCTCTTTGGTCAATTCAACGGCTCGGGGAATTTCTCGGGGGTTTCGCAGGGCATCAGCGTTCAACCCGGAGATGTTGTGAAGGCGTCGGCGAATACTTTCATTGACTCGCTCGACTCTATATTAGGCAGTGCCAACGAGGTGGTGATGAAGATTGAGTTCTTCGACAAGTTTGGCGGAGCATTCGGCACGGTCGATCTGATCGAAGAGCATCAGATCACCATCGCGGACGGATCCAGCATCAACGATGTTTGGCAAGATCATACACTCATACGAACGGCACCGACGGAAGCCGAAGAGGCTCGGCTGGTATTTTATTTCTTCCAATCTGACAACGACAGCGGTGCAGTTTACATCGACGAAGCGCTGATTGAGGTTGTTGCGCTTGCTGCCAGCGATTTCGACCATGATGGCGACGTCGATCAAGACGATCTCCTGGTCTGGCAAAACGCCTATGGCGTGGACACAACTGGCGACGCGGATGGCAACGGCACAACCGATGGCATGGACTTCCTAACGTGGCAAGCCGAGTTCACTGGCAGCCTCGATGCTGGCTCCGCCACACTCGCTGTCCCAGAACCAACGTCCGTCATTGTGCTTACATGGGGTTTGGTCGCGTGGCTTCTCCAACGACCCGTTGTTAGCAATCACGTCAAAGCTTGTTAGCGTATCGTGTAGTACTGGTCGGGGACGGACGCTGCTGATGGGCAAGGTAGCTAGGCGGTACCGCGTCGCGCATTTCCGTTCGTACTCACGGCTGCCTGTCGACAAGACCTTCATACTGCGAATAAGTAGATAGCACCACCTCCCGCAGCCTAGTAGTCAGCGGAAACTACTGCCTGGCCATCGCCAGATGCGCACAAGCGCTGCCACGTGTGATATTTCTCTGGATTCAATTCCCACTGCGTCCCTTTGTCAATATCGTCGTGCAGATAGCGAACGGAGCCATCGACAAAGCCGGCGTTGATTCCACCCGGATGAAGACTTTTCGCCCCTCCTTGGCCCGCTATGCTGTCGCACGACATACATTCCGCAGCTAGTGCATCAGTTCCTCCCACAGAGCCCCGTATTCTGCCACATCCGAAGAGACCGTCACCGTCTGGCTGACAGGCGTTCGGACCGTTGCCATTATCAGCTCCGTGTCCCCACAAGCTACTCGAACCGTGAGCACCCAACGCCCAAACGCCGCGCGGATCACTCGACGAGACGCCCGCACGCAGTTCACCGAGGAGAAGTGTGTTCGAAGTGCCGTCCGTGACTTGTTCTAGTCGGAGCGACACGTTCAGGCCCATCACACCTCGTGTGCGTGGATCTTCCCAATACTGAGTACCCGGACCACCTGCGGGATTGCTTCCGATTCTAACCATAAAGCCCAGCGCCGCATTGCTTCCGTAGTTTCCGCGAGCCCAATTGTCACCTTCCTGAGAGGACCGACCAGCAAACAAAGTCTCTTGATTGAAACCATCAGTAGGACAGAGCATAAGCTCCAGCGAAGTTCCGCGTGCTTCACGGTTGGCTGGATCAGAAACTGCAATCATCTCGTTTGTCACCGGATCATGAAAGGTAAAAGTATCATGCAAGTTTTGCATTTCCAGGTGCGGCAATAGTCGAATCACCCAGTTTGGTTCGTGTCGCAAAGCGCGCTCAGGAGCGTTGTTTGCCGGGTCGATCGTGACAGCAGCCGGGAATGTTGAAGTGACATCGTGGTAGCTTTGCAGGGCCAAACAAATTTGCTTAATATGGCTTTGGCAGAGCGATCGGCGTGCGGTTTCCCGCGACGACTGGATTGCCGGTAGCAGCAATGAGGCGAGAACCCCTACGATTGAAATGACCACCAGCAGTTCAACCAACGTAAAACCGATCGCCCAAGGGCGAAAAGTATTGCGATTGCCTGAATGTCGATCTTGACGTAACGCCCTACGAATCATCTACGTCCTCTATCCACTAATTATCTGGCAGGAAAAGTGGTACGGCGAGCAACGGTCATGTATAGTAAGTGTCAACATTATCGAATCGCCTCTCGACATTTGCAACTTGCCTCCTCAAAGCTCCTCTTGAGAATCGCGACGATGAAAAACGCTCTACCCAGGGCTCATGTCCCGGTGCTGATGTTGGCGATCCTCGCTGTCCTGCCAGCTTCGGCCACGACGGTACAAACTTTGCAGCATATTTTCGAAGGCCGCAGCTTTCTGTATGTCGAGGCTGAAGATTATGCCGCTCTTGGCGCCGATCCCGAGGACGATGGATGGAAAGTAGTAAGCATCGATTCACCCATCACGTCATTGCAAGGGTTGGATATCCTAGCAGCGAACTCGAACGTTTCGGGCAAGGGTTTACTCGACGACGTTGGCGGTTCTTTTCACACTGACACGGCGATTTTCGAAGTCCAGTTTACAACCCCGGGGAGTTATCAACTATACACACGACACACCATGTTTGATCGCAACGGCAATGGAAATTATGCAAACGAAGATTCGCTGTTCCTGTCTCCGGCATTTAATCTAGATTCCAACGGCGACTGGGTCGGCTTTCAAGGCTTCGAGTTCGACGAGCAGGATTTCACCGTTGATATCCCCATTCCTGGCTTCGCGCTCGATCCCGACGGTTTCAAGGCATCAACCGCCGACAGCAACAATGACGGCTGGCTGGCAATTCGCGACTGGGGAGTGAAGAGCGCCGGCGTTGTCACGTTTCCGAACGATACCGCGGGGCCCGAATGGAACGGCAATTTCAACTGGTATCATCGCCCTACTTACATCTCTTCCAATGCGATCGGTAGTTATGATGGCGAATATGGATTCAAAACCGAGTTTGTCGTTGCGCCCGAGCAGGTAGGCCAGACGCTAACCTTCGAGATCGGTAGCCGCGAGCCCTACGCGGTCCTCGATGGTTTCTTGTTTATTCAGGATGACAACGTTGATTTGCTCGACTTGTTCACTCAGTCTGAGCTAGACGCAGTGCTGCCGATTCCGCCGAACGCCGACTTTGATAGCAGCGGAAGCGTCGACGGAGCTGATCTCAGCAATTGGACCAGCGGATTTGGTACTGGTAGCGGCGCTGGCACCATCGACGGAGATGCCGACGGTGACCAAGACGTCGATGGGCTGGATTATCTCTACTGGCAACGGCAACACCAGCTAGCCACGCTGATTGCCGTCCCAGAACCCTCTGCGTTGAGCCTGATAGCACTTATCGCCATCACCTTTGACTTCGCAAGTCGCCGCCATCTCTAGCCGGTCTATTTTCACTCACGTGGGGCATGCCAAAGAAAGATCTGGCCACTAAAGCATCCTCCAGCTAAGTACTCTCCGTTGGGAGAGAATGCGACTATGTGCACACTTGAGTCCGGCGTTTCGAGCGCGCACTTCGACTCCCAGGTGCGAGTGTCGACCAAGAGTAACTTTCCATCTGCGTCCCGATCGCGAACGTTGCGAAGCATCGAGGGCACAGCTAAAGTCATGCCGCTGGGCGACAATGCTGAACTAACACAGTGACCCTGCCGCTGTATCAAATTCCCAAGAAACTTACCGGACGACACATTCCACCTTCGTATGCTACAGTCCGAATCCACCGCTACCAACGTCTGGCCATTGTCCACCAAGTGTATGCCGCGAACGATTTTTGGACCGGAATCGAACTCGGCAAGCAACTCTTTCGTGGAAATCCTCCAGCGTCTAATTCGCTTGTCCCAACCGTACGAGAGGATCTGATCCGCAGCCGGGCCGAACAGCAAGAGAGCGGCTTTCCTGTCGTGCGCAGACCAGTGGCTGACAACCTGCCGCCTAGCCACGTCCCAAATGACTACTTGCTCCGTAAGCTCGTCGGTAAACGGAGGGTTTCGATGCAATCCCTCGGAAGTGGCCAAGTATCGACCATCAGCAGAAAACTCGGCGTTTAATACACGACGATCATGCTGATGCACCCTGGTTTCTTCCAGCAATTCCCCAGCTTGGGCGTCCCAGAAGCGCACCACTCCATGCGTATGAGTTGTGACCAGCAATGACCCGTCTGGCGAGGCTACCGCACGATGAATACTGTGACGTTCAAATGAACGTTGCCAGATTATCTCGCCACTCGGCACGCGGAAGGCCACGATCGCTCCAGATCGACCGCGATCGTCGCTGCCTGTCGCGTAGATGCGTTGAGAATCCGGAGAAAAACACAAAGAGTAAATTCGCCCGGGAAACTTCGCGAGCAGCCAGTCGTTGTCCGGCTGCCCAATATTCCAGCACCGTACATATCCATCAAAGCTACAACTGACCATGTGCCTGCCATCGGGAAACATTGCAATGGCCATGACGAAGTCATCATGCCCTGACCAAGTTTCGGTGACTTGACCGTTTGTCAGATCCCAAGCAACCAGTTCGCCGCGATCGCCGCCGGCAACCACACGCTGTCCGTTGTTGGTCACAGCGATGGTGCTGATGCTGGATTGGGATGGGAAAACAAGCGGTGAACCCAGGGTTTGCAACGTACGAGCGTCCAGCCGCTGGACGGAAAAAGCAAGATCCTTGTCGAAGTAGATCTCTTTCTCATCGGTTGAGAGCTTCGCGACTAGGCCCGCGCGGAACTCGTTTTTTGACTCCCAATCGGCGGTTTTCTTACCCGTCGCGAGGTCCACGCAGCATAAGCCCCCAACGAATTTCCGAAAGGAATTGATGACCGCCACCACCTTTTGGCCGTCGGACGAAAAGTCAAGTGACCGCAGCGAATGTTCCGTCACTTTGATGACGCGCCGCGATTCCGCTTGGAAGTCGGACCATAGCTCCAGCGTCCCGCTACCAGTTCCAACCGCAAGCGTTCTGGCGTCGTCGGCAAACGCCAGCGCGCGGATTGACTGGCCTTCCGTTGGTAGTTCACGAAGCGTGCGGCGTGCAGCGACATCAAAAATCTCTACCGAACGATCGTTGCGTCCCACTGCGAGTAAATTCTGCACTGGCGAGAATCCGAGGCAGTAGACGGTCAGTGGTCTACCCTCCGCGTCAATTTGAGCGGGCACGTCGAAAGACTCATCGGTCGCCACATTGCGAATCGTAACGATGCCTCGTTCGCCGCCCCATGCAAGCCACTGTCCATCGTGTGATACCACCACGGATTCGAGTCGACCGAACGGACCCAATTCCCACTCCAAGCCGCGTTTGAACTGTCGGTTCCAGTAGTACCACTCAAAATCGCGCAGGTCGGCTTGCCCACCGCTTGGAATCTGCTGTGCAAGCAACTCCCTGCCGCGCACATAGTCACCTTGTTTGGCCGCCTGCTCTACCGAGTTCATTTGAGATACATAGAGCAGCTCGCTCTTTTCGCGTTCTGTCGATTCTGCCACAGACTGCGCAGCCAGCGCTTCGGTCGCGAGTGCACGGAACCTCAACGCGAGCAGGGGACCCAAGATCGCCACCGCGGCAAGAACCGCCAGCAAAGTCGTGCTCACCGGATACCGGCGACACCAGCGAAGGGCACGTCGCGCCGGACTGATCGGTCGCGACTCGATTGGCTCCCCGCGCAGGAATCGCTCCAACTCGCTGCTGAGGTCCGCTGCAGACGCAAATCGACTATTTGGATCTTTTTCCAAGCATCGCAGGCAGATTGTCTCCAGGTCTTCGGGAATCAATGGATTGAGTACTCGCGGAGCCGGTGGATCATCATTAATCGTCTTTGCCATTACTAGGTGAGGCTGACCGCGGAAAGGGACATCCCCGGTGAGGAGTTCAAACAGAATCACGCCGAGAGAGTAGATATCGCTGGAGTGACTGACGTATCGGGACTCGCCGCGTGCTTGTTCCGGCGACATATATGCGGGCGTTCCCATCATTTGCCCATCAAGGGTCAACGTCGCTTCCGCCCCGCGTCGTTTCGCTAATCCAAAGTCGGTTATGTGCGGTTCGCCCATGCCATCGATGAGAATATTGGCCGGTTTGAGATCACGATGGATGATTCCAGCGTCGTGAATGGCCGAAAGTGCCTGCGCTAGCGTGCGGCACAACAGAGCCGCTTGACTTGGACTCAACCCTTGTTGAGTCAACCACTTGTCGAGCGACTGACCATCGACTAAGTCGCTTACTAGATAAATCAGGTCTCCGGCACGACCAACTTCATGTAGCCGGACCACATGGGTGTGCCGTACTTGCGAAGCGGATCTCGCTTCACGAAGAAAGAGTTCTGCCTCGGTCGCCGAGAGTTCTTCGCATCTCGGAATCTTTACCGCGACCACGCGGTCGAGGTGCGGATCGAACGCTTTCCATACTGTCGCGAAACCTCCCTGTCCGAGACGCTCAAGTAGTTCGAATCTTCCTAGATTCTCCGGGGCATTTGTTCGCTGTGCGACATCCGATCGTGCGGCCAGCTTCTCGTCTGCCTTCGTATCCTCTGCGCCTCCCATCGTGTCGGCGCGGGATAGGGCCTCTGCGCGAGCACGTGCAGCCTCGACGAGCTTCTTGTACTGCAATCCCTCGTCCGGTGCAGGTACCGAGTCGTCGCTCAAATCGGCCATCGTCTGGAGAATCTCCGGCTTTACTTGCGTCGAAACCAACGAGAAGAGTTACCAAGGGCGACGCGAAGCGACTGCTTCGCTCGACGAACCAGCCCACGCACTGCGCCTTCAGTTTTTCCGAGGATCTGCGCCGTGGAATCGATGCTGCGTCCGTCCAGGCAATGTAGCTCGATTGCGTCGCGCTGATCTCTCGGAAGCTCGGCGGCGTGGTTCCGGATCGCGTCGACGACTTCTCCTTGCGCAAATTCCTCGCACGGCGCACATCCTCGATAGTCGGAAAGCACCTCGCCAAGTTCTGCTGCCGAGCTTCGCCAAGCATTGTCCCCGATTCTTATCCCTTGGGGAGTTCTTTTCTGGCGCTGCCGCTCACGCAACATCGTGACCAATCGATTGTCCACGACTTTGTCCAGCCATGCGGAGAATGACGAGCCTTTCGATAGATCGAAACTACTAATGCCGACAAACGCATCGACATAAGCCTCTTGCAAAGCGTCTTCGACCGAGAAATCCGCGAAGGGGTTTAATTCTAGCCGACGTGCCAATCGGTTCGCTAGACGGTCACCGTGCGCGACCAATAAGCGAGCCGTCGCGTCGCGATCGCCGGCGATCGCGGCTGGCAAATCAGAATCTGAAGAGAGATTATCTCCCACCTGTCATCTGTCCTGCAAAAGTTCCGAAATTTCTTGGTATCTATCAGTTTACAAGGCACATAGGGTGAAGCAAGCGTGCCGCCCGATGGCCGAATACCCTCGGGATTTCTCCGGTTCTCCGCGGATTTTGCGCGCGCGTTCTGAATGGATGGCGTATTGATTTTTCGAGGCCTACTATACCACGCTCACCTTTCTATTCGAAAAAGGCACCGCTAATGCCACCCAAGCGCTCGCTTCGCCCTACTGCTATCCTGCGACGACTCGCTGAAGCGTTCGCAGCAATCGCTATTCGCACGCCAGTTACACTGTTATTAACTTGCATTGCTAGTGCCGCGCACGGCACGCTGATTATCGAAGACACTTTCAGTCGTACCGGCCCACTGGTCGGTTCCTTGGCTGACACCGGCCAAACTTGGACGGGTTCCAGCGCCTTTGTCACCAATGGCGCCGAACTGAACGTGATCAACAACACGGGGCCAAGTATCGGCGGTCTCGCTTTTCTCCCGAATCAGACGTACGAGCTCTCGATGGACCTGACCGTCAGTAGTGGCGGTAACGGATGGATCGCTTTCGGATACACCGATACGAGCCAGAGCAATGCCTTCGACGCAAACCGTGGGGCCGTGCTGCATCGGCAAGTCGCTGAGATTCAAACCTTTGCCGCTGGCAATACCGGCGCTCAGTCGTTGAGCGTGACCAGTTCTTTTCCCAAGTCGCTTGCCATCGCACTCGAGACCGGCGCAAGTTTAGCGACCTCGACGCTCACCTTTAAAGTGGACGGGTCGGCGGTAAGTTCACGGCCAGCGGACGTTTCGTCCATCGACGGAGTGTTTATCCAGGCTAACGGTGCTACTGGCACTGTCGATAACTTCCGTCTGTCGGTCGTTCCAGAGCCTTCAAGCTTCGCATTGATTAGCCTTGTCGCCGTACGGATTCTCGCCGGGCATCGGGTTCCAAGGGCTGCGATGCGCTGAATGATACCCAAGTAGTCTTTTTACGCTGAGTTTATCTGTTTTCCGTATCAGAAAGATTGGAGATGCTAATGACTTCCTCAAAAGTGCGAATTTTCTTTTCAACAGCCGTCATTATGGCAATTGCCGGCGTTCCCTCGTTAACCCACGCCCAGTACGGACCATTCGCGGATTTCAGAGCGAGCATCGATCAAGTCGATTTGGACGCTTCATCGATGTTCGATACCGGCTGCCTCTTCGCGTGCGGGACACCTTGGGCTAAGTTCGGCATCAGAGATCGAGTAAACCTTGCGCCTAACCAGAATTTTAGTGGACCGGTCGACGTCGGTGGCTTTGTTGTTTTGACCGGAGATGTCGACGTGGCGACGGGCACGCCAATCAATGACTGGACGTTCACGACGTTCTATGGAATTGATGCCAACCCACAAAGTGCTGACGAAGACATGACCCTCACTGGCTTCGACGCCGTCGACCCTCCGCTCGCAATCTCCGAAGAGACCTTTATCGGCAATTCTCAAGACTATCTCGCCACCTCACTAGGTCCCTACGCGATACAAGACTTGTCGGCAGAGCCTCTCTTTGATGGCTTCGACTTCAGCGCATTCGTAGGTGATCCAAGCTCGATTGTTTACGCTTTTCAGGCAACCGTACCAATTAGCGATTTTGACGTTCAGCTGGTGCCAGAACCAAGCGTCTGCGCCCTGCTGCTGACAGCGTTGCTCGCGGCTACCGCCACAAGAACACGTCAGCAACACTAAAAACAACCACTGTCGCTCGGAGGCCAGGACGCTTCCATTGACTTGGTGCATTCGACGGCGGAATCTTCGATATGTCATCGGCAAGGATCTAATTTTAGAAATCGTAGAACTAGCTGACGAGTAAAACGACAATATACGTAGGCGGGTTGGGCCTACAGTATTCCGTCGATGAACGACACCTCACTCTACTTTGTCTTGGCATATGGGTTAACGCACCGGCCAAACGCACTAATTCCAAGATAGACGCTTGGGGGCACCTATTGCGTAATAATTGCAAATACCACGATTGACTAGGGCTGGTTTCAAAACCCGTTTGTAGCCATCAGCATTAACGAAAGGCGTTTTAGAATTCCTTGTTTTATAGTCGTTCGTTACTGCTGATGGCATCTCTGGCGAGTGAAATTGGAGTTTTGAAACCGACTCTAGTCGTTCTACTTCGATCCTGACGGCTCGAATCGCATCGGCCATCGACAACAATCTACTCGCAGAAGTTAGTCGCTATGCTTGACCAAGAGCAGTATATCTTTCAGCCTGCAATGGCGAGGGGAATACCTCTACTGTTTCTCTTATGTTTACTGCTCGTTCCCGTTGGAATTGGTATACTCGCTCTGCTTTGGTGGTGGCTATGGACACAGTCAGCTTCGCTGACGATCGGCGACGATTACGCGGCGTTAGAAACCGGTGTGCTTTCGAAAACGCTGAACGAAGTTCTGCTGAAAGACATTCGCAATGTACAGATCGTCCAAGGACCGATACAGCGAATTGCCAACTCAGGGCGCCTCAACATCTCGACCGCTGGCCAGGGCAATATTGAGATATCGATTGATGGGCTGGTGGATCCCTATGAAATCAAATCCTTCATTGATGAGCGCCGCAACGTTGGACGCGCGGCAACTTGAGACACTGACTCGTCTTGCGACACTGAGCCGCCAGGTACCGCCGTACTTTCCGCCTATTTCGGCAATAAGACAAACGCGCGAAGAGTAGCTAGAATAGTAGCTGCTATCCTAGCGCGAAGCGTGGGCACCCTCAACGGATCGCTACGGCAGACTGTCCCCGGCCGCGCGCTGTTAGCGAGATCGATTTAAACGCGCTCGTCCACTGAGAAGTCTAATTGCCCATGACGCTGCGAACCAAAGGATTTGGGTCCATGGAAACGCGTGGTGAACCGCACCGTGCGGCACCGCGCAATTTGCGATTTGAGGTTCTGGAATCTCGCCGGGTACTCGCGGTAGGTTTCGATCTAGTTGGCACGTTCGACGGCCTGCAAGGCCAGGCGAAAGTGCTTAACAATCCTACGTCGCTCGAGTTCGGGCCCGACGGACGTCTCTACGTTTCTGAGCAAAATGGTCAGGTCAACGCGTTTACGGTTGAGTTGCAAGAGGGCGAGTATCTCGCGACGGCACACGAAGAACTCCTGCTCGCCGATGGTAGTCGAGTCGTGCAGTCGATTCAAAATCACAACGACGACGGATCTTTGGCGAGTGAAACCAATCGTCAAGTCACCGGACTGGTAACCGCTGGCACTGCCGAGCATCCCGTGCTCTACGTTTCGTCAAGCGATCCGCGCATCTCGACCAATGCCGACGCGTTTCTCGACACGAACTCAGGCATCGTCACTCGTCTTACTTGGAACGGCAGTGACTGGGAATCGCTCGATATTGTTCGCGGACTCCCTCGGTCGGAGGAGAATCACTCGGTTAATGGCATGGAGCTAAGCCCTGACGGACTGAAGCTGTACGTGCAGGTTGGTGGCCATACGAATAACGGTGCGCCGAGCAAGTTCTTCGCCTACACCGCCGAGTACGCGCTGTCAGGGGCGCTGCTGGAGATCGATCTTATGCACATCGATCAACTGCCAATTCTGACAGACGCGGCAGGCGGACAAGGAGGATTAGCGCGTTCGTACGTCTACGATTTGCCAACCCTCGACGATCCGTCCGTGCCCAACGACGGTGTTCGCGAGGACGTAAACGGCATGGATGTGGCTGGTCCTTGGGGCGGTAATGACGGGTTCAACATGGCCGTTCTGCCCAGCGACGCGCCGCTGCGAATCTACGCGGACGGATTTCGCAATGCGTACGACGTGGTGCTGACACAGTCTGGCCATTTCTTCACGATCGACAACGGCTCGAATTCGAATTTGGGTGGCGATCCGATCCCAGATGAGTTCGGTGAGGCGACTCAGCTGCCCAACAATGGCGGAACTGGCGCTGCAGAGCCTTTGTTTCGGATCGAAGACGGCGCCTACTACGGGCATCCCAACCCGACGCGAGCAAATCAGGATCTCGATTGGACTGTCTACGACGATACCGGTGTCGCAGACAACTCTGTCTCGCCTCACTCGGTGCACGACCTGTCCAGCCTCGTACCTAGCGTGCTGGCAAACACGATTCCCGTTGGTATGTTGATCGATCCGACGAAATTTACTGGTGATGCATCGCGGCTGGCCGAGAGCGGTATTCGCATCCCTTACGATGACCCTAGCAGCCCGGCGCTGGCCTCACTTGGTACGTCGACGAATGGGATTATCGAGTACACCGACGCAGCCTTCGACGGTGCACTTCAGGGTGCGCTGGTCACCGCGCAGTTCAATGGCAATATCACGCTATTGAATCTCAATGCGACGAGCGACGGCATCGAACCGCTTATCGGACCGGGCAGTGATGGCGTCTTGGGAACTCCCGACGACGAGGTGATCGACAGCGACGGTATCTATCCGCTTTTCACCGGCCAATCGGTGCCACTCGATTTGACGATGGGACCTGACGGCACCATCTGGGTCGCTGAGTTTGGCCCCGATAACATTCGCGTGATCGCTCCGACCGACTTGGTGCTGCCTGACGACCCAGACTTCGATAATGATGGTCTGTTGAACACGATCGATCCATTCATTCGCGATGCATCCAACGGCGGACAACTGGTTCTGCCGGGTCAAACGTACCGCTGGGATTTCGATGCGAATCAGGACGATAACTTGCCTGGTCCTAACGGCTACGGAGGTGGACTGACGGGCGTGATGGTCAATGGCACGATCGACTACGAACAGTTTTTTCAAGCTGACTCGACACTGCCTGATCAGATCATCAATCTCGATAACGTGAAGTTCACAACGGCGGCCGGTGGTGGCACGACTGTCATCGAGTCGGTGTCGAACGGCGATCCTAGTGGGACGCAAAACGACGGCGAGTTTCTGTTTCACACAGGTGTCACCATCGCGCCCACGGTCGAGTCGTTCCACGTGCGCTGGACGCTGTTCAATCCAGGTGATGCGCTGACTGGCAGCTCCCAGCAGATCGGCGGCTACCTTGGAACCGGCGAGCAGAATAACTTCCTCAAGGTGGTCGCCACGCCCGATCCCAACGGAGAGATTCTGATTTCATTGGAAGACGGCGACTCAACTAGTGACACGTACTTACAAGCGAACGATTTGTTCGACGTGGCCGAGGCTGAAGGGAAGCGAATCTTCATCGATCTGCTCGTCGACCCAATCGCCGAAACGGCAACACCGACGATTATCTACGAGACTCAGACCGGTGAGTCGACGATCGTCGGCAGCCCGATATCGCTGACCGGAACTGCGGTGATGGATGCCATCGATGGCAGCTACTCAATCGCTGGCGAGACGACCGGGCTCGCCGTCGGCCTGTTCTCCAGCAACGTCGGACAACCGGAGTCGGGCACGTTTCAGGCGATCTTCGACGACATCGAGATTAGCGCCATTGGTACCGCGCCAACGACCCTCTATCGGGTGAATGCCGGCGGACTCGAGTTGCCGTCAGCCGACTCAGGTCCGCGCTGGCTGGCAGACACCGAGACTAACCCTAGCATCTACCTAGACGATCTTGGCGATAACCGCACGAGCGAGTACCCCGCGATCGTCGCCGGACCCACGGTGCCTGCTCATGTTCCCGCCGAGTTGTTTACGACCGAACGCGACGACAAGGTTGGCATTCCCAACATGTCGTGGGCGTTTGAGGCACCGTTAGCGGGCGACTATGTGGTAAATCTGTTCTTCGCCAACGGATCGGCCACATCCGACGAAGCAGGCGATCGACGGTTCGACGTGGCAATCGAAGGCAGTGTGCCCTCTAATCTGGACGATGTCGATCCGACGGAGCTCTTCGGTCACGAGGTCGGCGGGATAATTTCGAACGTCGTGACCGTCACGGACGGAGAGTTGAACGTGGAGTTTCTCCACGAAAAAAAGCGACCGCAAATTAGTGGTATCGAGATCACGCTCCTGATTCCTCCCGGCGCGGCGGAACTTGCCGTGACGGCTGATGTCGACTTGGTACAGCAATCGAGCTTTTCTGCTGACTCGTTCTTGCTCAGCAATACTGGCAACAAGCGAATCACACGCGTTGATCTTGACATCACTCATGCGTTGTATGCGGACGTGGCATTCGATCCCTTCGGAGTCGCCGGCGACACGACGAGCAAACCACTGCAGATCGACACCGCGGGCTCCACCGGCGTTGTCGATACCGCTCTCTACTCGCCATACACGGGTATTGGCGGAACCGCCGGGTTCAAGGGGCTGACACTTCTGTTTGACACCGACATCGATAGCGGATTTGAGCCAGGCGAGACGCTAGGATTCTCGATCGACATCGACTCGAATTCGATTGCTGGAGCAGACAAGTCGATTCTGGACGCAGGTGCCGATCCGCCCTGGGATGTCGGCGGCGTCTCGGGGGCTGAGTTGATTGGTTCGACGTTTACGATCACCTTTGAAGATGGCACCACGGCCAACGGCCAATTGCACGGCGTGGGTAACCAGGCGGGCTCGCGCGGCGTGGCAACACAAGATAGTCCAGAACTGGAAGCGACCCTGACGGCTAACGGAGTCGCGCCTGGCGAATTCGGCACTTACAACTCGCACACCCCGGTGGTGGTCGTCGACGGTCCGACTGGGCATACGGCGCGAGTCGTGCTTACCAAAGGCATCTTGCAACCGACGGATAATCTGTTTTCCGAGCCCTATGCTTCGCAGCTTGATGCCCAACTCGAGGTCTTAGCAACCGCCGACTTTCCGGCCAACAACGCTGCTCATTTTCAAACCGTCGATATACTGCTGACTGGCGCGCCGCAAGATATCGGCAGCTTGTTTGACTTTAGCGGCGTCCCGGGATTTGAGTTGGCTGGCGACGAAGACAAAGTGCCCCTGGGCTTCGTGGCGAGCATCATCGACCCCAGTGATGCCGACTTGCCACTGGGCCCGGTGACCGACGCGATCTATCTACACTATCGCAGTGGCAGCAACTCGCTGCCAGTCGCCGAGGATGATACGTTTTCAACGGTCGCGGACACCGTGCTGAACGCAAACTTGTTCAGCGACAACGGTGCGGGTATCGATTTCGATCCGGATGCTTCCGACACGATCCATGTTTCGGCGGTCAATGGCGCGGCGCACGTCGAACAGCTTCTGGCACTTGAATCAGGTGCGACCGTGATGGTATGGGCCGACGGAACTTTTATCTATGATCCGAATGGTGCATTCGACCACTTGGACGAAGAGGAAATCGCGTTCGATCGGTTTTACTACGCCGTGACTGATAGTCACGACGTGAATTCGGCTGCCGTGACCATCGCCATCACCGGTAGCATCGACTCGCTGGAGGGCATGACACTGCTCGCGGTCGACGCGACCGCCGATGCGACATTCGGGTACGAGATCGACGGCACGCCGCACCTTTCCCATTCGCTATCCGTCGACAATGCTGCCAGCCGTGGTATTGCCGTCGCAACAGACGGCAGTCAATCTTGGGTCGTCGACGTCGATCGCAACGTGTACATCTATTCGGCAGAAGGCACCTTGCTCAGCCAGTGGGAGTTCACAGATATTGCATCGCCCGAGGGTATCGCAGTGGCAGGAAGTGACCTGTGGATAGTTTCCAAACTGAGCGATGAGGTCTACTACTTCGCCAGCGGAGCCGACCTGACAACCGGCACCCACACGGCAACATCAAGCTTTTCGCTGGCAGCGGAAAACGATGTACCGACTGGCCTGGCAACTGACGGATCAAGCCTGTGGGTGACGAACGATTCCACCGATCAGTGGCGCGTGTTTAAATACGATGTCGTCGGAACGCCACTTGGCGACTGGGAACTTGACTCCGGGAATCGCAATGCGAGGGGAATCGCGCTGGACCCCACGAATCCCAGCGATGTGTTGGTCGTCAACGACGGTGCAACCAACGCTTTGTATCGCTATGCTAACGCCGCTAGCGCCACCTCGGGCAGCTTCGTAGCGACTGACGTCATTCCGCTGGATGCCGCCAACGATTCGCCGCAAGGTATCGCACTGGTCATTGCCGCGGAGCAAGACGCCGATTTTGACGACGATGGCGACGTCGACGGGAGCGACTTTCTACAATGGCAACGTCAAGTCTCAACGCCAAACGAAGTCGGTTTCAACTTGTGGCTTGAGGACTACGGGTCGCTGGCGGCTGTGGTGGCTCCGTCGGTAGCCACGGACGATTCGGGGACTGTGGCTCCTGTTGCGGCGGCGGCTGTTGACGCTGCCATCGAGCTGGGCTGGCTCGAAGTTCCGGCAGTCGAACTCACGAAGTCGACACCATTCGTTCGACGGGAAGCTCAATTGCCATTCGAGAGTACAACCATACGTGACGGCTTTCCACTCGAGGCGACCTCGGCCACGAACAGACTGACTAAGAGCGTCTCTCCAGAGGCCAAACCGGAATCGACCGAGAAACATGATCAACTTGTCGACGAGCTGTTAGCAGACGTGTTTCGCTAAACGCCAACTATGTTTGCGTTAGCTAAGCGTTTGCGTTAGCTAAGCCGACTCCGGCCTGCTCAATTCGATCGGCTTGACGCCAAAAGTCTCAACGAAAATCGCATAGAGCGCTGGCACCACAACCAACGTCAGCAACGTTGCTACGAGTAGGCCAAAGATCATGCACCACGCGAGCCCTTCCCAAAGTGGCCCACCGCTAAGTGCCAACGGCAACAGGCCGCCTACAGTCGTGGCCGTGGTTAGAAAGATCGGCAGCATTCGCTGCTTACCAGCATTGACCAAACACTCTCGGAACTCAGCACGCGTCAGCCCCACAATCGGCCCGTCTGCGGGTGATTTCTTGTTGGCACTCTGTTCGATAAGGATATCGGCGAACTCGATGAAGATAATGCCGGTGTTGAGCACGATTCCGAACAGCGACAAAATTCCCAATTGGGGCATAAAGCCAATCGGATTGCCGCTGAGGTACAAACCAGGCATAGCCCCAATCAACGCCATCGGCAGTGTGGCAAGTATGATCATTGGTTTAGCCCAACCGTTGTATTGGAACACCAAACACAAGATGATGAGCAAAAACGAGATGCCAAACGACGTCAGCATTTGCACGCTGGAATCCTGAGATTCTTCCAATGCACCACCGACCTCGATCGTGAAACCACTTGGCAGTTCCGACTCGAGCTGCGTCATCTTCTCGGACGCCATGATTCGATTGACCACGTCGTTGCCTGACGTGCCGGGTTCGACGCGGGCACTGACCTCGATCGTGCGATTTCGGTTGTAACGTTCGATCTTTGCCGGTTCCCATCGCGACTCGAAATCAGCAATCGAACTGAGCGGTATCTTCGAGTCGTACCCCTCAACAAATGCGGTTTCCAATCCACTGATCGTTTGTCGCTCCTGACGATTTACGCGAAAATAGACCGGCACGAGATGGTCGCCTTCGCGAAACGTGGTGAGCTGCATTCCCGAAAAGTATGAGTTGAGTGATTGGGCGATCTGCGAGTTCGTCACGCCTGCCAGATTTGCTTTGTCAGGATCAACATCGATGGCCAATTGGTAGCCAGACACACCCCAGGAATCGTTGACGTTCCAGGTTTCGGGCTGGACGCGGACCATTTCGTTAACTCGATTCGCAATCGACTTGAGCTTCTGCATATTCGCGAACCCGTTGCCCACAATCCGGATTGTCACCGGGTCGGCAGGAGGGCCAAGCGGCAATTCCTTTGGCACGATACGCGCTCCCACAACCGGGGCTGCTCCTATCGAATCGTCGCCGAACTCGACCACTCGCCGCACTTCTTCGGCGTAGTCAGGAGTAAGCCGCCCATCTGTCGTTCTTACCAGTATCTCGGCAAAGTTCGGCGCGGGCGGTTCGGGCGACCAACCTAAATGCCATCGGGAGCCGCCGCCACCGACGAGCGTCCGCATAGCTCGCAGTTTCTCAATCGGCTCACCCTCGGCGGACGTTGCGGGGCTGAGTGCACGTATAATCTTCTCGACTTCCAGCGCCTTCTCGTTCGTCTGCTCGATCGTCGCGGTTTCTGGCAGCCAGATTTCGATCGCGAACTGATCGCGTCGATCTTGTGGAAAGAACTCCGAACTCACCGGCAGCATGACCGCCAGTACGAACAGCACCACGGCCACGCCCAGTGTGATCCATTTGGCTCCGATCGCCATGTGGGCAAACGCCCCGTAGAGCCGCATGACGATGTTTTCAGAGCCGTTGCCGTTTTGTCTCTCCTTCATGCTGGCCGGTAGGAATCGGTCGGCAAGAAAGTTAGCCGCTTTCTCCATCGGCGAAGACGCCGATTCAGCCGTCGCGCGGATGAACGAAGCGGCGAGAAGCACGCAAAATGTCATTGCCAACAGCCAACTGGCACCAAGCGTCGTCGAGAGCGTTACGGGCAGGCTGTAGACGTACTCCTTGCCGCCACCTTCCAACGCGAATAGCATCGGGATGAAGGCTGCCACCGTCGTGAGCGTGCCGATAAGCATAGGACCGGCCAACATCTTCGCGCCTTCAACGGCGGCTTCGACCGGCTTCATACCATTCATTTGATTCGTACGTGCCTGGTCGCAGACTTGCACGGCATTGTCGACGAGCAAACCGAGCGCGATGATAATCGACGCAAGCGAAATCTGTTCGAGCTGCACACCAAACACAGTAATCACCCCGAGCGAGGCGAGTACGACAACCGGGATATTCGCCGCCATGACCAGCGCCGAACGCATTCCGACCACGACGAGCACCACCAGCACGACGATCACCACCGCCGAAATCACGTTGTTGACGACATCGTTAATCTTGGCCGTCACGTTTTCTGACTGATCCGAAACTGGCACGACCGCCACATCGGGCGGCAACGCCTGCTCGACTTCGAGCAGCTGAGTTAGCCTCGCCTTCGCGAGATCGCACACCGTAATGATATTGGCTCCGGACTTCATCGTCAGTCCAAGCATGACACTTGGCTCGGAGGTTTCCGGGTTTCCGTAGCGGCACAGGTACTGAGGTGGATCTTCGTAGCCACGCGTGACGTTAAGATCGAGATCCTTCAGATAAACCTGATTGCGATCTGTCTCTGAGGTCGTCCGATCGACGATAATCGACTCGATCTCGTCGACCGCGTTGAACTCACCGCGCGGATAGACCGAGAAACGGCCGGCCGAAGTATCGATATCTCCGCCCGCCTCGACGATGTTTCGCGCAGCGACCAACTGCTGCAACTGATCGGCAGAGAGACCAAGCTGCGCCCAAGTGCCGAGATCGGTTTCGATAAAGATCGCTTCGTTGCGTACGCCGTATTTTTCAACCTTTGCGACACCTGGTAATAACCGCAGCGCGTCACGAACGCGATCGGCAAATACCTCCAGCTGGCGAAAGCTGTAGCGGTCTTGCTCGCGAATCTCGTCACGTCCGTGGGTCGGTGTTTGATGAATCGCTAGCAAGAAAATCGTCGTGTCGCCGAACTCGTCATTGACGACTGGACGCAGCGAGGGTTCGGGCATCTCTACCAATTCGACGCGGGCACGCACTTTGTCCCACACGTTGTCAATCGAGTCGGGTGGCACTGCATCTTCGACCGTCACATTGATGGTCGATTGTCCCGTAATTGTGGTCGAGTCGAGCTTCTCTACCTCTTCGATACCATCAAGAACTTCCTCCAGTTTGTCGGTGACAAGTTCTTCGATCTTCTCAGCTGGCACACCCGGCCAAACGGTGGTGACGACGCACTCACGAATGGTGAATTCTGGGTCTTCGCGCCTCGGCATGGTAGCAAAAGAGATGATGCCCCAAGCCATCAACAATCCGACGAGCGTGAGCACGATCGGTTGAAATCGAATTGCCAATGCAGAAAGATTCATGCGTCTCGCTTGCGGTAAGCCGGTCAGTTACGTTCGGCAATCCGAACCAGGTCGCCGTCGTGTAGAAAGTGGACGCCACCGGCGATTATCAGCATGCCTTCAGACAAGTCTTCAGGCATTTTGGGGATGATCTGCCGCAGCGTGCCGACGCCGAGTTCGTCGGCTGGCAAAACGCCGACCTGAATACGCCGAGCAATCGTTTTCTCGTCCGACGTCTCGGCGATGAACACGTACGTCTCGCCCGATTCCTCGTAAATCGCCTCCATCGGAATGTGAAAACCGGGCGTCGTATCCGATTCGCTTAGATCGACCGATACCAGGTCGCCGGGACGCAGCATCCACTGACCGCCGCGGTCGACCATTACTTTGGTTCCATCCCAGTCGTTGGCAGAGCCAGAATCCACCAGCAGCTCTCCCACGAACAGATCCGTCTTGGGGTTGAAGTTGCTGTCCTGAATTGTCACGGTTTGGAAGACCCAGTTCCCCAAGAATGGCAAGCTCAAGTCGCCCGGCGTGACGCGCATCTTCGCAACCTCGAGCAGCTCGGGCACATCGCTATATACCTGAGCATTCAGGCACTTCCACACGTAGTACCCCTGCTCATCCTGGCAGATCGCTTTCTTTTCGATGAAGAACGTGCCAGCTGGCAGATCTGGCAGGAACTCGAAGTCCATCCGCCAGATGTCGGGCGTGCGGGCCATGTTTTCGTCATCAAAGCCATCCGGTCGCGCGGCTGCAACCTTTTCGTTAAGCACCAGCAGCGTAAGCGTAAACGTCCGCGTCGAGGGATCGGCCGATGGCGAGACCGTGTAGACGTAGCCTTCGCGGCGTTCGACGCTGCCATCTTGCATCGTGATGTAGACAGGCAGCACATTACGTTTGCGGATCGTTCGTGATAGCGCAGCGGACAGTTCAACTTCAACCTTGATCGGATCCATCATCTGGATGGTAAGCACCGGCGAACCCTGCGAGACAACGCTGCCGGGTACTACATGCACGTCTGCCACCTGACCACGAAACGACGAATAGAGCGTCGTATCGGCCAGGTTGCGTTGGGCGTCTTTGTAGTTCTGTTCCGCCTGCTTAATCGAGGCCAGAGCGGATTGAAGCTCCGCTTCGGTTTGCTTGGTCTGAGCTTCGAGCGTCGCGATTCTCGCATTGGAGGTTCTCAGTTCCGCTGCGGAACGATCAAGATCCGCCTGGGCCGTTGCGTTCTGCGCGACAAGCCGTTTGTTGCGGTCGTATTCAACCTGTGCCAACTCAAGGTCCGCCTTCGCCGCTTCTATATCGGCCGGGATACCGCTGTTGAGATTCACGTCGATGCTTTGCTTCTGCAACTCGGCGACTTCCACCTCCGCCTTGGCCGCTCCGAGTGCCAGCTCAAATCGTTCCTTGTCGACTTGAGCTAGGGCGGTTCCTGGCGTTACTGGATTGCCCGTCAGGTCGAAGATGCGACCCTCTATTTCTTGGCCAGGCTCCAAAACCCAGCTCACTCTGCCACCTACCTCAAATCCGATTTGCTCGGTCTTCCACGAGCTTACTGACGCGCTCGCCTGTCTCGAAGTGCTCGGAATACCGCTCTTTAGCGTGATCACAGAGACCGGTCGCGGACCCTTCTCGACGGCAGCCGTTGGCTGCTTTCCACATCCGGCGCAGACGGTCAATGCTGCTAACGCACACGCGAAAACTAACGATCGTAGGCTCGTATCATGCTGGTTCATACGACTATTGTACTTCGTGTTAGCCGTTGAGAAACCTTGCCGGCTGGTAAAAACAAACTGCTTGCGGAGCCTAGGGACCGCAGGCGGGCTGACCTTGTTTGCACGGTTAGTCTGATCGGCTCGTGAGTGTTGACCCGGAAGCAATGGCAATGCCGAATTTTCAGGTAGCTACGATCAATCTGCCTGCGCCGAACCTACGGGTCGCCACCATGCCTCGAACTCGCCTGTTTCTCATTGTCCTGTTGTTTGGCACCGTCGGATGCGGCGGTTTGCGCCAGTGGCGGCAGAATGGCTTTCGCGTCGGACCCGATCACAAGCGCCCGATAGTGCCGGTCGCCGAAGACTGGATCGAATCGGAAGATCCGTCGATCGTCTATGACCCATGTGTGCAAGCCGGCTGGTGGCGTGTCTTCAATGACCCGCTACTGGAAGAACTGATATTAACAGCCTACCAGCAGAATCTGTCACTGCGGGCTGCGGGCTTGCGCGTGCTAGAAGCGCGTGCCCAACGCCAGATCGCCGCCGGCAACCTATTTCCACAGTCACAGGGATTTTTCGGTCAGTACGGGCGCAACCAAATCAGCAATAACGCCGCCAATGTGTTCCCTGGCATCTCACGCGTCTTCGACGATTGGCAGACTGGCTTCGACATGTCTTGGGAAATTGACATCTGGGGTCGGCTGCGACGATCGATCGAAGCAGCCGACGCGTCGATCGATGCGGAGATCGAAGGCTACGACGACATTCTCGTGACGCTCATCGGCGACGTGGCTGCGTCTTACATCGAACTGCGATCGTTCGACGAGCGGCTGCGCTTGGCACGCGAGAACGTCGAAATCCAACAAGGCAGTCTCGACATTGCTCAGGCACGCTTCGACCAAGGTCGCGTTGCGGCACTCGACGTGCAGCAGGCAACTTCGAACTTGGCAGATACGCGTGCGCTCATTCCAGCACTTCAGCAAGGCCGTCGGCAGACACTTAACGGCTTGGCAATCCTGCTTGGCATGACACCCTATCGACTCGAATCGCTACTCTCCGCCCCTGGTGCGATCCCCGACGCGCCCGAACAAGCCGTGGTTGGCATTCCCGCCGATCTGCTGCGTCGTCGCCCCGACATACGCAATGCCGAACGTGTGATCGCCCAGCAATCTGCTCAGATCGGTATCGCAGCAGCCGACTTGTATCCTCAATTCGGCATCAACGGCGAAATCAAACTCAACTCCCAAGACTTCAGCGATCTGTTCTCGTCGGGTAGTTCCGCCGGCTCGGTCATTCCCGGTTTTCGCTGGAACATCCTCAACTATGGTCGGATTGTGAACAACGTCCGCGTTCAAGAGCTTCGCTATCAGCAAACTATCGTGGACTACGAGAACACGGTGCTCGCTGCTCATCGCGAGGTCGAAGACGCGATGGTCGAATTCTTGCGATCCAAACAGCGGACAGAAGCCCTGCGTCAGAGCGCCGAAGCTGCCGCCAAGTCGGTCGAACTCGTTCGCATCCAGTACAAAGAGGGCGCAACCGACTTTGGTCGGGTGTTTGTCCTCGAAGCGAATCTCGTGCAAGCACAAGATACGCTGATCGATTCGCAAGCCGACATCGGGGTCGCGTTGACACGGCTCTACAAGGCACTCGGTGGTGGCTGGCAGCTACGCTGCGACGTGCCCTATCGCGGTTGCCATCTCATTCAACTTCCCGCTCCGCTGCCGTCAGAAGTCGTCGAGCCGACGCCCACTACCTCCGACGAAGAAGTCTTGCCGCTGCCTGAACTTTCCAGCGAGGAGTTGTAACCGATGCCACCAACTGCCATTGGCTATCGACTCCGGCGCGCCCTTGGCGTGGCGCTGCTACCGCTGCTGCTGGCACCAACCGTCGGCTGCTTCAGTTCGCTACATCATCGGGCGAGTCACCTCTGCCGCTGCCAGTGCTTTCACTGCGACGACTACTGCACGAAATGCACGCCCGACGTTTGCACGCCGCAGCGATGCCAAGCCTGCGACAACTACTGCCTCAAGTGCCAACCACCCGGCTGCGTCCCCTGCCGCAAGCAGACCTGCGACGATTACTGTCCCAAGCCGTGCCCCGACGTGTGTTGGTGTCCGCCAATCGATCACCAGCGATGCCGCTAGGCTCGCGTCGGCCAGTTTTGAAACACCCACTGTTTCAAAACCTCTCGTCACCTTCCGGAAAACGCTAGAAATCCAGGGGTCTCGAATTCTGTAGCCGTCACGTTTTCGCTACCCGCGTTTCAAAAGTACAAAACCCCGCCCCTTTCCATCAGGCAGAGCTGCGCAAGTC
>JBCDBK010000020.1:0-62292 GCA_039184115.1 Planctomycetota bacterium | reverse complement strand
GCGTGGCTCCCTTCGCCAGCTTCGTACGCCTCTACAATCCGCTCTCGTAAATCCAGTGATAGTGCTTGCATAAAAAATCCCTCCATGGCTTGGAGAGAACTCTAGCAAATCAGTGCTCGCAGATAAAGGTAAGTTGCTCTAACCGCGGTGGTCAATCCAACGGAAGGCGATCTCCGCAGCACGATTCCACATGAGGTGATCACCTCGAATGTCACTTAAGTTTCTCTAACTCCTTTGAGCATATCGAGTTTCATTTCGTGTCTTGGTTTTGTCATGAAGTTGTAGAAGCGGATGCGTCGTTTTACTTTTCGGGGTTCGAAGGCGTCGGAGACGCGTCCCACAGCTCTGCCCAACAGATGCAAAAATCCTAATTTAATTCGATCACTTCGATGTCGTTAAGATGCTCGGCGTCGGCAAGTGGCGCACCGCCGAGAATCAACAGCTCGCGGTCGCCGGCGGCCAGTAGCCGGTGGAAGAAACGGGGCGTCTCGAGCTCGTCGACTTCAAGCCATTCGCTGCCGTCGTCGCTCAAGTGATAGACCACCCCATCGCTACCGCTAGCGAAAAGCTTATCGCCCGCGTTCCAGGCCGATACGCCGAAACCGCTCATACCTTCGCCAGGAAAGTCTGCCAGCGTGGACCACGCTTTGGTTGTCGGGTCGTAGCAATCAACCGATTGCGAAATGCTGTGATCTTCGTCCATCCCGCCGAGGACGACGATTTTCCCCTCCCAGTGGCCGACGGCCAGCGCTCGGCGTCGGAAAGGCAGATCGGGAATAACCTCCCACGAGCTGTCGGTTGTCGTCAGATCAAATAAGCAGCCTTGATCGATCCATTCGCCATCGCTATCGCCGCTGAGCGTCCAACCGCCAAACACATAGAGTTTGCCGTCAAGCACCACCGCGTCGTGCGACGAACGGCCATGCGGCAGATTGGGCAGAGCCATCCATTCGCCAGTTTGGGGATCGAAGGCAGCGAACTCGTCAACCGAGTGCATGTCGGCCTCGTCTTCGGCGGCGTTGGTCGCGTGCAGTCCGCCAACGCGATAGAGCTTGCCGTCGTGGGTCACTAGCGGCAGACCTTGCAGTGGGGTTTGCATCGACAGCGACTCCCATTGGCTCTGTCCATCGAGCTTCAGGCGATGGAAACCTTCAGACAGGTTGTCGCGCGAGTGGTCGTGCGGCTTGCCTGTGTGGCCGCTGTAGACGTAAAGCGACCCGTCACAGACCGCTGCACCAAAACTTGCCACTGCCGTTGGGAGCGGCGCGTAACGCGCTGGCTTGGTCGAAGCGGAGTCTTGCGTCGGTCTTTTGTAGTTGGTGGTCACGGTACAGTAATGCGATTCGCTCGTGTACTCCTGCCCTTGCCACTCGCCCTGGGCAGACTTAATCGTGTGGCCGATCACAAAGCCGGTCAATCCTTCCGCCTGCGTCAAAAACGACACCTTGCCCGCGTCGTCGGTTTTATCTTCGAACGTCTCTCCCTCGGCATCAATGATGGTAACACCCACACCTTTGATCGGTTCTCCATGCCAGAGCACCGACACTTCGATGCCCGTCTTGGCGGGTGCCACGCTCGCCTGTAACGTGAGTTCCTCCGGCAGCTTCACCGGTTCGGCACCTACTGGCGGAAGATGCTGAGCATAGTATTTCAGCAGCGTGCCGTGATAATTGCCGTAGGTGAATGTCGTTGTGAGTACGCTGCTGTTGGCGATCGCGTCAGTCGACCGACGTCCTTTCAGCTCTTCCGTGTCGATCGTCGTCAGCTCGAGAGGAGCGGGTTTCGACTTGCCGTCCGTCGCATGTACAACCGCCTGCGTGACGGCTTCTGGCAGCTTGTAGTCCAGTTCCGTCGGATCCTCGGAGAAGTACAGCAGAGCATGCCCCTCGTCGTCAATGGTCAGCCACGGAAAATGGGCGTGACAGGCACTCTGCATACAGGCGATCGGCAACCAAATCAAAGTCAGAAAGGCGACGATGTTACGATTGAGGAAAGAACTCATAGTAGTGATCCGTTATCCTTCGATGGAAATGGGGTGAAATGCTAAAACTGTCTTCGTAGCAGTTTCGTTTATGGTAGACGATGGTTGACCTCTTCACCTGCCCGGGTAGCGAGAGCGTCGTAGAGTGTCGGTTCGATGCCGTCTTGAACAAAGCGTACCGCGCCATCGACCATCACAAATTGTGCTCCGCCGGGATGATCGCTGCGGAAGGCAGTAATGTATCGCCCTTCGAGCGCGTCATTAGGGGCTGGGTCACTAGGGTTGAATGGCCCCCAGGTGGCACCTTGCGTGGCGTTGATGTAGCCACCGATCCATTGCGGGCCATTTTCCAGGAGTTGACCGCCAAAATAGTCCATTTCGCCAAATGCGAAAGTGTTGGACGTGCCGTCGGTTACGTCGCGTATGCGAACAACGGCTGGCCACGAGACGATCGCGCCTTTGTGCAAGCCGTCGTGATTGGTTAGTGCCGAAAGATCAAACGGCGTACCCGGCGTAAACGCCGACATGTCGATAATTAACCAGGGACTTTCCGTACCGGTCGAAGCGGCGTAACTGCCTGGAGCAACGCTGACGCCGTCCCATTCGAAGATCATCGAGGGACACAAATACACAGGCAGCAGCGCCTTAGCAATCTGTTCGTTCGACTGATCGTCGACTCCCAACTCTTCATCATACTGATCAAGTCGACTACTCTGTTCGAGGTAAGGCAACAGGTACAGCAACGCACTTTCTAGCGAGGTTCCGAGGCTCGTGTCCTGGCGCGCAGGCGGCAACCGCTTGTTGACGTCGTGATACATCTGCGTGGCCAAACCGATTTGCTTGAGATTGTTCTGGCAGGACATGCGCCGCGCAGATTCGCGCGCAGATTGTACCGCAGGCAGCAGTAGCGCGACCAAAACGCCAATCGTGGCGATGACGACCAACAGCTCGATCAGCGTAAATGCTTCGCGCGTCGGTGATGGGGCGGCCTTTACCTGACGTCTTCTTGGACTCGTTAGACCACAACCTGCAACCAAGACGCTTAGCAGCAAGGCGAGCCCCGTGGGTTCAGGCACGGCGGCAAAACTGCCGGCTAGGGTCTGACCGGTGCCGAATTGCTGTTGCCAAATTGCAAAGTCAAGTTCATCCACGTTGCCGTCGAAGTTTGCGTCGCCATCGGCTACGTTTGCGGAGCCGTCGGCAATTCCGAAGCCGCGCTGTAGAGTGAGCAAGTCGACCCCGCCAACCTGGCCGCTGCCGTCGAAGTCTCCCGGCAAGACGATCTGCGTATCAACACGGAAGAATTGAAAACTGGTGTGTATCCCAAGCCCCACGTTGATCCGAAAATCTCCGGTATAGCCCGGCAGAAAGAACTCAAACTCCAAAGTCTGAAAAGGTGCGGTCACCAGGCCGATGGGAGTCAGAATCGTCACATCTTCGTCAGGAGAGAGGTCCTCGAGACGCAGCAGGCTTTCGTTTTCGCCGCCCGCAATCGGGTCATCGTTCTGCTGGACGATCTGTATGCTATCCAGAATCACACTGCCCGTCTCGTCGTCGCCAGTGTCTGAGGGTGTTAATCCGGCAAGTGCAGCCGTCTGAATGATCACGCGTGTGCCGTAGCCCGCGTGAAATGGTCCAGCGGTTCCCAGCGCACCACCGTGATTGTAGATGTTTGAGAAAACCGAATAGTCACCGCTAAAGGAGTAGTAACCTCCCGAACTCGCTCGAAAACCGGGAGTAACGTTGTCAATTAGCGGCGCATCAGGCACCTCGTCAGGATCGTCCGTCGGATCGAACGCGATAGCAGGATTGAAAGTGCTTTGGATCGGCGCCGTTTGAAAATCCATGACCGGGACCGTGACTTGATCAGCAGCAAACGCTTGTTCTGGCGCCGCCCACAGCTGCGATGTGGTGAGCGGGTCGCCGACGGTCCAGTCGGCGGGTTCGCGAAACCCTGAAGTCGGAACGATAATCTGGGCGTAGAGGTTCGAATGCATCATGCAACCGCAAAGACTGAGCAAGAGGGCAACTCTGCCACGTGTGGTCATGTGTCATTCCGTTCATGTTGCAGGTGCAACATTGATTGGTTGCGAGCCGAGTCGCACAACATAGGCGACTCGGCTCATACTAGATTTTGGTTGCCGATTCCACCAATTATCTCAGGCGTCGTCGCAAGCCGATCAGCATGGCCAAGCTAGCCATCGCTAGCGTCGAGGGCTCTGGCACAGTAATCGAGACTTGATCGATGTCGAAATTGATGGGAGTCGAGTTGTTTGCTAGGTTGTCGGGAATATTGATTCCTATTTGCAAATGGCCAATACTCGCTGCAATCGCGAAAAAGTCTGGTCCAAATGGAAACGATTCTAAAGCCAATTCGGGATTATTCGGATCGAATGCGAAGAATATCTTCGTCCACTCGTTGGGCTGCACAGGCACGTCGTTATTGATGGCGATCGCGGGAAAGTTAGCCGCCGTGCTACCTCGATAAAGGAACGTGAGTGGTTCCGGTGCATCGTGACGCACAAAGGCACTGACGAGGCCGATTCCCCCGGCCAGGTAGTTGCCTTGGAAGGCTCCATCGCTCGAGCCGTCGTCGCCAAACTCATCTTGAGCGCGAAAGAGGATTGCCGAGCTGCCGCCAGCTCCGCCAACCAACGCTGAAAGCGGGGCGGACGTCGTCGCGTAGCTGCTGCCATCGGGGCCGCCACTGGCGACAAAGGTCAGCGGGTTGAAGTTTGAATTCGCATCTCCCCAGTCCGCAACGTCCGTGTCGAAGTTTTCGGTGAATGGTTGTGCGTTGACGCTGCTCATGCCGACGATGCCACACATTAGCATTGCACTTGGCATGAAGGTTCTTAAGGAACGCGAAAAGAAGTTCATTAGCTCACTCCAAAAACAAATCGAATAACAGAAAATTCGCCGGCTTCGGCGATAACGAAAAACTCAAAGACCAACCACGTAGTCCGAATTACGCGAAGGAAATACTTGATAGAGAGTTCCGTCTCCGAGACCGCTCCCTATTTTTTGCAGGACGCATAAGTCGACATGCCGCCATCAGCCACCGCTGCGCCTTTGATACTAAGTCTCAGTAGCGTCAGCCTACCGGGGCTGGGATAAAAAACAATGGGTGATGTGAAAAATATTTGCCCATAATTGGCACGGTTGCGAGTGAGCTGCACTCAGCCTACCGGAAGGCCGAGATATCTTGGCCGAGGCCGTTGCGAAGGCCGTCAGAAGTGGCTGCAGCCAGTTTAAACGGTAGGAGTGACCGCTGAGATCAGGCTGGCTACCAGGGCTCTTCCATCGTCGAGACGATCTGCTGCGCCAGCCGCTGAATCGACTGCTGCTGGGCGGTCGCGACTGACTGGCCCGCTTCTGGGATCAGCGCCGCGACGTTGCTGACGGGCAGCAGTTCCGGTGGCAATGCCAAGGTCGTTGGTGCCCGGATTGGGGCGCGCCGTCGGTTGAGCCAGGTGATTTCGACCGCTAGGGCCATTTCCAAAGCGCGCGGATCATCGTTCTGATTTTCGATCGTCACGCGCTTGGTATCACTAACCAACTTGGCTGAGAGAATACTGTCGGCGTTTGGTGTGCCGACGACCTTGAATGGCGTTCTTAGTTCGATTTCCTTCACGACCGCTTCGGTGAGCCGCTCGCCAAGGTCGCGACGAAAGCTGCTGGATTCGATTATCGGCACGTACACGGTACGTACGTCAGGGGCATAGAGTGTCTGATTACCGACGCGGTAAGAAGCGCAGCCGGCAGATCCCAGCAGTACCGCGAGCAGCGGCAAGGCTAATCGCATATGCACGCTGACGAATCTAAGCAGCCGCTCACCGCAGAATAGTTGCGTCGCCACCATCCGCGGGCTCCGGTTGACTTGCGATTCCGATGTCCGGACGAATCTCATCAAGTAGCGGTACGTCCGCAATGGCTTTGCGTTCCGCGTTTTCTGGCAGTAGCTTGACGATGCTCTCCAATCGTACAGGTGGCTGCTCTGGCAGGCCCTCTAGCGCTGCATAAGACTGCTGCGCTTCGTTGGCGATTGGGGTGCCGGAGAAGTTGCGAATCACTTTCGCATAGTAGAACTTCGCGCTGGCATTGTAGCCATTTTCTTCATAGTACTTCGCAAGTTTCCAGTCGCGATCAGCCAATTGCTTTTGAAGCGTCGCCAAGTCTAACTCGAGTCGCTTCTTTTCGTCCTCGTTTAGCTTTCCTGCGAATTGCACTTTGATCTGCTTGGCAAGCTTCTTGGCTTCCAACAACGGCGTGCCGTCGTAGTCGGGACCTTGGTACTTGCGCAACTTGCATTGCAGGCCGAGAATGTGTGCTTCGAACTGATGCTCGCTACGCGGATAATCGGTGCGTAGCAGTTCGTAGTGGTAGTCGGCATCGTTGTAACGCGCACGCAGAAAGTACGAGTTGGCAGTCGCCATGATCGCGTCGTCGGCGAGCGGACCGGTTGGGTCGTTGAGCCGGATGTTTTCATAAACCTTCAGCGAGTTGCCCAGCGTGTCGAACAGCGGCCGCGTATCGTCAAACAGATTCGGCGTCGTCGCCCAATGCGGATCGCCTTGGTGATGTTGTTCCCAATAACGGGCAATATCGAACTGCCTGCGGACTACTTTATCGAGGTGCTTTGAATTTGGGTTGTCTGCGAGTAGTTGGTCGTATGAATCGATCGCCTTCGCATACTCGTGATTGAAGAAGTGGCTCTCTCCCAGTAGGAACGTTGCATCTTGCGCCAAGCTAGACTCGGGCCATCGGGCGATCGTCTCTTCAAAGGCCTTTGCAGCCTCCGAATACTTCTCGCGCTGGAATAGGTCCTCGCCTTTGGCGAATGCGAGTTTGGCTTGTTGTTCGTCTGGGCCTAGTCCAACTTGGTTCTTGAAGTCTTCGACAGCCGTCGAAACGCCCACGTCTTTGAACAAGCCCTTCGTCTCGCTGTGTTTGACCATCTTGGTCACTTTGGCGTTGATCGGTCGACCTTCCTGATCAAAATAGCCATCAATGCCCGCAATGCGGTAGCCTTCGCCTGGGACGAATTCCGCCTTCTTCTGATTTTGTTTCCACCAAGCGGGCGTGCCGACTTCGGCTTGCGTGCTCGTAAACTTGGGTGTCTCCCAAGTCGTAGGGTTGAGGTTCACCGACGTACAGCCCGCAGCTGCTACCAGCGTGGCAATCATCAGAACCAAGCGATGTGTAAGCATATCGGGGTTTCGACCGCAGGACATGTCAAGATAAGGCAACCCTTCACGTGCTCAACGCGCGCACGCAGGGCTTGGCGGGTAAGACAGTAGAAAACGCCAACTACGACGGCAAGATCAAACCAGCCCGGTTGCTAGCAGTCAGAGAGCCTGCACTCAGGCACTCTCGAGCCGATCGGCGTCGAGCCGTTTGATTCGCACTCGCTCAATGCGGCGCCGCGAGGCGTCCACGACCTCGATCCGCACATGATCCTGCCATACCAGCGACTCGCCGACCAGCGGAACGCGTCCCAACTCGGTAAACACAAAACCAGCGATCGTGTCGAACTCGCCGTCTTCGGGTAGCTCGAGACGCATCTTTTCATTGATTTCGTCAACGTGGGCACGTCCCAGGGCTTCGCAAGTGTCAGCATCGAGCAGCTGGATCTCTTGGACAGCCTCGTCGTCGTACTCATCGACGATTTCGCCGACGATTTCTTCCAGCACGTCTTCGATCGTCACGAGCCCCGACACGCCGCCGTATTCATCAAGCACAACCGCTATGTGCGTGCGGAGCTGTTGAAACATCTGTAACAGATCGTCGACCGGTTTGGTCTGTGGTACGAAGACGGGCTTGCGAATCAAATCGCGAATCGGCGTTCTGGACCCTTCCTCGCCAGTAGCAAGTTCCGGCAGCAGATCTTTGCTATAAAGGACGCCGATGATGTCGTCGCGGTTCTCGTCGAAGACCGGAATTCGAGTGTGGCCCGCTTCGATCACGTCGGCCACCATCTCGTCCCAAGGCATATCAACCGACAACATGTGCATGTCGGTGCGTGGCGTCATGATTTCCGACACGTCCGCGTCGCCGAGTTCGATGACACCTTCGATCATTTCGCGAGCATCTTCCTCGAGCAGACCACCGCGATGCCCGTCAGTAACGATTGCGCGAATCTCTTCCTCGACCGTTTCTTCGTCGACGCTGCGCGGCGCGCGTCCGACTACCCGATGCAACGCGATGTCGACCATCCGCGCGCCCCAAACCAGCGGCGCCGCCAGCGAGGCTAGCACCTGCCACAGCGGCCAGGTATGAAAAATAAATCTGGCGGCCGACATCCTTGCAACAGTCCAAGGCAGCCACGAGACCGCGACAGCCAACACAAGACCTAAGCCCATTGAAATAGCGAGCAACTCGCTCAGACTGCCACTCTGGGCAATGCCCCACCGCTGCGCAGCCCACCAGCTGCCGGTCACGATGCCCAGTGCTCCACTCAGGATGCCAAGCATCTCCACACCCAAGGCGATGGTTTCGTGCAAACGCAGCACTTCGCTAAACCTGTCAGGCTGTCCGCGCCGGCTAGCAATTTCTTCGAGATCGTGCCGCGAGAAATTTCGCAGTGCTCGAGCACCGAGACTAACGATTGCCGTCGCAGCCAGGGCGAAGAAACTCGTCCAAAACAGCTGCGCATTGCTCATGAACCGGGTGCCTCTCGGGTAGAGCTGGGCGAGGCGTCAGTCCAGCGATCGTCGCCGCTTGGCAGTTGGATTCCCAGCTCGGCGAGGATTTTGGCCTCAGCGGTTCGCATCTCGTCCGCTTCGTCCGGTTGCTTGTCGCGGTAACCGACCAGGTGCAACGCCCCATGAATTACGTAGAGCGTCAGCTCGTCGTGTGCCGTCCAGCTCAGACTCTCAGCGTTTTTGGCAGCGGTATCGGTACTGACCACCAGCTCGCCTTCGAGAAACGGCTCGTCTGCTTCGAGCACGAAGCTCAGCACGTCGGTCGGATAGTCATGCTGCAGATACTGCCGATTGATTTTGTGAATGGTCGGATCGTCGACCACCGCGATGCTGACCGATCCAGAATCGTAGCCAGACGGTTCGAAGACCGCCCTTACTGCTGCTTCAAGCCGCGACTCGTCGATCGGCAGGCTCGCCTGCTCGTTCGCTATCGGCACGCGCAAGCCGGGTTCAGGAGGTTCCCCCTCGCCGTCGGCCAGAGGAGGTTCAGAAGTGGATTCCGTCGATGATAGGTGTTCGTTCATTGTTCCAATGCAAAGACTGGGCTCGAATTCGATCGCCGGCGACTTCGAACTTCGTCATTCGATTTTTGTCATCCTCCTACGCTGTTTCTTGGTCTGGATACTTTACGCGTCCATGATAAACGGCGGTCAGTGATTTTACCAAACTCTCACCGATCTTGCGCACCTCTTCCAGGGTAAGGCCGCATTCGTCGAACTGGCCGTCGAGCAGTCGCTTTCGAGCGAGTTCCTCGACGATATTTTCAATCCGCGCTGGCGTCGGTTCTTTGAGTGCACGGCTCGCACTTTCGACTGCGTCGGCTAACATGAGCACGCCCGCCTCTTTGGTTTGCGGTTTGGGACCAGGATAGCGGAACGAACTCTCATCGACGTCGGCGCCATCGGGGTCCTTATCCCGTTGCTCGCTTGCTTGCCGGTAGAAGTACTCGACCAACGTTGTGCCGTGATGCTGCTGTATGAAATCGATCAACTGCTCGGGCAGCTTGTTCTGTCGCGCCAAGTCGGCACCATCTTTGACGTGCGCGATGATCACCAGCGTGCTCATGGCGGGCACGAGCGAATCGTGTCGGTTGTCGCCCTGGCCTTGGTTTTCCACGAAGTAGCCCGGCTTGAGCATCTTGCCGATGTCGTGATAGTAGGCTCCGACGCGCACCAAAAGGCCCCGCGCGCCAATCGACTCGGCGGCTGCTTCTGCAAGTGCGGCCACAGTGATCGAGTGGTTGTAGGTTCCAGGTGCCCGGCGGATCAGCTCTTGCAGCAGCGGCAGGGAAGGATCGCCTAATTCGATCAGGCTTAAGTCGGTCTGCACTTCAAAGACTTTCTCGACCAACTGCAACGAGACCGTCATCAGCGCTCCAGCGATCAGCGACCACAATGCCAGCGTGAATCCGCTGACCCACAGTTCCGACCATGGCTGACCATACAGAGTGCCAACGCCCAGAGTGGTTAGAAGAGCTACGGTCGCTGCGACGAAACCGACGGTAAACAGTTTGCTGCGTGTGCGAACCTCTTTAAGCACGAGTACTGCGCCCGCGACCGTCGCCATGAGCACCAGCGCCTGCGACATGTCGTGACCGATCGAAACAGACATCACCAGCGTCACACACGCAGACAACAGTAGTGCCATCTCCTGTTGGTAGGCAATCGCCAGGGTCATTGCCAACAGCAGCAAGGCGATAATGTCGGTGCCCCACTGATACTGGTTGGCCACGCATCCAATCACGACCGTGAGCAGTATGAGTGAAAGCAATGCGACAAACCGATGCAGTTCAGCAAAGACCTTCGGTTCGCGTGTATGGATGTAGTATCCACACAGCGTGTACAGAGCGATGTACATACCTAACACCGCAAGCGTGCGGCGGACTCGTGGACCGACTTCTTGGTCGGCCAACTTTGCGTTGTATTCCAGTCGCAGCAAATCTATCGACTCGCTGGTCAAAGGCGTGCCAGCTTTCGCCAGCGTATCCTCGCCGGAGTGAAACGGACGATACACGGGTTCTGTCTGCTCGGCAGCCTCGTCTTGGGCTAAGCGCGTCGCATCCAGATCCAAAGTGAGCGTTGTGATCAGCCGTGGTCGCAGCCAGGCGAAAGTGCGCTGCGCGACTTCTGCCGAGGCGAGCTTCTCGTTCAGCAACGATTGCAGCCTCGCGGCAGCGTTCTCGATTCGCACGTCCGCGACGTCACGGCCAGCGGATGCACCGAATCCTTCGCCGGTTGCGTCCCGCGAACGTACAAAGATTTTCTCGAAGTTCAGTTCTTTGTGCTCGGCAGGCAATTCCTCGATAAGACCCCATTGCTCGAATGGAGCCATCACTTCGGCGAGCTGAGCTTCGTACTTGTCGAGTGCATTCTCCTCGGCAAACGCTTCGCGAAAGCGTAGGAACTGGGCCTCTCGCTCCTCGTCGGTCGGATCGGGCGTTCCGGCAGCCAGGGGTGGCTCGAATTCCTTCCACAACTGCTGGTCGGCATCCTCGAGCTTTTCAGCGGACAACAGCTTGGATATTTCACTGGTCAGCTGCGCACGTAATTGTATGAGCGGTTCCGGGTCTTGATCGTACATCGCCATCACGAGCCGTCGCTCTTGCTCGCGTTTCGCTTCCGTCGCTTCGACATCAATCTGCTTGAAGTCGATACCCGCGACGATATCGCGTTGCGGGATGTCGTTCAATCGATAGTTGAACGGAGGGTCCCAGCCGCGAGTGAAGACAAGCAAAAATACGGCCATGAGTCCGCAAATTGCCAGTCGCAGCAGTACGCTGCCGCGTCGTAGTTGGCCCAGCATCGCACCCATCGGCCCCGGTGGTAGCTCGACGGTCGCGACGCGCTGTTGTCGGGTTCGTGTTTGTGTACCGTTGGACATAGGAATTGAGTGGGCGTGGCCTACTTCTTTTTCTTTCCGTCTTCGTAGGCGCGAACGATATCTTGCACTAGGCGATGTCGAATAATGTCGTCGCCCGCCAGCACGACTTTGGCAAAACCCTCGATGTCTCGCAACCGCGCCAGCGCGTCGATCAGACCGCTTTTCGTATGCGGCGGCAAATCCATCTGCGACGTGTCGCCCGAGACGACAACCTGTGATCCTTCACCCATGCGGGTGAGAAACATCTTCATCTGCGAAACGGTCGTGTTCTGGGCCTCGTCCAAAATAATGAACGCCCGATTGAGCGTACGCCCGCGCATGTAGGCGAGCGGCACCACCACGATCACGTCTTCGTCCATGCAGCGTCGCATCTGATCGAAGTCCATCATCTCGGTTAGCGCGTCGAGTAGTGGACGCAGGTAAGGATTGATCTTCGCCTCGAGATCGCCAGGTAGATAACCCAGGCTCTCACCGGCCTCAACCGCGGGTCGGACCAAGACAATCTTGCGGATTCGCTGCGCTCGAAGCGCTTCCACAGCCGTTGCTACGGCGAGGTAAGTTTTGCCCGTGCCAGCAGGTCCGGTGCAAAACACAAGCGCATTCTCGCGAATAGCTTCGACGTATCGAGTCTGTCCGGGCGTACGTGGCGAAATCGAGCGACCACCGCGGACGCCAATCGGATCGGTCGATAGCGTCGACTCGCCGGCAGTGACACGTCGGATCACTTGAGACACCGCGTCAGTGTTTAGTGAGCCGCTTTCGCGAAGGCGACGACGGAGTTCTTCCAGAACTGCGGTGGCTTTGATCACCGCATCTTCGTCACCTTGGACGAGAATTTTGCCGTCGCGTGTCGATATATTAGCTGGGATCTCGTTGCGGATTTGCCGGAGATGCTGATCCTTGGTTCCAAGCAGCAGTATCAGGTTCTCGGCGGAACCGACGGAGACGGTAGATTCGATCATGCATTGGACGGCCGCTCCCTGGCAACCGCCGTGAACAAAATGTGCCCCAAACTCTCTCCAACTATACCTAATCGTGCCTACCAGAAACTAGTCGCACACAGCCACCAGCGCCTAAATGCTTGGTAGCATTGGGTTTGTAGAGGTATTGTGGGTTGCACCGGCTCGGTCAGTCGCGGAAATCCCGACCGTTTCAAGTGATCAGGCCGCTGACCCAGCAGAGATATGCGATCGGGGCCGCGACGAGTAGAGAATCGAGCAAGTCGAGGATGCCACCAAACCCAGGCAACCAATCGCTCGAGTCTTTCACACCGGCGTCTCGCTTGAGCAGCGATTCGGCTAAGTCACCGGCAATGCCCGCGATACCAACCATTAGTCCGTAGACCAAGGCGATGGCGAGCCAAGCGAGACCGCTGCGACCGATTTCGATAGCCAGCCCGTCAGCAAGTGGCCCCAGCGCGAGCATCGAGCCGCCGATGGCGCACAGCAGACCACCAGCGACTCCTTCCCATGTTTTGCCTGGACTAAGCAGGGGTGCCATTTTGTGACGGCCGACGAGTCGACCGGTCGTGTAGGCACCGATGTCCGTCGCTTTGACGACGATGATCATTGATAGCAGAGCCAGCATGCCACCGTGGCCAACGTCGCCGTCGATCGGCAGCAGCCTTAACTGCACGAGGAAGCCCAGCAAGCCGCCTACGTAGAGTATTGATAGCGCCGCTGCACTGAGATTTGATAACGACCGCCCTGGTTCGACGAAGCGGCTTAGCTCCGCAATCAGTACGACGATCATGCTGATGGCCAGGCCACTGGCGAGCCATCCTAATCGACCGACAGGACAGTCGGCCGGGTACACTGCCCAAGCAATCGGCGCGCAGGCAGCCAAAGTGGGCAGCAGCGAGCCTGCATAAATCGTCCATGCTGCAGGCCTGTGACCGGCGGCTCGCACAAGTCGCAACATTTCCTGCGCGGCAAGCAAAGCAAGCGCAATAGCTAGCGGAAAAAGGTAGATCCCGGGACGTCCACTCGATACGTCGGCCCGACACAAGACGGCAAGCAGGCCGATTAGCAGCGGACCAAGGATAAGTCGCCAGAGTAACACAGGCACCCACAATAGCTGAACAGTCGAAGTGGTCTCTAGGTGGCCAGTCCGCCAAACTTGCGATTGCGGTTGGCGAAATCACAGATGGCCTCGTGCAACGTCGCCTCGTCAAACTCTGGCCAGCACTTTTCGGTTACCCAGATTTCGGCGTAGCTAATCTGCCAAAGCAGAAAGTTGCTGATCCGCATTTCGCCCGCCGTGCGAATCAGCAGATCGGGGTCGGCGGAACCTGCCGTGTACAAGTGATCGCCGATCACCTGTTCGTCGATGTTATTGGCTGCCAGATTGCCATCCGCAACCTTGTCGCCAATTGCCCTTACCGCGTCGACCAGCTCGGCTCGGCCGCCGTAGTTGATTGCCAGATTCATCCACATGCCATCGTTGGTCGAACTCATCGTGACGGTCTGATCGAGTTCCGACAGCACTTGTTCGGGAATATTTGTTCTGCGTCCGATGGTGCGAACGCGAACGTTGTTATCCATGATCGTGGTGCGTTCTTCGATCATGTACTGTTCGAGCAAATGCATCAGGAAATCGATCTCCTGTTGCGGTCGCTTCCAATTTTCGCTCGATAAGCAATAGAGCGTGAGCTGTTCCAACCCGAGTCGCGCACACTCTTCTGTCGTGCGGCGCACCGAATCGACACCGCGCCGATGCCCTTCGATTCGCGGCTGCCCTTGGCGTTCGGCCCAGCGGCCATTGCCATCCATAATCACCGCGATATGGCGAGGCCAGCGCTCGGGAGATATCGATTGCAATGCCGCAGGTGTTTGCTTCGTTACGGGCATGGCAAGCTAAGTGAGCGGTATGGTTTGGCTGCGGGCAGGACCGACGGATACCATTTCGACAGGTACCCCAATCAACTCGCTCACACGCTGGATGTAGCCGAGCGCATTGGCCGGCAAATCTGCCTTCGAGGTCGCCTGCGTGAGATCTTCTTGCCATCCGGGTAGTGTTTCGTAAATTGGCTCCACGACACGCAGATCGTCGACGTGGCTGGGGAAGCTATTCGTTTGCCGCCCCTCCAACTTGTACGCCGTGCAGATCTTCAATTCGTCGAAACCGCTCAGCACGTCTAGTAGCATCAGGCAGATCGAATCGACGCCACCCAGGCGTGTCGTATAACGAACGGCCACCGCGTCGAGCCAGCCGCAGCGTCGCGGGCGTTTGGTCACCGTGCCGTACTCATTGCCCTGGTCGCGAATACGCTGACCGACGTCGTCGTCCAATTCGGTTGGAAAAGGGCCGCCACCAACGCGTGACGTGTAGGCTTTGACAATGCCCATCATGCGATTGATATAGCGAGCAGGTACGCCGGAACCGCTGGAAATCCCTACGCCAGAGCTGTTGCTGCTCGTCACAAATGGATACGTGCCGTGGTCGACATCCAGGAGTGCTCCCTGAGCGCCTTCGAAGAGAATGCGTTTGCCTGCCTCAGCGGCACTCAGCAGGTATTCGGTTGTATCGCAAACATAGGGCTGCAATCGATCGGCGTAGGCGCGATATTCATCATAAATCGCCTGCGTATCAAGCGGCTGGAACTCGCCCTCGGGATACATGGACGAGAGGATACCATTCTTCACTTCGACATTGTGCGCGATCTGATCGCGAAACGACTCGCGATACATGTCACCCAAACGGACGGCGTAAGAGCGCCCCACTTTGTCGCGATAGCAGGGACCAATGCCACGTCCGGTGGTGCCAATGTTCTCACCGTCAGACGTATTTTTGTCCATCACCCGATCTTCGGCATAGTGCCAAGGGAAGATGACATGCACCCGATCGCTGATCTTGAGGTTGTCGGAATCATCGACGTTGCGTGAGGCGAGTTCGTCGAGTTCTTCGATCGCCTTGGCCGGATTCAAGACCACTCCGCCGGCAATCACACATGTGACGCCCGGCGTCAGCACACCGCTGGGCAGCAGCGACTGCTTGTAGACTTCCTCGCCAACCACGACCGTGTGCCCTGCGTTGGCTCCGCCCTGGTAGCGCACGACCACGTCATGTTCCTGCGTCAGCAGGTCGACGATCTTGCCTTTGGCTTCGTCTCCCCACTGCAATCCGATGACACAAGTTCCTGGCACGCCAAACTCCTCAACTCGTCGGCACTACTATTAAGCTCTGTTGGGCTGACCGCAAACGGCCCATTGTAGCCGAACCCGGCCCAATGAAAACGGGGCGCAAGCCAAGGTTTTGGCCACGCGGACTCTGGCAGGCGAGAGGTGTGCTACTAGGTCGGCGGTCCAAGATTTCGGCGGCTTGAGCGAAGCGCTAGGAGGCTGCCTCACGCCATCTCGAAGTTTCCAGTCAAGCGCAAACCGCGTATCATCCGTTGCTATGGACTACGTGCTACTGATCGCCGCCATCACGCTACTGGTCGCTGCAGTTGTGGCTGGTTGGCTGCTGACTCTGTTGGGTATGCCTGGTAACTGGGTGATGGTAGGTGCCGCGGCGCTGTATGCCTGGCTAGTCCCAGCGGCGGGCGTGGCGGCTATCACTTGGACTTCCGTCGTGGTGATGGCGGCGCTAGCCGCCGTAGGGGAACTGGCGGAATTCGGCGCCGGTGTCTGGGGAACACGGAAGGCGGGCGGCAGCCGCCGTGCGGCGGTCTTCTCGTTGATCGGATCGATGATCGGCGCGATCGTCGGAGCTGCACTCGGACTGCCGATTCCTGTGCTCGGATCAGCGGTTGCTGCAGTGCTGGGCGGCGCTCTGGGGGCGCTCGCTGGAGCTGGTTTCGCCGAGCACACACTCGGGGAAGACTCGCGTCAGTCGTTCCGCGTAGGTGGTGCCGCGTTCGTCGGTCGACTACTTGGCACTGGCGCCAAAACCTTCGTTGCCACGATTCTGGCCGTCATGACGATCGTCTCGCTGTTTCTCTGATCCAGAGCGATGCTCGCGAAGATGTAGCGCCAGGTCGATCGCCGTTTTGCCGACGATGAGGATTACCAGCACAAAAATCGAGTTGCCAAGAGCCACCGTTGCGAATGCTCCGAAAAGAATCGCCAAGTGAAGGACCACCACACGCGCGTACGGCTGGAACATAAGCGTCGGCAAAGTCACACGCCGATACTCGCCACCTATCAGATAGTTTCGGACGAACGAATAAAGGTGACTTATTGCCAGTCCGACAATCCCCCACAGTGTTCCAGTTTCGCGCAGCATTACTAACGGTTCGGTCCAGTCGTCCGCGGGTCCTTCGAAGGGGACTTCGCCGCCACTGAGCAACATGACAAACGCACCGTGGACGGCGCAGAACATTCCGTAATGAAACGTAAAGAACGGAACGAAAAGCAGCTTCATCGCGTGCACAAACGGTACGGATTCCTCGTCCGTTTCGGACTCGGTACAGCACAACATCTTGAGAATGTTGATCACGCCGATGATTGCATTCTCAAACCAGTAGATCAGCACAATCGCGAAGGTGCTCCAACCCCAGAACAGCACCCCTAGCAGGGGCAGCGAGTTGGCTGCGAGCAGCGAAATAGCACTCGTGCGATGATGTTGGAAATCGCGCCAGCTGGCTAATGCTAGTGCGGGCGAGTGACTCAAGACGACGCCTGATGTTCTGCCGCGTCGGCAGCCGCTTGTTCACGCAGACGCGCCGGGAAGTCGGGGACAGCAGTGATCACACGCGACCACGTCGGCATCGACGCGGCACCGGCTGGATCGGATTGATAGACGTTGCCCGCTTCGATCACCAGCTGCGCAAATCCCTCGATAGCACGCTCTTCTTCGTGACGATCGTAAATCAGACTGTTGAGTACGGCATCTGCGTGGTATTGACGAATGGCGTCCTGTGCGGCGCGCAAATACGCGGCACGCAGCGAGACAAAGTGTCCTGGCTCAAAAACGATTCCACGGCTGGCCAACGTGCGATAAATGCTAGTGAGAATGTCTGAAGCCATCTTCATCAGTCCACGCGTCGCGTCGTCGAGCGAAAGCGGCTGATGTTTGTGCTCGTAGGTGCGGCCGATGTCGATCTGAGCGCAACGTTTTGGCGACGTGTTGCGAAATACTTCCGCTAATGTGCCTACTTCCAAGCCCCAGTCACTCGGAATTCGATTGGACTTGGCAAGCGAAGATGTCACGGCAAATTCACCGGCGAGCGGATAGCGAAAGCTCTGCAGAAAAACGAGAAAGTCGTCATTTCCCAACACCGAAATCATGGCTTTCAGCACCGGCGTGACAAGCAAACGAACGACTCGGCCGTGCATGCGGTCACTACAGCGAGCGTAGTAGGCTTTGCAAAAGTCGTAGTCGAGACTCGGTTCCGCCATTGGCAAACACAAGCGAACCAACACATCGCGGTGGTAGTCGACAATGTCGCAGTCGTGCAGCACGAATGCCTTGATTTTGGGGTCAGCCAGCAGGTAGCCAAACGCCGTCCAGACTGCCCGACCTTTACCGGGCACGCGTAAGTTGAAGCCGTAGTCGATCAACTCTTCGTGCATCGCTTTGCCGCGGGGACCATCGGTCCACAGCAGATGCGCGACGTCGCCCAGCGGCTTGAGCAAATCGGCACACTGCCGATAGTCGTCAGGCGATTCCGCTCGGTTAAGGACGACCACGATCGTGTCGAGGAACTCCGTCTTCGCCAACTGTTCGACGATGTTCCCGAACGGCTCGGCACGCATGTCCGAGGCGGTGATTGGCAGCACCAATCCAATTGGATACTGTTTTGTGGACGAATTCAGACGCTGTTCCAATTCGCCTGGTTTGACCGTATCAAGGTCGTGGATCGTCGTGATAGGCCCGTCTTGTGAGAAATCCGCCAAGGTAAAATCCGTTCGCTTAGGTTTAACGGGCGCCCGCTTCCAACCACACGACTTGCGCGGATGGCAGCGTTAGTTTTCCGTTACCGATGGCAGTTGCTGAATCTAGTAAATTGTGAGCCTGCCTAAACTCAGAGGGCAATTCTAACACAGCCTCACGGTCACCGAAATTGGCTGCTACAAGTATCAACTGACCAGACTGCTGCTCTCCACGCACGAAGCCAAGCACGTTGTCGTGGCCGGTTTCCCAGTAAGTTTGCGGCGATTCCGGATGAAACGCCGACTGATCGATGCGAATTGCCAACAAGCGTCGCATGCCTTCGAATACCAGTCTCGACAGAGAGCCTTCGGCTGAAATTCGATCTGTTAGTTCCTGGAGATCAAATTTGCGCCGATTGATCCGACGAGGAATGCCACTGGCTTGCATGCCTTCGAGGTCGTTTTCGGTACCGACCAGACTGTGAAAATAAATGGCAGGCAACCCTTGCAATGCAAGCATGACGGCTTGCGTCGTGAGGAATCGAGTGGCGTGCGTCCACCGATCTTGGTCCACGGGCGTCAGGGCGGACAGGTAGCTGACGTTCATTTCGTACGGCGTGTCGGTGGCGTCGGCCCGGCGGCGCGTACCGATGGCGCCGCCCAACTCACGCACGCGATCGACCATGCGATTGAGTCGCGCATCGTCGACGTGACCCTCCAACGGTCGCACGCCGACACCATCGTGCGATGCGGTGAAATTGAAGTAAGTCGTGCCGGGAGGCGGGCTTTGCAGATTCTGCAGCCAACGTTTTAGCGGCAACGCGTCTTCGTTCAGAAACGCGTCAAGCAGCAACGGCGGCAGGCTGAACTGGTAGACCATGTGCGCTTCGTCACCGTCGCCGAAGTAGCTGACATTCTCGTCGTGCGGCACATTGGTTTCGGTTAGCAACAACGCCTGTGGTGCAAGTTGGTCGAACACATCGCGCATCAACTTGACCGCCTCGTGTGTTTCGCTCAGATGTATGCAGTTGGTACCGATTTGCTTCCATAGATACGCAATCGCATCGAGTCGCACGATCCTGGCACCATGCACCACATACTCCAACAAAATCGTCAACATCTCGGCGAGCAAAGCCGGCTCGGCATAGTTCAAGTCGACTTGGTCGCGGCTAAATGTCGTCCAAACCCAGCGCTTGCCGCCAATCGTCTCAAAGTCAGATAGCAAAGGCAGACTGCGGGGGCGGGTGACAGCCGAGAGATCGAGCTTGGGATCGGCCTCAATGAAAAAGCGATCGTAGGGAGCCTCGCCCTGCAAGTAACGCTGAAACCAATCACTCTCTTGCGAAATATGATTCAAAACCAGATCAAGCATCAGACGGCAGTCATCGCCAATCGCATGCACGTCGTCCCAAGTGCCTAACTCTGGGTCCACTTGACGATAATCGACGACCGAAAAGCCATCGTCGGAAGTGTAAGGAAAACACGGCAGAAAATGGACCGTGTTAATAAGTTTTGGCAGCTGCCAATCCAACAGAAAACGATGCAGGGTTTGCAAAGGATTGAGAGAATCGGAGCGAACCTGATCGCCGTATGTGATTAGCACCACGTCACGCTGCGATAGTCGCGCGGCATCGACGCTTCCTAAGGCGTCGAAATCCACGCGTTCGAAAGCGGCAGCGATCGCGTCGGCGGCTTCCTGCCCGCGCTCGCCGTAGAGGCGCTGGAGACGTGGCGTGATTCGAGAAACATCGAAAGAAACTGTTTGCATCGTCGATTAACGAACGTAATCGCTCTGCCGCCCAAAATTGAAAAGCCGTCGGTATCGCGACCGCTTCTCACGATTACAGATTATCCGCTCCCGTGTAGTTGGTGATCAACGCACGCAGCTTTCTGCGTAGAACCGAGTAGCTGAAAAACGCTTTGCCTAGTTCATAATTATTGTCGACCATCTCTTCGCGGTAAACAGCATCCGAGATCACTTTCCGCACCTGTTCAACCACGTCGCGTGTCAGGTAGCCATTCATCGTGATGACTTGGAAGCCTTTCGGTTCAATGTCGGTCACAAAGATTGAGTACCGATTCACCAGGACCGGTTTGCGATAGTAGAACGCTTCGAGCAGAGCGTTGCCGAAGCCTTCATAAATGCTGGGGTAGGTAATGAAGTCTGCGTGTGCGTAAGCATCTGCCAGGTCGTAGCACTTGACGTCGCCATTTTGCATGCGCTCTTCCTTGATGCGGTCGGCAATAAACCGCAAGTCGACGCCCTGATGCTCGGCCATCTCCATCAACGCATGCTTGTACTCGTCTCCCTCGTCGCCCGACTCGTGGGTAATGACCAGCTTGCACTTTGGATTACGTAACGCTGCCACCAGGCTAATCGCGTGTTCAATGCCTTTGCGCGGCACAACACGCGTTGGTTGCAGAAATACGATGTCGTCTGGCTCGAGTCCGACTTCGGAACGAAAGTCGCCGTTGTAGTCATCATGGCCAACAGGTGCGGTCTCAAAATCAAGCACGTTCGGTACAAGAATCGAAGAGGCTCCGCAACGGTGAGAGAAATCACGTTGCGCTGCGGAGTTGATCGTAGCATGTTGAATCGACGGCAAGTCGGGCGGAAACGACATGCGCAAAAAGTCGCCGATTGCGTTTACGGAAAATCGATCTCGCTCCCAATAGAAATCATGATGGTGGGCGATGGTCGGAAAGCTCGTCTCGGCAACAAACGTTGTGATTGCCAATCCAAGTGGAACGTTCATTGGAATGCACAAAGCGTTTTGCACGACCATCACTTCAATCTCAAAGCGCGCGACAAAGTCGTACAAAGATCGTTTGAGATGTTCGCTAATCGCATAAATGCGCCGCGTTACCTCCTTATCGCGATTGACGCGGCCAAAAATGCGATCGTTTATCCACTGCACATCCGGATGGCCGAAGTAGGCATGGGGCTCTAGCATGCTGACGGCGGGATCGGTATTGAGCTTTCCCGCAAACCAGTAGCTAGTGTGGCGATGGTCCCAGAGCACTTTGGCCCACTTGGAAGCCTCGAGCGACACGCCGTCGGTCCCAGCGAAGCGCGTACCTACAAAGCCAATATGGTGTCCTGATTCGATACTCATCCGATCGGCTGCCTCTTTCTCCGCCAAGTTCCTATCCGTCGAGCGGTGCCGCCAAGCACTCTAACAACTGCGACAACTCCGTCACTACGACATCGGGCTGGACGTCGCTCACTCTCTCATCGCGCTCGCGCCAACGCAAGCTGCGTTGATCGCCGGCAAATAGAGCCGTACGGAAACCCACCGACGCCGCAGCCGTCACGTCATTGAGCATGTCGTTGCCCACATACAAAACCTGGTCGGCAGATACCCCTAGCGATTCTAATTGGCCTTTTGCCCGCAGGTACAGATAATTACCCGGTTTTGCCTGACGATGCTCATAGGAAAAATACAACAGCTGAGGAGCAAAGCCAAAGGTTGTCACCGATTTGCCTAGTAATGGCCGAAAGAGCAGGGGGGTAAAAAACTGCGCATTACTCACAATCCCGAGGACGAGTCCGCGATCCCTCAGCTGATCGAGTGTGGATGCAGCACCTGGCATCGGCCATACCGGGTTGGCACGCACCTCATACTCGAGCGCAAAACTCCGCAAATCGATCACCGACGTGTCGTCATTCACCGCATCTGTCAGCACCGACTGCCACACTTCGACGATGTCCACCTCGGGGTATTCGATGCCTGCCGATCTGGCTTTGGCGTGAGCGGCGGAGATTGCCGCTTCTAGCTGCCTGATCATCTCGGCAGCCGGACAAGCGAGCTGCACCTGCAGACTCCGGCAAGTCTCTTCCAAAGCGACGATGCGGTGGTCGCCCGCGTCTGCGCCGATATCGCCGCTGGCGCTGATTAGCAGAGTGCCATAAACATCGAATAACACAGCCTGCAAACCGTGGAAGTGACGCAGCCGTGGCGCGACGTCAGTAACAATCGGCTGTAACGGCCGACGGTTTCGCTCGATGATGGCTGCGTAGTTGGACTCGCTCATGATTCGAGGCGTATCGGAAAGAGCAGGGCAGGGTGAACGAAACGATTCAGAATCGACTGTGCAATACTTGGATCACCGGTCACGTTGGACGGATGGCTCGAGAGCAGGTTTTCATAGACGGACCGGAGCCGCCTGCCAATGACGCTGGGCGCGTAGTGGTCCGCGATCACACGACAATTGTGTTGCAGCGTCTGCTGCGATGGCTTGCCTTCGGGCGTGAAGGCTTGGAGATTGGGATTCAGTTGGCGTAAGGTCTCGCGTAGCGATGGGTCAGCGATCGCCCGCTGAAGGAAGTCTCGCTGTTGATCCGATTCTAGTCGCGCGAAGTCAGCCGTGTCACCCAGAAAGACGTCCTCGTCAGACGACGAACAAGTGTTTACCGCAGAGGACAAGCCATAGTCTGTGCGGAGTTGGGCGAGCCACCGCTGATGTGAACGGCGTGCTGCAGCAATATCTACGGCATGCGCCGGTATTCGAAATGTCTGGGATAGTTCTGGAAACTCCATACCTGCCGCCTCGAAATCGCGACAAACTTCAGTCAACTTTCTGCCCAAGAGTCGCCGACCAGCCAGCGAAGCCTCCAGGTAGACCATTCCGAATCCTTCGGCAACGCTCGTGGTGATGATCGCATCGGCAGAAGCATAGACAGCTTCAAACGGCAGTTCTACACGGCTGGCAATCTCAAACTCGACGTGTAGATCCTTGGCCACGGCGAAGTCGACCCACCGCTGATAGCTGGCCTGTTCGTGGGGATTGAGGGGCGCAAGCGTCAGGGCAAACGTCGCGTCTTCGACCAGAACGGACCACAGCAGCAATTCACCAATATTTTTGCGACGAATGGGACGCACCGGATACAGCACAAAGTGGTGACCGTCTGGGATCGCCAACGCCTCGGACAACTCGGACTTTCGTCCGGCAATTTCCGTCGCGTCGTGCGTCTGCGATTGCACAGGATTCGGCAGCAGGTGCAGCCTGTCCCCGACGACACCTGCAGCGTCGAGGATCTGCCGATCGCGATCATTCAGAACTGCGTAATGAATCTGCTCCGCCTGTGGGTAAAGTCGCGCTTGCAGCGCCGCCATCGAGCCCGCCCGCTGCATCAAATGCTGGTAGTTTGCCGGGCGCAGATCCTCAGCGAAGTCGTGGATTTGCAGCAACAGCCGCCAGCCATCGTCAGCTAGCCGACCGACGGCGTGAGTGATGTCTCCGTTCTTGCCAAGCGAATGGTTGTGGAAGTGCAGCACCGTCTCGGCGCGGTCCATGGGCCGCAACAAGACGTTGAGAGCATCGACTAGCGATTCGCTCCTTGTTTGAAAGTTATCGTATTCGAGTGCCGGGATCTCGACGAGTTCGCAATCGAACGGCAGTTCTGCCGCCAACTCCGCCTTCCAAGCCGCCCAACGGCCACCGTAGACGACGGTTACGCGCTGAGGAAACTCGTCGGCTGCGAGCGACGCGAGCGATCGAAGATGGTTTTCGATAACGCTGGTCACGCCGCCGCGGTTCAGATGATAGTGCAGGATGACGAGGTGCATGCCGCCGATTGTCGAGTATCGAGTTGTAGGCGGCAAGTCGGTCTTACGACAGGCACTTATTGCTCATCCTCTTGAGTGCTCGTAGGAAGCAACTCTTCCAAGAATGTGGTGGGAACATTCACGCCGAGCGCCAACCAGTTGCTGTCAGCTCTCACGCCTTGTAGCTTCAAACTCCGCAAGCGGTTGAGTGTGCCACCCTCGGGAATTGCGACTCCCGTGCCATCCATGATGGGGGCAAAGAAGGCGTTGAGCTTCTGCTTGAGGAACAGCTCTTTATCGGTTGGCATCGGCGAATCGATCTCGACCTCACCAATTCGCTCGAGGTAGTACTCGTCGTAGTCCTGGTACTCGTTGCGTACCAGCTTGTAACGCACATTTGCGATCGTTGGGCCTGTGAAGTCGTCTTTGCCAATCGTCACTTGCTGCATCCGAAGTTGGAAGTCGAATCGATTGGGTGCTGGAATTGAAATCTCCAGCGGCCGTGGTTTCGCAGCGATCACCGCCCACCGGGTCGACCGTGCGTGCACCATCAGTGGTGGCGGTAGTTGGGCCTGGAGGATACGCCCATATCGCATGAAGTATCGATCCGTAAACGTCTTGCCCGCCATGATCGTTTCGAGCATGTTGTTGAAGAACGAAGTATGTAACTGCACCTGTAAGTCGGCCCAATCGTTGTCGGACGGCGGCGGTGTCGGCGCGGCGAGTTGATGTCTTCGCTGATTGGCACCTTGAATCACCACCGTTTCAGGGGTGCTTTTCAGTCCATGCCAATGCGGGGTCGCACCCTCACGTACGACAGGGGCAAAGATATCGCCAAAGCCCTCAAACGAACTACGGGCAGCCAGAATCTCGGCGCGAATATCCTCGATCACCGTGCTGACGCGCTCATCCATTTCCGTCCGCAGTAAACTGGTCGCTTTGTAGGCAGCACGCGAGTTCATTTGCCGATACGACTCGGGCTCGGCAGCACGCCGGCGACCGATGCGTCGAAACAACTCGCTCTTGGACGAGACGCCTGTGACGCGAGTGCGAACGTCGGGTTCAACGTCGGTTGTAAGCAAGTTGACGCCGGCCAGGCTTAGTTGCACGGGCGTAATCGCCTGAACCGGTCCCAGCGTTCGCATGGCGATCGAAACCGGACCCACAAAGGCTCGGCAGTGCGAGTCGATATCTCCGCGATAAACAAGCCGCACATCGGCCAATTCGCCATTATCTTCCAAGCTGAGAGAAATTTGACCACGTGTGGATGCAACACCCCGGACCTTGGCAGTCCGCGACCGCCCGGTAATGCTTGCGTTTGGCACTTCCAGACGATCAAACACGGGCAGTGTCTGTTGAACCTGCGTAGCAAGTACGGCCACGGCGCGGTCCAGCATTGGCTTGCCAACGACAATCTGAGCATTCGGGAACGACACTAATTGGCGGACCGCTGCCACTTCTTCCTCCAGCTGTCTGGTTCGCTCGAACCATCCCAGAGTTTGGCCAAGTGCGGCGGCGTGGCTGTCGTCGGGCTGTTGCGCCAATTCGAGCAATTGCGTACGTAGCAGCTGAATCTTCTGCCTAAATGACGCTTCCAAATCAGCATGTCCAAACGTGAACGCAGCATCCAAATGTGCATCAACGTTGGTTCGCAGTTTGGCGAAAAACGGGTACTCGAGGCCTTCGCGATTGGAGTAGAGCCAGCGGCGTACGAGTTCTAACTCGGCCAGATCCACGTCGGCCGAATCGCCTAGGTTGCTTGTCAGCTTGGGCCAACGCAGGTGCTGTTTCCACGCCTGAGCATACTCAGAGCCGTGTGACTCGAGAGCTTCGTCGACGCGAGCCGTTTCTTCCTGCAATGCCTGACGCGTAGTTTCAAACCAAGTTGGGTCTGGGGCGCGAAATCTATCTTCGGCCAGCTGTAATAGTTCGATCGCCGCCGCAGACCTTTCGGTCAGGGTGCTGCCCGCTGCAACACCCGCAGCTGCCAACGCGGCGAAGGCAGCGACGAACATCAGTCGAAGTCCTGACGAGAGCATGAGCGGTGAGTTTCCAGGCGGTCAATCTTGAGCGTCCCACGGCGATTCGTCCGTCATCACCGTAAAACCCTATAATACGTTCATAGCAGGCACAGCCTGCAACTATCACCGTCCCTGAACTCCCCAAACCGAAGAGTCGATATCAATTTTAATTCGTCGATCACCTCGGTTTGCTACACAATGATTTGCCATCGCTCAACAGTCCGTGGGATACTCACAGCACTCGTAACGATTATAGGTCTCGAATCGGTCGCCGCGTCGCCAGTGCTGACCGGACGCTGGGGCGACACACGGATGCCGCAGCAGTTGATCGCTGACTACCCGTCGAATCAGACAAAAGCACTGGTGGTCGTCACCTTCTCGACCATCTGTCCGCTGGCAAAACGTTTGGTGCCAACGCTCAACGATCTGCAGAGCGAATACAGGGCCCAGGGAATTCAGTTCATCGCTTTGTTCCCAAATGGAATCGACGACGTTCAGTCGATGGCAACCTATGCGATTGATACCGAGTTGGCCTTTCCCGTCTACCGCGACGACGCCGAATCCGCCTGGCACGAGCAGCTTGGTTTGTCGACCACGCCCGGTGTCGCGGTGCTTGATACGCACAATGGATACGACATCGAGAACGTGATCTATCGCGGCCAGATCAATGGCCAGTGGTTTGGCGGAGGCGCGAACAACCAAAAACAGAACTACTTGGCCGACGCATTGGCGAGTTTTGTCAGAGACCAGCCGATCGTCCTGGCCGAGACCGCGGCCTCTGGCTGTGAAATTGCCAAGCAGGCTCACCACGACTTGGCACCGTTCGCCAACGCCACCTATTACAAAGACATCCTGCCATTGCTGCAGAAGAGTTGCCAATCGTGCCATCGTGACGGAGAACCTGGCGCCGAGTTGTTTGCCGCCTTTGACAGCTACGAAACGGTCGCGGCAATGTCGCGTGTCATGCTTAGCCGTATCGAAGACCGACTCATGCCGCCTTGGCATGCGAGTACCGATTCCGACAACGGACTGGGAGGCTTTCTGGGCGACGTGCGGCTGTCGGACGATCAAATCAATCTGTTCCGCGCTTGGGTTAAGCAGGGTTGCCCGCCCGGCAATAAGAGCGAAGCACCAACACAACGAACGTGGCCCGCAGCCGACGATTGGCAGATCGGCGAGCCCGACTTTGTGTTTCAAATGCCAGAGCCCTACCACGTGCCGAAACATCGGCTCGACGAGTACCAGTTCTATCGCGTCGAAGCCAACTTCCCCGAAGATCGCTACATCCAGGCGATCGAAATGCGACCCGGCAACAAGTCGGTCGTCCATCATATGGGCGCGATTATCGGCAAGAGTTCCAGCGAAGCACTGACGGCAACAGAATCGCTGCTCAAGCTCTACGGCCTTACCGGCGAAAAAATCAAGAAGATTGGCGACTACATACCCGGCGACCCGTTCAACGCCCGTCGCTACCCGACCGGCCATGCGTTGAGACTGCCCGCAGGGCACGATCTGTTCTTTGAAATGCACTATACGCCCACGGGCGAAGAAGAAGCGCCTGATCTCTCGAAGCTCGGCATCGTGTGGGCCAAGCAGCCGCCGGAGCATGTGATCGAAACCAAGGTCTTTAATCGCAAAGACCTACGTATTCGTCCGCATATGCAGCATTACGAAAAGCAGAGCTACTATCAGTTCGCGACTGACGTGCAGATTTACGCCTTAGCGCCGCACATGCACTATCGAGGCAAGGACTTCACGCTGTACAAAGTCGAAAACTTGGGCACTCCGGCCGAACGTCGGCAACTCGTCCTTAGGATTTCGGCTTACGACTTCAACTGGCAACGCACGTACGAGTTCGTCAATCCGCTGCTGCTGCGGGCAGGCGACGTGTTATTCTCCGTCGCGCACTTCGACAACTCCCACTACAATCCCAACAATCCCGATCCGGAAGCGTTCGTGCGCTTTGGTCTGCTGTCGGAAAAAGAGATGCTGAATATGCGCGCAAAATTCGAGCGCGTAAACCTAGGAGAGGCACACTAGGGTGTTGGGGAAAGAGCGGGCGCCACAGCACACGCGGTGCAGTTGCGGTTGGCTAGCTTTCGCTCTCGCCAGCCTCGTCTCCGCTTGGCTCGTCGGAACTCGGTGCTTCGCCGTCCTGTTGCTCCTCGGCGACGATTTTGTCTGCACCGCCTTTGCCCGTGACGTAAGCGGCCAGTGCGGCGACGCACATCCAGATCATGTCCCACTCGCCGAAGTTCTTCTTCATCGCAGACTTCGAATAGCTACGTGAGCCGAGGTCGACGGGAGTAGTCTCGATAGGTGGTGCCGGCGTCCGTTCGGAGTCTGCGTCAGCTTCCTCGTCGTCGGCCTCTTCGTCATCACCGCCGACTTCGATCGCTGCTGCGGTCGCGACAGCTTCGGTAGAGGTGGTCGCTTCCATAAACTTCGCGTAGCCTTTTTGGCCACCAACGATGCCAGCAAGCGTCAGCACCATGGCGAGCGCGCCTCGGGCGAATCCGGCTGAGCTTCCTGCGCCTGCTTTATTTACAGAAACGCCCGTGACCAGGCCGACCAGAATGACCAGCCATCCATAGTTCGTCTGCTGGATATGTTCGATTCCCAACCAGGCTGTAGCCGAGACCACGGCGCCAACGATCCCACCCAACAAAGCTCGCATAACTAAATCTCCACGAAGAAAAGGAATTCAATCCGCCGGCTGCCTATCCTCAATCAACCGAGAACTTTGCAGACAGCGAAGTGTCCGAGCTTCCGCCCACCGCCACCTTGAATCTGCCAGATTCCACCAAGTACTCCTCTCGCTCGTTATAAAACCCGAGCGATTCGTAGGGAATCTTGAAACTAACAACCTTTGATTCGCCTGGTTCCAGGGGAACTTGCCGAAAAGCTTTCAATTCTTTCACGGGGCGAACCACGCTACCAAATAGGTCGCGCGTATAAACTTGCACCGTTTCAACCGCCGATCGGGAACCGACATTCGACACTCGAACGCTCACTTCGAGTTCCTCGCCCTCCCTGACCGAGGGGCTCCCTATCTTCAGATCATAATACTCGAAATCTGAGTAAGTAAGTCCGAAACCGAACAAAAACAGCGGAAACGGGTCCGAATCGATGTAATGTGACGCGTAACGTGGACCATTTGGCAGGTCGCGAACCTCCTCCAGCGGTGGCGGGCGATACTTCTTTACCGCCGGCCGCCCGGTAATCGGGTGGTTGTAGTACAGCGGTACTTGGCCGACGGACTTTGGAAAGGTGACTGGCAACTTGCCAGACGGCGACACGACACCCAACAGCAAGTCGGCCAACGCAGGGCCCGTCATCGTCCCCTGCTGCCAAGCGTAGAGTACGGCATCGACGGCGCCTGTTGCATCGCCAATCGCCAGCGGCCGGCCAGCCATCACCGTCATCGCAACAGGCACATCGAGCGCGCCGAGGCCTGCGACCAGTTCGCTTTGCGTGCCAGTTAGAGTTAGACGAACCCGCGAGTGGGCCTCGCCGCTCCAGGCCTCGTCTTCGCCAACAAACAGCAGCACGACGTCAGCATCGGCAGCCGCTGCTAGCGCTTCGTCGATCTCTGCCTGAGCCTCGCCATAGCGTACGTTGGGGCATCGTACGAACTGCACTTCGACCGAGTCTCCCAGCGCTTCGCGCAGGGCCGTTAATGGTGTGACGCTATCCTCGGCTTGAGCATCCATTACCCAGCAGCCGAGTTGGTCTTGCGGCGTGTCGGCGTAAGGCCCGACGACCACCACTTTTTTTAGCGCACTCTTGTCGAGCGGCAATAAGCGGTCGTTCTTCAACATCACCACGCTCTGCCGGGCCAGCTCGTGGGCGACTTGGCGATGTTCGTCGGACAAGAGCGCTGGTCGCGAGTCGTCGGCATAAGGTTGTTCGAAAAGATTCATCCGTAGCTTCACCAGCAGAATTCGACGCACAGCATCGTCGACCAGTTCGAGCGACGCATGCCCAGCGTCGAGCAGCTGAGCCAAGTTGTCGTTGTAACAAGTGCTGACCATCTCCATATCAACACCGGCCTGCAGCGCAAGTTTCGCAGCCACCTTCTTGTTTGGGGCGAAACCGTGATCGACCAATTCCTCGTTAGTCTCCCAATCGGTAACAACCATTCCGGGAAACTTCCATTCCCCCTTGAGAATGTCGCGCAGCAGATGTTGATTGGCCGTGGCAGGTACGCCGTTGACGGTGTTAAATGCCGTCATCAACGACAACGCGCCCGCGTCGACACAACCTTTAAATGGCGGCAGATAAACGTTGCGGAGTTCGTTTCTCGAAACCATCACACGGTTGTAATCCCGCCCGCCTTCCGCCAGTCCATAGGCAGCATAGTGCTTAGGACACGCCACCAACCCATCAAGCGAGCCCGAACTGTCGGCAGACTGAAACCCCTCGACCATGGCCGCGCCCATCAAGCTCGCGAGATAAGGATCTTCGCCACAACTCTCGGCGATACGGCCCCAGCGCGGATCACGCGCTATGTCGACCATCGGTGCAAACGTCCAATGGATGCCGACGCGTCGTGACTCGTTGGCAGCAACCTTGGCGGCCTTGCGCACTAGTGCGGGGTTCCAACTCGCGGCCTGACCGAGCGGAATCGGAAAGATCGTCCTAAAGCCGTGAATCACATCGCGCGCCACTAGTAGGGGAATTCCCAGTCGCGACTCTTCGACGGCGACGCGCTGAGCTTCGCGGACTTGCGCCGGATGACCGACGAAGAAAATTGAACCCGCCCTGCCCTGCCGTACTTGTTTAGCATTATCTTCCGACAAGGTTTCGCCGCCGGGAAAGATCTGCTGCATCTGACCGAGCTTTTCCTCCAGCGTCATCACCGACAGCAGTTTGTCGGCATACTCTTCCGCAGAAAGGGCCCCTCGATCCAAGCGCAGCTTGGGCAACTGGCTCGTCGAATCTTCGCGCTCAGGCGATGGCTCGGTGACCGCCGGGCCCGTCGCTTCTGGTCCGGTAGCAGTTGGTCCCGTAGCGGCTGACGCTTTAGCGGTGGTGTCGGCAGCCGTCGTCTGGCCGCTGAGGTCGGGACAGATAGACGCGAAAACGAAGAGGCAGCAGAGAGAGAAAGTAAAAAGAAAAGTGCCGAGCCGCGTCAATTTCATTACAGTCGCCTAAAGTGTCGGGTTGGCGGCGGTCCCCACCTGCCAATCGAACCAAATCTAGCGGCGTTTGCCTAGCCGCTTGTTGTCTTCATCCAAGCCTTCGCCGGACAAGTCGATATCGATCTCGTTACTGCCTTTTTCGACAGTATACTTGAGGCCCGAAGTCTTCGTTCTGCCATACTTGCGAGGCGCGAGATACTTGCCTGGCATGGGTGGGCCACCGGAACTGGGCTTGATGATTTCTCGCGAAACGACCGCTACGGCGTACTCTCCGATCTCCAGCCCGAAATCTCGATTAGTACGAATTTCGTAACTGCCGTCGTTCTGGATAATCGCAGACGCTCGCATGCCGCCGCCGGTGGGCGTGAAAGAGATCTGCCCCTGTTGCAGACTACTGCCATCGATGGTCACGGTACCGGTTACCGTTGCCGGCTTGCCGCCACAGCCGACCACAAAGAACAACATTGCCGCGGTACCAAGCCAAGACACCGAAGCCAGCCAAGACACCGAAGAAAGTGGTCGACCCATCTTTTGCATTCGATTTAGTCCTTTTACGCCCAAATTGGGAATCGCGAACACCTCTGCAGCAGCTCAGCAATTGCGCTACGGCACATCGGCAACTTCGCCGCCATCTTTTGTGGACAGTGCACGATAGAGTTGGTGATCAATACCCTCGGCAATGAACCGCACCGATGCATCTGCCAGAGCAAAGTTACCTCCACCTGGATGCAAGCTGCGAAAGCCGCGCGTATCTGCCCATTCCAACGCTCCGTTACTTCCTTCAGCGATGGTTTCAAAGTCGGACTGTGTAAAGTAATTGAATTGCATGTAGCAACTGGCCCAATCGCCCTCCGCGTGGTAAGCCGAAGAGTGCGGATCTTGCTCCGTCACTGATTCGCCTAGCATGAACGTGTTGCTCAGGCCGTCGCTGATGCGTTTGAACTTGATGGGATCGTAGTAACCCATCTTCCAGAACAAACCACTGCAACCCAGGCGTTCGAAACAGTCTGGGCTAGTACCGAACTCGGGGTCATTCCAAAATCCGTCGGGATTAAAAGCATGGCCAATAGTAGTATCACCTGCGACCCCTTTGTAGCTCGTTACTGCAAACTCGACTTCGGCAGTCGTAGGGCTATCACGCCAGGGAAAAAGTCCGACCGTTGGCACTGCGCTAGGATCGGACGGACAAGTTAGTACTGGGAGTTGGATCTGCAAAAACTCACGAATCGTTTCAAGCCCCATCCCGCGACCTGCTCCGTTCATGCTGAACTGGGTGGTCGAAAGGCTTTCGTCGAAGCCAGGCTTCATCGAATCATACATTGCCTGCTCTTCGATATTGGGCAAAATATCAACGATCCAGCCTTTGCCAGTAAGCTTTCGTTTAAGAAAGAACTGCGAGGGCGCGGCTTCTTGTTCCGTCTCACCAGGACGCTGGTATTTTTCTACGCCGAAGCGTCCATCATTCACGTCGTAGGGAAGGTGTTTGTTCGCATCGTGGAAGTTGTGGATAGCCAGCGCTACGTTTTTGATGTTGTTCACACACGACATTCGGCGAGCAGCTTCGCGGGCTGCTTGAACCGCGGGAAGCAGTAGCGAGACGAGCACGCCGATAATTGCAATCACAACCAACAACTCGACAAGAGTGAAGCCGCGCCGGACTTCGGATTGATGAGCATCTCGAACGATTTTCATGGCTCAACGAGTCTCCATTTGGGTGAGAGCCGACAAGAGGGCTCATCATAAGGTTATTTCCTACTGCATTGCAACCGGGGTCGCAGTCGAGCCGCCGCTAACTGGTACACCCAACGAAGTCAATTCGCCGGTGGCCATGCCGCGACTCGCGGTACCGGCATTGTGCCATCTCGGCTACGGGTCTCACTATCGACGGCGTCGCGTGATTGAGCCAAGCGACGCCAAACCAGTCAGCACTAGCACGGCAGCAGTCGGTTCCGGCACTGCGCTAATGCTCGGTACTTGATCTTGCAGGCTAACATTGTCCAGGTACACGCCCGTGGGTGCAAAGTTTGTGGAAATATTGGTGATTCCATACTGGAAGAAGTGCCCTTCCAAATCGGAAGTAATCTCGAATGACAAAGTGTGCGTGGACCAAGTGCCAGCGGTCAAACCTAAGGCGCTGATCGGCACGATAACTTCGGCAGATGTTGCGAAATCGGGGGCTGGCGAGATCGTGCGAATAAAGAGCTCGCCGGTGCTGTTACCTGAACTGCCAAGCGCTAGATCGGACAGGTCACCGCTAGGCAGAGTGATGTCGAACGTAAAATCGACCGTTCTGCCAATATCTTCGCTGGCGATGATAGTCTCGCGAAGAATATTGCTGCGCACAATGTCGGTGCCCGTCGGGTGACCGTCGTTATCACCGCAACAGTTGTAATCGCTAAATGTGTTTAGGTACTGATCGGCGGGCCCGTCCTGCCCTTGGCCTACGGTAAGATTTGAGAATGCGCTGCCAATGAGCTGGCCGTAGGTATCCAAGACGCCGGCTAGTCCAACCGCAGTGCCATCGTCACGCTGCCACTCAAGAAAGTCGGTACCATCAACCGGTCCGGTGTTGGGCGCGGCGAAGTTCCCATAAAAGAACTTAAAGATCTCAAAATCATCGAGCACAATGCCACTTACCAACCAACCGTCGTCGCCGAGCGCAGCTTCGTCGCTTTGCAGCAAGCTATTGAAATCCTGGGAGTAGGTCCCAACTTGCGCATTGGCGTTCGTTGTAGCTAGTAGTGCGATAGTCATCACGAGAGCGAGCTTATTTGGCAGCAAACTAGAGTAACACATCGGTATCTCCCGACAAAAACAAATAGACATAGGAAAGGCGGTCACACAATTCGGTCGAGTCATCGGGCTGAGTCGTTGCCCGCTGCGTAGACCGTGAAACTCTAAACTTTTCGCCAGCGAAGATGTTCGCAATCTCAAACGCTTGGCTAGTTCAGTGGTTGATTTGGGGCGGAAGGTTGACGATGAAATCGCATCACGACCTCCGAACTGTTCTCGAGGGCAGCCAGCAAATGATTCGCGTCTGGGTGCGTTTTCTGTTTACCTTGATTCAAATTGCGTGTGTCCGCCGCCGAAGCGGCGGACACACGTTGTCAGTTGCATGAACTTCTAGCGGCGACGCATCGTGGCCACGGCGATGCCTGCCAAGCCAACGAGGGCAATCGAAGCGGGCTCAGGAATCTGCTGAACAGAAACCGAAGCATCGTCAACGAAGACCGACTGAGGCGGTGCAGTGCCAAAGCTCTGGATAGCGAACACCACGCGGGCGATATCAGCACCTGCCGGAACCGTGTCGGACAGAGTGATCTGCTCGTAGGCCGAACCCAGCGAACCTGGAACCAAGTTGCCAGTACGCGAGACTTCGGTGTCACCAGCGGACTCACGATACTCGATTCGCATTTCGATACCCTGGCCATTGGTGCCGCTGTTGTCTTTCGCCCAGACCGACCAATCGATTGGCGAGCCGGGGACAACATTGATCACATCTTGAAAGAATCCGGCGAAGCCATTCGGAGCGGACAGATCAAGATTGGCGTGCCCAGCACCCGTACGCGGCATGGTCGTGGCCATTTCGGAGATGCTCGCTCCGCTATCGGAGAACGGATTCCATTTGCCAACACCATTGCCATCGTCAACCAGCGGCAACTCAAAGCCTGGGTCAGCCAGCGGGTTGGCCGTGGCGCTTTGTGCGGCCACGAGTACCATCGCCAACAGAGCGACAGCAGCGACGAGAGATTTGTAAAACTTCATTAAACTACCCTCCACTTAAAGAAAGAGAAATCGTTGGATTGGCTACAAGCTTGTGAACAGCCAATCCAATAAAAAGTTGCCGGGACCCACGCGTTGGTCCCAGCCTACCGAGCGGTCTCAACTCTCGAAAAAGTCTTGACTTGGCTGCCTCACGTCGTCGCCGACGATCAAGTCAAGGTCGACAGCACCACCTTCATTCGCCCGGGCCAGCCTGGCCGGAAACACGTGAAAATCCGTCGGAAAAGCGTAATGAAAAGTGTGTAACTGTTTCTCAATCTGTTTCAATTTAGTCGAATCGATTATACTGGTCAAGCAGTTACTGAAAAATTATCCCTTTTTGACAAGAATTCGTGCGGGAAAAACTAGCCCATCTCTTACCCGCTGCCTCCATCTTTTGTTCGCGGACCAATTTTGTCCACCGAAAAGCCAGATACAGCGGATTTTGCGGTTTAATGTCATTGGAAGCTCGCTGCGACCGTCGTAGACACTTCATGCGGCAGTCGCCAGCGACCCTGGAAGCACGCAAAAGCGTTACATGCATTACATCCAAAAACCGCCAACAAGGAGGTCTCTTCACTATCGGCACGGGGTTCAGCATCAATCGCGGCGGTGTGGGCGACTACCGTCGCGTTAGGCGGTAAACCACTGATGTGATTTCTAGGCAGCGAACCGTGCAGTTGTTAAGGTGAAGGTAACTCTTCGCAGCATTTGAAGTGCTGCTTGGAAACCGCGTTGTGACGTCTGTCGCGGTCGGTCCAAGGCTCATCAATACCTCATGCGTGCGACGTCACCCGGGACACAGGCGAATTGAGGTCGAACTCAAAGTTCGCTCGTCCGACTGGTCAAGGAACAGGCAACTGTGAATCGATTCCAATCCACTGCTTTGCTTGGCATAACCATCGGCTTGCTGTGCGCATTGTGCCCATCCGCTTCGGTGCGTGGGCAGACGTTTACGAACGTGACCAACGCCGCTGGGATCTCGCATGAGCAGACGACGACTTCGCTGATCTCGGGGCTCCCCGGGACTTGGTTTATGACTGGCGGCGTCGCGGCAGGCGACTACGATGGCGACGGGCTGACCGATCTGATCTTTACTCGTCTGAACGACACCGACGTATTTTATCGCAACGTTGGTGACGGCACGTTTGAGCAACGCACCGCGACTGCTGGCTTCACTGCGGTGACGCTCACCAATGGCATTGTGAGCGGCGACATCGACAACGATGGCGATCTCGATCTGTATATGACGGGTGGCGCCGAAGCGACCCGAAACTTTCTTTACCTGAACGACGGTAATGGCTTTTTTACCGATGCCGGGACTTCGCGAACCGCAGCATTGGCAAATGGTGTGGCCCGCAATGGTCAAGGAGCTAGTTTCGGCGACTACAACAACGATGGCTACCTCGACCTGGTGACTGCCGATTGGGGGATTCCTTCGGCAGATAGCCAGTCGCGATTGCTGGAGAACCAGGGCGCCGGTGCGGCCGGATTCTTTGACGACGTGACCACGGCTGCCGGCATCGATGTGTTTCGCAAGAACGATACCGAGCGATTCGCACCGCGGCTGATCGATCTCGATCGCGACGGGCATCTCGATCTGCCGATCGCTTCGGACTTTGAAACGAGCCAACTTTTCTGGAGCAACGGCGACGGCACTTTCACCGACGGCACCATTCCGGCTGGTGTTGGAACTGACCGCAACGGCATGGGCTCGACGTTTGGCGATTACGACGGCGACGGCGACCTCGATTGGTTTATCACCAACATCACTCCCTCGCCTGACGGGCCACCGGCATTTGGGGGATTCAACCGCCTTTATCGTAACGACGGGAACCGGCAGTTTACTGACGTGACCCTGGAAGCAGGTGTGCGCGATTCACGCTGGGCGTGGGGGACAACATTTTTCGACTACGACAATGACGGCGATTTGGATCTGATCGCCACCAACGGCTACAACGGCACCGGTTGGAGCGACGATCGTACGTTCTTGTGGCAGAACAACGATGGAGTGTTTACCGACGTGTCAGACTCGGTCGGCGTGACAGACACCGGTCAAGGGCGCGGCCTGGCACATCTCGACTATGACGGCGACGGCGATCTCGACTTGGTGATCGTCAACAACCGAGACGAGCCGATTCTCTATCGCAACGACGGCGGCAATGCGAACGACTACGTCCGAATTCACGCCGAAGGTACGTCGTCGAATCGCGATGGCATTGGCGCATTCATCACGGTCACTCCCGATCTGGGCACTCCGCACAAACGCATGGTCTGGGAAATAGATGGCGGCAGCAGCTTTCTCAGCCAGAATGAGCACACAGCGCACTTCGGCCTGGGGCAATCCAGCGGGTCGGTCGACCTGGTCACGATTGAATGGCCAAATGGAATTGTACAGCACCTATACGATCTCGCAGCGAATCAGACCCACACCATCGTCGAGGCGGCGGCTCAGCCGATTGTCGGCGATGTCGACTTTAGTGGTGCAATCGATGCGAGCGATGTCGACTGGCTGCGTATTGCGGCCATTCAGCCCGAACTATTCAACGCCGTGTTCGGCATCGGAACGATCTCCGTCGCGGATCTCACGGGAGACGGTCTCGTGAACTCCGGTGACGTCGACTTTCTGATTCACGATCTGTTGGGCACCGAGTACGGCGACCTCAATCTTGATGGCTCCGTAGATCTAGCCGACTTATCGATGTGGCAAGCAGGCTTGAGTAGTCCATCCGTCGCCAGCTATGGCAGCGGAGACGTTGATGGCGATGGCGCGGTCGGCGGCGCAGACTTTCTTGCACTGCAGCGTGTGTTTGGATTCGCGGGCGCCGCGGCGGCTCAAGCGATTCCCGAACCGACGACTAGCGCGATTCTGCTGGTGGCGTTCAGCGCATTGGGTGCCTGGCGTTGTCACATGAGCTGAGCGCGACTCGCTGTCTAACGACATGCTAGCCGGCAACTAGCCGTGTGCCATCGGGTAGAATGCGCGCTGCCTCGGCCGTTGGCTGACCGGTTGAGTTATTGATCTCCAACCAGCAGGTGGAAACACAGTCTTGCGCTTCGGCACCACTGCCCGCTTCGACGGTTCTGGCCAGCTCGGCGAACGCCTCGTAGCCCAATTGACGTGCGTCCTGGCACACGGCCGACATCAACGGGTACACGTAGTTGCGAGCATCTCGATCATCAAAGCCAACGACCGACAGGTCGCGTGGGATCTCCATGCCCATGTTGCGTGACTCGTTGATTAGGCCAACTGCCACTGGCGGATCGGTAACAAATACAGCAGTCGGTGGGCTCGTTGCACTCATGATGTTTCGCAGCAACTGCGCCCCGGACGGCCTCCGGGCAGGGACTCGATAGACCAGCGTCGGGTCGACTTCGATTCCGTGGTTTTGCAGCGCATTGGAGTAGGCAGCGAAGCGATCGACGTGGTCGCCGTCCTCGAACTCGTTTGAAGCGAAGGCGATCCGACGATGTCCCAGTGTTAGCAGGTGCTCGACTGCTTGACGGCTTGAGTCGGTCGAATCAGCGTAGACAAACGGTAGCGTCGGGTGATCGAAATGATCGCCAACGACGATTGCCGGAAACTTCTCGTCAGCAATCTGACGACAGACCGGCCGTCCTTCGACGGTCGAACGCAGAATCACGCCGCGGACGCCCTTGCGAAGAAAGAACTGCGTATAAGTCTCGTCTGGCCGCTTATCGCGAATCGGATTTAGAATTACCAAATCCAGGTCGGTGCCATCCATCGCCTGGACCATACCCTCGATAAGGGCCGAATCGTACGGCGATCCAAGCGAGAAAGGGCAGGCGTATACGAGTGCGAGAAACGACGTCGTGCGTCGGCCCACATTTGGTACGTAGCCACAGCGGTTGACCGCATCAAGGACTTTCTCACGAATTTCCTCGGTGACGACCGAGCTGTTGTTGATCACTCGCGAGACGGTTGCAATCGATACTCCGGCGCTCTCAGCAACTTGTCTTATCGTGGGCACGGTGTTAGCATCCTGAAACGGACAGAAACAGTTTCTTATCTTTTCATCGTACCTAGAACCGCTTACCTGTCAAATCCCCGCTCAATCGAGATCGATTTCGCACTTCTTTTCCAGTGTCTGAAGCGCGTTGCCGCACGTTGTCTGATCCAGTCTGAAAAGACGACTGCGTTTAGAGGCGAGCTCGCCACCCTCTCCAAGAGTGGTTCGTCGCGCCGATTGTAACAATTTTTTCAAGAAAATCTCGCACAATTATGTCCGATCAAGCAGAGTTCTCAGCACCCGAAAACACTCACTCTCGATTATCCGACAGTCACAAGATCGCGTTGGGGCAGAAGTTGGCGTTCGGGTTTGGGATGTTGGCCAACCAGATGTTTCCAGCAGCGCTTGGCGTGTTCCTGGTTGTCCTTGTCCAAGATCTTGGATTCTCGCCACTGGCTTGGGGCTTCATCTTTTTCGCCCCGCGCGTCTTTGATGCAATCACGGATCCGATCATGGGATTCGTTTCAGACAATACGAGATCTAAATGGGGCAGGCGACGCCAATACGTGTTTGTCGGCGCTCTGATTCTTGGTATCTCTTACATTGCGATGTGGCAACTGCATCGCGAGAACAGCCTCAACTACAATTTCACGTACTTCATGTGTGTGTCTCTTGTCTTCTACCTCGGTTTGACGATCTTCAGCGTACCCTATGTGGCGATGGGGTACGAAATGAGCGAAGACTTTCACGAGCGCACAAGCATCATGGCTGTCGCTCAGTTCGTAGGCCAGTGGGCGTGGGTGATTGCCCCTTGGTTTTGGGTAATCTTATACGACCAAGACTGGTTCTCAAACGCGGATGCCGGAGTCAGGCAGCTTTCGGTCTGGGTCGCGATACCGTGCACAATTATGGCGATGATCCCGGCCATATTTATCGACAGTGAATCAACATTGGATCGCAGTGACTTTCAACCGATTAACCTGAGATCGGTACGCAGTAGTCTGGGCGACATCGGTCGATCAACACTTGAAGCATTCGGCATTCGCCAGTTTCGTAAACTCGCAATCGCAACGTTTCTCGTGTTCAATTCGTTCAATATGATCGCGACATTTACATTCTTCATTATCGTGCATTTTTTATTCAATGGCGATGCCGGAAAAGCTGGCATTTGGCCAGCACTTCACGGTTGCGTCGGTGCACTCTTTACGACGTTTTTAGTAATCCCTGTTGTAGCCATCGTGGCAAAAAAAATAGGCAAGAAGAACGCCTTCCTCGTATCGCAGTCAATCTCCATCATTGGATATCTACTGTTCTGGTTTCTTTTCGTCCCTGGAAAGCCATACCTTTTCCTGTTTGCCCTACCGTTCCAATCGTTCGGCATAGGCGGACTTTTTACGCTAATGATGTCGATGACGGCAGACGTATGCGATCTAGACGAATTGCAAACTGGCCGCCGGCGTGAGGGAATATTGGGGGCCGTCTTTTGGTGGATGGTAAAGTTTGGTCAAGCGTTCGCCGGTCTGCTGGCCGGACTCGTTATGGCCTTAGTAGGGTTCAATGCGGAAGATGTGACCGAGTCCGCGATGACTGGACTACGACTTGCCTATACCGTAGTGCCGATCGCGGGAGTCGTAGGCGCTATACTGATCATGCTGGACTATGACATTTCCGAACAGCGGGCGTTAGAAGTGCGAGAACAGCTCGCGCAACGGAACGCGACCACCTAAAGCAGACGCTTGAGTTCGTACCAGCTAGGCGAATACGATCTGGCCGTCGGGGATGTCCACTTCGATGCGCTCAACTTCTCCGGTACGTTGGAAGAGTTTGGAACTGATCTCGCCATCGAGGATGTCGCTTTCAAACTCTGAGAGTGTTCCGTCGGCCATCTGCACGCGTAGTAAGAAAGGCGTGTCTGTAAGGCGATAGACCACTGGGACCTGACAGACTGAAAATGCCAGCGAGCCAGCTTCCAGTGGCAGCTTCTGTTGCTTTCCATCCAGGTCGAAGTACTGATAGGTTGACGGCGCCTGCAGAAATTCCCGTCGTCGCAATAGGAATGGCTGAAATTGGATCTCGCCATTCCGGATTTGGACGCCGAGTTCGCCCTGCCGTGTAAGGACTTCTTCTTTAACTTGGCCGGTCATTCCTGGCTGCTGCGCTCCGCTATGCATAGTGGTATGCGAGTACGGGTCGGTCGGAAAAGCTCCATATTCCACGGGCGTCTTATCGGAACTCAGTCCGCCGCGGACCAAGTAATACGAATCTGCCAGCGCTTCTGCCAACGCACGTGACTGCTGGTCGAGCGCGGCGAATACATTCTCTTGCACGGCGAGTAATAGCTTGGAAACCATATGCCAGTAAATGCATCCCAAGCCCTCGTAGCCGTACATCGTGCCGGAACGACCGGTGTAGGTCTTGTGATTAAACACGGATTCGAACACGTCGAAAACCTGCTGCCGATGCTTATCAACCAACTCTGTCCACCTCGCATCTTGCTCTAATGCCCCAAGAGCCGCCTCGAGATCAGCGACCCGTTCGATTGCGTGATGAAAATGAAATTCGCCGAACGCGTCGCGTACAACCAGGCTGCGATCACCGGCATCGACGAGTTGCCGAAGCAGGCTGACGGAATTGACTTTGCTTTCCGGAATACGGTTACGAGCAAGAAATCCACGCAGCTGACGATTAGGATACAGCATGAAGCTGCGTTGGTCCTCGCGGTAGAGCTTGCTCTCGAACATGGCTTGAATCAATTCCGCAGCCTGAGCGAGATCGAGTGCACCGCTGCTAAGCACCGCCACCTGTCCTTCGAGCATTTCGTACAAGTGATCCACACGCGCTGCACCGGTCGCCTCGTCGATTTCGACCAAATTGTATGCGTGGTAGAGGCCATCCGCGCGGCGATTCGCTCGAATGGAATGGTCAAAATATTCAACTGCCAAACGGCAGAAATCGACCAACTCGCTGCCAGCGACCGTGTGCTTACCAGAGAATCCATCTTCGTAAACTCGTAGTCGATAATCGGAAAATGCCGAACCGAGTTCGCTGAGAATGCGGCCACGATTCTCGTCAGAGATCGAAGTCTGATTGAGCAGCGACCGATGATCCTGCAGCACTTTTCGCACGCTGCGGAACCACTGTTCGACTTCCACAGACATCGAGAATCGCTTGTCTCCGGTCGTCTTGAGCAGATCGGTAATCATGCCGAGATGCCGACGCAAGTAGCAGACGGTCACCATCGACAGACCGGAGCCCACTAGAGCATTGTTGGCATCATTCCACTCAGGGCGTTGCGTGTTCAGCCAAATGCCGCCATCGACCACAAGATTCGACAGCTTCGAGAGCACCGGTACGAGCAGCTTCTCTATGATGTTGGCGTAGTAGATTTTACCCTGAGCGTCGACCACCAACTTGCCATCAGCACCGAGATCTTCCACGCGTCGATCTATTTCTTTAGCCGTAAAGAGATCGTAATCGATCGTCTCACTGCTGTTGGAGACAATGTCGGCATAAGGCTTGATACGATAGGGCACATTCGCGTAGCAGAAAATCTGCTCGTCGAAGAATCCTTGCAACTCGCCTGGCGAGTAGTCGCACATTGCCTTCAAGAGCTTGGACAAGTAAATGATCTGATGATCGCCCCAGTAACCGATGTTGCTCCAAGGATCGTCTGGATCGGGTGCTTCCCAGTCAATGCCATCGCGCGTGATTCGATAGGGATTGAAACCATCGATCGTCGACGCGTTGAGGAACTTTGTCACGACACTCGGCAAATAAGCAGGGAAGCTAGCGCACAGGGCTTCCCAATTCTGGAAAATGTCGCGCCAGTTGCCCTGATAGTTGTAGACCTTCGATCCGTCCTCGGTGTGGACCTTAATCTCAAACGCGTTCCAAGGTCGACTGGGGTCGCCGTGCCGTCGACCAAAGGTCAGCGGAAGGTACTCGTACGCCAGTCGAATGAGATCGATGTTCTGCTGCGCGGCAGCCAGTGCCAGGAATTCGACGTAGTTGATTCGTTCCGGGAGACCGCGTAAGAACGACTTTTCATTGGTCGCAACCAATCGATTTCTGGACGCAACAAACTCGATGAAGTCGTTTGACTCAACCCAATAATTCTCCGCAGACACACCGCCACGCAGATTGTTGAACAGCACGTTGGCAAAGTGATGGGCCGAGGACAGCTGGCTGCCAGTTTCTTGCAAACCATCGGCGCTGGCGACGTTTCGCATCAGCTCGAGGTGATCGTTGGTGATCGACTCTTCTAGCGTGCTCTCTAGCGAAGCGTCTTCCAAAATCCGCTTGCGTATCTGGGAAATGCGTTGATGCGAGCGGGCGACGTCTGCGACAAGGTGCCAAGACTTACTTTCGTTCGCAGCGACAGCGACCGTTGCGGACGCGAAGAAATTGCCGCGCTGGCCTGTACATAACGCTTCTCCAGTTATGGTCGCGCCGCGACGGAACTCGGCGGGCAAATTCGAAGACAGCGAAATCACCGCCTGGTTTAAGCCGAGACTCCAAACAGTCGTTGCGCGGAGCACCTCTGCCGCTTCGGCGCGATCCAAGATTTGAGCCGTCAAGCTGTAGATGCCCATTCCCGTCGATGGGTCGACCTCGTTGTGCTTGTAGGCGTCGACTAAACAGCTTGCTTGTTGATAAGTCGACAACGCCACCCCACTTGGGCAGACGTTTTGCAATCCATCAAGAACCTCCACCTCAAGCGGCTCCGTCCCTTTGTTCTCCAAGGTCGAGGTGCGTACGAATCCGAATTTGGCCGAAGTACGCCACCGATAGCGAAACACCAAGTCCAACTCCGCATGCTCTTCCTCGAAGATTATTTGATCGCCCGCCACATGCTTCAGCAGCCGACGTGGGCCGGACTGGGTAGCGGAATTGCCATCGGCAAACGGCTGCCAGATCGCCAAGTTAGATGCGTCGTCGCGATAGCGAATTAGTGTGATCGGTCCGGTAAAGCGATAGCAATCATGTAGCTGGTCGACCGTATCGTATGGGAACAAGCAGTTTTCAGCGCGCACGCGTCCAGCGGTAAGACCACCGGTCGACGAGACGTACATCCAATGATCGTTTGGGCTGACGATACTCATCAGGAACGGCCGCATCTGATCATGATTCAGGATTTGATAAAAGTCCTGACCGTCAATCGTGACGAAGCTTCCTTTGCACGTAGAAACAGAATCGATTTGGGTATCCATGAGGCCTGCCACTCTTGAAATAGGTTGTTGATAGTTGGATTCGTTTCGCGTCGAATCCTACCGTGCTTAACGCGTCGTCCGCAGCGCAGCTTTTGGCGTGCGATCTTCAAAAAAAAGCCCCCAGTGCTTCTCCACTTCGTTGGGATGCGGACCACCTTTCCACGATTCATCGAACGCCTCGAAGAAAAATGTGCAGATTTGCTCCTCACTAGCCCAGTCGGTGAATTCTCGATAATATCGCAGTTGCGCTTTTTCGCTCGCTTCACCTTTGATCTGCTCAGCTTGTGCGCCTTCGCTGTGCATCTTTGTAGCCCACCCCGCTTCACCAATGACAATGGCCTTATCTGGGTGCAGCGTGCTCAGCTCCGAGTAGATCTCACGCGTCCATGGCATCGCGGTCGAGATAGCATTGCCTGCCCAATGCGCGTGAATATGGGTCACAATAAAGTCGATCTCGGCTGCCACCTCTTTACTTTCTGACTTGTTCCAGAAGTTAAAGTCATCCGCCGTCGTCACCGGTACTGCGGTTGCCTCGCGTACCTGGCGGATGTAGTCGATCAGTACTTCCTGTCGCGTCATGTGGTCTGACCAGTACACACGCGATTCGTTACCCACGCTAATCGCGATCACTTGATCGGGATAGGCATTGGCGAGACGAATGACGTCGGCTACTTGCGTGTGATTCGCCCGCTTCCCAGCCACCGCTACGGACTCGGCTAGGTTATCTGAGGCAGTCTCGCCAGCAATCCACGCCCCGACCATTACCTGCATTGGTAATTTTTCCTCGCGAATGATCTTTAATATTTCTTCGGTCTCTGGTCCGCTGCCATACACGCGAAGCAGTTTCCAGTGCGGCAGCAGGAGACGTAGATCTTCGGTCATCTCCGCGCGATTGGGCATCATCCCGCCTGGAGACTGACCCGCCCGGTATGGACCATACGAAATCCCCTGCCCAATCCACTCGCCCTCACAATAGGGCGAGAATTCTCGCCGCTGGATCTGATGGGTCGGGTCATTCTGTGCCTGTGCTGCCGACTCCTTAGGTTCCTCACCGATCGATTGAAGGCTCGGTGAAATTGTGCCGAATGCGAACAAGACGACGAAGAGAGACGGCTTGGTCAAACCCGACCTTAGCCAACAAAGAGAGACTGCGTTCATCCAGAGATACTTTTCTGTTCGAGATCGTGTGGATAAGTGCCGGTGCCTCAACATGACCGAAGGTCGGGCACCGACTGAAATTGCATTCTTATCTCAATCGAGGAGATGAACAACTGCCTTTACCGATGCCAGATCGCGTCCAATCGGGCGAGCATTCTCCGATGCAGCTACAAGAATTCTCACACGAAGGTGAAACACCGTTTCAACGGCGAATTGAAACTAAGTTTCAAGCGGCAAAAGAAACAAGTTTTCCGGCCATGCTGCGGGTGGACGCAGCGATCTTACATCGAATTTGCGACAAGTCTGGCCAGCCTTCCGACCAACGAGAGGCAGCGTACAAAGTCTCGCTCACGTGCGACTTCGCCCGAGCAAGCTTTCTATGCACGTGGTGAATGTCAAAGCAATTCCATGGCGACTCCGACGAGCGTGGTCACGCCCGTCGTGATCGACGGTTCAGGATCTGGGAAGTACTTGGGCGAATGCAGTGACGGAGGTGGAACTCCATCTGCCTCGTACTGGTCGAGCCGCTGTTGTGTGACGGTTCCGAGGCCGAGCATTACGCTCATCACACCCTCGCGACCGATGCGACCAAAGTCTTCGCCTCCCATCGTCGGTGGGGCTTCGGTCACGTGTTCCTCACCGAGCAAGGCTTTGAGGAAGGGAGCCACGCGTGCCACGAGAGCGGGATCGTTGTACAACGACGGCGTCCCCTCTGTCGTGGTGATTTCTGGTTCGGGCGCGTTCCCACTCTGGGCGGCGGCAAGTGCTTTGCGGCGAATCGCATCGAGTAGCTGTCGCCGCACGACTTCGCCGTAGCTGCGCACTGTGAGTTGCAAATGGCACTCGTCGCCGATGATATTGTGTTTTGTGCCTCCATGAATCGATCCGACAGTGATTACCGCCGGTTCGATTGGCTTAACTTCGCGACTCACAATGGTCTGTATATCAACGACTAGGTGGGCGGCAATCACCACCGGATCGATCGTCGTCTCTGGATACGCGCCGTGGCCACCGCGTCCGCGAATGGTGATATCGACGCTGTCGACATTGGCCGCCGAAAATCCGGCTCGGTAGCGGACCGATCCAGCTGGCTGATCTGCCGATACGTGCAACGCCACCGCGTAATCGGGACGTGGAAAGCGTTTGAGCAATCCGTCTTCGATCATTGCCTTGGCACCAGCGCCGCGTTCCTCGGCAGGCTGAAAGATTGCGACCAGCGTGCCGTTCCACAGATCGCGATGAGCGGACAGGAATTGCACGGCACCCACGAGGTTAGTCATGTGCATATCGTGCCCGCACGCGTGCATCACTCCCACTGTCGCGCCACGTTGATCACGTACGCGCACCTTCGACGCATAGGCGAGGCCCGTCTCCTCGGGGACCGGCAACGCGTCCATATCCGCGCGAAGCAGAAGCGTCGAACCTTCACCATTGCGGAGCACTGAGACTACTCCATGCCCCCCCACGTCGGTCGTTACTTCCAAGCCAGCAACTCGCATGAGCTGCGCCATTCGTGCCGCCGTCTCCTTCTCTTGGAACGAGAGTTCTGGCGACTGATGGAGCTGTTGGTAAAGCTGGGTAAGTTGCGCGGTGTGCTGCGGCAGCCAAGCCTCAAGTTCGTCTGCCTTCGCACCGGAAACAGCCGTGGACGTAAAACCTATCAAGAAAACGAGTTGCCTGCACAGTCGGACGTGCCGCTGATGCCGCAACGGAGAAAGTATCCAAAATAGCTTTGCATCGCATTTGAGAAGTGCTATCCTGCGGACATACATAGTGGTGTTCTCGTTATTGAGCCGTTCCGAGTCTATCGATTTGGAACGGCTCTTTTTTTGCTCGGTCAGTGACGCTTGGTTTTCTACTCCTTCAGTGACTTTCGGGCACGCGAAGGCTTGTTCCACATCGAATCTAGTCCCAACTTCCCTCCACAGCCAGCTTTGCCAATTGAGGCACCATCGCCCGCATTGCTCGCGCGCGGTGACTAAGGGCAGCTTTGATTCTAGGGCCCAGCTCGCCGAAGGTGCGATGCAACTCGATCACTTCGAACAGTGGATCGTAGCCAAACCCGTTGGTGCCCGCTGGTTCGGTGCGAATCAGGCCGCGACAGATTCCGGAGCTTTCTGCTCGGATGTCGCCCTTCGGATCCGCTACTGTGACGTGACAATAGTAATTGGCGGTGCGCCGTTCGCGCGGTACATCGCTGAGTTCTGCGACGAGCTTCGCATTGTTCGCCGCGTCGTCGCCGCCATCTTCGCTGGCATAGCGTGCCGAGAAGATGCCCGGCGCACCGTCGAGTGCGTCGACTTCGATGCCGCTATCGTCGGCCAAGACCCAGCAGTCAAGATGCTGAGCCAGCTCGCGCGCCTTCTTGCAGGCGTTTGCGGCGAAGCTGTCGCCATCTTCGACCACGTCGATCGGACTGGCAACATCCTGCAACGTGCGAATTTGAAAACCGTGTGGAGCAAGCAAAGCGGCGAGCTCGCGCCCTTTGCCGAGATTCGTCGTGCCGATCAGAAGATCTAGCGCTACGGTAGCCATGTGTCCAAGCCCAACGGTGCAACATACCAGCTTCACGCGACCGTTAGCATAACGCTGAATTAGCAACCCGGCTAGCGGCCAGGTTGCTGCAGCCAATCAATTGCGTGCGTAAGCGGAGCTAATGGATCGCTTCGGTACCTGGATCGGCTCAGGGTAGATATCAAAGGGCAAGCCGATGAATCGTTTGGGATAAAACCCGCTGGCTACTTGGCCTTTGTCGCCAAGCAGGGTGTTGAACTGTTGTTTGCGCTCTTGCTCCAGCTGTACGTCCTGCAACGCGGGCCGGTTGAAGATATTATTCGGCGTCGAAGCGCCAAACGTGTCAATGATGATTTGGGCATCACGGTGGTTCAGCAACAACTTGCCGTCGGCTGTCTGCTGCGCCGCATCAAACGATCCTACCGTCACAAAGCTCTCGTAGCGATCGTGGAACTCGTACGCCTCCCAGCCTTTTTCGCGTAGCGCCAAGGTAAGCATATGCGCGTTTTGTACGGCAATCACTAGCGGATCATTCTTCTCGGCCTTTCGAGTCCGCATGTCGCCGAGTTCATCGTTGGCCGCCTTCAATGAGGTGCGACCCTTGAAGGTCGCAACCTTGATCGTGTAGTTGCTGGGGCAGTCCAGCAAAGAGTAATCGATGCCGGTATTCCATTTGGCAACTTGTTCGTCAACGCCGCGTGGCGCGAAGTACTCCTTCGGCAACAGCGGGTTGCGTGTCACAAAAGCATGGCTCATGGGCCCTGCCTTGCCCGACTTGCCGTTGGACTTGAGCAGGTAACTGCGAAACTTCCCAACGTTTGTGAGGCTCTCGGCAGACGGTCCGCTATCATCGCGCCGCAAAGTCTGTGGCTGCATCGACTTTACGCTCGCCAGTCGTCGCTGCGCTTCCGGATCGCCCAGCGAAGGGAAGTCTCCTACCAGCACCGCGTGCTGTGTGACCTGATCGCCACGGCGATAACGCCGCCTAATCTTGCCACCGTATTGGTCGATTCCACGGCCTGGGCTTCCTTCATTGAGCTGGAATGACATCCCCCAGTGATAAGCGGCCAACCCATGATTTTCGCGGAGATCGAGTACCAACTCGCGGGCTTGAGCCTGACCTTCCTCACCAGAGAAGTACATCGCCATAATCAGCCAAGGTCCGTGGTTCTCGGTCAGTGTATAATCCGCCTGCGGATCCGATTCGACAGTCTTACGCGGAATCAGGCGATTCAGAAACGGATTGGCCGTACAGGTAGAGACTAGCGATCCAGCTACTACCCCGTACGACAGCACAATGAGCAACGATCGTTGCATAGAGACAAACTCCAAGTGAATCGGTATTTCAAGCGTCCAGCGGATCTGAATCGGCGGCGGAAGTTAGCAAACTCGACCGGTCATTTCCAGATCGATGCGAGTCATTCGACCGATAGCCAGCAACTCGAAATCTGCCCAAGATTTCGCAGCACCCGGCGAACTAGCATGCTCGCGCCGGTATAATTGGAGCTAGTTGGAATCGTCGAAACGTCAAACACGTGGTAAATGGCGCGATCCAGGCACAGAAAGGCTTAGCAATGAAGATCTCGAAAACGACAGCGATGATAGTACTGACAGCGGTTCTGGCATTACTCGCAAGTATTCCCTCGGCCTTCGCGAAAGAAGGGGTGATTAAGTCTGAATCAGCAGCAAATTCAAAAGCGTCAGAGACATCCGAGGCGAAAGGCGACGAGACCCCGGAAAAAAAGCCCAAGAAGGTCCGTATAGCGCACATCAAAATCTCTGGCTCGCTGCCGGAATCGCCAGGTCAAATGTCATTGTTTGGGGACTTGGGCATTGACCTGCGAAAGACCATCGCACGTCTCGATAAAGCTGCCAAAGACGATCGCATCGCTGGCGTCATCCTAGAAATTAAGCCAGCAGCGCTTGGACGGGGCAAGCTCAACGAACTGCGTGCAGCCGTCCGACGCGTGCAAGCGGCTGAAAAAAAGGTCTATGCCCAAATCGAGATGGCAATGGGCTCGCAGTATCAGCTTGCGGCGGCGTGCGATGAGATCATCATGCCCGAGGCGGGCATGGTCTTAGTTCCCGGCGTGCGTTTGGAACTTTCGTACTTCAAAGACATGCTCAGCAAACTCGGCATCGAGGCTGACATGATGCATGTGGGAGATTCGAAGGGCGCGGCGGAGCCTCTGACTCGAACGAGCATGAGCGAACCAGTCAGGAAAAACCTGACCGCAATGGTTGATGACTTTTTCGATCAATTAGTATCGACGATTGCCAGCGATCGAGACCTCAAAGTTGACGAAGTTCGCGATTTGGTCGACACCGGTCTGCTGACCTCACCTACGGCGAAGAAAAAGGGTCTTGTTGATCGCATCGCCTACCCAGACGAGTTTCGCGCGCAACTGAAAGAGGAGCACGAAGCCGACGAGTTGGTCTATGTCATCAGCTACGCAAAGAAGTCGATCGACACTGACTTTTCTAGCCCCTTCGCGATGATCAAAATTTTTCAGCAGATGATGGGCGCTGGATCCGGCAGTGGCAGCTCGCGCGGCTCTAAGATCGCCATCGTTTACGCCGTCGGTCCGATCATGTCTGGCAAAAGCGAGAACGATCCGTTTGGTGGCCAATCGATGGGCTCAGACACCATCGTTAAAGCGCTTCGCGATGCCGACAAAGACAAGAGCGTCAAGGCGATTGTCCTACGAATCAACAGCCCCGGTGGCTCGGCATTAGCAAGTGATATGATCTGGCGTGCAACTCAGCAAACCGACAAACCGATTGTCGCGAGCATGGGCGACGTGGCGGGTAGCGGCGGTTACTACATCGCGATGGGTGCCGATAAAATCATGGCCGAACCCGGCACGATCACCGGCTCGATTGGAGTGGTCGGTGGCAAATTGGCCGTGCGTGGCCTGTACGACAAGATCGGCATGTCGACCGACCTGATCAGTCGCGGCAAGAACAGCGGCATTTTCTCTTCGACGGAAAAATTCAGCGACAGCGAGCGCGAAGTCGTTAAGAACATGATGCAGGAAGTCTACGAGAAGTTCACCGAGAAAGCCGCCGCAGGTAGAAACATGCCGGTCGAAGAGCTTAAAGCCCTCGCTGGCGGCCAAGTCTATTCTGGCCGCGATGCCAAGCGCAACGGACTCGTCGACGAGTTAGGTACGCTGAAGGATGCGATTAAGACGGCGAAGAAGTTGGCCAAACTCGACGCTGACGAGAAAGTGACACTAAAGATTTTGCCAGAGCCTCAAAACCCGTTCGAGGCAATTTTCGGAGCCGATCTCGATAAGCAGCGCGAAGTAAAGCTGCTGCAAGGCGTATTGGGTTTTGCACCTGAGTTGGGCGCGCAACTACGCGGCGCGGTGCAGCTGAGGCAAATCATGGGCGAACCAGTGACGTTGCTGATGCCGCACCATTTAGATGTGAGATAGTGCGCCCAGTCCCCGTCAGGCGATCCACGGATTGATGCTCAAGACGCCGCGCCGATGCGGTCTTTGCCAACCCATTTTTGTAGAACTTCCGGCACGACAATCGTGCCTTCGGGTTGCTGGCAGTTTTCGAGAATCGCGATGATTGCGCGGCTAATCGCGACTGCCGTCCCGTTGAGCGTGTGAGCGAAGTGCGTTCCCTTCTCACCCTTGTGCTTGTACCGAATGTTCAGTCGCCGTGCTTGGTAATCGGTGCAATTGCTGGTGCTGGTCACCTCGCCGAACTCGCCGTTCTCGCCGCGTCCAGGCATCCAGGCTTCCAAGTCGAACTTGCGATACGCAGGGCCACCTAAGTCGCCGGTGGCGGTATCGATCACTCGATAGGGAATACCGATGCCGTCAAAAATCTGGCACTCGAGATCACAGAAGTAATTGTGCATGTCTTCGCTTTGCTCGGGCGTGGTGAAGGCGAACATCTCGACCTTGGTGAATTGATGGACCCGGTATAGCCCTCGCGACGCTCGTCCTGCCGCACCCGCTTCTGTGCGAAAGCAGTGACTAATGCCACATATCTTCAGCGGCAAGTCTTCAGCGTCCAGCACTTGGTCGGCGTACATGCCACCAAGTGTGATTTCCGCTGTCGCGACGAGGTTGAGGTCGAAGTTTTCGATGCTGTAGATCTGAGTTTCGGGACCGCGCGGAATGAAGCCGACGCCGTGCAGAATCTCATTGCGCGCCAAGTCTGGCGTGATCGTTGGCACGAATCCGTCGCCGATCAGCAATTCGAGCGCGTACTGCTGAAGAGCTAACTCGAGCAACACCGCTTCGTTCTTCAAAAAGTAGAAGCCAGCTCCAGCAATGCGAGCACCAGCTTCGAAATCGATGAGGTCGTGTTGGGCAGCCAGTTCGACGTGATCGACGACTGGAAATCCCAATGGTCGGACTTCGTGCTCCCCGCGGCGCAACTCTCTGCTGTGTGCTTCCTCGCCGATCGGTGCTTCGGGGTGGGTCATATTGGGCATGCTGCGATAGATGGCGCCAGCCTCTGCCGCTAGTCGATCGATCTCGACTTGTTTGGCGTCCTTTTGCTCGCGAAGAGCTTTGCCTTCCTCTTTTCGTTGCTCGCGCTCCACGTCATCCTTGGCCTGACCGATCGATTTGCTCACGGCGTTCGCTTGCCGAGAAAGCTCCTCGATTTCCTGCTGCAAGCTGCGCGCCTCTGTCTCCAATGCCACAAACCGATGGACATCGGCCTTGACGCCGCGATGCTCGCAGTTTTTTTGGACCGCATCGGCGTTCGCTAGTATGAATTTCTTGTCGAGCATTGTTGGTCAGCAGGTCGGTTCGTGGGCGGCCCGGCGATTTTGAAATCAGAGTGCCGTAGGCTATTGGTTGTCAGGATAATGATTGGTCGAATCACTTGTCGCATTCAGCGATGAACTTCCACAAGGCGGCGCTTGCCAATGTGCCGCGATGGAAGTCCTCGATCGAGAACGTCTCGTTTGGGGCGTGCAGGTTATCGTCATTCTGCCCCCAACCCAAGAGCAACACATCTGCTTGCAGACGATCTGCGAACGTGTTGACGATGGGAATTGATCCACCTTCTCGGATAAAGACCGGACGACTTCCAAATCCAGCCTCGATCGCGTCCGCGGCGGCAGCCAAGTAGGGGCTATCAAGCGGCATCGCGATCCCAGGCGCGCCGTGGTAGTCGATCAGCTCCATTTTAATACCAGGCGGAACGAGCGGCTCCAGCAGCGCTCTCAACCCTGCCGTCACCTGCTTCGGATCCTGGTTGGGCACCAGACGGAAGCTAAACTTCGCGCCCGCACGTCCGGGCAACACGGTCTTGGCGCCTTCCCCCTGGTAGCCTCCCCAAATGCCGTTGATGTCGCACGAGGGTCGCGCCCATCGGCGCTCGAGCGTCGAGTAGTCCGCCTCGCCCGTGAGGCCGCTCACGTCAAGTTGTTGCTTGAATTTCCCTTCGTCGAATGGAAGCTCGCGAAACTCTTGGCGTTCGCGATCCGATAGCGGCGTCACATCGTCATAGAATCCCGGTATCTGTACGCGACCATTCTCGTCGACCAGCGCCGCCAACATTTTGCTGAGCGCCAGCGCCGGATTGGTCACTGCTCCGCCAAACACACCCGAATGCAAGTCGGTATTTGGTCCGGTGAGATGAATCTCGTAGTAGGCAATCCCACGGAGCCCATAGGTGATCGCGGGCACACCCGGCGCGAATTGGGCCGTGTCACTGATAACGACGCAATCGCAGGCGAGCTTCTCAGCGTTGGTTGCGAGATACCTTTCCAGATTCTCACTACCGACTTCTTCCTCACCTTCGATTAGCAGCTTGACTTGTAGTGGCAGTCCGGCAGCTGCCTGCATCCATGCCTGTACGCTTTTGACATGCGTCAGCATCTGGCCTTTGTCGTCCGTTGCGCCGCGTGCGAAGAGGTTGCCGTCGCGCTCGGTTGGCTCAAATGGTGGCGAGGTCCACTCCTCGATTGGGTCGGGAGGTTGTACGTCGTAGTGCCCATAAACCAACGCGATCGGCGCACCCGGCACCGGCGGCGTTTCGGCATAAACCATCGGATGACCGGCGGTTTCGATGAGCTCGGTCTGCAACCCGAAGCCAGCCAAATGATCGACAAGCCAATCGGCTGCCCTTCGCACGTCGCCGGAATACTCCGTGTCGGCGCTGACGCTCGGGATCCGCAGCAGCTGGCACAAGTCATCTAGACTCTGCTCGCGCCTAGCTTCGATGCAGTCCAATACTTTGCGAAGCGGTGATTCTGACAAATCAACGTCGGTCACGACTGCGATCACTCTAGTTTGGGGCTAGCAAGTGCGACAACGCCGAGAACGGTCGCCCCAACCGTCCGGACATTTTCGCCTTCAAATTCGCACACTTGGGGCTACGGAGAGACGTTTCCCCACATGCCGGTCGTCCAATATAATGTTCGCATTGGATTAATACTACCGGCTAGGCAGCGTCTCGCAGCGACGGATTTCGATGAATACGCCAGAACCCCAGCAAGACGACACCGACGGCGGCGGCGTGACCGTCGCACCGCGAAAACAACGAGTAACGGAACGCCAAGCTCGACGACAGCCGCGCTACAATGTACTGCTATGGGACAGCGACGACCATACGTACGACTATGTCGAAAAAATGCTCCGCGAGCTATTCGGGCATGACCGCGAACAGTGCCACAAAATCGCCGAAGAGGTCGATAACGAAGGTAGGGCCGTGGTCCTCACCACAACCAAAGAGCACGCAGAACTGAAACGCGACCAAATTCACGCCTACGGCAAAGACGACATCGAAGGCAGCAAGGGATCGATGTGGAGTACCATCGAACCGGTGGAATAACCAGGGGTGGCGTTGGAAAGCTTGCGTCAGAAACATGAAACTTAAGACGGTCACACTCGGATGTAAGGTCAATCAGTACGAGACGGAGTATGTCCGCGAAGGGCTTCTCAGCATTGGCTACGAGGATGCCGAGTCGGACCAACCTGCCGAGCTATGCGTCGTCAATACGTGTACCGTCACGAACGAGGGCGATTCCAAGAGTCGCCAAGTTATTCGACGCCTGGCACGCGACAACCCAGCCAGCAAAATCGTCGTCATGGGCTGCTACGCGACTCGCGCGTCTGAAGAAGTAGCCGCTCTGCCCAACGTTACCGAAGTGCTTACCGACAAACGCGAGCTACCCGACCTGCTAGGGCGATTCGGTGTCACTGACGTACCGACGGGCATTTCAGGATTTGGACGGCGGCATCGCGCCTATGTAAAAGTGCAGGATGGATGTCTGCTGCGATGCAGCTTCTGCATCATCCCTCATGTGCGACCCGAACTATCCAGTCGTCCCGTCGAGCACATCCTCGACGAGGTCCGACGCTTGGTCGACAACGGCTACCGCGAAGTCGTGCTGACGGGGATTCACCTAGGTCACTACGGAGTCGACTGGAACAGAGCTCTGCCAAAAAGCGACTGGATACGGCTGTCGCATCTCGTCCGCTCGATTGCAGAACTGCCAGGCAATTTTCGCATTCGACTATCGAGCATCGAGGCAACCGAGGTCACGCGCGAGCTGATCGCCATCATGCAAGACTATGGCGACAAGGTATGCCCGCACCTGCATATTTCGATGCAAAGCGGCAGCGATAGCGTCTTGCGCCGCATGCGCCGCCGATGGGGAAGTCGACGGTTTGTCGATCGGTGCAACTTGCTGAAGGAGAGCCTCGATCGACCAGCCATCACCACGGACATCATCGTCGGTTTTCCAGGCGAAACCGATGCCGAATTCCAAGAGACGTGCGACGTCGCCCGCGAAGTTGGTTTCTCGAAAATTCATATGTTCCCGTTCAGCGCACGTCGCACCACGCCCGCCGCCGACATGCCCAACCAGCTGCCAAAAGCAATCAAGCAAGAGCGCGGTCGCGAGCTGAGGCGCATCGAAGGTGACCTGCAAGACCAATACTTCCGAAGCCTCCGCGGCATGACGCTTCAGGTGTTGCTCGAGTCTGAGTGCGAAGATCAGCCAGGGCACATGGTAGGCACCTCCTGTCGCTACACTCCGACGATGGTCAAGACAGGCACGCCTGGCGAGTTTGTTAGCGCAGAAGCTGGCACTACGGGCAACAATTGCATCTGGGGTATATAGATTTACCCTAGAGTAGCCATTTTCCATCGCGTCAAAATTACGATTGCGGTAGACTGATTGCGGATCATTCCACGTAATCAGGACGCACCAATGCAAGCAGATCTACGCCAGCGCGCTACCCGAGTGTCTACCGCTCTTGCCCTCAGCGTGTTAATCGCGATTTCGCTCGCGACATGCCAGCGGGCCCACGCACAAGTTGTTGTAGATGCCGAATCTTCGCTTACAGCATCCATGCGGCCGGAATTTGGTGCAGCGACTTGGGTTCCACATGATGCTGGTTTCTTTTCCGGCGGTTATCGCTATGGCGAGCAATGGGAAGCCTTTAAGAATTCGCAAGCCTTCCAGGAGCTAGCCGCGATGCCTGGAGTAACGATGGCGATGACGGCACTTCGTCAGCAGTCATACGTCGCACAATTTCAAGTTGCCCGCGAGCAAAATCCGCTCATCGACCAAGCAGTCAATGTGCTGTTCGATGCGTTTGGAGACGAGGTTTTTGTCTACGTAGATCGTAAAGGGCCCGGTTTCGTTGATGCTGTTTCCGAAATCTACGGTGCCTTCTACTGGATTGCACTACGTGGTGCCGTGGCTGAAAGGGTAAGTGGTCAGCCGGGCTCAAGTGAGGCTCAAATGGCAATGGACATCACGACACACGTGCTTGCGCGACGTGACGATCTTCGTCTGCCCGGCGTCGTATTTGGTTTCCGACTCAATGATCCCAACTTGGCTCAAGACCTGATCAACGAGGTTAAGCCGCTCCTTCAGCAAGTCGTTCCTTTCCCGCTGCAGCAAGAGTCCATCGGCAACGGCAACTACCTGAACTTGGAACTGCGTGCGGAGATGTTCATGACTCCTGACAGGCGGAATGAGCTAGCAGCTGAGCTACAACAGTCGATTTTTGATCCGCAACTTGTCGAAGAACTCATCAAGTTCATCGAATCGCAGTCCGTCTCGATCTCGATCGGTATGCGAGGTGACTATCTGCTGATCTCAATCGGTGCGGACACCAGTCACTTGGGGGAATTGGGTAAGGGAGAAAGTTTGGCAGAATGCGAGGCGCTTGCACCAGTAAGAAAGCACTTCCAAAAAAATCTGGTTGGCCTCACATACGTTGACGCGGCACTCTCTGGCACCGGAAAAATCGACGTAGCATCGTGGACCGACGCGCTGGAGGAACTCAGTTTCGACTACCAGGAGTACTTACCAAATGGGATGGCTGGTCGGTTGCTGGCGGATGTCGAGCAATTGTTGCTAGAAGTCAACGATCACCTTCCCCACGCGGCCCCGACGGTCTCGGCGAGTTACTGGAATCGAGGCTACGAGTCGTTTCGCTTTTCGGCGCTCGCACCAGGCTCACTCGATTCGAGTCAGTTGCTGACAGTACTTGATCACTCCGGACCGGCTCCCATGTGGGCGATTGCGGGCAAATCGCCTCCATCTCTGCCCAACTACAAACGAGCAAGCTATTGGATGGAGCTGACCTTCGGCTATATCGAAGAGTGCATTCGTCACTTCGTGTCTGCGGAAGAACAGGTGGACTTTGACAAGTTCAAAGCGATTGCGTTACCAGTCATCCAGGATATGCACGAAACCACTCGCGATATGCTCATCCCTTCGCTCGACGGTGGTCAGACGTTGTTCGTGGTCGATGCCGAGGGCGCGGTCACTCTCTCCCCACAAGATGGATCTCGCCTCCCTGCGCCGATCAAGTTCCCTCGACCGGCGATGCTGTTTGAAGTGCATGACCCCGATTTGCTGGTTGCCGCATGCAATCAGTATCGGACGATCTTCAACAATCTAATGTCTGATATTTCAGCAGAGAATCCAGAAGTCGTCGAAGTGCATTGGCCGGCTCCCGACTCGTACCGTGTAGGCAATGGCAGAGCCTATACGTACGCGATACCGCCGGAGTATGCCGTTGCCGAGTACCTGAATGACGACTTTGCACCACACGCATTGCTCACAGACGAGTATTTGGTGCTGGCGTTATCGACGAAACAGTCGGAGGCGATGCTGCAAAAGAACCCGTTTTCCGACGCGAAGTTTCTTGACCACCGCCAACCGTCGGCTCGAATCGTTTGGTTCGATTGGTCAATGTTTACGAAGCTGCTCTTCGACGACACCGACGCGGTATTGGCTTTACTAGGTAGCCAACAGAGGGTCGCGCCGGCTACCGCCATGTTGATTAAAGTTCACGCCGACAAGCTTCGCAATGCAATGAGCGCCATCCGCACCTATTGCAGCCGCACTTACGAGGAAGACGGCCGACAGGTCACGCACAGTCATTTATACCTGCAGGATTATGAGCCATGAATGCCCTGCTCGTTGCGCTGCTGACCGTGACTCCTGTACTGATTGGTCTCCTGGCCGGCCGACGGATTGGCGCCCTTCGAATCGGGCGTTGGATCAGTCGATCGATCTTCAGCCTGATAGGTGGAGTTACGGCGACGTTACTGGGCTATCAGCTAGAGTGGTTCCGTCCGCTCGGCCTCGTAACACCGATTCTCCTTGGCTTGCTAGTTGTCTCGACGGTAAGTGTCATGACCAAGCGAGCCATGCGCTGGTCCGCCCCATTGCCCAGTAGCTCGCAGCGGATCATCGGCAGCCTCGCCGGGGCTACCATCGGGCTTGCGGTAGCGGTCGCCGGTTGGCAAACAGTACTGTTCGCAACGCATAGAAGCGCCGCAGATCAATCACCCATCTTGCAGAGCAATGAACCAGGGCAAAAAGTCGAGACGTCCTTGCACCGACTGGCAACGATTGCCCATGCGGGATTCTTGCAGCACGTACCCGTCGCGGGTCCTCTAACGGACGACTTGATTGCCGTTGGCCGGATCATGGATACGCCGATCGAGGTACGCAAACAATTTGCGATATCCAGAGGTTGGGAAGAACTGGCCGACTTGCCCAGCTTCCGAGCCATCATCAACGACGAGACTCTGATCGCAGAGATCGAAGCCGCCTCGAGCGGCAGCTTTGTCGCCCTCTACCGATTGCAAAGGCATCCGCTCGTCATCGAATTCTCTCAAGAACAAGAACTGAAAGACCTTGCTAGTGGCATTGATGTCCAGCATATTGCCGAGGAATTGAGTAAGATGCAAGGCCACCCTGGCATTGCGCCGGCCCTGTAAGTTCCCTAAGCGTGACGCTCTCTTAGCCGCGGACGAGCGCACGATAACCTTCGAGTCTGACCGTGGCTTGTGATTTCATCGCAGCAGCCGCTTCATCGCGCCAGCGACGCCAATTGCAACTTCCGTCATGCGAACGTAGTCGAGGGTATCTGGCGTGTCCGTCGGCATGTGGTAGTTTGGATTTCGCAAGAAACTCGTGTCAGTCAACATGAGCGCTGGATAGCCTTGGTCCCAGTAAGAACTGTTGTCACTCAGTCGTATCTCGCCAATGATCTCTGGGAGCGAGATCGAGAACAGTGGTAGTCTCGCTTCGCGTTTGAAACCGCGTCGAAATGGCCAGAGCAGATGCATCGATCGCAGGTTGCCGACAGCCGCCAAAAAATTTCCACGGCGCGGAAACAAAGGACGAACAAATCTCGGCAGAGAGCTAGGGAGCTGTTGTGAACCGACTTCGTCGCGGAAGTAGCCAACCATTTCCAGGCACAGCATCGCCTTGATGTCGTCGCCTCGGCGGCGGGCTTCGCGGGCGTTGTGCTGGCTGCCCATCGCGTCGCAGTTAAAGTACGGTGGTTCCTCGCAGGCGAAAGCGACATACCGCGCAGTCCTGCCGCCGGCATGGTTGAAGAGCAGTCGGCTGACTTCTAGCAAGACCGCCACCGCCGACGCATTGTCGTCAGCACCGGGCGTGTCGCCGCAGGTATCGTAGTGGGCGCCAAGCAGAACGATCTCATTCGCTCTGCGTTCCCCAGGGGTTTCGACGATCAGGTTCGTTGCCTCCTCGCCTATCGCGTCGTAGGTCTCCTCGCTGACGGCATAGCCTATCTCTGCCCACTGCGCACGCAGATAGCCTAGCGTCGCGGCAATGGTTTTTGGTCGACCCAAGTGTCGTGGACCAATCAGGCTGGCTAGTCTGTCCACGTGCAGTCGAAGGCTCGCCTCGATGGACTCGCGGTTGGGATTGTTTGGGCGCACTTTGAGATTCTCACTTAGGCATCATTGTCTGTCGAATCCATACCTTTTCTGTTCGTCTCGCCGCCCAAGATCTTACCTACCTGGAAGCGGTGCCCATTTTCGCTAAAATCAGGGCTCTAATCAAAACTCTTATTCGCATTTAGGGAGCGCTGTCCGATGGGCGAGCAAAGTGGCCAAATCGATACCGTCATGCAAGAAGAGCGGCTTTTCCCGCCAAGTGCGGAATTCGCTGCGTCGGCCCGCATTAAGTCGCTCGACGATTACCAAACGCTGTGGGAACAGGCGAAGGCCGATCCGCCCGCCTTCTGGGCCGAACTAGCCCGCGAGGAACTGCATTGGTTTGAGCCCTTCCACGAGACACTTGATTGGAACGAACCGTTCGCGCAATGGTTCGTCGGCGGCAAGACGAACGTCAGCTACAACGGTCTTGACCGACATATCGACCAAGGTCACGGTGACCGCACCGCCATCCTTTGGGAAGGCGAGCCCGGCGACACGCGGACACTTACCTATTCTGAACTTCACCGCGAAGTCTGCAAGTTCGCGAACGTGCTCAAGAAGTTGGGCATTGGCGAAGGCGACGTCGTTTCGATCTATATGCCAATGGTACCCGAACTAGCGATTGCCATGCTCGCATGCGCGCGGATTGGTGCCGTCCACTCGGTCATCTTTGCCGGCTTTTCTGCCGAAGCAATCGCCGATCGTAATAACGATGCGAATGCCAAGCTGCAACTCACCGCTGACGCCGGCTGGCGTAGGGGCAAAGCGCTGCCGCTCAAACAGACCGTCGACGAAGCACTGGCCAAATCGCCCACGGTCGAGCACTGCATCGTGCTCGACCGAGTCAACGAAGCGATCCATATGGAGCCCGGTCGCGATCACTGGTGGCACGAACTGATGGCCGACGCGTCCGCTGACTGCCCAGCCACGCCACTCGACAGCGAAGCGCCGCTGTTCATCCTCTACACGAGCGGTTCGACCGGCAAACCCAAAGGCATCAAACATACCACCGCCGGTTACAACCTGTACGCGAAGAAGTCGTTTCAGTGGGTCTTCGATCATCGCGAAGACGACATCTACTGGTGTACGGCTGACTGCGGTTGGATTACTGGGCACAGCTATATCGTTTACGGACCGCTATCGGCAGGTGCAACTTGCCTGATGTACGAAGGCGCGCCCAATCACCCCGACGAGAGTCGCTTTTGGCAGCTCGTCGAGAAGTACAAGGTGACGATCTTCTACACGGCACCGACGGCCATTCGCGCCTTTATCAAGTGGGGTGATCACCATATCGAAAAACACGATCTGTCGAGCCTGCGGGTGCTTGGCACCGTCGGCGAGGGTATCAACCCCGAAGCTTGGATGTGGTACCACAAGAAGATCGGCGGCGAGCGTTGCCCGATTGTCGATACGTGGTGGCAGACCGAGACCGGCGGCATCATGATGAGCCCGCTGCCAGGAGCCATCGCGACCAAGCCCGGCAGTTGCACCAAACCGCTACCAGGTATCCTGCCCGAAATCGTTGACGAAGATGGCAAGCCCGTCGCGCCAAATCAAGGTGGCTGGCTTACGATCTCTCATCCATGGCCAGGTATGCTACGCGGTATTTGGGGCGATGACGATCGCTACCGCGAGGTCTATTGGAGTAGCGTACCCGGAAAGTATCTCGCCGGCGACAATGCCCGCTGCGACGACGATGGCTATTACTGGATCATGGGTCGTATCGATGACGTGCTCAACGTTTCGGGGCACCGGCTCAGCACGATCGAAATCGAGAGCGCACTCGTCTCCCATCCAAACGTCGCCGAAGCCGCCGCCGTTGGTCGACCCGACGATCTGAAAGGCGAAGCCGTCGCCGTGTTCGTGACAGTCAAAGATGCCGATCCCAGCGACGAACTTCGGCAAGCCCTCAAGCAGCATGTCCGCAAAGAGATCGGCGCCCTCGCCCAACCCGACGATATCCGCTTCACGGGCGCCTTGCCCAAGACACGCTCTGGCAAAATCATGCGCCGACTGCTCAAAGATATCGCCGCCGGCAAAGAGACCGTCGGCGATACCACCACGTTAGAAGACTACACCGTGCTCGCCAACCTGCGCGAGGACGACGAGTAGCCACACTCGCCGACAACCTACTTCTTCGGGCCGATTGCGTGTCGCCGTGCTTTTCGCGATACTGGAAACCCTTCATTCTGGTCCGGTAGCTCAGTTGGTTAGAGCAGGGAACTCATAATTCCTTGGTCGGGGGTTCGAGTCCCTCCCGGACTACTTTTGCTTCCGAGCTGTTGATCATTTCAGCTGGTGACGATCCTCTGGCGTCCGAACGTGCGGTGCGACTCCGCCGAGGCATGCTCGCGCGATTGCCTGCTGGAGTTCTGC